>NZ_JBQAFE010000002.1:0-795023 GCF_051915685.1 Bacillus cereus group sp. MYBK5-2
AGTAGCGCCCGTGTTACCTTGAGGTCCAGTAGCGCCGGTAGCGCCCGTGTTACCTCGAGGTCCAGTGGCACCGGTAGCGCCAGTAGCGCCCGTGTTACCTTGAGGTCCAGTGGCACCGGTAGCGCCAGTAGCGCCCGTGTTACCTCGAGGTCCGGTAGCGCCAGTAGCGCCCGTGTTACCTCGAGGTCCAGTGGCACCGGTAGCACCCGTGTTACCTTGAACACCTTGAGGTCCAGTAGCGCCAGTAGCGCCCGTGTTACCTCGAGGTCCAGTGGCACCGGTAGCGCCCGTGTTACCTCGAGGTCCGGTAGCGCCAGTAGCGCCTGCTGGTCCAGTAGGTCCGGTAGGTCCTTGAATGAACGAAGCAGAATTAACTAGAGCAGTTTGTAATGCTGCTATTAATTTAAGAAGTTCTTGAAGTGTGCAAGGGTCAATTCGGAATAATTTTGTAATGTATAGTAAATAGTTAATGAGATTTTGAAGCTCAATAAATACAGCGCTTGCTACAAAGGTTGGATTTCTTAATATAGTTATTAAGTTTTTAATGATAGCTAACCCTTGTGCTTTCAGGGAGGAAGTAGCGTCTAGTGAACAAATAAATTTACTCAGTAGGTTCAATGTATCGATTAGATCTTCAATATTTTGGGGAGATGGATTTGCGAAAAGTGTTGGGATTATTTTTGTTAAATCAATAATAATCGCACGAAATGTTCTAAGTTGAGCTTTAGTAATTGGGATTGATGGAGTATTTGGGATTCGTCCGGCGCTACTTGGAAAGCATGGTTTGGAGAATTTGTTTTGATTGTCGTTATAACGAGACATTAAATCTCTCCTTTCTCACGAAAATGTGAACGAAACTCATCATAGTAGATGCAGAAATTAGTTAAATGGTCATAGTAAAATCGTTTGTTTAAAGAAAAAATAGAAAAAACGCCTTACAATAAGGCGTTTTTTCTATTTTCTGCGTATTGATAATATCGCTTTAATGAAATTTTTGATTTGAATCCAGCGAGTTTTATAATTTCTGATTCAGGAGTTTCTTTTTTTATTAAGTTTAAAATATAGGTGTTACGAAAATGTTGTCCTGAAATTCCTTTGCGTAAATTGGCTCTAGCCACTTCGAGGCGAATCATTTTTTGTATAGCAATTTCCGTTAATGCCTTTGGTGCATCATTTTCATATACCCACCTGTATGTTCCACGGTTAAAATCGAATGCGACAAATAATGGATCATCACTATGGTATTTAGGACGAACTGGTTCCGGGATGCTTTTGTAATAATTATATAGTTGTTTTTTGTCTTCTTTTGCTAATGTAATTGTTCTTTCTACACCTGCGGTTGCTGGGATTGATAATGTGTTAGTTTCAAAGTGAACGTGATGCATTGTTAATGCTGTAAGTTCCTGTAAGGATAAACCGTAGTCAATCAATAGATTTAAAATAGCAATATTGCGATCCATTAATAAGGGGCGCACAGGAAGTTGTTTTTCTGAAAGTCCTTCTAATGAAGTGACTATATACTTTAACCTTTTTTCTTCATCAGGTGAAATGAAATCTTCGTTACGAAGTGTACGGTCTGGTTGAATAGATATCTCCATATTTTTCAATGGATTAGGAATGTTTAGAAAATGATGCATTCTATTTAGTACAATAAATACACGATGCATCGTTTTTTCTGAGTAATGTCGATTCGTTTTTAAATCGGAAAAGTAATCTTCGTAGTCTTTTGTACAAAGTGTAGCCCATATATTACTGGAAGGGAGCTTTTTGTTTTTTTCTAACCAATGTCCGAAGTCTTCAACGTCATAAACATAACGTTTAATAGTTGAGGGTTTTCGGCCTTTATTCAATAAAAAAATAGAAAAGGCTTGTATTGTATCATGGAATTCCGTTGTCTCCATAGTCCCACCACCTTAATTATTTCTTATATTATAGCAAACTTTTCTGAAAATAGGCATTTACAAGGGGGACAGGAATAATAATATTTGGTGAGTGGATAAAATGAGGTGATTGTATGGAACAATCGATGCGAAAGAAAAACAACAATCAAATTAATATTGTGTTAAACCATCGAAAGAAAATTTCTTTGCCAGCCGCAGAAAATAAAACGGTAATTTCAAATGAAACTACAATTAAACATGAAATGCTGCAGAGAATTGAAGAAGAGATGGGGAAGCTTGTTGGGATGGATGATATAAAAAAGATAATAAAAGAAATATATGCTTGGATTTATGTGAATAAAAAAAGACAAGAGAAGGGATTGAAGTCTGAGAAGCAAGTGCTTCATATGCTGTTTAAAGGGAATCCGGGTACAGGGAAGACAACTGTTGCTAGAATGATAGGAAAATTGCTGTTTGAGATGAATATTCTATCGAAAGGCCACTTGGTTGAAGCTGAACGTGCTGATCTTGTAGGAGAGTACATCGGCCATACAGCTCAAAAAACAAGAGACTTAATAAAAAAAGCAATGGGAGGTATTTTGTTTATTGATGAGGCGTATTCTTTAGCTCGAGGAGGAGAGAAGGACTTTGGAAAAGAAGCAATTGATACGCTTGTAAAACATATGGAAGATAAACAACATGGTTTTGTATTGATTTTAGCTGGATATTCAAGAGAGATGAATCACTTTCTTTCATTAAATCCAGGGCTGCAATCTCGTTTTCCGTTTATTATTGAATTTGCGGATTACTCGGTAAATCAGTTGTTGGAAATTGGGAAAAGAATGTATGAAGAGCGTGAATATCAGTTATCGAAAGAGGCTGAATGGAAATTTAGGGATCATTTACATGCTGTAAAGTATTCGTCGCAAATTACATCGTTTAGTAATGGGCGGTATGTACGGAATATTGTTGAAAAATCAATTCGTACACAGGCGATGCGGTTGTTGCAAGAAGATGCCTATGATAAAAATGATTTAATTGGAATATCGAGTATGGATTTGATGCTCGAAGAGGAGACGCACAGTACATAAACTGTGCGTCGATTTTTGTGTATAAGTTCGTTTACTCTTTTTTTGTTTTTTCTTGGTGTGCTTTATGGAAGTGTTCCATTTTAGCGCTCTTTTCGTGTGCTGAATTAGGATCGTGCCCGAATTGATTTACTGAGCTTTTTTGAGCTCCTTTATTAACGTGGTTTGTCATTTGTATTCACCTCACTTTAAAAATTAGTATAAACATTATATAAAGAAAAAATCGTTAGAAAAGAAAAACCTCTTTACGATATGTAAAGAGGTTAGATTGCTATTTATGCATTGAACGTTCTTTCGTTTCGATACGTCTGTGCGGTAAATGCCATTTGTAATGAATAGAAACCATGCGGAAGCAAACAATTAAAATGAATAAAATGTAAAGAGCCCAATCGCTAACAATAATTTGAGCGCCAATTAAGAAACCTGCTAAAATTGTCCAAAAGGCATATACTTCAGCTCGAAGAACGAGAGGTTTTCTGCGGGCTAAAAGATCGCGAATGATACCGCCGCCGATACCAGTTAAAACAGCTGCTACAATTGTGGCGCTAATTGGTAAATTTAATTTTTGGGCATATAATGCTCCTTGTACAGCAAATGCTGATAAGCCGATAGCGTCAGTGATATTTTCCCACTTTTTCCAATGTCTAATTAACTTATTTGGAAAAAGAAAAATAATAGTCATTGATAAAAGTGCGATTTGGAATAACATGTCTTGTTGCCAAAATGCGACAATCGGATAACCGATTAATAAATTACGAAGGGCACCTCCCCCAAATGCGGTTGCCATTCCTAAAATATACACCCCGAAAATATCATAATCCTCTTCCATTGCAACAATGGCTCCGCTTAGTGCGAAAGCGATTGTGCCTATGATGCTAAAAATCTCCCATGCCATGAATTTTCTCCCCCGCTAACTAGATGAAATGTGCTTCCTCTGCTATTATATTAGAAGGTTTAAATTTCGAAAAGGATGAGTGAACATATTTGATGGAAGAAAAAGAAAAAGTCATATTAGTAGGCTGTCAATTGCCACAAGATGATGATGAAAAATTTATGCATTCCATGAAAGAGCTTGCATCACTAGCGAAGACTGCACGAGCAGAATTGTTAGTGTCAACAACGCAAAAACGACCAAAGTTTCATCCGGCAACTTACATAGGTAAAGGGAAATTAGAAGAGCTTACAATGTTAACTGAAGAATTAGAGCCGGATGTTATTGTATTTAATAATGAATTAACGCCGAGTCAAATTCGGAATTTATCCTCAGTATTAAATGCGAGAGTAATTGATCGAACGCAACTAATACTGGATATTTTTGCGCAACGTGCGAAGTCGAGGGAAGGTAAGCTTCAAGTAGAATTAGCTCAGTTGCAATATACAATGCCGCGTCTTATGGGGCAAGGATTGTCCTTATCGCGTCTTGGTGGTGGTATTGGAACGAGAGGACCAGGTGAGACGAAATTAGAGACGGATCGTCGTCATATTCGATCCCGTATTGATGAAATAAAGAAACAACTTGCAGTTGTTGTGGAACATCGAAAAAGATATCGTGAGAGAAGAAAAGATAATAAAGTATTTCAAGTTTCGTTAATAGGGTATACAAATGCAGGGAAATCGACACTGTTTAATAGATTAACGGAAGCTGATACGTTTGAAGAAAACCTTCTGTTTGCAACATTAGACCCAACGACGAGGAAGATGCCGTTACCTTCTGGTTATACAGTATTACTAACTGATACTGTTGGTTTTATACAAGATTTACCCACTTCATTAATCGCTGCTTTTCGTTCGACACTGGAAGAAGCGGGGGAAGCAGATGTCATTTTACATGTAGTTGATTCCGCGGATCCTAACTACATAGGGCATGAAAAAACAGTAAAACGATTATTATCAGAACTTGAAATTAACCATATTCCTATTATTACGTTATATAATAAAAAAGATGAATTACATCAAAACTTTATTCCGTTTCCGAAAAGTGATTTCTTAATGACTAGTGCTTTTGAAGAAAGTGATTTATTGCGTATAAAAGAAGCGATAGAAACGAAGATGAAGAAAGAAATGGATTGTTATCGAGTGGAAATCCCTCCGAGTGAAGGTAAGTTGTTAACGCTTTTAAAGACGGAAACTCTATTAGCAAAGATGGAGTTTCTAGAAGATAAATTTGTATATGATTGTGCAGGGTATATTTTTACTCATTCATCGCTTAATGTGCAATTAAAGAGATTTTTAGTGGAAGAAGGAGAAAATAAAAATGTTTGATCGTTTGAAAAATGGAGAAAAAATTGCTCCAATTGTAAAAGAAGTAGAGAGTCAGATTACAGAAGTACATAAACGTGCGGATGAAGTGATTGAAAGCAATCAGTTTCGTGTATTAGAAAGTTTTCGGAAACATAAAATTAGTGACTCGCATTTTATCCCGACAACAGGTTATGGTTATGATGATATTGGCCGTGATACGTTAGAAAAAGTGTATGCTGATGTATTTGGGGCGGAAGCTGGACTTGTTCGTCCGCAAATTATTTCAGGTACTCACGCTATCTCTACAGCGTTATTTGGTATTTTACGCCCGGGAGATGAGTTATTGTATATCACTGGGAAACCGTATGATACGTTAGAGGAAATTGTTGGTGTACGTGGGAAAGGTGTAGGTTCATTTAAAGAATATAATATCGGTTACAATGCAGTTCCGCTAACTAGTGCTGGGCTTGTTGATTTTGAGGCTGTTGCAGCGGCGATTCATAATAATACGAAAATGATCGGTATTCAGCGTTCGAAAGGTTATGCTACTCGTCCATCGTTTACTATTTCTCAAATTAAAGAGATGATCGCGTTTGTTAAAGAAATTAAACCTGATGTTGTTGTGTTTGTAGATAACTGTTATGGCGAGTTTATTGAAGAGCAAGAGTCATGTCATGTTGGTGCAGATTTAATGGCGGGTTCGCTTATTAAAAACCCGGGCGGCGGAATTGTTAAAACTGGTGGTTATATTGTCGGGAAAGAACAGTATGTTGAAGCGTGTGCATATCGTTTAACGTCTCCGGGAATTGGTGCGGAAGCTGGAGCGTCTTTATACAGTCTGCAAGAAATGTATCAAGGGTTCTTCTTAGCGCCACATGTTGCAGGACAAGCGCTGAAAGGTGCAATTTTTACAGCTGCGTTTTTAGAAAAGTTAGGAATGAACACGTCACCAGCGTGGAATGCGCCAAGAACAGACTTAATTCAATCGGTTCAATTTGATGATAAAGACCGTATGATTGCCTTCTGCCAAGCGATTCAATATGCATCTCCAATTAATTCGCATTTTACTCCGTATGCAAACTATATGCCAGGTTATGAAGATGATGTAATTATGGCGGCGGGAACATTTATTCAAGGTGCAAGTATTGAATTGTCTGCTGATGGTCCGATTAGACCACCGTATGTTGCATATGTGCAAGGTGGATTAACGTATTCGCATGTTAAAATTGCGATTTGTTCTGCAATTGATGAATTGATTGAAAAGAATTTATTAACAATTTCTTAAAGGGGAGCTGTCGATATCGGCAGCTTTTTTCGTATAAAAGTAACGATTTATGCGATTAGAAAAAAGAATGAAAAAATTTATAAAAAAATCATGTAAGAAAAGCTAACATCTATTGACACTAAACATAACATGTTATAAAATGAGAAGCAGTTAAGGCGAAGGAGGAACTGAAAAATGAAAGAAGATAGACGTTCTGCCCCGCTGTTTCCAATTGGTATTGTTATGGATTTAACACAATTGTCTGCACGTCAAATTCGCTACTATGAAGAGCATAATCTTGTTTCTCCAACCCGTACAAAGGGGAATCGTAGATTATTTTCATTTAACGATGTAGATAAGTTGTTAGAAATTAAAGATTTGTTAGATCAAGGCCTGAATATGGCTGGTATTAAACAAGTGTTACTAATGAAAGAAAATCAAACAGAAGCAGTGAAAGTAAAAGAAGAAACGAAAGAAATTTCAAAAACTGAGCTTCGCAAAATACTTCGAGATGAACTACAACATACAGGTAGATTCAATCGAACTTCATTGCGACAAGGTGACATTTCAAGATTTTTTCACTAAAGATAACTGATTCTGAAGGCGATTAGAGGGACTAAGGAGGAATTTATAATGTCTAGATACACAAAAGAAGATATTTTCCGTTTGGCGAAAGAAGAGAATGTAAAGTATATCCGTTTACAATTTACGGACCTTTTAGGGGTAATTAAAAACGTAGAGATTCCAGTGAGACAATTAACGAAAGCTCTTGATAACAAAATGATGTTTGATGGATCTTCGATTGAAGGTTTCGTACGTATTGAAGAGTCTGATATGTATTTATATCCTGATTTAGACACTTGGGTAATTTTCCCTTGGACAGCTGAAAAAGGTAAAGTAGCTCGACTAATCTGTGATATTTACAATGCAGATGGCACTCCATTTGATGGAGACCCACGTAACAACTTAAAACGTGTGTTAAAAGAAATGGAAGCTTTAGGATTTTCAGACTTCAATCTTGGACCAGAGCCAGAATTCTTCCTATTTAAGGTTGATGAAAAAGGAAATCCAACATTAGAACTAAACGATAACGGTGGATACTTCGACCTTGCGCCGATGGATCTAGGGGAAAACTGTCGTCGTGATATCGTTCTTGAACTTGAAGAAATGGGATTTGAAATTGAAGCATCTCACCATGAGGTTGCTCCAGGGCAGCACGAAATTGACTTTAAATATGCAAATGCAATTCGCTCATGTGATGACATTCAAACATTCAAACTTGTTGTAAAAACAATTGCTCGTAAACATGGTTTACACGCAACGTTTATGCCAAAACCACTATACGGTGTGAACGGTTCGGGTATGCACTGTAACTTATCATTATTTAAAAATGGTGAGAACGTATTCTTTGATGCAAACGGTGACTTACAATTAAGTGATGATGCTCGTCACTTCATCGCAGGTATTTTAAAACATGCACCAGCATTTACAGCGATAGCAAACCCAACTGTAAACTCATACAAACGTCTAGTACCTGGATATGAAGCGCCTTGTTACGTAGCATGGTCTGCACAAAACCGTAGTCCGTTAGTACGTATCCCTGCATCTCGTGGTATTAGCACACGCGTAGAAGTGCGTAGTGTTGACCCAGCTGCAAACCCATATTTAGTAATGGCTACATTATTAGCTGCAGGTCTTGATGGAATTAAAAACAAATTAACTCCACCAGCAGCAGTAGATCGTAACATCTATGTAATGACAAAAGAAGAGCGCGAAGAAGCAGGTATCGTTGACTTACCAGCAACATTAGCGCAAGCATTAGTTACATTACAATCTAATGAAGTAGTATGCGGTGCACTAGGAGAACACTTACTTGAGCACTTCATCGAAGCGAAAGAGATTGAGTGGGATATCTTTAGAACACAAGTTCACCAATGGGAACGCGATCAATATATGTCTCTATACTAAGAGGCTTGAACCCTTGATACAACTCGTATCAAGGGTTTTTTAATTCCCTATTATTACAATTTTATGTGGTTGCAAAATGAAAAATAGCCACATAAAAGCCAATAATTAATAACAAGTAGTGATATCATAGAAAAACATTATCAGATAAACGTAAGTTTTATATAATTTATGAACTAAAAAAGCCTTGATACTACGGTATCAGGGCTTTTTTAGTGAAGTTATTGGATATATTAACTACTAGATAATGGATTGTTTTTGGTTATTTTGAATCATGTTACTAAGAAAATCTTTTCAAAAGAATTGATTTTATCTTTTTTAAATCACTTGTGCTATAACTTAATAATTCTTTACTGCCTGTACAACGCGACCAATTATTTTTACATCTTCAGCTGAAAGGTCGTAAGTTTTTGGTTCGTGGATAGGGTCATTACTCAATGGTATTAAAGTAATGATGCTTCCGGATTTTGAAATCTTTTTCACGGTAGCATCATAACCATTGACTTTTACAACAGCAATTTGTCCGTTTTCAACATAAGGAGTTTCCTCTACTAAAACATAAGAACCATCAGGGAATTCGAGATTCATGCTAGTGCCTTTTACAGTAAGATAAAAATACTTTTTACGCTTGTTTAAAAATGTACTCAGCATGGGTAAATAGCCTTCAATATTTTCTTCAGCGAATATTGGTGTACCAGCTGCTACAGAACCAATGATAGGAATATGAAGAATGTTTGATTGATCGTTTTGGATGGTTTCATAAATAGAAACTTCTTCTTTAACAGTATTGTCCTCTTGAGTTGCGAGTCTTTCTAAATCATCAGTAGTAATTCCTAATCCCTTACAAACTTTTATGACATTATCAACAGACGCTTTACCAATCCCTCTTGATAACATGGATTGCAGTGTTGTGGGGGGGAGACCTATTTTTTCGGCGAAGGCTCTTTTGCTATAGCCAGCTTCTTTTATTAAGCGTGTTACAACCTCTGCTTTTTTCATTACTTTCACCATCTTTCTTATTAAAATGTATACGATATTGCGTATTTCTGTATATATCATAACCTAACTAAAATTGTTAGTAAATAGAAAATTATACGAAATTGAGTATTTAAATACGTTTTTTTGTTGACTAAATACGAAACTGAGTTTATATTTAAATGGAAATGAACGCAATATCGTACAAAAAACAGGTGGTGAGTCAATGTATCCGAATTTGCGTGCAGAGATGGCGAGAAAAAGAATTATGATTACACAAATTTCTTCGCATCTGAAACTTCGCCACGCAACAGTGAGCGACAAAATAAATGGTAAATTTCGTTTTTATTATGATGAAGCTTTTGAAATTAAGAAAACTTTTTTTCCAGAACATAGTTTGGAATATCTTTTTGAATTTGAAGAAAATGAAGCGAATTGAAATCGGAGGAAATTTACTTAAAATGTAACCCTATAATCGAATTATTGAATGATGATTTAATAAGAGGGTTCATATCAAAGTATTTAATTTAAATTCCGATAACTAGTTAATTTGTAAAAAGAAAGTAAAGAATTATGCGTAGTGCGAAATTATCTCAATGCAATAAAGATAGTCCAAAATTAGTAGTGAGGAGGAGATGAGGATGGGGCAATTAATTGACTCATCAGTACATAGTTCATTAGTATTTGAAGTTAATGGCAAAGTAGTAACGGATAGTTTGATAATTGCGAAGATATTCAAAAAAAATCACTTCGACGTTTTGAAGGAAGTTCGAAAACAAATTGTATATGTAGGTGAAGAGTTTGGAGGAGAAAATTTTCACGAGTCCACTTATTTTAATTCAAAGAATAGGCGAATCCCTAAATATGATTTAACAGAAGAAGCATTCACGTTACTTGTTATGGGATATACCAGTAGAGAAGCGGTTGGAATGAAAATCAAATTTATGAAAGAGTTCAAACGAATGAAGCAATATATACAAAATCAACAAAATGTGCCAAAGGATCCAATGGGGGTTTTAAAGTTAACATTTGCTGCGTTAGAAGGACATACTCAGGAGATACAAGAGATAAAGTCTGAGGTGAAGGGTTTGCGAGAAAATACGCCGCTTTATGCTATCGAGTGTGAAGAGATAACAAGGGCTGTAAAAAGGTTAGGTGTTATGTTATTGGGAGGTAAAAATTCAAATTCTTATCAGGATATCGGTCTTAGAAGGAAGTTATATAGAGATATTTATAGTCAGTTACATCGGGAATTTGGTGTGAATAGTTATAAAGCTATTAAACGTTATCATTTGGATAGAGCAATACAAATGATTAATGAAGAATATTCAATTCCAACTGTTTTAAATGAAGCAATTACAGTTAAAAACTCACAAATAAATATGGCAGACATTCAGTAGGAGGAAAGAACATGCAAAGAAAGATTTTAGTAATTACTAGCAGTTTAGCAGGGTTACCAACTGTCAGTGAATTTAAAACAAAAGAAGATGCAAAAGAGCAGGTTAGAAAGCTTATTCAAAAAGGAATGAGTCAAAATGTGATTCGTATAACACAAGAAATTCCAATGAATATCGAAATCCAAGTGGATGTTGAACTTGAGGAATAAGAGAGGTTTAGAAGAAAATAGATATGGATAGCATGATTGTTTTGAATGAATGCATAAGAAAAGAATCCGTTGCAGCGGATTCTATAAGAAAAAATATCTCTAGATAAGTATAACATTGAATACCGTTTTTGAGAATTGATGAGGTGGCTAGTATGGGGATTATTCGAGTGAAAAAAGATAGTAATTATTCCGTTATAAATAATACTGGTTTAAAAGATGAAAGGTTGTCATGGAAAGCGAAAGGAATCTTAGCCTATGCGCTTACATTACCAGACGATTGGACTTTTCATATTAGCGAATTAGCTCGACATGCTAAGGATGGAGAAGATTCGCTCCGTACAGGTTTTAAGGAATTAAAAGAATTAGGTTATGTAAAACGTTATCCTGTTCGTGATGGGAATACAAAGAAAATTAAAAGATGGGATACGGAAATTTATGAAACACCACAAAGGAGAATTCCACGAATGGAAAAGCAAGATGTAGGAAAGCCATATGAGGAAAATCCGACACTACTAAATATTAATAAACTAAATACTAAAATACAAAATACTAATCATGATAATAAGGATAAATTAGAATCTCATATATTATTCGGTGGAGAGTTTAAAAAAATTCATAATTTTTTTAAAGAGAGCGGCATTCCGTTAAGTGAAATTGCATTGACGGAGTTAGGCGATTTTTGTGATTTGTTTAGTAGTGAGTTAATTCAGTATGCAATTAATAAAGCTATTGATGAGAACGCACCAAGATGGAACTACGTTAAAGCTATATTGAGTAATTGGAAGGAGCAAAAAGTTAAAACATTTGCTGATGTGATCGCGCTAGATAGGCGTTTCAAAATGAGTAAGAATAAGAAATTTAATGAATCAGGTAGAAATTATTTGACTAGAAAAGAGGTTGTCCCAGATTGGTTATATAAAGATGACGAACAAACGAATCAAGAAGTGGAAAGACAACAAGCACAATCCACTGATGAAGAGCGTGAGAGATTACAAGAGGTATTAAATAAATATAAGTCTTAAAAAAGATAAAATGGTCGTTGACTTTGATGTTTTAAAATGTTTTTTCTTAATGTAAAGATTAAATGATTTTATTCTTTAAGGATGTTCGATGTATATTGAACATTCACATGAAGATATTCGTGAATGTTTGGAGCAGGTATTAATAATTTGTGATTTCTGTTTGCTTCTTAATGTCCTATAAGGACTGCTAGAAGGGGGTTTTTTTATTATCTAGTCAGGAGTTAATTACAATATTGGAATTCTAAAGAGAAAATGAGTTTATAAATAGTAGGAAATGATTGTGTTTATTAAATGAAAGATGTTCTACAAATAACAAAGATTAAAAAAGCTAATAAGGATATAAGTTTTATTAAATTAGTAGTATTTAAATTTACAAAAAAGAAAGTAGGTGAATCGTTAGATGTTTGAATGGCTCAAAGATTATAAGAAGTTAGAAGAAGAAATTGCTTATTTAGAACACAACTTAGACAAATCAAAAGCGGAATTAAAGCGTTGGACTAGTGGGGACTTGCAAAATGTACGATTAACCGCTGAGTCAGAAGGGGCTAAGGTAGAAGACCGGATTGAAGCAATTGAATATGAATTAGCTCATAAGATGAATGAAGAATATGATTTAAAGCTTTTGATGAATAAGTTTGCAGGACTAGATCATCAAATACTTAAAATGAAATATGTTGATGGAATGACCTTAGAACAAATAGCATTTGAATTGCATTATAGTACAGGCTATATTCGACGCAAACATGCTGAAATAAGAAAGATTGTCAAGTTTTTAGATGGATTTTAATGTTACCTTTTTGTAGGGTACATGCGGTGTACAGAAAGTATTGAAAAAGTGATTTATAGTAGTAATATAAGATTTCGACGAAAGAGCAATTATTTTTATGGTTGCTCTTTTTGTTGTGAAAGAGGTGAGCCACATGAAGTGATTTTATAGATTAATGGGTATTTGGCTAATAACCATATGTAGTAAAGTAGTAGTTTTTTAGACAAAAATAATAGGAAAATAAGGAGATGTTTAGTAATGAGTATATTAGCTGCTTCAGCTACAACAAAAAATCTGCCACAACAAGTGTTACGTTGGCAATCGATGGTAGAAAGTGAATGTTCTGCACAAGGTGTTTCTGAGTTGGTTCCTTACGTACTTGGAATTATTATGGTGGAAAGTGGAGGGAACTCTGAAACAACACCGGATATTATGCAGTCAAGTGAATCACAAGGTTGGTCAATGAATACAATTAAAAACCCTAAAGATTCAATTTATTACGGAGTAAAGCATTTGAAAGGAGCTTTTGATGATGCAAAGAAAAATGGTATTACAGATTTAAGTGCCATTGTTCAATCATATAATTTTGGACGAGCTTACCTTCGCTGGTTAGCTTCTAACAATAAACAACATTCATTACCGGTCGCAGATCAATATTCTAAAACAGTGGTTGCACCATCGCTTGGAAATACGACTGGTGCTATGGTGAAATATAGTAACCCTATCGCTGTTGCATACAATGGTGGTTATCGATATAAAAACGGAGGGAATTTCTTCTACTCTGAAATTGTTAAACAATATGTAGATTTTAATGCAGGTGGAGTTCCGCAACCAGAGGGGATTGGGATGGCAAGATCAATATACTGGGAAGGATATGGCATTAACTATTATGATGGACCACACGGTAACTATCTTGGGGACTTTACGACAGCAGCAGAAGTATTATATTGGGATGCGTACTGGGGAGAAGATAATGATGTTTGGTTGGATTTAGGTAGAAGTCGTTGGGTAAAGGCAGAGCACTATTATTGGAGACCCTTCAAAGCAATATCAAAATTCCCAGAAGGATATGAAGTAAGCTATTGTGATGGAATTGACGGCGCATACAAAGGCAGTATTAATTCAAAAAAACCTCTTACAGTATTCTTCCGTAAAGAAGGCTGGATTGATATTGGTGGGAATAGTTGGGCACCAGAGAAACACTTTGACATTGTAGATATTCGATAAAAAAACAGCTCTGTTAAGAGTTGTTTTTTATCTTTAAACGGTGTTTTAGGCAAGAAGAGTTAGTTATATAGATAATAGCTTTCGATATTTTTGACTAAATTCAGTGACATTTAACTTATGGTTACAAGATGGATATTTTAATAGTAGATAACAATAGGGAAATGTTCTGTCTTGTTCACTTTAAGGTTGGGAAACCTACAGTATATTTAAAAAATAATAAATATAGACAATATAAAAATAGAAAGGAAGATTTATATGGCAACATTTATTTATCCAACAGATATAACGAGAGTAACAAGTGGTTTTAGGGGTGACAGACCGGATCATCATGGGATAGACCTTGCCCAAACAGGCTATCATCCGATTTATGCAGCGGCTAGTGGGAAAGTTAGTCGTTCGTATCTTTCATCTAGTTACGGTGAATGTATTATGATTGTTCATAATATTAATGGAGTTACATGGGAAACTGTATACGCTCATATGCGAAGTGGTTCTCGTACAGTTAAAGAAGGCGATTCTGTTACACAAGGACAAACAATCGGGGTTATGGGAGAAACAGGACAGGCTTATGGTCAACATTTACATTTTGAAATGCATAAAGGCGGCTGGAATATTAATAAGAGTAATGCTGTGAACCCATTAGACTACTTGGGAAAAGGTGGCGTTGTTGGTACACCGCAACCAGAAGGAATTGGGTTCGCAAAATCAATATACTGGGAAGGATATGGCATTAACTATTACGATGGACCGCACGGTAAATATATTGCGGACTTTACGACAGCAGCAGAAGTATTATATTGGGATGCGTACTGGGGAGAAGATAATGATGTTTGGTTAGATTTAGGTAGAAGCCGATGGGTAAAAGCAGAGCATTATTATTGGAGACCTTTCAAAGCAATATCAAAATTCCCAGAAGGATATGAAGTAAGCTATTGTGATGGAATTGACGGTGCATACAAAGGCAGCATTAACTCAAAGGAACCTCTCACAGTATTCTTCCGTAAAGAAGGCTGGATTGATATTGGTGGGAATCGTTGGACACCAGAGAAACACTTTGACATTGTAGATATTCGATAAAAACAACTCTGTTAGGAGTTGTTTTTTTATTCTTAAATTTTTATAGGGGAAAGAAGGAAAATGGAAATGAAGAAAATTGCAGATTTATCTCATCACAATAATTCAATAAATTGGGCTGCAGCTAGTAAAGAGCTAGACCTTGCTATTATACGTGTACAATATGGGTCAAGGACAATTGATAAACGTTATAAAGAGTATGTGCAAGGTTGTAAAGACTATGGTGTTCCATTTGGACACTATGCTTATGGATGTTATGTAAGTGTTCAGGATGCTATTGTAGAAGCAAATGATTTTATGGCACGCGCTGATAAAGAGGCGAAATTTTTAGTATTAGATGTAGAAGATGATACTTTAGCAAGTTGTGGAGCGGCTAACTTAGCAAAAGCTTCGCAGGCATTTATTGATACGTGCCGTGCAGCAGGCTGGAAAGTGGGGCTATATGTATCACACCACATGTATACAAGCTATGGACTAAATACTGTGAATGCGGATTTCCTTTGGATTCCACGTTATGGAAATAAACCAGCATATAGTTGTGATTTATGGCAGTATACAGAAACTGGTAGTCTTGCAGGCGTAACTGGTAATGTAGATTTAAATTATTTAAACAGTGAAAAATCTCTTGACTGGTTTACAGGTAAGGGTGGCGCTGTTGGTACACCACAACCAGAGGGGATTGGGATGGCAAGATCGATATACTGGGAAGGCTATGGCATTAACTATCATGATAGACCACACGGTAAATATTTGGGGGACTTCACAACAGCAGCAGAAGTATTATACTGGGATGCGTACTGGGGAGAAGATAATGATGTTTGGTTAGATTTAGGTAGAAGTCGTTGGGTAAAGGCAGAGCACTATTATTGGAGACCCTTCAAAGCAATATCAAAATTCCCAGAAGGATATGAAGTAAGCTATTGTGATGGAATTAACGGCGCATACAAAGGCAGTATTAACTCAAAAGAACCTCTTACAGTATTCTTCCGTAAAGAAGGCTGGATTGATATTGGTGGGAATCGTTGGACGCCAGAGAAACACTTTGACATTGTGGATATTCGATAAAAACTCCAGTAGTAACTGTTTTTGTATTTTATAAAGTTATGACATAAAAGATAGCTTTAGTAAGAATTATAAGACAGAGAGATAGCGATAAGGACATATTGGTGTTAAAAGATGATAAAAGATTAGAGTCACTCGAATGAGTAATTATTTAGGTTAGAAAAGGAGTGAGAATAATAGAAGAACAGATCTTAAATTCAATGATTCAACAAGGAGCATTCGCAGCTTTATTTGTGTGGATGCTGTTTACTACGCAAAAAAAGAATGAACAGCGTGAAGAACAATATCAAAAAGTTATTGAAAAAAATCAACAGGTCATTGAAGAACAAGCAAAAGCATTTAGTTCGTTATCAAAGGATTTATCAGATGTTAAACAAAAAATCTTGGGAAACGGGGATGAGAAATAAAATATAATATTAAATTATTCGTCGCGTATGCAGATTTCCCAGTAAGAATTCGACTAATATATACTAATGAGAAAAAGCCCTAATACCGCTAAGTATTGGGGCTTTTTTTCATTAATCTATAGTGAATACGGTTATGGTTGATTCTTCAAGAGGAAAGGGCGAATGAATTCCAATATTAATGTAAAGGAAATGAAACCTTGAATGATGTTTAGTGATAATACGTTTTTATTCAAGAGTTCGTTTGTTCATTTTCTAAATTTAAGGAATACATATAGTTGAGTACCTTGCAATAAACAATACTAAGTGGTATATTATGGATATGTCAGGTACCGTGTATTGAACAGTACTGGAATGAGAAAGGGGGATTGCACTTGAACGTTCAGTTTAAAAAAGGTGTGTTAGAACTGTGTGTACTGGCACTTGTGAAACGTAAGGATTGTTACGGTTATGAACTTGTTCAGCAAATCTCAAATAAATTTTTAATATCGGAAGGCTCAGTGTATCCTTTATTACGCCGTTTAACGAAAGAAGGATATTTTCAAACGTATTTAAAGGAATCCACGGAAGGGCCACCTCGTAAATATTATCAATTAACAGAGCAAGGGGAAACGCAACTGAATTTGTTAGTAACAGAGTGGCGTGATTTTGCGAAAGGTGTACAAGAAATTATTGAAGGGGTGGAATGGGATGAGTAAAGAACAGTTTCTTAAGGAATTATCAAGTCACCTTAGAAAGTTACCGGACGAAGAGAGGAAAGATATTTTATTGGATTATGAAGAGCATTTTCAGTTTGGGATAGAAGAGGGGAAAACTGAATCGGAAATAATAAAGGGTCTTGGCTCTCCGAAAGTAATTGCAAAAGAATTGCTTGCGATGTATCGTTTCGATGAAATGAAAAAAGATCCATCAACTTCAAATGTGACAAGAGCTGTTATGGCAGCGATTGGACTTAGTTTGTTTAATTTCATTATTGTGTTAGGCCCATTAGTTGCAATTATTGCTTTTATATTTTCTTTTTGGGTCGGTGGGATTGCTAGTGTAGTGACACCATTTTTCGTAATTGGAAAAGTATTTATGGGTACTTTTATATGGTTAGATTTATTCGTTAGTATAACTTTTGTTGGAGTAGGTTTGCTGTTATGTATTATTGCTTATTATAGTACGAAGTGGTTTAAAAGGCTTTGCGTACGTTATGTAATATGGAACTTCAAAATGATAAAAGGGGAGTAGATGATGAAAAAAATATTGTTAGTAGCAATCGCTTGTATCATTATTGGAGTAATTGGGATTTCGCAAACATATGAAAAAGCAGTGCAAACTGCAGAAGAAGGAAACAAAGAAGATATAATTAAAAACGAAACATTAAAAAATATAGAAGTTAAGTTAGATGCCGGGGATATTGTTGTTCAAAAATCTCCTGACTCTTCTTTTTATGTAAAGCAATCGGGAGATGTACGTAAACAAGAGATTCGTATCGCAGAAGATGGTGACACATTAAAAATTATTGGGGAAAGAGAAAAAGGTGCTTCATTTGATTTTTCTTTTTACGATTTTAGGTTTCAAACGTCTAAATTGACTCTACTTGTGCCCGAACGCTCTTACCAAGATGTAAAAGTAAATGCATCTGCTGGACAAATCGAAATGAGTGATGTGAAAAGTGATAGCGTAAGTGTTAGAACACTTGCTGGAGAAGTAGAGTTGAAACAAGTAACGGCTAAGAATGTGGAGGGATCGACAAAAGCTGGTGAGGTGAACTTTAAGAAGGTATTAGGGAAAGTGACCGCAAAAACAACAAGTGGGGAAATAAATATTCAAGATCATGATTCTAAATATAATCTAGAAGCAAGTTCAACTGCGGGAGATATAGATATTACTTTATCGGAAAAACCACAAGATGCGGTAATTACTGGGCAAAGTGCTGCGGGAGATGTAACGATTTTTAATGAAGAAAATAAAAATGTAACAATTGGAAATGGTAGTAAAAAGATTAGCGGTAAAACGGCTGCGGGAGATGTGACGATTGAAACTCGTTAATAAGAAATAGAATGCATGGAAATCTATCAAAATACAAAAAGAAGATAATTACCGTATATAAATAAGGTAATTATCTTCTTTTTGTTATTTTTAATGTAAATCACGATATACGCCAATTACTTTCCCGATAACTGACACTTGTTTTAAAATGATAGGTTCTAATGAAGAGTTTTCTGGTTGTAGACGGAAATGGTCTTTTTCTTTATAGAAACGTTTAACTGTTGCTTCGTTATCCTCTGTTAAAGCGACTACAATTTCACCATTATATGCAGACTGCTGTTGGCGAACAACAACTAAATCTCCATCGAAAATACCAGCTTCAATCATACTATCTCCAGAAATACGTAACATGAACACTTGGTCTGCTCCAGCAACAATACTAGCTGGAAGTGGGAAATGTTCTTCTACGCTTTCGACCGCTGTAATTGGTAAACCAGCAGTGACTTTTCCGACAATTGGAACTTGAATAACAGATTGTGTTTCCGTATCCATTCGGTCTTCACCTAAAATTTCAATGGCACGTGGTTTTGTTGGATCGCGTCGAATGTATCCTTTTTCTTCTAATCGTGATAAATGTCCGTGCACTGTAGAACTAGAAGCGAGGCCGACTGCTTGACCAATTTCACGTACGGAAGGTGGATATCCTTTTTCTTGTACTTTTAGCTTAATAAAGTCGAGAATGTCTTGCTGGCGTTTCGTTAACTTTTCCATGTTTTCTAACACCTCGTTTTCTTTCATTTTTCTTATTAATAAGTATAACATGTGAAAAAACATTCTACAAACATAAGTTCGAACAAATGGCGGATTTATGTTACACTATAGGGAAATAATAGGGAGAAAGAGGGGTTCAAAATGAATGCAATTATTTATGCACGTGTGAGTACAACGAAAGAAGCGCAAGAAACATCATTATTACGTCAAAAAGATGAATTATTGCATTTAGCTGAGCGCTATCAAATGAATGTTACTAAGGTGATTGAAGAGCAGGCTAGTGGATATACAATTGAACGTGACGGTATATTAGAGGTGTTGGATACAATTCGAGACGAACAAATTGATGTGTTACTTATACAAGATGAAACGCGTCTTGGTAGAGGAAATGCGAAGATCGCGTTAATGCATTGTTTACATAAAGAAGGCATAAAAGTATATACGCATACACATAATGGTGAATTACAATTGTCGGATTCTGATTCAATGGTATTAGATATTATTGGTATTGTTGAAGAATATCAAAGAAAGATTCATAATTTGAAAATTAAACGAGGTATGCAACGTGCAGTAGAAAAAGGTTATCGTCCAGAAAAAAATTTAAAAAATCGTCATTTAAGTGTAGGAAGAGAGAAAAAAGAAGTGCCAATTGAGGAAATTGTACGTTTGCGAAAAAGTGAACTCACGTTTGAAGAAATTGCAGCAACATTACGTGGATTTGGTCATAATGTTTCAAAGGCGACTGTACATCGTAGATATGTAGAGTATACGAAGCAATTGCTTGATAAAGAAGAGTAACTATTGTATGATAATAATCAGTTTTGATTAGAAGGGGGATTCGAGATGATTAATCACGAACTCGTTGAACGCATTAACTTCTTAGCGAAAAAAGCAAAAGCTGAAGGTTTAACTGAAGAAGAGCAACGTGAGCGTCAATCGCTACGTGAACAATATTTAAAAGGATTTCGTCAAAATATGTTAAACGAACTTAAAGGAATTAAAGTTGTTAACGAAGAAGGTACAGATGTTACACCGGCGAAATTAAAAGCTTTAAAAAAGCAAGATAATGCAAAATTAAATTAAAAGATGGGCGAAGCCCATCTTTTTTTATTTGTAAAAAATCGTTAGTTAATAACTTTCCAGTTGTTATTAACTGTTGCTTCTATCGTTTTATGTTCCAATATATAATTAGCGATAAGTTCAGACATATCTGTGGGTATATCTTTTACTACCGGTTTGTTTTGAAACATAAAGAAATTTCCCCCGCCACTTGCACGATAATTATTCATTACAACGTCATATTCTTCATTCATATTAAGAGGAGCACTGTTATGCTGTAAAGATTCTACTCTTTCACCAATTGGTTTTGAAATGTTTAATACGTATGAAATCCCTTCCCACATATCATAATTATAATGTTGTGGCTTTGGTTCTATGTAGGTAGGACTTACGGTGATGGATCCATCTGTTTTTAATGTGAAATAAGAAGCAGAGAGTTCAAGAGCATTTTTTATGTCCGCTCCAGTTAGTCTAATTACTTTTAATGTGTTCGGATAAATATAATTAGAAACGATGTCACGCATTGTTACATGTTCCGGGAAACCTGGAGATGTATTATGGAACAAACTTGTACAAGAAATTGATACATTAGCTATATCCATCTGTATTTTATTTATGAATTCGATAAAAGGATGATCATGCAAACGAGTTTGCATAGCATCTGAAATTTGCATATCCCCCTGAATGATTCCAATAGGTTGATCAAGCCACTTTTGTGTTTTCTCTTCGTAATCGGCTACCAATGAAAGTACATCTTGGTCAGCCTCAACTCCTTGTACAGATAATAATTCAGAAGAACTCTCTTTTTTAACCCATTTATGTTTTGTTTTTTCGAATGTTATTTTTACTTTTCCAACTGAGTGTCCATTACATCCGGTCTGTAAAATTGTTACACCGTTAGCCATTGTGTGAGCAATTTCCCGGTGCTGGTGGCCTGTTAATAAAATATCTATGTCTTCAATTTCATGGCACATTGCATATCCTTGGTTTTCTCCTGTTAAAACTTCAGTCGGTACCCCGGTTTGTAAATCTCGTTCAACTCCCCCGTGATACGCTACGACTAGTAAATCTGGTTTCTCATGTTTGCGAATGTAAGAAACCCACTTTTTCGTTGTTTCTAATGCGTCTTCAAATTGTAAGTCTTTAATGTGATGGGGTTGTTCCCAATTGGTAATGTAGTGCGTTGTCACCCCTAAAATAGCAATTTTTATATTGGATTCAATCTGTTTGATTATATAAGGTTTTCCGAAATAAGGCTTCTTTATGTTTTTATCTAAAATGTTTGCTGATAGGTACGGGAAGTTCGCAGTAGTCACAGCATTATTTAATATATCCATCCCGTAATTAAACTCATGATTGCCGATAATTGCAGCGTCATACTGTAAGTAATTCGCTAATAAGGACATTGGGTTTTTTTTGTTTTTTTCGTATGTAACATAATGATAAGTAAATGGTGTTCCTTGAATAAAGTCGCCATTATCAATTAAAAGAACGTTTGTATTTTGGGAACGTTCTTTTTTTATAAGAGTAGAAATTTTAGCTAAACCAAGTTCTGCTGGGGAGTTATCTTGGTAGTGAATAGGATAAACAGTGCCATGTATATCGCTTGTTAATAAGATGTTTAAAGTTACAGTTTGATTTTGTTCCAATATGACTCACCTTTTCTATTGTTATCTTCCAATTCATCATATCAAATATGTGAAGAGAATTTTAATGTGAGTGTATAGAATGTGTAAAGATTCTGTAAATAATCAATTATTTGTAAAAATATGTGATATATTTCTTCATGTTTATGAAAGGTTATTTTATAACAATGAAAAATGGAGGCATTAATATGTTGAAAAAAGTTTTTGCAATGAGCACAACAGTTGTACTAGCAGCGGGATTATTAAGTGGCTGTGGAACGAAGGAATCAAGTGCAAGTAAAAATGAAGATACGAAAAAAGGGTATGTACCGAAGACTTTAAATGTTCAATTTGTTCCTTCTCAAAATGCAGATACGTTAGAGGCGAAGGCAAAACCGCTTGAGAAGCTATTAAGTGATAAGTTAAATATTCCAGTAAAAGTTAGTATTTCAACGAACTACAATACAATTGTAGAAGCGATGGCATCTAAACAAGTAGATGTAGGATTTTTACCGCCAACAGCGTACGTATTAGCACATGAAAAGAAGGCTGCAAATGTAATTTTACAAGCACAACGTTTTGGAGTAGAGGATGAAACAGGAGCTCCTACAAAAGATTTAGTAGATTATTATAAATCTGAGTTTGTTGTTAAAAAAGACTCTAATATAAATAGTGTAAAAGATTTAAAAGGTAAAAAGATTGGTTATCAAGATGTAACATCATCAGCAGGGTATGTATGGCCTGCAGCTGTTCTATTAAAAGAGGGAATTGATCCGTTAAAAGATGTGAAACCTGTTACATTAAAAGGTCACGATCAGTCGCTTATTGCTCTTTTAAATGGTGACGTAGATGCAGCTGTTGTATTCCAAGATGCTCGTAATATTGTAAAAAAAGATTATCCGAATATATTCGAGCAAACGAAAATAGTGAAATTTACGGAGAAAATTCCAAACGATACGATTTCGGTACGTTCTGATTTAGATGAAGAGTGGAGCAAGAAATTACAGGATGCTTTCATTGAAATTGGAAAAAATGAGGAAGGTCACAAAATCATTAAAGAAGTATATTCACATGAAGGATATGTTAAATCTGATGATAGTAAATTTGACATCGTTCGTGAATATGGGAAGAAAGTAAAAACGCAATAATACATATGGAAATGGCAGCTAGCTGAAAGGGAATGTTTTCAGTTAGTTTGCCGTTTTGAATACATAGAAGGTAGGTAAGATGTGTGATAGAATTTCGAAATGTCTCCAAAGTGTATCCAAATGGTACAAAAGGATTGAATAATATAAACTTGAAAATTCAAAAAGGTGAGTTTGTTGTAATGGTAGGGCTGTCCGGAGCTGGAAAGTCTACACTTCTAAAATCGGTAAATCGTCTTCATGAGATTACAGAAGGCGAAATCATGATTGAATGTGAGTCTATTACTGCTGCAAAAGGAAAAGATTTACGACGTATGCGCCGGGATATTGGTATGATCTTTCAAAGTTTTAACCTTGTAAAGCGATCAACAGTATTGAAGAATGTATTAGCTGGCCGTGTTGGATATCATTCGACATTGCGTACAACGTTAGGTTTGTTTCCGAAAGAGGATGTGGAGCTCGCATTTCAAGCGTTAAAAAGAGTGAATATTTTAGAAAAAGCATATGCACGTGCTGATGAATTATCAGGAGGACAACAACAACGTGTATCGATAGCTAGAGCATTGGCGCAAGAAGCAAAAATCATATTGGCAGATGAACCTGTTGCGTCGTTAGATCCGCTAACAACAAAGCAAGTATTAGATGATTTAAAGAAAATTAATGAAGATTTTGGAATTACAACAATTGTAAACTTACATTCTATTGCTTTAGCTAGGCAATATGCGACGCGTATTATTGGATTACATGCAGGTGAAATTGTTTTTGATGGTTTAGTAGAAGCAGCAACGGATGAAAAGTTTGCTGAAATTTATGGTGACGTAGCACAGAAAAGTGAATTGTTAGAGGTGGCAGCTAAATGAATGATGTGACGATATATTCGAAGTCGATACCGAAGCCGCCGAGTAAGTTAAAACATATGTTAACGTTTATTCTAGTCATTTTACTGTTGTGGGGAAGTAGTATACAGGTCGACGCATCATTTTCAAAGCTAGTAGTTGGTTTTCCTAATATAATGGATTTGTTAAAAGAAATGGTGCCGCCAGATTGGAGTTATTTTCAAGTTATTACAACAGCAATGCTAGATACAATACGTATGGCGATTATTGGGACGACTTTAGGAGCGATTTTAGCTATTCCACTTGCACTGTTTGCGGCAAGTAATGTGTTTACTAGTACATTTTTATACAGTCCAGCTCGATTGATTTTAAATTTTATTCGAACGATACCAGATTTATTATTAGCGGCAATTTTCGTAGCTATTTTTGGAATAGGACCACTTCCGGGTATTTTAGCTCTTACTTTTTTCTCAATTGGGCTCGTGGCGAAATTGTTGTATGAATCAATTGAATCAATTGACCCTGGCCCACTAGAAGCGATGACAGCTGTAGGGGCTAATAAGGTGCAATGGATTGTTTATGGAGTCATTCCACAAGTAAAAGCACACTTTGTTTCCTATGTACTATATACATTTGAGGTGAATGTACGGGCAGCGGCTGTCCTAGGTTTAGTAGGAGCAGGTGGTATTGGACTATATTATGATCGTACACTTGGATTTTTACAATATCAACAAACTGCATCTATTATCATCTATACTCTTGTTGTTGTATTGGTAATTGATTATGTAAGTACATTGTTGCGGGAGAAATTATAATGAGTAAAACGACGATAATCGTACCAAAACCGAAGAAACCGAGTGTGTATCGCTCGTTTATTTTTATAGCACTTACATTTGTTTATATATGGGCTTTTTCAGGAGTACCGCTAGAGGGAATAAAGGAAACGGCGGGAGAAATTACAAAAGCAATTATGACAGGGATATTGAGTCCAGACTGGTCGTATGTATCTTTGCCAGATGGTGAAGATTTATTACATGGATTAATTGATACGTTGGCAATTGCGATATTAGGTACATTTATTTCTGCATTTTTATCTGTTCCGTTTGCCTTTTGGGCGGCAACGAATATGAGTAGTGGAAAATTAACTTCAGGATCTGGGAAAATTGTACTTAGTTTTGTTCGTACGTTTCCTGAATTAGTTATGGCTCTTTTATTTATAAAAGCTGTTGGTCCAGGCTCTTTTGCAGGAGTATTAGCCTTAGGATTGCATTCTATTGGAATGTTAGGAAAACTATATTCAGAAGGAATTGAAAACATAGATAAAGGACCGACGGAAGCGTTACTAGCAACAGGAGCAAATCGTTTTCAAATACTTTGGTATGCGGTGTTACCGCAAGTGTTACCAGATTTTCTATCGTATACGTTATACAGATTTGAAATTAATGTACGATCCGCTGCAATTTTAGGGGTTATTGGAGCAGGAGGGATTGGTACACCTTTAATTTTTGCGCTGAGTTCACGGAATTGGTCTCGTGTTGGTATTATTTTATTAGGTATTATTTTAATGGTAATTATAATTGATTTGATTTCAAGCTCGATTCGGAAACGGATTGTTTAACTTATTTGAAAAGCATCGAAGTTAGATGCTTTTTTATGTTTTTAAAAACTTATTTAAAAAAGTAAGTATAGAAGGAATTTGTATAAATATACAGATAATTCCCTTTCTTTTTAAAATAAAAATAATGAAAAAGTATGTCATATTGAATGCCCATACATTCCCGGAAACATTGATTTTTTTTATAAAAAATCAAAAAAATATCAACATATTTGTCGATACATGTTGTATAATCTTGCGTGGGAAGCTATCATATAAATGTATAAAACGTTTACTAATATAAGCGAAGGGAAGAATAGCATGTCACATTCAATCGAACAACTTTCTATCAACACGATTCGCACATTATCCATCGATGCGATTGAAAAAGCAAACTCTGGTCACCCAGGAATGCCAATGGGTGCAGCACCAATGGCTTATACATTATGGACTCAATTTATGAAACACAATCCAAATAACCCAACGTGGTTTAACCGTGATCGTTTCGTATTATCTGCAGGTCATGGTTCAATGTTATTATACAGTCTACTTCACCTATCTGGTTATGATGTAACAATGGATGACTTAAAGAACTTCCGTCAATGGGGAAGCAAAACTCCAGGACATCCTGAGTACGGTCATACAGCTGGTGTAGATGCAACGACTGGTCCACTTGGACAAGGTATTGCAACTGCTGTAGGTATGGCAATGGCTGAAAGACATTTAGCTGCTAAATATAACCGTGATGCGTATAATGTAGTAGATCATTATACATACGCTATTTGTGGTGATGGAGATTTAATGGAGGGCGTTTCTGCTGAAGCATCTTCATTAGCTGCTCATTTACAATTAGGTCGTCTTGTTGTGCTTTACGATTCAAACGATATTTCATTAGATGGCGATTTAAATCGTTCATTCTCTGAAAGTGTAGAAGATCGTTACAAAGCATACGGATGGCAAGTAATCCGTGTTGAGGATGGAAACGATATTGAAGCAATCGCGAAAGCAATTGAAGAAGCGAAAGCTGACGAAAAACGCCCAACGCTAATTGAAGTAAGAACGACAATTGGTTTCGGTTCTCCAAACAAATCAGGAAAATCAGCTTCACATGGTTCTCCACTTGGTGTAGAAGAAACAAAATTAACGAAAGAAGCATATGCTTGGACTGCTGAGCAAGACTTCCACGTAGCAGAAGAAGTATATGACAACTTCCGTAAAACAGTACAAGATGTTGGTGAAACTGCGCAAGCTGAGTGGAACACGATGCTAGGTGAATATGCACAAGCATACCCAGAATTAGCAAACGAATTCCAAGCAGCAATGAACGGTCAACTTCCAGAAGGTTGGGAGCAAAACTTACCGACTTATGAATTAGGATCAAAAGCAGCAACTCGTAATTCTTCTGGTGCTGTAATTAATGCAATTGCAGAGTCTGTACCATCATTCTTCGGTGGATCTGCTGACCTTGCTGGTTCTAACAAAACATACATGAATAACGAAAAAGACTTTACAAGAGATGATTACAGCGGTAAAAACATTTGGTACGGTGTACGTGAGTTCGCAATGGGTGCAGCAATGAACGGTATTGCACTACATGGTGGTTTAAAAACTTACGGTGGTACGTTCTTCGTATTCTCTGATTACTTACGTCCAGCAATTCGCCTTGCAGCATTAATGCAATTGCCAGTAACGTATGTATTCACACATGACAGTATCGCTGTTGGTGAAGATGGTCCAACACATGAACCAATCGAGCAATTAGCAGCGCTTCGTGCAATGCCAAACGTTTCTGTTATTCGTCCTGCTGATGGTAACGAATCTGTTGCAGCTTGGAGACTAGCTTTAGAATCTACAAACAAACCAACTGCTTTAGTATTAACTCGTCAAGACCTTCCAACATTAGAAGGTGCAAAAGATGATACGTATGAAAAAGTAGCAAAAGGTGCATATGTAGTTTCTGCAAGCAAGAAAGAAACGGCTGATGTAATCTTACTTGCAACTGGATCTGAAGTAAGCCTAGCTGTTGAAGCTCAAAAAGCATTAGCAGTAGACGGCGTTGACGCAGCTGTTGTCAGCATGCCATCTATGGATCGCTTCGAAGCTCAAACTGCAGAGTACAAAGAATCTGTATTACCAAAAGCAGTAACAAAACGTTTCGCAATCGAAATGGGTGCTACATTCGGATGGCACCGTTACGTAGGTCTTGAAGGAGATGTGTTAGGTATCGATACATTCGGTGCTTCTGCTCCTGGTGAGAAGATTATGGAAGAGTATGGATTTACTGTAGAGAACGTTGTTCGTAAAGTAAAAGAAATGCTTTAATGATTTTAGAAAAATCTCTCCAGCATGGAGAGGTTTTTCTATGTAAATGAGTTTTTTCGACAGAAAAAGTTTTTTATCTCTCCGCAGTCAGACAATCATTGCAAATTTTCTTATATATAATGAAGAGAAAAGGTTGTCCAGATTGGGAGTGGAAAAATGAAAACGTATGAATTGTATTTAATTCAAGAGGATATTGCGAAAGCTTATTTTGGTCGTGAATATTTGTTTTTTGATTTATTTGCTCGATTTTCAGAATCTGGGTCCCTTTCGGAGAAAAAAGTGTTATATAAGCAAATGATGTATATAACGATGCCATTGCAAGTAATGAAAATTCATCATAAATTAGAACAAGCTTTGCGCGTTCTTGGTAAATATGATAGAACACATCATACACATACACTTTATACGGGAGCGGAGTACGGCGAAATAATGGTGAAACCGCACTATATTCGTATGAATACCTCTGGAAATGTCTCTATGGAAACGACGTTCTTTGAGGTGTTAAGAAAGTGTGAATTAACATTTTTAGCTATGGATTATGAAAATACAAAGTACGGATGGCTGAATCCTCTAAAACAAGTACGAACATATGTGTAAAAAATGTCGAATTGTATCTTGTCTTATTGAAAAGGTTTTAGTACACTGTAAGGTAGACAACATGAAGGAGGAAAATATATGCCAATTTGGTTAGGTATTCTAGTGGGCGTAGTAGCACTAGTAGCAGGCGTGGCGTTAGGATTTTTCATTGCCCGCAAATACATGATGAATTACTTACAAAAAAATCCACCAATTAACGAACAAATGTTAAAAATGATGATGATGCAAATGGGACAAAAACCTTCCCAAAAGAAAATCAATCAAATGATGAGCGCAATGAACAAGCAACAAATGAAATAAGCGCTAAAAGACACTCGCTAAGAGTGTCTTTCTTTTTGTTAGTTATAGTTTTTAAAACTTTTAAAAATTCTGTATTTTTGGTAAACTGAAAACATCGCTCATTTTAAGGGAGGAGGAAAAAAATGAAAGTGTTTATGAATTTAGCATGGTTTTTTAAACAAGAAAAACGAGCGTACATAACTGGAATTATTTTATTGTTTGGCGTTGCACTTTTAGAACTTGTAGCACCAAAAGTAATTGGAATCGTTGTAGATGAAATTAATGATGGAACATTGACGACCGATAAGTTACTAAAATGGGTTGTACTATTAGTAATTGTAGGTATTACGATGTACATATTACGTTACATATGGCGTATTATGATTTTCGGGTCTTCATTAAAATTAGCTCGCCAATTACGAAAAAATTTGTATGAACATTTTACAAAGATGAGTCCATCTTTCTATCAGTCAAATCGAACAGGTGATTTAATGGCACATGCGACCAATGATATTCAAGCGATCCAGCAAACTGCTGGAGCAGGTGTTTTGACGCTTGTTGACTCATTAGCTGTCGGAGGATGTGTACTCGTAGCGATGGGGTTTACAATTAGTTGGAAGTTAACATTATTAAGTTTAATTCCAATGCCGATTGTAGCTATTTCGACAAATTATTATGGAACTTTATTACATAAAAGGTTTCATAAAGCACAGCAATCGTTTTCGGAAATCAATGATAAAGTGCAAGAGAGTATGAGTGGAATGAAAGTGATTCGCTCGCTTGGACAAGAGAAAGAAGATTTACAGGCGTTTCGAAGAAAATCAGAAGATGTTGTACATAAAAATGTGTTAGTTGCACGTATTGATTCGTTATTTGATCCGACAATCTCTCTTATCGTTGGATTTTCTTTTTTAATCGCAGTATGTTACGGATCGGTATTAGTTGTAAGAGGTGAATTAACAGTAGGTGATCTCGTTACATTTACGACATATTTAGGTACCCTCGTTTGGCCAATGTTAGCGTTTGGATGGTTATTCAATATTATGGAGCGTGGGCGTGCTTCATATGACCGTGTAGAAAAAATTCTTTCACAAAAATCAGATGTAGTAAATAGCGAAAATGCTGTACATACAATAGCGAGCGGTAATGTTTCGTTTGCCGTTGATTCATTTTCGTATAAGAAAAATGAATTGTTACATTTAAACGATATTCACTTTGATTTGAAGAAGGGCGAAACGCTAGGAGTTGTAGGACGTACAGGCGCAGGGAAAACGACTTTATTAAAATGTTTAATCCGTGAGTATGATCATTTTAATGGTGAATTAAAAATTGGGGAGCGAGATATTCGAGATATAACACTTCATGGTGTCCGTTCTGCCATTTCATACGTGCCGCAAGATCATTTTTTATTTTCAGCAAGTATTGGTGAGAATATTGCCTTTGGAAAGGCGGATGCTACATATAATGAAATTACCCAAGCTGCAGAGATTGCTTGTATTCATAATGACATCCTCCAATTTTCAGAAGGATATGAAACAGTAGTAGGGGAAAGAGGTGTTTCGTTATCTGGTGGTCAAAAACAGCGAATCTCTATTGCTCGTGCTTTATTAACAAATGCTGAAATTTTAATTTTGGATGATTGTTTATCAGCGGTAGATGCAAAAACAGAAGAGACGATTTTAAGTGCCTTAAAGAGGGAGAGAGCAGGGAAAACGACGATTATTACTGCACACCGATTAAGTGCAATTCAGCATGCCAATCTTATTCTTGTTGTTGATGAAGGTAGAATTGTACAAAGAGGTACACATGAAGAATTAATGAAGGAAAACGGCTGGTATAAGGAAATGTATGAAAGCCAGCAATTAGAAGCTTTAGTCGAGAAAGGAGGCGTATGATGGTAGAGAAGAAGCGAAGTGATTTAAGTAGATTGCTTTCCTATATGAAGCCATATAAAGGGTTACTATCTTTAGCATTTATCTTTTTAGTTGGTGCGACAGTAACGGAAATGATGGGTCCTTTTTTAATTAAACAATTCCTCGATGAACACCTAGTACCGCGGGATTTTGAACGATCAGCGCTCGTTACTTTATTTGTAATTTACATAGTTGCTCATTTATTAAAAGTACTATTTACGTATTTAAATCTATTGTACTTTCAGAACATTGCTTTTAAGATTGTTCAAGATATGCGAGTTGAAGTATATGAACATGTTCAAAAGCTGTCATTAAGTTTCTTTGATCGTACGCCGATTGGTACACTTGTATCGCGTATAACAAATGATACGGAAGCGATTAAAGATTTTTATGTCAGTGTATTATCAACATTTGTAAAAAATGTAGTCTTTTTAGTAGGTATTTTAGTAGCGATGTTTTTATTAGATGTAAAATTAGCGCTATTTTCTCTCGTATTAATTCCGATAATGTTTGCGATTATGGTATTATATCGCCGGAAAAGTGCAGCTTTTTATTTAGAAGTACGTAATCAACTAAGCGTGTTAAATGCAAAGTTGAACGAGTCCATACAAGGAATGAATATTGTTCAAGTGTTCAGACAAGAAAAACGTATGAGAAAAGAGTTTGAAGAAGTGAATAATAAACATTATAGTGCAGGGCGACGTACTTTGAAGTTAGACGCATTACTTTTACGACCAGCTACGGATTTAGTACATATTGTAGCTATTGCGTTAGTACTAGGTTTATTTGGGATTGATGCTTTAAAGAGCCCTGTTGAAGTAGGAGTGTTATATGCTTTTGTTAACTATATACATCGTTTCTTCCAACCTGTAAATGAGATGATGATGAAATTGTCCTTCTTCCAACAGGCACTTGTTTCGTCATCACGTGTATTTCATTTAATGGACGAGAAAGATTTAGCACCTGTTCAAAAAGGCAATGAGAATCCTGAAATCGTGGATGGAGATATTGAATTTAAAAATGTTACTTTTTCATATGATGGAAAGCGTGACGTTTTAAAAAATGTATCATTTCACGTGAAACAAGGGCAAACGGTTGCTTTTGTTGGGCATACTGGTAGCGGAAAAAGTACGATTATGAATTTGTTAATGCGATTTTATAATATTAAGTCAGGAAATATTGTAATAGACGGTGTAGATTTAGAAAAATTTGAAGAACGAGAAATTAGAAAGAAAATAGGACTCGTATTGCAAGATGCATTTTTATTTGCTGGAAATGTAAAGCAAAATATTCGTATGTATAATGAAGAAATTACGGATGAAGAAGTAAAAGAAGCTGCTCGATTTGTGCAAGCGAATACGTTTATTGAAAAGTTACCAAAACAGTATGAAACAGAAGTAGTAGAAAGAGGTGCAGCATTTTCAAGCGGTCAACGACAATTAATTGCTTTTGCTAGAACGATAGCAACGAATCCGAAAGTATTAGTATTAGATGAAGCAACAGCTAATATCGATACAGAAACAGAAGAGGCTATTCAAACAGCGTTGCAACAAATGCGAAAAGGTAGAACGACGATAGCCATTGCGCATAGGTTATCTACAATTCAAGATGCGGATCAAATTTTTGTGATGCATGATGGAGAGATAATAGAGAGAGGGACACATCAAGAATTATTAAGTGAGCAAGGTTTGTATTATAATATGTATTTGCTACAAAATAAAGTGAGTTTGCAAAAGGCCTTGTAATACAAGGTCTTTTTTATTTTGTATACAAAATATGTTTACTCTTTGTTTCTATAGCATAAATGTTGTGTCCTCTTATGAAACTTGTACATATTGTATGTATACGAAGTAAAAAAATGATAGGAGATTTTATATGCAAAACAGATCAAGTTCAAATGTTACGTTTATTGATGTGTCTCATTGGGAAGGGAATATTGATTGGAATGCAGTGAAGGCATCTGGAATTCCAGCAGCGTATGCAAAAGCAACAGAAGGTGTAAACTACATTGATCCTACTTTTACTAAGAATGTACAAGCAGCACGAAATGCGAATGTATTAATTGGTGCATACCATTTTGCACGCCCAGAACAAAATGATGCAATTTCAGAGGCAAAATATTTTGTGAGTATATTACAAAATAACCAGACAGACTTAATGCCAGTTCTGGATTTAGAATCACCAACAGATCCGAGTAACAGTAATTTAACTGGTAACGCTATATCGAATTGGGCAAGAAGCTTCATAAATTATGTGAAACAGGCTACTGGAAAAGATGTAATGTTATATACAGGAGTTTGGTATATTAATGAGTTCGGAATTAGCGGATTAAGTGATATACCGCTTTGGATTGCTAAATACTCGAGTACACCGCCTGCTGATGCTGGTGGATGGACAACGTGGACAGCGTGGCAGTACACAGATTCTGGACAAATTTCAGGCGTAGGAAATTGTGATGTATCAGCTGCAGTTTCATTAGAAGCTTTAAAAGGGAATGGAGCAAGTGGTGGAGGTAATGTTTCCCCGCCTAATAATGCAACTCCAGTGTACGGGGTTGCTATAATTAATGGAGATAATGTGAATTTGAGAAGTGGACCATCTTTGCAGTCTAGTGTAATTCGCCAATTGAATCGTGGCGAAACATATGAAGTTTGGGGAGAACAAGATGGATGGCTTTGTTTAGGGACAAATCAGTGGGTATATAATGATCCGAGTTATATTCAGTATAAACATTATGTGGCGACTATTACTGGTGATAATGTAAATTTGCGTGATGCTCCATCATTAAATGGAAATGTTATAAGACAGTTACATCATGGTGAATCGTATCGAGTATGGAGTAAGCAAGATGGATGGCTTTGCTTAGGGACAAATCAATGGATATACTACGATCCAAGTTATATTCAGTATGGTGTACAATAGAGTGAAAATAAAAGGTGCCCCGTCAGAGGTGCCTTTTATTAAAAATATACAACTTTTACAAAGTCTATATCGAAACCATAGTATACTATAATAGATATATTTATAAAAAATAATCGAAAATGAAATAAAGGGGTAAAAATATGAATTATGTGCTAATAGGTGCGGTTTTAATATTATTAGCTGTAGTATTTGTGCTGTTTTATAAAAATAAACAGTTAGAATCAGAGAGTCAGCAAGTAGAATTTGAAAAGAAACAAGCGATTGAAACGTATAAAAATGAAATTGCAGCTACGGTGATAGAGCATAAAGAACAACAAAATAATTTAAAAAATATGGAACAGAAAAAATACAATGATTTACAAGTAAGTGCAAATAGAGAAATTGAAAATATGCGTATGATGAAAAATCAATTAGCTGTGCAGCATAGTAAAGAACGTAGTGAAATGCAAAATAAACATAATAACGAAATACATATGTTTCAAAAACTAATTGCAAATCTACGAGAATATACTAAAAACGGCGCTGAAATGAATACGTACGAAACATTACATTATATGAAACGAGGATTCATAGAGCAAGGCACCATATTAGATGCTGAAATTCAAATCATGCCGAATGTTTTTATTAAAAATAATAGTGAAATAAACGATAATCGAATCCATCATCTCATCTTGTGCAAAACTGGTATTTATCTACTTGAGACGAAAGAATGGGAAGAGAAATTAATTCATGGTTTAACGAAAGAAAATGCTGGTATATATTCATTTATGATTGATGAAATGGGTAAGTATCAACAAGAAGTTGAAAAAGAAGAGACATTTGAATATATAGTAGGTAAAGATTCGTCAACTATACAAGTGAAAAATGAAGGGAATCCAGTATATAGGGCGAAGAAACTATCTCAAATTTTATACAGTGGTTTGAAAGAAATGCAGGCTAATAGTATAAAAGAAAAAGTAAAACCAGTTGTATATTTTTATAATAAAAATGGAAAAGAAATAGTAGACCTTTCTAGTGAGGAAACACCTAGATTAAAAGATCGGGAGCAAATTGTAACGTTCTTTAGAAATGAAATATTAGCAGGGGAAGTAGTATATACAGTGCAAGAATTAGAACAGATTCAAGAAATGATTAGCCGGATGAATTATATAGTGAGTTAAAAGGGGAGATCTTTCTGAACGCTATGCTACGTGGCATTTTGTATGTCTTTTTTTGTTTATATATAGTAATGTACATTGTATTTATATTCGTCATTGATATGGTCCATATACCCTTAAGTGTAAGGAGCATTTTTGTAGTATTCATACCATTTGTTTTATTAGTCATGATTCAAAGGGCTATTTTATATGTTTCTAAAAATCGTAATGAAGAAAAGAAGCAAATGTTGGGGGGGTTAATAGTAACACTCATACCATTAATAGTGTGCACTGTACAACTAAGTGTAAATGAATATACATCAAAGTTTAATCAAAATAGATGGTTAAATCATGCAGATAAGCGGGTACATATGGTAGATGATCTATTACAAAAATATAAATTAATAGGGAAATCAAATGAAGAAATTACACAATTGTTAGGAGCCCAACGGAAACGAGAAGTGGGGAAGAAGGAGTTATCACTTTGTATTATCTTGGGGCTGAACGTGGCTTTATTCCAATAGATAGCGAACAGCTTATTTTACAATTTGATAGAGATGGTAAAGTCATGGAATATACGGTGCATAAAGATTAAAGAAACGTGTAGGGAAGCTATATGTTATAGCTTCTTTTTTATTTTTCAATATGTCAAGGAAGGGGGAGAAGGTTTTTGAGTGGAATAAGGAATGAAAGCGGAGGTGATGCATATATATAGATGCATTGGGCAATTATTCGCCCGATTGGTGAGGGTTAATAATCAATAAGTACGGACAAAAACCCCACTGATGAAAGTTTCACTTTATCATATTGTATAAATGAAAAGGAGGTAAGACGGTGAAAGCAATCCCGACTGATGTCCTGAGTAAAGAATTGATGGAAAGAGAAGGAGTTATATCTATTACAGTAAAGGAATTTGAAAAAATAGAAGTAGCTGGAGTAGTAGTAGCTGGTCCAGCGGTTATTTTGATTAATCAAGATTAAGTACATATCATTGAAATAAAAAGCATCCATCTAGGATGCTTTTTATTTGTATGTAAGGATAAATATGATGGATAATTGTGTTACTGGAGGGAAAGTCTGTGGCAATTATTATAACAATGTTAGTAATGGGTATTTTATTAGGATTTGTTGGAGCTGGAGGAGCTGGGTTTATTATCGCGATACTCACTTTAGTATTTCATATTCCTATTCATGTTGCTCTTGCAACATCTTTAACTGCAATGGCGTTTACGACATTATCAGGTGTTGTCAGTCATTACCGTGAAGGTAATGTAGCACTTATTATAGGCGGGATTGTTGGGGGATTTGGCGCAATTGGCTCTTATATTGGTTCTAAATTTGGTTCACTTATACCAGCACATCTTCTTCATTGGTTTACAGCTGGGATGTTATTTTTATCGGCGATTTTTATGTTTATTAAATTAATTATGTTCCAAAACAAAGAACAGTCATCTTTATATAAGCATAAAAAGTTTTCCATGAACTACTTGTTGAAATGTATATGCCTTGGATTAGTTACTGGAATGATGGCTGGTTCATTTGGGATTGGTTCGGCACCGTTTATTCAGCTTGGATTAATGGTTCTATTGGGATTAACGATTCAGCAATCTGTAGGGACAACAATGCTTGTTATATTACCGATTGCAATTGGAGGCGGTCTAGGATATAGTTCGGAAGGATATTTAGATTATATATTGTTATTGCAAGTATTAATTGGGACCATGTTAGGGGCATATATTGGCGCGAAGTTTACAAATTATGCACCGCGAATGCTTTTGAGGTTTTCGATGATTATGACACCGGTTTTAGCTGGATGTATGCTATTGATGGAATAAGGTGAAATTATAATAAGTAGGGGGTTACTGCTTACAAATAGCGGGATAAAATTAATATAGCAAACTATTAATATATTTTACGAATGAATTATGTAGGTAATTCATATTTCCCATATAAAAGGATTTGTTTTAATATTATGAGTGTAAAGTTCGAGTATTCGAAGTACTACTTGAATTATATCCCTATCCCTTTTCTAAAAATGCGAACAAGTTTTGCCCTATTCTATTCAATAGTTAATTGCATAGAAATATATTGTTCGATGACCATTATGGAACGTACATAATGGGAAAATCCCGATCCTTAAAGAGGATGCCCCTAATCTTCATGTGAAAATATGATCGGATAAGAAAGCTGACCAATTTATGGTCGGCTTTCTTTTTGTTCAAAAACAATTTTTTCTTTAATTTCTGTTTGTAATAATACAGTTTTTCCGAAGCGACGTTTGCATTCCGCACGCACTTTTTCAATGGCTAGTAGCTGAGTAGTCGCGGGAACTGTGACAATAGCTTGGCGAGCCTTTCGATTTTCTTCACAAAAGACACATTCCACAACATAATTAGAAATCATATTTTCATCCTTCCAGTTTTAATTTCTAAAAAAGGATTGTCTATGAAGTTGATGTAATTTTTCGTCATTGTTTTATTATTTTCCTCTTTTTTTCAAGGGGAAAATAATAAAGAGGGCGAATTTTAGTAGGGGAGGGATGTTTATGGAGAGATGGATAGGTAGTGCAGCGGTATGTGTAAATGAAAGAAATGAAGTTTTAATGGTACTGCAGGGCAAAGAGGGAGAAGAAAAAAGATGGTCTGTCCCAAGTGGAGGACTTGAAAAGGGAGAGACACTAGAAGAATGTTGTATCAGGGAAGTTTGGGAAGAAACAGGTTACAATGTGGAAGTGGTAAATAAAATATATGAAAAAGAGGGTATTACATACGGTGTTCCAGTGTATGTCCATTATTATTTTGTTAAACAAATAGGCGGTAATATGAAAATCCAAGATCCTGATGAGTTAATACATGAAATTGCTTGGAAAGGGATACATGAAGTTGAACAATTGTGTTTAGCTTTTCCAGAGGATTATGAATTGCTGTGCCAATATATAGATAAAGAAGCAAGTATGTAAATACTTGCTTCTTTAATGTATCCAAGACAAGAAAAGCGGAACGATAACTAAACTAGCGCCTGCTGTTAAAAGCATGGATAAACTTGCAATTGTTCCTTCCACAGGACCGATTTCGAATGCTTTTGATGTACCGGTTCCATTTGCGCTCGTTCCTAACATAATACCTTTTGCGATTGCTGTTTTAATACGGCAAATACGTATGAGAGAAGGACCGAGCAATGCTCCTGTTAAGGCAGTTAAAACGACAAATACAGCAGTTAATTGTGACATACCACCAATCATTTCTGAAATAGCCATTGCGATTGGTGTTGTTACGATATGTGGCGCTAAACTATGTTCTAGTGATGAATCAATTTGAAAATAATTTGCTAGTAGTGCTGAAGTAATGACTGATAAAAACGAACCGACAATGACATTAAGTAAGATAGCCATTCCATGTTTCTTTAATAAATCAAAATATTTATAGATTGGCCATGCAAAAGCAACTGTTGCGGGCTTTAATAATTCAGTTAACCAGTGACCACCAGATTCATATGTTTCATAAGGTGTATCTAATCCGAGCAATAAAGCAATTAAAATAATGGGACAGACGAGAAGAGGAGAAAGTAGACTCCAATTCCAACGTTGATACATTTTTTTTGATATCCAATATGTGAATAGTGTTAATAGTAAACAAAGAAATCCGATCATTGCGTTGATCCTTTCCGCTTTAGTAGCAATTCTGTTAAAAGTCCTGTAACTAAGGTAACGCAAAGAGTGCTAATCATAATAATTAAAATGAGATCGATTCCATATTGTGTTAGTGTATCTCTGTAACGTATGACAGCGACTGCAGAAGGGATGAAAAATAAAATAAGTTCTTTTAATAAAAAATCTGCTCCGTCCTGTATCCATTCTTTTTTAACTAGGTTAAATTTTAACGAAATTAATAATAAAAAAATACCGATTATACTTCCTGGAACTGGGAGGTGTGCCTGTTTTGCAATCCATTCACCTGTCCAAGCGAAACAAAATAGTAATAAAATTTGTCCGCTTAACTTCCACCATTTCATACAGTAACCACCTCTTTCTTTTTTTACATAAAAATTGTAAAAAAGAATTAACAATTTCTACTATACGTTCATTCAAAATATTTGTCTAATATATAAATTATATGTTATTAATATATTAGACATATTAATCGAAAGTGAAAAGGGTGTCCAAAAATGGAATTACGGCATTTGCAATATTTTGTTGTTGTGGCAGAAGAGTTACACTTTGGACGGGCAGCTGCTCGTTTACAAATGACACAACCACCACTTAGTCAACAAATACAGCAATTAGAAAAAGAAATGGGAGTTACATTATTTTCAAGAACGAAAAGAAAGGTTGAACTAACAGAAGCAGGAGAAATGTTTTTAAAAGAAGTAAAAAAAGCGTTTGAACAAATTGAAAAAGCAGTAGAAGTTGCACAAAGTGCGCAAAGGGGAGAAGTAGGATCACTTTCAATTGGTTTTGTAGGTGCGGCGATATATGATATTTTACCATCAATTGTTAGGGAATATAGAAAGAAATTTCCGAGAGTGTCTGTTGCATTACATGAATTGTCAACACCAGATCAAGTTCATGCACTTCATGATAACCGTATTGATATTGGCTTTTTACGTCCACCAATTCCAACACAATTATTAGAATTAGAGCCAATTCAAAGGTTATCTTGCACCTTATGTTTACCAAAGGCACATCCACTTGCAGAGAAAGATGAAATACATATAGAAGATTTACGAGATGAGCCGTTTGTATTTATTACGAGACCAGTATGGCCAGCTTTGTATGATACAATTTTATCTCTTTGCAGAGAAGTAGGATTTAGTCCACGTATTGTACAAGAAGCAACAGAGTATCAAACAGTTATGGGGCTTGTAGCAGCAGGGATTGGAATTACAGTAATACCCGTATCGGCAAATAAGTTATATAAAACAGAAGTTGTATATAAAGAATTATATGATTCTAATTTTGTGGCAGAAATGTCAGTGGCTTACAAAAAAATGAATAGTAATCCAGAGCTACTAGAGTTTTTAAAAATTGCAAGAGAGAAGAAAAGAATAGAAGTAGAAGATGAGTAATAGTAGTAACAGAAAATGGAGTTAATTCAGATTTATAAAAGTACACCTTGTTAAACAATAAAGCGGAAATGCAACTTAAGTTGCATTTCCGCTTTATTGTTCTTTTTTTAGCTCGATACTAAATAGATAAACGTGTTCATTTTCTTTTAAGAGTAAATCGATACCTTTGTCTTCGTCAATTGTAGGGACGCTTACAGTTTCTTTACTTGTTTGGATTACAGCAGCTAAAATTGTTTTTTGATTGTATTTTAAATTTTTTATAGATTGGATTGTAGTAGTTGCGGAGCTATTTACGCTTGGTGGTGCTTCTTCATGAACAAGCGTTGAACCACCTTCAATATTCATATACCACTGCCTTTTTTCTTGTATATCTTTATTGAATTGGAAATGTGGTGGTAAAAAAGAAAGCTTTACTTTCTTTTTTGAAAAATGTGAGGTAGCTATATTAGCAATTTCTTTTGTTTTTTTACCATTGTTATAATAATCAATTGTAGCATTTATTTCATCTTTATCATTTTTAAGCGTAACGTTATAAAACATGCTATTTCCTTCTTGAAAAGGAGTCATTTGTAAAATAGAAGCTTGCTCTTTTGTTAATTTGTATGGCTCAACAATGGCAACTTCATTGTTTTTTATTTGGCTACAACTTGGGAGTAATAATAAACACAAGATTGATAGTAATTTTATACGCATGCAATCTCCTCCTTTTTACAATTATATTCTAAATGTGATTTTTTATCATTTCGTTTTCTAGGACTAAAGACTTAGAAGAAATTCCGATTGTAGTGCGATGTTTAAAATGTCATATTTTTATACACTAGTAGTATAGAATGCGTATGTAATAAGGTAGGGGAAGAATTTTATGTCTTTATGTCGGTTAGCGAGAAAAAATATTAGAACATTTGCTACCAAAAGGATGAAGCAATTTATGTGGATTGCTATGAGTACTATGATTTTGTTTTTTATGATATCGTTACAATTTAATGAAGTAGTTGCTGGGGAATTAGGGACTACGCTTTTATTTCAAATGTGTTTTTACACGTTGTTTATCGTAGTCATTTTCATATGTACGTTTATTACATATAAAATGACTTATTCTCTTCTGCAAGTGAGGAAAGAAGAAGTTAAATCTTATGTAGAAGAGAATAGGAAGAGAAATGATGTACTATGTTTATTATGTCAGGAGCAATTATTCATTTATGGAGCAGCGTTTGTTTTTGGATTAGTTAATGGGATGTTATTTTTAAAATTATTTACGATTATCTTTATAAGAATAGCAGGAATACAAGGGATAAATAGTGCACCGATTACAATATATGCAATAGTAGTAGTGAGTATAATTATGATTGTTATCCTTCTATTATCGATGGTGCAATGTTTTCGATTTGTTCAAAGTTTACAAGATAAAAATTCGTTGCATTTCAAGAAAAAGGCATGAGAAATCATGCCTTTTTCCATTTTACACATAAAAATAATCATGTTACAGTGAAAAGACCTGACAAAGAATGGGAAGGAAAGGTTGTATAGAATGACAAATGAACAATCAATTGTAAAAGTCGATCGGTTAACGAAGCGAATCGGATCAAAGACACTTGTACAAAATATTAGTTTTGAAGTGAAAAAAGGCGAGGTTGTCGGTTTACTCGGACCAAACGGTGCTGGAAAAACGACTTTAATGAGAATGATGGTTGGTATGATCCGTATGACAGAAGGTGAAGTATGGATTGATGGTCAATCTGTGAAACAGCAATTCGAAAAAACAGCTGCGAAAATTGGAGCGGTAATTGAGACACCTGAATTTTATCCTTTTTTGAGCGGCTATGAAAATTTAACATATTTCGGACGAATGAATGGTAATGTGACCGAAGAACGTATCGATGAAGTAGTGAAATTGTTAGGGATGGGACAAGTAATTGATCGCAAAGTAAAAGCGTATTCACTTGGCATGAGACAACGTTTAGGAATCGCTCAGGCACTTATTCACGATCCAGACGTGTTGATACTAGATGAACCGACAAATGGATTAGACCCTAGTGGAATACATGAAATGAGAATGTACATAAAAAAAATTGCACATGAACAAGGAAAAGCTGTACTTGTATCAAGTCACTTACTTTCAGAAGTTGAATTAATGTGTGACAGAGTTATCATTATTCAGCACGGGGAATATGTGGCTACGCAAAATATTCAGCATAGCCAAAGCGAAGAGATGGAGACGATCCGTATACGTGTAGATGATGCGAATAAAGCAGCAGAAATATTAGGGCATGATGTTTTAGTAAAAGATAATGAATTACTTATTAATGTAAAAGATGAAGAAATCCCAAATGTTATTCGTACATTGCTTGAGAAAAATATTCAAGTGTATCGTGTATATGAAGAAAGAAAAACGTTAGAAGAGCAATTTTTAGAATTAACAGGGGGAAAAGATATTGTTTAATTTAGTATATAACGAACTGTATAAAATATTTAAGCGGAAGCGAACGATTATTCCATTTGCAGTTATTGCAGTATTAATAATCGGATTAGGATGGGTTACGGTAAAGTATTTTGAACCGGAAACAAAAGGATGGAAAGTAGATTATACAGAACGAACTGTAGAAATTGAGAAAAAGCTTGGCATGAAAAAAGAAGCTATTTTAGCAGAAAAATCAGGGGATGAGCTTGTAAAAGAATACCAGCTTAAGATGAAGCATTTAGATACGGATACAGCACCGGCAAGCAGTTCTCCACTTTCTTTCATGAGAGATACAGGTTTTATCGTATTTCCAATTTTGCTCCCATTTATCCTCGTGTATGCAAGTACAATTTTTGCGAATGAATATAGCTGGGGAACATATAAATTTTTAACGATACGACCAGCGAGTCGCTTTAAAATTTTAACAGCAAAATTTTTAGCAATCGTTATATTTGCAGCTTTATTATTTATATTTAATATGATCTTCTCCGCTTTATGTGGACTTGTTATTTATAAATTCCAACAGCCTGCATGGAGTGAGTTTATTTTCCAAGATGGAAATATAATAAAACAAAACATTTTTGTAGAAGCAAGTAAATATTATGTTTTATCGTGGTTACCAACGGTTGTGTACGCATCGTTTGCATTTATGATTTCTGTGTTAACGAGATCTAGTGGAGGTGCAATTGGTATTTCACTATTCCTTGCTTTATCAGGCAATATTGCGTTATTAGCAGCCACTAGATATAACTGGGCGAAATATTTATTGCCAGCAAACACAGATTTATATAGTATTTCAAAGAATGGAAGTTTTATTGATGGAGTAACATTCCCGTTTGCATCATGTATGTTGCTACTTTATTTGTTCGTATTTTTATGTATTTCATATACTGTGTTTTTAAAACGTGATTTAACTTAATAAGAAAAGCCGTTCAGGGTGCTGAGATGCACTTTGAACGGCTTTTTTTATGAGAATTGTTTAAGTGCTCTTTCGGCTAGTAAAGCAAAGTATTCTGCACTTATAGGCAGTGCCTCTTCATTAATTGTAAAAGCAGGATGATGCCATTCATGTGTACCGCTCGTTCCCATAAAGACGAATGAACCTGGTATTTCCTGTTGGTAAAATGAGAAATCTTCTCCAGCCATTGATAGACTAGGCGAGATGATATTAAGATTCATCTTTGTGGCAACTTGAGTAGATAAGTCTGTAAGAGCTTTATCGTTGTGAACAGCAGGAGGACCTGAATAAAAACGGAATTTCGTTTTTACACCTAATGCATCAGATACACCTTTAATAATACGCTCCATGAGTGCTGGAATCTTTTCACGTGTTTCAGCTTGGAACGTGCGAATCGTTCCTTCTAACGTAGCTTTTTCAGGAATCACGTTCCACGTATTTCCTGCGTGAATATTTGTAACACTAACAACCGCATTATGAGATGAACTTATATTTCGGCTTACAATTGTTTGCAGTGCCATCACAATTTGAGAGGATGCGACAATAGGATCTACGCCAGCATCTGGTACAGCCGCGTGTGTACCAACTCCGTGAATTTTAATTTCGAATCGATCAACTCCAGCCATCAGTGGACCATCTTTAATGCCAATTGTACCTACTGGTAAATCAGGTTTATTATGCATGCCGAAAATCGCTTGCACATTACGTAAATGTCCAGCATCAATAACTTTGCAAGCGCCATTACTACTTTCTTCAGCTGGTTGGAATATGAAGCGAACCGTTCCATTTAGGGAAGATTCTTTTTCTTTTAATAAGAAAGCAGTACCTAAAATGGCAGCTGTATGAAAATCGTGTCCACAAGCATGCATTTTCCCTCGTACTTTAGATGCATAGGACAAATGTGTTTCTTCTTGAATAGGAAGGGCATCAATATCAGCACGAACTGCTACAATTGGTCCGTTTTTATTACCAGACACTTCAGCGATAATTCCTGTTTCTAAATTGGAGTCAATGATAGTAATGTTTTTTTCTTCTAACCAATTTTTTATTGCTTTTGTTGTTTCGAACTCTTCATATGATAGTTCTGGATACTCATGTAAATGTCGACGGATGGAAATAAGTTTTTCTTTTAGTTGATTTGAAATAGATACCATGTAGTATGCCTTCTTTCTTCAGCAAAATATTTATCATAAGTATACAACAATAAAAGAGAGGATTCTCAAATGAAAATCCTCTCTCGTTTATCCCGTATTAATGGGCAGTCCGATTGGTTCAACTAATTAAAGTTTCACTTTATGCTGCGACTTTTTTATGCGTATGATGTTTACGATAACGTCCACGCATTGCGTATGCAATTTGCGGGATTGCAATCCCGATTAAAATAAGTGATACACCGAACCATTGTGAAGATAGTACAGCCTCTTTTAAAACGAATACTGACATAATTGTTGTAACTGGTAGTTCCGCTGCACTAAGAATAGTTGCTAAGCCAGAACCGATTTTTGGAATACCGATTGTAAAGGCAATAGATGGAATTACGATACTAAATGTTCCTAATCCTAAACCGTATTTCCAAAGACCTTGAGAAATGGCACCATTAAAAATAAATGTTGGTGGGAATATAATCATGACTAAAGTTAAAGCACCAGTCATTAAGAGAACACCGCGCGGTAATGAAGGTACTTCAACAGCAACTTTTCCGCTCACGAAAATGTATGTTGCGAATGTAACTGCAGATAATAAACCTAAAATGATCCCAGTCGTATCGAAAGCACCTGCTGATTGTTCAAGTAAACCACTTGATAAAAATGTCCCTGCAAGTAAGAAAATAACAGAAATAACTTTTTCTCTTGAAGGTAATGTTTTTGTTGCGACTGCTTCAATGATAATTCCGACCCAAACAAATTGGAATAAAAGAATAATTGCAATAGAAGCTGGTACAGTTTTTAATGAAGCATAATAAAAAATTCCGGTAAAACTTGCAGATGTTCCTGCAACGAATAAAAGTAATGCTTGCTTTAAAGGAACGCGATGTCTAGAAAATAGAAGTGTAATAGCAAGCAAAATAATCCAACCGAACAAATATTGGCTGCCAATTACCTCTCCAAGTGAAAATCCTTCTGCATATGCAAGCTTAACAAAAATAGCTAAAATTCCATAACTACACGCTCCTAATAAAACTAAAAGAGAATAACGAAGCATGAAAAATTCCTCCCATCTATATGAAGTTGTTCCGTATCGAAAATATATAACTAGAGGGAAGTATACAAAATTAGAAATAAAGGGTCAAATGAAAGAAAAGTATGACATTTTATAGAATAATAATAAAAGTATGATATTTATGCATAATCTTGAAATTATTAATAGTAGAAGTATTATAAAATCAACTTTGCATTGTATAGAGCTAGCATTTGAAAAAAATATTTTTTAAACCAATATGTATATAGACGTACTAGTAACGTGCTAATTATTTGAGAAACTATGTTACCTTTGTTATGGTAGTGACAATTAAAGGAGTTTCATAATCCATTTGAGTTTTTTCTATATAATAGAAGGAAATGAAAACGTTTTATTAGAAACTGTGAGGAAGTACGGTTTTTCTTATTGCCACGTTGTAAAAGTGATTTCACGAATTGTTCATAGTATTTTTATGTGTTTTTGTTACAATATTTAGGGAGAGGAGTGGAATGATGCAAGATATTAGTATTTTTTTAGCGTTTGGTGCCGGGTTCTTATCATTTATTTCCCCATGTTGCTTACCGCTTTATCCGGCATTTTTATCGTACATAACAGGTATGTCGGTTTCTGAATTGAAAGAAGAAAATGCAATGCTTCGCAAAAGAAGTATGATACATACAGCGTTTTTCTTACTTGGATTTTCAATTATATTTATTGCAATTGGATTTGGTACAAGTTTTATTGGAGGAATCTTTACTGACTATAAAGATTTAATCAGACAGTTAGGTGGTATATTTATCATCGTGTTCGGCTTAATTATTGTCGGGGTGTTTAAGCCGAAATTTTTAATGCAAGACCGTAAATTTACATTTAAAAATCGTCCAAGTGGCTATTTTGGATCAGTACTAATTGGATTAGCCTTTGCAGCAGGGTGGACGCCATGTACCGGACCAATTCTAGTGTCTGTAATTGGATTAGCAGCAACAAACCCAGAATCAGCAATGATTTACATGATTGCTTACATACTTGGATTTGCTATCCCGTTTTTCGTACTGTCATTCTTTATTACGAAAATGTCTTGGATTAAAAGAAATAGTATGGCCTTCATGAAAGTCGGAGGATATATTATGATTGTTATGGGGGTCTTCCTATACTTTAACTGGATGACGAAAATTATCGTATATTTCTCAAGTTTATTTGGTGGTTTTACCGGTTTTTAGTATTATTCTGCGAAAATGTTGGAAATACTAACGGAAAAGCATATAATGAAAGTATATTTTGCATATAGCCACAAAAAAGGATGAGAAAATATGAACATAGTTCTTTTATCAAGTATCGTTGCTGTTTGTATGGCTGTCGGTGCGATGTTTATTCGTTTAAAAGCAGCTAAGAAACCTGCAACATTGAAAAAAATTATACTTCCACCATTTTTTATGAGTACGGGTGCATTGATGTATGTTTTTCCTGAATTTCGATTAACTCCAGCAGAAATGTTAGAAGCAATTGGTGTCGGTTTGATTTTCTCTATTTTTCTTATTAAAACATCTAAATTTGAAATTAGAGGACAAGAGATTTATTTGAAGCGTTCAAAAGCCTTTGTTTTCATATTAATTGGATTACTTGTAGTGCGGATTGTATTTAAAACCTACTTAAGTCAATCTCTTGATTTAGGACAACTTAGTGGCATGTTCTTCTTACTTGCGTTTGCGATGATTGTGTCATGGAGAATTGCAATGTATCGTTCCTTTACGAAATTACAGAAGGAAATGGAAAAAGAAGATGGTTTTTATAATGAAAAAGATATGAAGCTAACTTAAAAACTGTATATGTATAAAATAAAAAGACAGCGTTTTTTGACGCTGTCTTTTTATTTTATATTGTTAACACCTTCTATCCCAGCCGCGGCGTATAAAACGTGTACCATTAAAAAAGCAATTTAAATTTGGTGAGACGAACGGACCGATAAATGGAATAATGTTTGGCTCTGAAGTCTCATCAACAGAAATCGGTGGTTGAGTAGGATCTGGTCTGAGTGTATAGCGAATGCGGGCGGTATTTCGAATGAGACCATTTCGTGGCTCTGCTGTTACTTGAACGATAAAACGGACAACAACAGATTCGCCTGGATTAACAGTGCTGATAAGAATACCAATAGTTGGGTTAGTTCCGGGACGTGCTATTCCATTTACTGTTACTGAATTTGGATAGAAAGTAACTTCAGGAGGAAGTGGGTCGGTAATGAGTACATTATTTGCCGGAATGGTGCCATTGTTAGTAAAGGTAAGTGTATATGTGATGAAATCACCGAGATTGGCGCTATTTACATTTGCGGTCTTAATAAATGTGTTTGGCTCATTAGGGTTTACTTCTATCGTAATTGGTGGTGTTGTAGTTGTTGTTGTGACAGGTGGTCTAGTAGGATCAGGTTGAGAAGTATACGTAATGGATGCAATATTTGTAATCATTTTATTAAGTGGAAGTGTAATAACCTGTACTTTGAATGAAATAGTTACTGATTCTGATGGATTAAGAGTTCCAACTGGAATTCCTGTAGATGGATTTGCATTTGGGACTGGAATGTTGTTAATTGTAACACTGTTTGGAATGAATGATGTACCTGCAGGAAGTGAATCAGTAACAGAAATACTAGTCACGGGAATCGTACCTTCGTTTTGGAATGTGATAGTAAACGTAATTGTATCACCCACGGAAACGACGGATTTATCAGCGGTTTTTATCGGATTAATAGTTCCAACATTTACAGGAGTAATTGTAGTAGGTGTAGGCGTAGTAACGGATACTGGTGGTTTAGTAGCATCTGGTTGGTATTGGAATGAAACGTTACCTTGGTTTTGGATCTCTCCGCTTGGGGGAATTGAAGTAACTAGGACACGGAAAGAAATCGTTGCTGATTCAGAAGGAGCAAGTGTTGAAATCGGGATGCCTGTGGATGGATTTGCGGTTGGTTGCGGCACAGTGTTAATCGTAACACTGTCTTGAATGAACGAAGTCCCGACAGGAATTGTATCAGTTACAACGATATTATTAGCAGGAATGGTACCTGTATTTTGGAGAGAAATCGTATACGTAATGATATCACCTAAAGTAACTGTTTTCGGCGTAGCTGTTTTTTGTGGATTTAATATAGCTGTGTTTACGTTCGTTGTGTTAATTGGTGTAGGGTCTGTAATAGTAACAGGTGGTTCACCAGGAATTGGTTCATATGTGAAAGTAACAGTTGCTTGATTTCGAATGATACCACCAGGTGGTACACTTGTTATCCTCGCTTGGAATTGAACAGTAATTGTATCGTTCGGATTGACTGTACCTACAGGTATACCTTCTATAGGATTTGCTCCAAGATCAGGAATACCATTTAATATAACGGTACCTGGAACAAATGTTAGCCCATTTGCTAACGGATCAGTAATGATAACGGAAGTTGCAGGGACTGATCCGCGATTTTGGAAGGTTACAGTATACGTTATGATTTCATTTATATCTACAATTTGTTTGTCAGCTAGTTTATTTGGGTTAGGTGTAGGTGTAATAACGGATACTTCAACAGTTGGAGTAGGATCTGTAATCGTAATAGGGGGTTCGCCAGGGTTTGGCTGGAATGTGTAAGTGACAGTTGCAGTGTTTTTAATAATACCATCGGGCGGTAGTGCGGTTACAGTAACTTGATAAGTTAACGTAACAATTTGTCCTGGAGTAACAGTCCCGACGTTTACACCACTATTTGGATTTGCTCCAGGCGAAGAAACGCCATTAATCGTAACACTATTCGGAATGAAAGTAGTACCAGCTGGAGTAGGGTCTGTAATAATAACATCTGTCGCATTAATATTCCCGACATTTTGGAACGTAATTGTATATGTGACAGTATCACCAAGATTAATAGTTTGAGGGTTACCTTGTTTGTTAGGATTAATAGTAACTTCACTTACTTGCGTCTTTGTAGTAGGTGTAGGCGTAGTAATAGATACAGGTGGTCTAGTAGGATCTGGCTGGTATTGGAATGAAACTGTTCCTTGATTTTCGATAAAGCCTGTTGGTGGTATCGATGTTACTTGGACTTGGAAAGTTAAGACGGCGGAAGTGTTAGGTTCTAATGTACCGATAAGAATTCCAGAACTAGGAACAATACCTGGCTGTGTAACGTCGTTTATCGTAACACTATTCGGAATGAAAGTAGTGCCAGCTGGAATAGGATCGGTTACGAGTACATTTGTTGCAGGGACAGTTCCTGTGTTTTGTAAGGAGATTGTATAGGTGATTGTGTCACCTAATAAAGCAAATACTTTATCGGCGGATTTTGTAGGGTTCGTTGTTGCCGTGTTGACATTGGTAGTAGTAGGAGGCGTTGGAGTAGTCACTGTTACTGGAGGTTCTCCAGGATTAGGTTGGAATGTGTAGGTGATAGTAGCTTCATTTATAATAATTCCGTTAGGGGGTATGGAAACAACGCGAACTTGGAAAGTTACAACAACTGATTGACTAGGATTTAATGTGCCAAGAGGAATGCCAAGAGCTGGATTAACATCACTAGTTGGGATACCATTAATTGTTACACTATTTGGAATGAAAGTCGTACCAACTGGAATCGAATCTGTGAAAATGATATTTGTTAGTTCGACAGTTTGTAAGTTTTGGAATGTAACGGTGTACGTAATGATATCGTCTATATCAACGTTGTTTCTATCAGATGTTTTTGCTGGATTAATAATGCTGTTAATGATTTCAGTATTAACAGGTGGTGTTGCTTCTGTTTCTGTAATAGGAGGTTCATTTGAATTAGGCTGAGAGGTAAAGTTGACTGAACCAACATTTGTAACAACCCCGTTAGGCGGTATATTCGTAATCGTTACTTGGAATGTGATGGTTACTATTTGATTCGGTTGTATTGTACCGATAGGTATTCCAATACTTGGATCAATACCTGGTTGTGGAATACCATTTACTGTAACGGAATCCACAATAAATTGTGTACCTACTGGTGGTGGATCAATGACAGATACATTTGTCATAGGAATATTTCCAATGTTTTCAAGAGTGATCGTATACGTGAGTGCATCTCCAATGTTAGCGACTGGTAAATCTACTATTTTAGCTGACTCTAACTCTGCATTTTGTACAATTGTTTCTGCGATTGGAGTAGGTGTTGTTGTTGTAATAGGCGGAAGAGTAGGGTCTGGTTGAGATGTGTAAGTGACATTTGCTTCATTTGAGATAATGCCATTTGGTGGTAAAGCTGTTACTTGTACTTCTAAAGTAACAGTCACTATTTGTCTAGGGTTTAATGTGCCAACCGGGATTCCTATTTCAGGGGTCAAATTAGGTTGTGGAAGGCCATTAATCGTAACGCTACCAGGGATAAATGTAGTTCCGGTAGGGATAGAATCTGTAATAATGACATTAGTTGCAGGTATATTACCAGTATTTTGAAGGGTGATCGTATAAGTGAGCGTATCACCAATACTTGCAAACTCACGATCTACTGTTTTTTGTGGATTCGGGTTAGCGGTACGAACAGGTATTGTTACCGTAGGAGTCGTTTCTGTTGTTGTGATAGGAGGTTCACTTGGATTAGGTTGAGAAGTATAGGTAACACTTGCTGTGTTTTCTATTTTTCCGCTAGGGGGAATAGCGTTTATTTGAATTTGAAAAGTAACTGTAATTGTCTCACCAGGATTAACTGTTCCAGCAGGAATTCCTGTGACTGGACTGACACCAGGTTGAGTCACATTGTTTATTGTAACGCTATTTGTAACAAAAGAAGTACCTGGAGGTAAAGTGTCTGCAATTGTTACATTTGTAGCAGGTATTGTGCCTTGGTTTGTGAAAGTGACAGTATAAGTTACAGTATCACCTATTTCTGCAAACGTTAAATCAGCAATTTTTGTTGGATTAATGACTACGGTTTGAATAGGAGTAGTGGTTTCTGGTGTTGTTTCTGTTTGCGTAACAGGAGGTAAAGTCGGATCAGTTTGATAATTAAATGTAGCACTTCCTTGGTTATTTATGATTCCGCTAGGTGGAATGCTAACGACTTGAACTTGGAAAGTGATAGTAACTCTTTCGACTGGTGCTAAAGTACCGATTGGAATTCCTAACGCTGGGTTCATTCCTGCTTGAGAAATACCATTAATGGTAACGCTATTTGGAATAAACGTGGTACCAGCTGGGATAGAATCTGTGATGGTTATGTTAGTAGCTGGAACAGTGCCAACGTTTTGGAAAGAAAGGGTATAGGTGATAATGTCATTTAATGCAACGAAGGAGCGATCTGCTGTTTTTTGTGGGTTTAGTGTTGCGGTATTAACTACCGTCTCTGTTTCAGGAGTTGTAATAGTTGTTGTAACAGGAGGTTCATTCGGATTTGGCTCATATGTGAATGTTATATTTGCTTGATTTCTAATAACTCCCCCGGGCGGGATACTATTTACTACACCTTGGAACGTAACTGTAATATTTTGACCAGGGTTAACAGTTCCAATCGGTATGCCAATCTCAGGATTTTCGCCAAGCTGAGATATTCCATTAATAACAGTACTACCTGGAACAAATGAAACACCTTGCGGAAGCGTATCTTGCACAATAACATTCGTAGCAGGGACGGTTCCTTTATTTTGGAAAGTAACGGTGAAAGTAACTGTATCACCTATATCAGCTATTTGGCGATTTACAGATTTTGTAGTTGTCGGATTTGGGTTGTTAATAGATACGTTCACATTAGGTGTTGGTGTGGTTGAAGTGACAGGAGGTTCACTTGGATTTGGTTGATATTGATAGGTGAACGATGCTTGGTTTTCAATTATTCCATTTGGTGGGAAATTTGTAACGAGGACTTGATAGGTGATTGTTTTTGTTTCCCCAACAGCTACCGTACCTAATTGAATGCCAAGTTCTGGGTTTAATCCCGGAGAGGAAACACCATCAACGGTCACACTATTAGTAATAAAAGTAGTTCCATTAGGGATAGGGTCTGTTAGTGAAACGTTAGTAGCTGGAACGGTACCACCATTTCGAAATGTGATAGTGTACGTAATGGTATCACCTATATCAGCAACTCGTTTGTCGGCAGTTTTAGTTGGAGTTGAAATAATAGTATTAACGGCTGTTTCTGTTTTTGGGGTAGGATTTATTTTTGTAACAGGAGGTTCATTAGGATTTACAAGATGATTAAAGGAAACGATACCTTGGTTTTCAACTAAACCATTTGGTGGAACACTAATAACTTGAACTTGAAAAGATATAGTTGCTGCTTCAGTAGGATCCAATGTACCTACTGTTATACCTGTGACAGGATTTGTATTTGGCTGTGAAACCCCGTTAATAGTCACGCTATTTGGAATGAAAGTAGTTCCATTTGGAATAGGGTCTGTTAGGACAATATTAGTAGCTGGAACAGTTCCGTTGTTTTGTAAGCTAATGGTATACGTAATAATATCACCGATATCAGCAAAAGCTCGATTTGCAGATTTCGTAGGATTCACTGTTGCTGTATTGACAGTTACACTTGTAGGTGGAGTTGGTTCAGTAGTTGTTACAGGAGGTAGGATAGGATCTGGTTGGTACGTAAAAGTTGTTGAAGCTTCGTTTATAATGGTACTGCCAGCAGGGATTTGTGTAACACGAACTTGGAATGATAGTGTTTTTGTTTCACCGGGATTTAGTGTACCAACAGTAATCCCTAATGCGGGATTCGAATTTGGAACAGGGTTATTATTTAGAACTACACTATTTGGAATGAAAGTAGTGCCAGCAGGGATTGAATCAGTAAATATTACGTTAGTAGCTGGAATGGTTCCGTCATTATTAAATGTAATACTATACGTAATGATGTCACCAATATCAGCAGCAGTTTTATCAACTGTTTTTACAGGATTAATAATGGCCGTATTAATAGGAACGGTAGTAGGTGGAGTTGGGTTTGTTGTTGTAATTGTAGGTTTACTTGGGTCAGGCTGATAGGTAAAGGTTGTATTTCCAACATTTCGAATTACCCCATTTTGTGGAAGGGAAGTGACTTGGACTTGGAATGTAACGTTTACTGTTGAACCTGAATTAATAGTTCCAACTTGTATCCCACCAGAGGGGATAATACTGGGTTGAGTAACGCCGTTAATGGTCACACTATTTGGAACGAAAGTGGTACCTGCAGGAATTGGATCAGTCACAATTACGTTTGTAGCAGGAATATTTCCCATGTTTTGTAAGGTAATCGTATACGTAATAATATCACCAATATCAGCAATTTGTGGATTAGCAGTTTTTATTGGATTTACAATTGCAGTTCGGACAGAAGTGTTAGTTGGAGGTGGTGTAGTTGTAGTAGTTGTTGGAGGTTCAGTTGGGTTCGGTTGTGACGTATAGGTTATGTTTGCTTCGTTCGTAATCGTTCCGTTAGCTGGAAGGGAAGTGACTTGAACTTGAAAAGTAACGGTCGACGTTTGACCAGCTGCAACAGTACCGATTGGAATATTTGTCGGGGTTACGCCAGGTTGTGTAGTACCATTAACTGTAACGCTGTTAGGAATAAAAGTAGTACCTGTAGGAATTGGATCAGTAATTGAAACATTTGTTGCTGAAATGTTACCGTTATTTGGGATTGTGATCGTGTAAGTAATAATGTCACCAATATTTACAATTTGTTGGTTTGCCGTTTTTGATGGATTAATGATAGCGGCATTAATTAATGTTTCTACAATATTACTAGTTGACGTTCTATTAATAGGAGGTTGACCAGGTGGACTATATTGAAAGCTTGATGAAGCACTATTTCGAATTGGATTTTGCACAGGTAAACTATTAACTTGAACTTTAAAAGTAATGGTTGCATTTCCATTAGCTGCAATCGTTCCAATGTTTATACCAGTAGCAGGATTGTCTGTAGTAGACGTACCATTAACTGTAACACTACCTGGTACAAAAGTAGTGCCAGCAGGAGGTGTATCTGTAATGGTAACATTATTAGCAGCTAATGGTGCTTGGTTAGTTGCTGTAATGGTATACGTAATCGTATCACCGATGGTAGCAATTGTTTTGTTAACCGTTTTCATTAATGCAACATTAGCTGTAAAAATATCTGTATTAACTATATTGCTTGTTGTTGTACGTGTGATAGTGGGTGCGTTGGGTGCAGGTTGAAATTCATATCCAAATGATGCTACGTTGCTGGCGATAGGTGGGGCAGGAATACTTGTTACATCTACTTGAAAAGTAATTGTAACAGAACCACCAGCTGGAATATTATTGATAGGAATTCCAGCTGAGGGATTCCCAGCTGTTGGAGTGCCATTAACAGTCACACTGTTTGGAACGAAAGTGGTGCCAGCTGGTATGGGGTCTGTAAATGTAACGTTTTGGGCAGGAAGTGTTCCAGTATTTTGGACAACGATTGTATAGGTTAAACGACTTCCTATTGTTGCTATTGCCATTAGATTCGTCCTTTCTGTATAAATTTCAATCCGGTCAAGGAATAGAATATTTACAAACAGTATTATTTTAATCATCCAGAAACAATACTATGTGAAAATATTAGTATAAAATGAATTCGTCATTGCATCCTATTCAAATTTATATGGATAGGAATAGGCAAAGGCTTTTTTTTACCTAAATTATTCTTTGCGTTACGTATACAAATGTAACTTTTTTTCCTTGTTCGCATTAAATGAAATAGCGAATAAATATTTATTTTATATGGAAGGGAAGTGGAATTATTGGCTTTTGTACAAACATATACGAAAACGGACTCTTTATTTATGGCGCACACAGGGAATACAGTTGGCATGCGTGGTATTACAACAGCGACGGCTTATCAGTACAATGCATTAATAACAAGAGATACAAGTTTAAGCTTTGCAGGAGTTCCTTCTTCGGCAGATCCATTAACTTTTGCAGGAACGACAAATGATTGGGCATTAAATGGTTCTTGGGCAAGGCTTAATCCTTCAGTAACAGATGTACCAGCAACAGCAACTGTAGATTTTGCTATGTTAGTTTGGCAAGGAACATTGAGTGCAACTGTGACAGAAACTGTAGTAAATAACAACATACCTACTTTACAAACACCGGATGGGGTCACTCATACAATTACGAGTGTTTCTGCATGGGGAGAGACGAGATCAAGTGGAACATTTCAAGGCACCATTTATACACGTGCTGCAAATGTAACAAGTATTTTGCAAGGACTTTCAAACCGAGCGACAGGAGATTATTTTGTAGAAAGAATACCAACAGCAAATCCTCCGACGCAAGGGACAGGAGTAGGATGGGCATTAATTGTTGTGTATCGTGATAATTCATATCCTGTTAGGAATGTTAGTTTATATACTGGTTTACTCATTTCTACATTGGGTGAGACAGCGACGATTTCAAATTTCATCACTCCATCTGTAGCACCGGTTAATGCTCGTGTATTTACAATGGCGATTAATGGTGATACAGATGCAACGGGTGACAATTTTAATTTAAATGGTACGGGGCTTTCGGGGCCAAATAATGTAATAAACAACTTTTTTGCTTCACAGGTAAATAATTATTTAGGAAATTTAAATACAGTCGGAAGTTTTGGGGATAGAAATATGCCAATTGGTACTTCTGCGACTAACCGTCGTGCGGAATTTGATGTGACAAATGTTCCTGCAAATGGCGTGTTAACAGCTGGATCTACTTCTACTACCGTGAATATCCCAAATACATTTGATTATATTTACGCTGGTGCTGTCGGTTTACAAATAGACTTAGCAGAGGCTAGATTAACAGCTGTAAAATCAGTAACTGTAAGTTAAAAAGATTGCTATAACTTAGCAATCTTTTTTATGAGGGATATTTTGATAGTAAAGATTGATAGTTAGAATAATCAATCTTTTTTTCTTGTAGTTTTTTAATTAAAAATTTATGATCACGCTTTGGTGTGGCAATGATATATCCTTTAATAATTAAGTCTTGTGTAATTTGAGAGGCATTTTCTTGTAATGCTAGTTCACCGATTTTTCCAGCGATCTTTGATTTTGCAACATCGCGAAATAGTTCTGGAACAGGGCTTACAAGCTCTTCTAACAATTGTTTTTGTTCGTCAGCCCATAAATGTCTCGTTTTATTTATGTAGTGTTCTTCCCAATCCAAAATGGACATGCCGTCTTCTTTTGGTAATCGTTTTAAAAATTTTCTGAACATAAAGTATCCACCGATAGACATAAGCCCTAATAAAATAACCGTCCATAATACAATGAACCAACTGAACCATCCTTCGAGCAAGCATATCCCCCCTTAATGATAGCGGTTTTCTTTTATTCATATTATATACAGTGAGATTCATAGAAAGCAAGAACGCTTGGTCATTTTGACCAAGCGTTATAGTTTAAACGAAGTATAGTTGTTCAACACATAAATTATTATTATCGTCTTCAACATACTCAATAATAAGTGTGCCAACTTTACGATCTTTATCTTCAGTTGTGAAAATAGAGTAAGAAGTAAAACGTGTTTTTGATAGGCCACTTATATGTGTAGGTAAAGAAATGTAGTCGTTATCGCGGAAGAATTCCATCAGTTCAATATCCTCAAATTCTTTTCGGTCAACTTGTTTGTTTGTATAGCGGCGTTGAAGTTGTTTTAAAGACTCATTCCAAGAAATTGCTTTTGTATCGTATACCATTGTCTTATCTCCTTACTGTATGTAATCATTAAGAACATACGTTCTAAACTAGTATACTCTTTTTATTAGAAAAGGGAAAGCAAAAAATAATGTAAGCTTGGATTTCCAAGCTTACATTATTGATGCGTCCGTCATAATCTCTATTTTTTATTATAAGTTACATAAGAATAAGAAACAAGATGATATATATTTTGTTGATAGTTTTCAAGATTCTGTATATTATAGTTTTACTAAAGCGCAAGGGAATGAGAGGAATGGCATATGTAATTTCACTCCAAGGACCGATGGCAAGCGGAAAAACGACATTGGCTAAAAGGTTAGAGCGATATGGGTTTTCAGTTATATATGAAAATCCTTATCCAATTGTAGAAAAGCGAAAGCGATTAAAGTTGGATATGAATTCAAAAGAAGGGTTTATAGCAAATCAAAAAATGTTTATAGAAGCTAAAATAAAAGATTTTCAAAATGCAAAAGGTTCAGTCGTGATTTTTGATCGTGGGCCAGAAGACATCGAATTTTATACACTTTTTTACCCAATGGTTATAGGGAAAGAGTGGGATATAGAAATTGAATTGAAAGATGAATTATATAAATTAAGAGAATGCCGTTCGGATGCTATTTTTTATTTGGATGTATCGGAAAGTAATTTATATGATAGAAAAAATAATGATAGAACAAGAAACAGAAGTACATTTGAGGAGCAATTTAAATTAGTAGAAACTGAAAAAGACTGGTATAAACAATTTCCTGTAACTTATGTGGACACGAATAGATTAATAGTGGACGATTTAGAGGTATATTTTATGGATTGGTTAAAGGAGAGAGGGCTATGAAAAAAATACTTTTATTTGTATACCCAACATTTGCAGAGTTTGAAATAACAGTAGCAACGGCATTGCTGAAAAATAAATATGAAATCATTACAGCGGGCTTAACGAATGAATTGGTTATAAGTGAAACTGGGTTGCAAGTGCAGCCACATATAGAAGTAAGTGAAGTACGTGTAGATGAGTATGAGGGGATACTTATTCCAGGTGGAGAAGAAGTACAGTTGGAAGATGCAAAACCTCTTTTTTCAATCATTCGTCAATTTCATGAACAAGAAAAATTAGTGGCGGCAATTTGTGCTGGACCGTATGCGCTAGCAAAAGCAGGGTTATTTAAAGAGATTTCTTATACTGCGACTATAGATTATCAAAAATTCGATTGTTTTCCAGTAGAAAATTTCGTGTATGAAGAAGTTGTGCAACACTCAAATATTATTACAGCACAAGGGCATGCATTTGTACCATTTGGAATAGCAATTGCCTCTTATTTTGGAGTGGCAGACGAACATAATACAGATTTTTATTGTGGTAAAGGTAATGTAGTAATGGAGAAACTTTTACGAGAAAACGTGTAAAAGCTAGCAAACGCTAGCTTTTTTCTTTTTTACACCGATAAATTACTAACGTTTTTGGATCGCGCCATATACCGTTATGGAGCGATAATTCCTTGTTGATTTCTTCTGTTAGCCATTCTTTCATCTCGGCTTGAAGATACATATTATCGGGTATATTTAGCGATGGAAACATGCTGGAAATATAGTTTACTATTGGGGTAGCATGATGAAAAACGAGCGCATTATGAATAACTGTTTCTTCAACCGTTGGAAAAGCAGATGCTACTATCTCTTTACCATTTTCTAAACAAAACGGAGAGACTGCTGGTGATGTTTTCGGTAGATCAAATGCGTCAAGCATGTTGTTACACATTTCAACTATACGAGGTAAGGAAACTTTAGAATTTGTTGTAGCTAAAAGTGTTCCGCCAGGACGAATGACTTTATAAAAGCCTTGAATTGTTTTTTCAACATCTTTCACATGGTATAACATATGTCTTGCAATTATTAGGTCATAACAATTTGTTTCGAAAGGAAGTTTACTAGCATCCCCTCGTTTCCATTCTATTAAGTTATTTATTTTAACAGCTTCAGCAAGCATAGCTTCGGATTGATCAAACCCGGTTAATGGGCCTTTATGACCATTTGTTTGTAAAAGGGAAAGGAATTTTCCACTAGCGCACCCAACCTCTAATATGTTTTCATCCCCTTGAAGGTGTAAATGTTCAATGACAATCTTATCTAAATCTACGTGTTTTTCTTCGTAATGTGTATGTGTGTCGATGCGTGTTTGTAAATGGTTGCTAACGTTATATTGTCGTTTTACATCATTCATTTTGTCACATTCCACCTTTGTGCAAAATTGTTGGATTGCATGTGTTAATACATCTGTTTTCTTTAAACCTTCGTAATGGAGTGCTGATTCAAACCTTTCAAGTAATTTCTCTTCAATTCGAAAATGAATATCTTTTCGTTTTGTCACTGAAATTTCGCTCCTTTGCATCTGTTAGTGAGACTATAGCACGTCTGGAAATTTTGTGTAAATCATTTGTGTACACAAAATTAGGGGGATGAAAAAAATGTTTGAATATGATTTTAAACTATTGACGATTTAACCGTTTTCATATATTCTTAAATTAAGTAATATTCAAATAATTCAAAAGAAATGAGAGAGTCACATGCTTCTTCAAGGAACACATCGAATTGGTCGTATGGCCATGCTGTTGGCACTTGCGGATGAGAATGAAAGTCCTGTATTATCCATTCCAAAAGGTTGGAAGTATTGTACGGGGAAAGTGGGTTCGATGAATTCGCAAAAGGTTGTCGCAGCAATGGAAACAGCGGCTAAAAGCAACCAAGTTATTGAAACAGACGTTTACAGAGAAACACATGCACTTTATCATGCAATTATGGAAGCTTTGTACGGAGTGACGAGAGGTCAAATTCAGTTAGCAGACGTTCTTCGTACAGTAGGACTTCGTTTTGCGATTGTGCGCGGTACACCATACGACGGGAAAAAAGAAGGCGAATGGGTTGCTGTTGCATTATATGGAACGATTGGTGCACCTGTAAAAGGATCTGAGCATGAGGCGATTGGTTTAGGAATTAATCACATATGATTTGCCCATAGTCTATTAGTTAGAAGGGGGCCTTACTTTTTTAGGACAGAAGTCTGTCTTAAAAAGATAAGGTCCCCTTTTGCCTTTTTAAGGAGGAAAAATGATGATTACGTTAACAGGACATACATTGACAGTTGAAGAAATGAAGAGGTTATTACTGGAAGGAGAAGGTGTAACAGCTTGTCCAACTAGTATGCAAAAGGTAGCGGAGTGCCGTGAAGTAGTTGAGAAAATTGTAGAGGACGGAAAAGTCGTTTACGGTATTACAACTGGATTTGGAAAGTTTAGTGATGTGCTTATCCAAAAAGATGATGTAAAGGCACTTCAACATAATTTAATACAGTCACATGCATGTGGAATTGGTGATCCATTCCCGGAAGAAGTATCGCGCGGAATGTTAATTTTACGAGCGAACACGATGCTTAAAGGAGTATCAGGCGTAAGGCCGCTCGTTGTAAATATGCTTCTTGAGTTTGTAAATCGTAAAATTCATCCAGTCGTTCCGCAACAAGGTTCACTTGGTGCAAGTGGAGATTTAGCACCTTTATCTCATCTTGCGCTCGTATTATTAGGCGAAGGTGAAGTGTTCTATAAAGGGAAACGCGTTCATGCAATGGTTGCTCTTACAGAAGAAGGGCTTGAGCCAATTGAACTTGAAGCGAAAGAAGGTCTTGCGTTAATTAATGGTACGCAGGCGATGACAGCACAAGGAGTTCTTTCTTATATAGAAGCAGAAGCAACGGCGTATCAAGCTGAACTAATTGCTTCGATGACAATTGAAGGGTTACAAGGCATTATTGATGCATTTGATGAAAATGTTCATAAAGCACGTGGTTATAAAGAGCAAGTGGATGTAGCAAGCAGAATTCGTGACATTCTTCATGATAGTAAGTTAACAACAAAACAAGGAGAACTACGTGTACAGGATGCCTATTCACTTCGTTGTATCCCGCAAGTACACGGTGCTTCTTGGCAAGTTTTGAATTATGTGAAAGAAAAATTAGAAATTGAAATGAATGCCGCAACAGATAATCCGCTAATCTTTGATGGCGGGGAAAAAGTAATTTCAGGTGGTAATTTCCATGGTCAACCGATTGCGTTTGCGATGGACTTCTTAAAAGTAGGAATGGCGGAACTTGCAAACATTTCAGAGCGTCGTATTGAGCGTTTAGTAAATCCGCAGTTAAACGATTTACCACCATTTTTAAGTCCAGAACCAGGACTTCAGTCTGGTGCAATGATTATGCAATATGCTGCAGCGTCGCTAGTTTCTGAAAATAAAACGTTAGCACATCCGGCGAGTGTTGATTCAATCCCGTCATCAGCTAACCAAGAAGATCACGTAAGTATGGGAACAATCGCTTCACGTCATGCACATCAAATTATTCAAAATGTAAGACGTGTTCTTTCAATTGAAATGATTTGTGCGATGCAAGCGGCAGAATATCGCGGAATTGAAAACATGAGTACAGTGACGAAGAGCTTCTACCATCAAGGTCGTCAGCAGGTGCCATCTATTAAAAATGACCGTATATTCTCAACGGATATTGAAAATATTGCGCACTGGTTAAAAACGAATTATTCAATAAAAGAAAGATTAGACGTAAACGCAGCACTATAAAATGAGAAAAGGGAGAGATTGAAATGGAAAAAGTACAACAAACAATTCGCGCGCCAAGAGGTACAGAGTTACAAACGAAAGGGTGGGTGCAAGAAGCTGCACTTCGTATGTTAATGAACAATTTAGATCCGGAAGTTGCTGAAAAACCAGAAGAATTAGTTGTGTATGGCGGAATTGGCCGTGCAGCTCGTAACTGGGAAAGCTATCAGGCGATTGTAGATTCATTAAAAACGTTAGAAAGCGATGAAACGTTACTTGTTCAATCAGGAAAACCAGTTGCTATTTTTAAATCACATGAAGATGCACCTCGCGTTCTGTTAGCGAACTCAAACTTAGTACCAAAATGGGCAAACTGGGATCACTTCCGAGAACTAGAGAAAAAAGGTCTTATGATGTACGGACAAATGACAGCTGGTAGCTGGATTTACATTGGAACACAAGGGATTCTACAAGGAACATATGAAACATTTGGTGAAGCAGCTCGTCAACATTTCGACGGTTCATTAAAAGGTACATTAACACTTACTGCTGGTTTAGGTGGTATGGGTGGTGCACAACCTCTTGCTGTAACGATGAACGGCGGTGTTGTCATTGCTATTGATGTTGATAAGCGCAGCATCGATCGTCGTATTGAAAAGAGATATTGTGACATGTATACAGAATCATTAGAAGAAGCATTAACTGTTGCGAACGAGTATAAAGAGAAGAAAGAACCAATTTCAATTGGCTTGCTAGGAAATGCGGCAGAGATTTTACCAGAACTAGTGAAGCGTGATATTACGCCAGATTTAGTTACAGATCAAACATCTGCTCATGATCCATTAAACGGTTATATTCCAGTAGGTTACACATTAGAAGAAGCAGCGAAACTTCGTGAAAAAGATCCAGAACGTTACGTACAATTATCAAAAGAAAGTATGACAAAACATGTGGAAGCGATGCTTGCGATGCAAGAAAAAGGTGCAATTACATTTGATTATGGAAATAACATTCGCCAAGTTGCTTTCGATGAAGGTTTGAAAAATGCTTTCGATTTCCCAGGATTCGTTCCAGCATTTATTCGTCCATTATTCTGTGAAGGAAAAGGCCCATTCCGCTGGGTAGCACTTTCTGGTGATCCAGAAGATATTTATAAAACAGACGAAGTAATTTTACGTGAGTTCGCTGATAATGAACATTTATGTAACTGGATTCGTATGGCACGTCAACAAGTTGAGTTCCAAGGACTTCCATCACGTATTTGTTGGTTAGGTTACGGTGAGCGTGCGAAATTTGGTCGCATCATTAATGAAATGGTTGCAAATGGTGAATTATCAGCACCGATTGTTATTGGTCGTGACCATTTAGATTGCGGATCAGTAGCATCTCCAAACCGTGAAACAGAAGCGATGAAAGACGGTAGTGATGCAGTAGCTGACTGGCCAATTTTAAATGCATTAATTAATAGTGTAAACGGTGCGAGCTGGGTATCTGTTCACCACGGTGGTGGCGTTGGTATGGGTTATTCACTTCATGCGGGAATGGTTATCGTTGCAGATGGAACAGAAGCAGCAGCAAAACGTATTGAGCGCGTATTAACTTCTGACCCTGGTATGGGTGTTGTTCGTCACGTGGATGCAGGGTATGACTTAGCTGTGGAAACTGCGAAAGAAAAAGGCGTTAATATTCCAATGATGAAATAAGGAGGAGAAAAACATGCTGGACACTTTACTAATAAATATCGGTCAATTGCTAACAATGGATCAAGAAGATGGCTTGTTAAGACGGGAAGCGATGAATACGCTTCCTGTTATCGAAAACGGTGCGGTTGGAATTGAAAATGGTGTAATCACTTTCGTTGGAACAGCAGAAGAAGCAAAAGGACTTCAGGCGAAAGAAGTTATTGATTGTGGCGGGAAAATGGTTTCTCCTGGTCTTGTTGACCCGCATACTCACCTTGTATTTGGTGGATCTCGTGAAAATGAAATTGCACTAAAACTACAAGGAGTTCCGTACTTAGAAATTTTAGAACAAGGCGGAGGTATTCTTTCAACTGTAAATGCAACGAAACAGGCGTCGAAAGAAGAACTTGTTCAAAAAGCGAAATTCCATTTAGACCGTATGCTATCTTTCGGAGTTACAACTGTAGAAGCGAAGAGTGGTTACGGATTAGATGATGAGACAGAATGGAAACAATTAGAGGCAACTGCACAATTACAAAAAGAGCATCCCATCGATTTAGTTTCTACATTTTTAGGTGCTCATGCAGTTCCGAAAGAATATAAAGGTAGATCGAAAGAATTTTTACAATGGATGTTAGACCTACTACCAGAAATGAAGGAGAAGCAATTAGCTGAATTCGTTGATATTTTCTGTGAAACAGGTGTGTTCTCTGTTGAAGAGTCGAAAGAGTTTTTATTAAAAGCGAAAGAGCTTGGCTTTGACGTGAAAATTCATGCAGATGAAATTGATCCTCTTGGTGGTGCGGAAGCAGCGGCTGAAATTGGTGCAGCATCAGCCGACCATTTAGTTGGTGCTTCTGATAAAGGAATTGAAATGCTTGCAAACTCTAATACAGTAGCAACATTATTACCAGGAACAACTTTCTATTTAAATAAAGAAAGCTTTGCTCGTGGTCGTAAAATGATTGATGAAGGTGTTGCAGTTGCGTTAGCTACAGACTTTAACCCAGGTAGCTGTCCAACTGAAAATATTCAGCTTATTATGAGCATTGCGATGCTAAAACTGAAAATGACACCAGAAGAAGTTTGGAATGCCGTAACGGTTAACTCATCATATGCTATTAACCGTGGTGATGTAGCTGGGAAAATTAGAGTTGGTCGTAAGGCAGATTTAGTTTTATGGGATGCTTACAATTATGCTTACGTACCGTATCATTACGGCGTAAGTCATGTGAATACAGTATGGAAGAATGGTAATATTGCATATACAAGAGGTGAACAATCGTGGAGCACGGCCACTATTTAAAGAAAAATGCAAAGTTTATTGATCGTGAAGTGACAAAATGGAGTGAGATGATTAAAGATTGGGAGGAAGGCGTAGAAATATTCGGTGCTGCCTTAATTGGAGCACCCCTTTCTAAACCATCTATTAGTCATTCAGGAGCAAGTTTTGCTCCAAAGACAATTCGTGCGATGTTAGATGCATATAGCACATATGCAATTACAGAAAAACACGATATGAAAGAAAGTGTCTTATATGATTGCGGCGATATTACGATGCATGTGACGGATATAAAAGAAAGTCATAAACGAATTGCGGAAACAGTTGGTCATGTAACGAAAGTAAACCCGAACATGATACCAATCGTTCTTGGCGGTGACCACTCGATTAGTTTTCCGAGTATAACAGGTTTTGCAAACAGTAAAGGAAAGGTCGGAATTATTCAATTTGATGCTCATCATGATTTACGTAATTTAGATGATGGAGGCCCGTCAAATGGTACACCATTCCGTAGTTTACTAGAAAATGATGTCATTACAGGGAAACAACTTGTTCAAATTGGAATTCGTAATTTTTCTAATGCACGTGCGTACCATGAATATGCAATAGAGCATGGTGTAACAGTGTATACAATGAAAGACGTACGAGAGCGAGAAATAAAAGATATTATCACGGAAAGTATTGAATTATTAAGAAATCAAGGTGTGACTTCTATTTATATTTCTCTTGATATGGATGTGCTAGACCAAGCGTTTGCACCAGGTTGTCCAGCAATTGGGCCTGGTGGAATGGATAGTACGACTTTACTAGATGCGATTGAATTCCTTGGTAAAGAACCGCTCGTTCAAGGGATGGATATAGTAGAGATTGATCCAACTCTTGATTTCAGAGATATGACGAGTAGAGTAGCAGCGCAAGTGATTATGAGTTTTCTTTTAGCGAGGGAAACGGTTAGTAAGCAAGTTAGTATATAGACGGAAAAGTAGATCTTTATTTATGCCTTAACAAAAACACATCACTACTTAAATGTAGTGATGTGTTTTTGTATTAAAAGAGAATGAATGTGTGTGGAACCGTTAATGGAATTGCGATTTTTATAGTGTATTGTGTAAATTTAATTTCTTGCTTCTGAAGTGTTGACGTGTAAAATAATTTTATGATAAAATAAAAATTTTGCTAAAAAACTAAAAGTATGTTAAGCTTGAGAAGGTTACCATATATGGAGGTGGATTATTTGTTTCAAATTGGCGATAACATTGTTTATCCAATGCAGGGAGCAGGTATAATTAAAGCCATAGAAGAGAAGGAAATCTCAGGAGAAAAACAACAGTATTATGTTATAAAAATGTCGGCTAGTAATATGGAACTAATGATTCCAGCAGGGAGAATATTGAATTCGAATATACGTCCAGTTACGGATATAACCGCATTAGCACACATAATGGATATTTTTCAACATGGGGAATCAGATAGATTACTTACATGGAAACAAAGGTATAAATTGAACACTGATAAAATAAAGACGGGTAAAATGCAAGAAGGTGCTGAAGTTGTGCGTGATTTAATGCGTATACAGAAAGAAAAAGCACTTAATGCAAGCGAAAAGAAGATGTTAGATAACGCATATGAATTTTTGATTAGTGAACTGGGATTAATTGAAGGTATCACAGAAAATCAGATAAAAAGCTTTTGTTAAGGTTCATTACAAATAATGTATTATATCCCAAAAAAAATCTTGAATTTTTTGGGAACATAATTATAGAAAATTTATCATTTCAAAGACATTCAACTCTTTCAAACCACTTTTAGAGCATTACCTCTATTGTTATTACTACAACCAAATCCATTTTTATTTGTTAATTTCATTTATGAATGTTCGAAGTTTAATTGAATACTTCGATAAAATAGTTACTTGATTTTTGCAATCCTGATTCACACTGGCACGGACGAGGAGCCGTAAGGATGAAAGAGAGGTAGGGCTTTCATTGTTTTAGGTATATAAGTTATTATTTTTAGAAGAATACTGAACCATTTTTACTTCTATTGATAAGGTGTTTTTTTTATTAAAGAGATAAACGAATTGACAGCCATATATGGTCAACAAAAAAGGTTTCCTCTTAAGGAAACCTTTTTAATATTATTTATAGCATTTTATTTTTTTGATATTCGAATTTTTTATTGTAAAGTCGTAAAAATTGACGTTACTATCTAAAAGTAAGTATGATGCGATTATAGTAAGATTTTTTAGGGGGAAGAAAAATGACAAGTTCAAGTAATAAAGCAGCGAGTATTTATGAAGGAACAAATGTAAATGCTGGGGGATTTTTTGAAAACGTTGAAGAAACAAAGTTGTTTGATCCAATTCAAGTTGGAGCTTGGCCTCTTCGTAATCGTATAGCGATGGCACCGATGACAAGATGCTTTGCAGATAATGAGACTGGAGTAGTTGGTGCGGATGTAGTGGAGTACTACAGAAAACGTGCTGCGGATGGAATTGGACTAATTATTACAGAAGGAATTGTCATTAGTCCGAGAGCAAAAGGAAACCCAGGAGTACCAGGTATTTATACACAAGAGCAAATCGATTCTTGGAAACCTGTTACAGAGGCGGTACATAAAGAAGGTGGGACGATTATTGCTCAAATATGGCATGTTGGGCGTATGAGTCATCATGAAATAATTGGTGGTCAAATGCCACAAGCACCGTCGGCTATCGCTGCAGAGGGAAATGTTCCACGCTTTCGTAAACCGTTTGATACGCCAGAAGCAATGACGTTAGAAGAAATACAAGAAGTGATCGGGCAATACGCACAAGCTGCGAAAAATGCGATCGAAGCTGGATTTGATGGAGTAGAAATTCACGGTGCACACGGATATTTAATCGATCAATTTACGTATGAGTTTGCGAATAAGCGAACAGATAAATATGGCGGTGATTTAAAACAAAGGTTAACGTTTATGAAAGAAGTAACGGCGGCTGTAATAGAAGCTGTTGGAGCTAATAAAACACTTCTTCGTTTCTCTGCTTTCAAAGGTGATAATCCTACTTATATGTGGGAAAACCCTGAGTTTGCAATTGAAACGTTCATAAATATGTTTAAAGAGGTTGGGTTAACGATGATCCATCCTTCAACGATGAATTATACCCAAGAGATTGCTGACGGAAAGAATTTTCATCAACTAGTAAGAAAATATTGGGATGGTACGATTGTTGGGGTTGGTAATTTAAATCCGAAAGAGGCCGAAGAAGCGTTGCAAGAAGGAACGATTGATGTAGCGGCATTCGGAAGACCGTTAATTGCTAATCCAGACTTTGTTCATCGAATTAAACACGCTGAAAGTTTAGTTGAATATGACGCGAAAGAGCATCTTGCTACGTTAGTATGAATAAAGATAAAAGGAGAGCACATCTAGTGTTCTCCTTTTATTATGGAATTTCATAGGGGGAAGCGGGATGAGTGAAACGCTACTCGTTATTATTAGTATATTACTATTTTTAATGTTGCTTTTAATCGTCTTTTTTATCATTACATTTTTTATAAAAAAACGAACACACCATTCTATTTTAAAATTACATCCGTACTTAGGAAGAATGCGCTACTTACTGGAAAAGATAGGGCCTGAATTTCGACAATATTGGTTTGATCATGATACGGATGGAAAGCCTTTCTCACGTTATGATTTTCAAAGTGTTATGTTTTTAGCGAAATATCGCTCTGAAATACTTGGTTTTGGATCAAAACGAGATTTTGAAGCTTCTGGATATTATATTGCTAATACATTATTTCCGATATTAACTGAGGAATTAAGTGTGAATCTCACGCAAGAGCGGGAAGGTAAAAAGTACGTGATTCATAAAGAAGGGTTATTTTCAAGAAGAGAAAAATTGACAGCGGATACAACGAATCTTTGGCTGTACGAAGAAGATGATGCAATTATAGTCGGTGAGAACCGTAAATATCCGTGGAAGCTACATGGCATGTTTGGTGCATCTGCGACTTCTTACGGTGCGATTGGAGAAAATTATATTTTAGCGAGTGGTTTTGGAGCAAAAATGGCAGGCGGATCGTGGATTAATACGGGTGAAGGTGGCGTTATTCCAGAACATTTACATACAGGAGCGAATATCGTTGCGCAAATTGGTCCAGGGTTATTTGGATACCGTGATGAAGACGGTAATTTTTCAATGGGAAAATTCATGGAGAAAGCGAAAGAAAGTAATATTAGAGCATTCGAATTGAAATTTGGGCAAGGTGCTAAAATACGTGGTGGTCATTTAGAGGGGCAAAAAGTAAATGAGAAAATTGCTTCTGTTCGCAACGTCCGAAAGGGAGAGACGATTAATTCACCGAATCGATTTTCATTTTTAAAGAATGCAGCGGATACACTTTGTTTTATTCAACAGTTGCAAGAAAACAGCGGTAAACCAGTTGGAATGAAAATTGTAATTGGTCAGCAGGAGCCTTTGGAAGATTTAATAAAAACAATGAAAGAACTAAACATTTACCCAGATTTTATTACAATCGACGGTTCAGAAGGCGGGTCAGGGGCAACGTATAAATCGATGGCAGATTATATGGGACTGCCGCTTATTCCAGCATTACTTACATTTATTGATACAGCAAACCATTATGGTGTCCGTAACAAGTTTAAAGTATTTGCATCGGGTAAATTAATCACACCAGATAAAGTGGCGATTGCTTTAGCGATTGGGGCGGATGCTGTAAGTTCAGCCCGTGGATTTATGATGGCAAGCGGCTGTATTATGGCCCTTCAATGTAATTCTGGTCAATGTCCATCTGGTGTAGCCACGACGAATCCGCATTATCAAAAAGCGTTAGATCCGTATGAGAAGAAGTGGCGAGTCATGAATTATATTATTAGTATGAGATATAGTTTATTTTCATTAGCGGCAGCGGCGGGAGTGAAGAGCCCGCGTCATTTAAAGAGAGATCATATTGTATTTAAAGACGAGATGGGGCGGGTAGTTCCTCTCTCAGAATTGTTTCCTACTAGTAAATAGTAAGCTATGTTTAATAGATTAAAAGTCATACATTTGTATGGCTTATTTTTATTAAAAAATAAGGTGTTTAATTATCTGAATATTATTACTTTAATTTCTTGAAAAATCATTGTAATCCACTGGGATAAAGGCGTTTATAAAGGTTTTCACATGTAATGAAAAGTGCTCGTTCACTTGAAAGAACAAAAAATGTTTGTTAAGGTAGGGAACCATAAGCGAAAACAAGAAAATAGAAAAAGTCATTTTTCGAAATTTTGAATGGCTTATGGACTAAGGGAGAGATTTGGTGAAGATTGAAATTATGGTTTCGCTTGCTATTTATATGGCAGGTATGTTGTATATCGGATATTGGTCTTATAAGAAGACATCCGATTTATCAGATTATATGTTAGGCGGGAGGGGACTCGGCCCAGCAGTTACAGCTTTATCAGCTGGTGCTTCTGACATGAGTGGTTGGATGCTAATGGGATTACCTGGTGCGATGTATGCAACAGGATTATCAAGTGTATGGATTGCGATAGGTTTATTAATAGGTGCGTATGCAAACTATTTAATCATTGCCCCGCGTTTACGAACGTATACAGAAGTGGCAAATGATTCAATTACGATTCCAGACTTTTTAGAGAATCGGTTTAAAGATTGTACGAAAATACTTCGTTTTGTCTCCGCTATCGTCATTTTAGTATTTTTCACATTTTATGCGTCGGCTGGTTTAGTTTCAGGTGGACGTTTGTTTGAAAATTCTTTTAACCTTGATTATAAAATTGGTTTATTTGTAACAGTAGGTGTCGTTGTTGCGTATACACTATTTGGTGGCTTTCTAGCCGTAAGTTGGACGGACTTTGTGCAAGGTTGTATTATGTTTATTGCGCTTGTACTAGTGCCAATTGTTGCTTTTACGGATGTCGGTGGTGTAACAGAAACATTTAATACGATTAAACAAGTCGATGCATCGCATTTAGATATGTTTAAAGGGACCACAATACTTGGTATTATTTCATTTTTAGCATGGGGACTTGGGTATTTTGGTCAACCACATATTATTGTCCGCTTTATGGCAATTACCTCTATTAAAGATTTAAAAACTTCTCGTAGAATCGGTATCGGTTGGATGACGATTTCAATTATAGGTGCAATGCTTACTGGTCTAATTGGTATCGCCTATTATGCTAAAAATAATGCGACATTACAAGACCCAGAAATGGTCTTTGTAACATTCTCAAATATTTTATTCCATCCGTATATTACAGGATTTTTATTATCAGCTATTTTGGCTTCGATTATGAGTAGTATTTCCTCACAATTACTTGTTATTTCAAGTGCAGTAACGGAAGACTTTTATAAAACATTTTTCCGTCGTAACGCAAGTGACAAAGAACTTGTATTCATCGGTAGATTATCAGTATTAGTAGTAGCTATAATCGCAGTTGTTTTAGCGTATCATCCAAGTGATACAATTTTAACACTTGTAGGTTATGCTTGGGCTGGATTTGGTTCAGCATTCGGACCGGCCATTTTATTAAGTTTATATTGGAAAAGGACGAACAAGTGGGGTGTTCTTGCAGGTATGATTGTTGGTGCAGTAGTTGTTATAGCATGGGTACAAATTCCAAGTTTAAAAGCAATTATGTATGAAATGGTACCTGGATTCTTCTGTAGTTTATTAACTGTTATCGTTGTAAGTTTATTAACGAAAGAACCCGTTAAGGCAGTTCATCGTGAATTTAATGAGATGGAAGCAGTACTGGAAGAAGAAACGAAATGATTAGCGAAGAGAGTAAACGAAACTGGCGTTTACTCTTTTTTTATTTAAAGTGAAAATAAGGAACTTATTGACAACTAAAAGTAAGTAACTTATAATAAATTTGAGTTCAAGTTAATTTGTACTTCGAATAAAGATTTTAAATGGAATAAATATTTTTTGAAAACTATCTCGAATTTGAGATGAATTGACAAGCTGGAAGTTAATGTGTATTTTTATAATCAATATCTCGAATTCGAGATAAAATTATTATAACGGATTTTACTTTGCAGCATGGACAAAATGAATAATGAATTTAAATGTAAAAGAATTTTTATAATGAAATAAAAAAGGAGTGGAAGAAATGGAAAAGAAAACAATGGGAATCCATCACATTACAGCGATTGTAGGGCATCCACAAGAAAATGTAGACTTTTATGCTGGTGTATTAGGGTTACGTTTAGTGAAACAAACAGTGAATTTTGATGATCCAGGTACGTACCATCTTTATTTTGGAAATGAAGGAGGAAAACCTGGAACAATTATTACGTTTTTCCCATGGGCAGGTGCTCGTCAAGGTATTATTGGGGACGGTCAAGTAGGAATTACGTCTTACGTTGTACCAAAAGGTGCAATGGAGTTTTGGGAAAATAGATTAGAAAAATTCGATGTTTCGTATACGAAAATGACTCGTTTTGGAGAGCAGTATTTAGAATTTGATGATCCGCATGGTTTGCATATAGAATTAGTTGAAAGAGAAGCAGGCGAATTAAATAATTGGAGTTTTGGAGAAGTTACACCAGAAGTAGCAATTAAAGGGTTTGGAGGTGCTGTTCTTTTATCTGCACAGCCTCAAAAAACAGCTGAATTGTTAGAACATATTATGGGTCTTGAGAAAATCGGAGAAGAGGGTGAATTTGTTCGATTCCGTTCTTCTGCTGATATTGGAAATATTATTGATTTGAAATTATCAACAATCGGTCGTGGCCAAATGGGCGTTGGTACAGTTCATCATATAGCTTGGAGAGCGATTGACGATGCTGATCAGCTAGACTGGAAAGAGCATGTGTCGCGTTTTGGATATCACGTAACTCCTGTACAAGATCGAAATTATTTTAACGCGATTTATTTTAGAGAACATGGTGAAATCTTATTTGAAATTGCAACAGATCCTCCTGGTTTCGCTCATGATGAATCGTTAGAGACGATGGGTGAGGAATTAAAGTTACCGGAACAATATGAACAACATAGAAAACAGATTGAACAAACGCTTTTACCATTTGAAGTGAGAAATTTAGATTAAAGTGATTGAAGGGGGGAAAGGATTATGATGAAACATGTTTTTCAAAAAGGAAAAGATACGTCAAAACCAGTGTTATTATTACTTCATGGCACAGGTGGTAATGAATTAGATTTACTACCACTTGCAGAAATAATTGATCCGGAAGCGTCGGTATTAAGCGTTAGGGGAAATGTGTTAGAGAATGGGATGCCGCGTTTCTTCCGCCGATTAGCAGAGGGCATTTTTGATGAAGAGGATTTAATTTTCCGTACGAAGGAATTAAATGAATTTTTAGATGAAGCGGCTAAAGAATATAAATTCGATAGAAACAACATTGTAGCTATCGGTTATTCGAATGGGGCAAATATCGCAGCAAGCTTATTATTCCATTATGAGAATGCATTAAAAGGTGCTGTGCTTCATCACCCAATGGTGCCTAGAAGAGGAATGCAATTAGCAAATTTAGCAGGGAAATCTGTGTTTATTGCTGCTGGGACAAATGACCCAATTTGTTCATCAGCAGAGTCAGAGGAATTGAAGGTACTATTAGAAAATGCAAATGCGAATGTAACAATGCATTGGGAAAATCGAGGGCATCAATTAACGATGGGTGAAGTAGAAAAAGCAAAAGAGTGGTATGACAAAGTATTTTAAAAAAAGAAGCATCTGCTAACGATTAGCAGATGCTTCTTTTTTATTTAAGACTGGATTGCAAGGTGAGATGAAGAAAGTGGTAGCTCAATATCAACAATTGTACCTTTATTTAATTCGCTTGAAATGTGTAATTTACCATGATGTTCTTCAATTATTTTGTAACACATCATTAATCCTAGTCCTGTGCCTTTTTCTTTTAAACTATAAAAAGGTTCGCCTAGACGGGAGATACGATCTTCTGGAATGCCACAACCTTCATCGATAATTCGTATTAAGATGAAATTATTCTCTAATGGTTTTGTTTGGATGAAAATATTTCCGCCATTTGGCATTGCTTCTATCGCATTTTTTAATATGTTTATAAAAACTTGTTTTAATTGGTTACCGTCACATTGAATATCATATACGTAATCAAAATGATCCATGATGATATGAACGCTATGCATAATTGCAGTCGGTAAAATAAATGTAACTACCTCTTCAATTAAAGTTTGTATGTTACAAGTTTGGATAGATAATACTTGTGGCTTAGACATCGCCATAAATTGACTCGTGATGGATTCCATTTGTGAAATCTCACTTAACATAACATCGATATACCATTTTTGCTCCTCATTTATTTCAGGGAGGAGCAACGTTAGAAAACCTTTTAGAGAAGTGAGTGGATTTCGAATTTCATGGGCAATTCCAGCTGTCAGTTGTCCGACTACTGCGAGCTTCTCTGATTTTCGTAGTAACTTTTCAGTTTCTTTTAGCTCAGTAACATCTCTCCCCATCACGATAAGACCTTTGCGAGAACCGTCAGGATGATAAAGCGGGACTTTTGATATACTTAAGATTAGATCGAAATCATCTCTATGTATAATAAATTCCTCGCCATGAAGAATTTGTCTTTGTTGCCATGCTAGTTCATCGATTTCTTCACAATGTAAAAAAGCTTCTCGGTATGCTTCATTATATTGAATGAGTTCGCTATCTTTTTTCCCGTGGTAAGGTACATGATGGAAATTGAAGCAAGAAAGTGCGTAGTCATTTGCCTCAAGCCAGCGCCCTTCATGATCTTTAAATATAACAAACGCAGGCATGGAGTTTACTAATGTACGTAATCTCTTCTCACTTTCTTTTAGCATATTCTCAATTCTTTCTGATTTTTCAAGCGGCTTCATAATAGCATATACGCCAGTAAGACGATTTTGAACAAAAATAGGAACTAGTTTTGTCACAACATCTAATAAGAATCCATTTTTATGATAAATAGATAAGATATACTCTTGTTGATTATCCGCTTCAGTATTCTTTATATTTTGTAATACTTGCTCAGAAATATGGGCTTCTAAAATAGAGGTAATATTTTTCTGTTCTAATTCTAAAGAAGTGTAACCTAATATTCTTTCGGCAGAAGGATTTATATGTAGAATAACTCCTTCTAAATTTAATGAAATAATACTATCAGGATTGTGTTCGAACAGAGATGCGTACATTTCTGTTAATGAACGATCTTGTATATGGTTTCGCAAACGTCTAGAAATGTTCGGATGACGTTTTTTTTGAGTTGGTGAATATTTTTTACGACTCATAATAGTTCCTCCGTACAAATAGCATCTAAAAAGATTTGTCTATTCATAACTATAATATAGATGTAATGTGTATTTCTATAAAAAATGGAAGTTATAGAATGAATTTTGTTTTTTTATTTTTTGTAAGGTGAGTGCAGGATGGTAATAAGGGGAGCTTATATTGTTTTATAAACCTTTTGTAAGTTACAGACGGCTGTTTTCCGTATAACATTAGGGTAGAGGAGGGGGAGAGAAAATGAAAAATTATATTCAAGGGATTGATCACGTGCAAGTAGCTGCACCTGTAGGGTGTGAAGAAGAGGCGCGTGATTTTTATGGGAATACGATTGGTATGGAAGAAATTCCAAAGCCAGAAGAGTTGAAAAAACGAGGTGGATGTTGGTTTAAATGTGGAAATCAAGAAATCCATATTGGTGTCGAGCGGAACTTTACACCAGCTAAAAAGGCTCATCCAGCTTTTTATGTGAATGAAATTAATGAATTTAAGCAAACACTTATAGAGCAAGGTGTTAAAGTGATTGATGATTATGCACGGCCAGATGTAATTCGATTTTACGTGTCAGATCCATTTGGAAACCGAATTGAATTTATGCAAAATAAAGACTAGGTGGATTCCCACCTAGTCTTTAACTTCTTCTGAAAAGTCCTAACACTTCTACAGTTTCTGTAATATTAACGAAAGCATTCGGGTCGATTTCAGAAATTGTTAGTTTCATACTTGCTAATTCTTCACGAGAAACGACGGTCATAAGTACACGCTTTTTCTCGCTTGAATAAGCACCTTCGCCATCAAGTAACGTTATTCCACGTACAACAGTTGAAAGAAGTTGTTTTTTCATTTTTTCTGCTTCATTTGTTACAATCATAAGTGTAACTTTACGATGTTTTGTATGAACAGCATCAATTACTTTACCAGTTACATAAATTGAAAGTAAGCTTGTAAGTGCAACATCCCAGGTGAAGAAGAATCCTGCGATTATTACAACGACTGCATTTAAAATAATAAGGAATCCGCCAAGTTTAATGTCTCGCTTGCGGGATAAAAGCATACCGATAATATCAAATCCACCAGTGGATCCATTACAGTTAAAAACAAGACCAATACCAGCTCCGGCGATTACACCTCCGAAGATAGAAGATAACAATGGATCTGTTGCTACGACTTTTACTGGAACGTAGTATAATGCAACAGATAATACAACTACAGAGACAACTGTGTTAAAAATTACTTTTTTTCCAAGGCCTATGTACCCTAAAATAAGGATAGGTAAGTTTAATACAAAGTTAATAATGCCTGTGTTTACAGGGGTTACAATCCCTAAAATAATAGCAATTCCGCCAATTCCACTACTTAAAATTTTGTGGGGGATAAGGAAAAGATTAAAGGCAACCGCAATAATAATAGAACCGATAATAACACCAAGGAATCTGACCATTTCTTTCCCGTCCTTCACTGAAAAATTCATATTATTTCAAGATTATATATGATATTGAAAGTTTTGGGTAAAAACAGTTTATTTTGGTAAATTAGATTAATCGAAAGAATTTGAGTATTTTATCATTTGAAAGGGGATACAGTTGTGAAGATAAAAACATATCAACAGAAAAGCCCGTTGAAGCAAGAATGTGAGGATTCTTATTTTTGTAATAAAGATAAAAAGATTTATGGTGTATGTGACGGTGCAACACCACTTGTCCCGTTTCGTGATGAAAATGGACATAATGGGGCATACATCGCTTCGCATTTATTTGCAAATTATTTTACTGCATTACGAGAGAATCATAGTTTACAATTTGCAGTTGCCAAAGCAAATGAAGCATTACAAAGCAAAATGTTAGAATATGAAGTAGACACGAGAAAAAAAGAGCATTTGTGGTGCACATGTATCGCGGCAGTTCAAATAGTTGGTGAGAAAATTGAATATGCGCAGCTTGGGGACTGTATGATTGTCGCAACTTTTCAAAATGGAACGATGCAAGTATTAACGAAAGACACAGTTGAAGGAATTAGTAAACGAGCAAAAAGGAAGAGGGAAGAAGATCGTAAGAAAGGTTTATCTGTGCCGGAAGAACCTGTTTTTCAAGATGTTCGAGAACAATTAAAGTACAATCGTTATCTTGCAAATATGCCAAATGGTTACTCAGTTGCAAATGGAATGAAAGAAGCGATACATTATTTACAACATGGTGAATTACATACAGATGAAGTGAGTGGGATTTTTATTTGTTCAGACGGGTTATTTCACCCAGATTGGTCATTAGAACAAACTGTTGCATATATAAGAAAGAATAGTATAAACGAATATATAGCAATTATTGAAGAGCTAGAAGCGGAAAAGAGAATAAGGCCAGATGATAAAACGATTATTATGATTGATTTTTAAGAGGAGGCAGTTCAAATGGAAATTAAACGTGTCAATCTAACATTTCAAGATGAATTAGTTCCTTTAGAAAAAGTAAACAAACTGATTATTCACCATACAGCTGAAGATGGATGGGACGTGTATAAAACGCATGAATTTCATCAAACTGTAAGGGGGTGGAGCGGAATTGGTTACAACTATTTTATCGAAAAGGATGGAACTGTAGTGGAAGGACGAGGTTTACATATTGGAGCGCACGCGAAAGACCATAACCGTCATACAATTGGAATATGTATGACGGGAAATTTCGATAAATACGATCCAACTCCTGCACAAGTGAATGCATTATATTCTTTATGCAAACTGTTTATGAAGCAATTTGCTATAAAGAAAGAAAATATACTCGGTCATAGAGAGTTAGAAGGAGTTACAAAAAGCTGTCCTGGTAATCGTTTTTCTATGGTAGAGTTAAGGAAGATACTATCTTAAATATAGAGGAGTAACAACGATGATGAATATAAAAATACCAAATGATAAAAAAGAAGAACTTGTAGCACAAATTCAGCAATTTTTCATGGAAGAAGATCTAGATGAAATTGGACGTTTCCAAGCAGAGCGTTTAATAGAAGAAATGGTTAAATTAGTTGGACCATTTGCATACAATCAAGCAATTGGAGATGCAAGAAAGCTTGTAAGTGAGAAATTAACGAATATCGAAGAAGATTTATACGTGTTAGAGAAGAATGAAGGAAAATAAAAAAAGAGCCCATCGGCTCTTTTTTTATTTGATTGATAGCAAAAAAACATAGGGAAAACACGGAAAAGACATTGAAAATACACCTTTTATTTTTAGAATATTCTTAGTTTTAAAATACTTCAGAAAGGAAGATTGTAATGAGATTAACGCCAAGAGAAATTGATAAACTGCTAGTAGTTGTTGCGGCTGATTTAGCTTATCGACGAAAGGAGAGGGGGCTTAAGTTAAACTATCCAGAAAGTATCGCTATTATTACGTATGAAATTTTGGAAGGAGCAAGAGATGGTAAAAATGTAGCGGAATTAATGGAACTTGGAAAAAACATTTTAAGTGCTGAAGATGTTATGGATGGTATTGCAGACATGATATCAGATATTCAAGTTGAGGCAACTTTTCCTGATGGAACAAAATTAGTAACTATTCATCAACCAATTCATTAAAGGAAGTGAATGTTATGATTCCAGGGCAATATATCCTTGCGAAAGAAGACATAGTATGTAATGGAAATAAAAAAGCAATGAAAGTCAAAGTGATAAATCAGGGAGATAGACCCATTCAAATTGGATCTCATTACCACTTTTATGAAGTGAATGAGGCGTTAAAATTCAATCGCAGTGTAGCAATTGGACAACATTTAAATATTCCAGCAGGTACAGCGGTAAGATTTGAGCCTGGAGATGAAAAAACGATTGAACTAGTTCCATATTCAGGGGAACAAGAAGTATATGGATTTAAAAATAAAGTGGATGGCGATATTCAATCTTACACAAAAAGAGGGAGATAGCATGAGTTTTAAGATGTCACGTAAACAATATGCTGATTTATATGGTCCAACTACAGGAGATTCTATTCGTTTAGCGGATACACAATTATTCGCACATGTTGATCGAAATGCCACTGTATATGGTGATGAAGCTGTCTTTGGTGGAGGAAAATCAATTAGGGATGGTATGGGACAAAATTCACAACTTACAAGAGAACAGGGGGTTGTGGATGTTGTTATTACGAATGCAATTATTATTGATTATACGGGAGTATATAAAGCGGATATTGGTATAAAAGATGGGAAGATTTCAGCGATTGGTAAGAGTGGTAATCCTTCAGTTATGGATAATATTGATATCATCATTGGAACATCAACGGAAGTAATTTCTGGTGAGCGGAAAATCGTTACAGCTGGAGGTATTGATACACATGTGCATTTCATATCCCCACAACAAATTGATACGGCATTGGCTTCAGGTATAACAACTTTAATTGGTGGGGGAACAGGACCGGCAGAAGGGACTAAGGCAACTACAATAACACCTGGATCTTGGAATTTAAGAAAAATGCTAGAAGCAGCAGAAGCTTTTCCTATAAATCTTGGATTTTTAGGGAAAGGAAATAGTTCAAGTTTACCTGCCCTGGAAGAACAAATATTTGCAGGGGCTATCGGATTGAAAATCCATGAAGATTGGGGAGCAACTTCGTCAGCAATTAATCACTCGTTACAGATTGCTGATAAATATGATATTCAAGTCGCTATTCATACGGATACGTTAAACGAATGTGGTTTTGTGGAAGAAACGATAAAAGCTATTGATAATCGTGTTATTCATACGTACCACACTGAAGGAGCTGGAGGTGGGCATGCACCAGATATTATAAAGATTGCTGCGCTGAATAATATTTTACCATCATCAACGAACCCGACCTTGCCATATACAGTGAATACGCTGGATGAACATTTAGATATGCTCATGGTATGTCATCATTTAAAAGCTAATATTCCAGAAGATGTAATGTTTGCAGATTCAAGGATTCGAAAAGAAACAATCGCGGCAGAGGATATTTTGCAAGATTTAGGGGTTTTCAGCATGATTAGCTCTGACTCACAGGCGATGGGAAGGGTTGGAGAGGTTATTATTCGCAATTGGCAAACCGCCGATAAAATGAAAAAGCAGATTGGTAGTTTAGAGGGAGATAAAGAATATAACGATAATAATAGAATTCAACGTTATATAGCTAAGTATACAATTAATCCAGCTATTACACATGGGATTTCAGAATACGTGGGCTCTATTGAAATAGGAAAGTATGCAGACCTTGTAATATGGGATCCACAATTTTTCGGTGTTAAGCCAGATATGGTTTTGAAAAACGGAATGGTAGTGATGGCATTAATGGGAGACGAGAATGCTTCAATTCCTACCCCACAACCATATTATGAAAAAAAGATGTTTGGTGCATATGGAAAAGCAGTACAGTCAAGTTCGATTACATTTGTATCGAAAGTAGCTTATGAGAATAATATTAAAGAAAAATTAGGTTTAAATAAAGTTGTATTACCTGTTAAAAATACGAGAGAGATTTCGAAGCAAGATATGAAGCTAAATAATGCAACACCAGAAATTGAAGTAGATCCGCAGACATATGAAGTTAAAGTTGATGGACAAGTAATCACGTGTGAAGCAGTAGATATACTACCTATGGCTCAAAGATATTTTTTATTTTGATATAACGGGGGAGATAAAATGATTATTGAAAAAATTAATAACAACGTATGCAATATGAATGATTTCTCAAACACAAAAAAGCATCTTGATAAGATATTAATTTCTAGTGAGCTTTTACTGAAGAGAGTTCAGAAATTATATTCAGAATCTGGTTTTGAAATTGGGGTGTCTTTAGATAGTGGAGAAACATTAAAGAACGGTGATATTTTATATGAAGATGAAAATCGAATTGTGTATATTGAAGTATTACCAGAAGAGGTAATTGTAATTACTCCAACATCAATAAAAGAAATGGGAATTATTGCTCATAACTTAGGGAATAGACATTTACCAGCACAATTCGATGAAGGGTGCATGATTTTGGCGAACGACTACTTAGTAGAAGATTTACTTAAAAAGGAAGGTGTTCCTTATCAAAAAGAAAATAGAGTATTACCAAAACCGTTCAAGCATGCTTCGCACAAACATATTTAACCTACTCCAAATTGGTGATTCGAACTTCCCGACAGGAAGTTTTAGTCACTCTTTTGGATTAGAAACATTTATTCAAGAGGGACAAGTTAAAAATAAAGACGGGTTTTTCAAATGGGTTAATCGATATGTAAAAGTCCAATTAACATACACGGACGGCTTAATTTGCAAATATACTTACGAAGCCATTAAGAATAATGAGGGAGAACAAATTACATTTTTAGATGATTTAATAACAGCACAAACATTGCCTTTTGAATGTAGAAAAGCAAATAGAATGATTAGTAAAAGTACTTCTAAATTATTGTGTGAATTGTTCTCGTTTGTAAATTTAAATATATATAAAGAAAATATTATGGGTAATAAATTACAAGGTCATCCGAGTATCGTATACGGAATATTAGGGGCGGAATTGAAAATGACAATAGAAGAAACGCTCTTAGTTTTCTTATACTCAAGTGTTGGAAGTATAATTCAAAACGGTGTGAGAGCCATTCCTCTTGGACAAACAGATGGTCAAAAACTATTACAAGAATGCCATGAATTGATCTGCGAATCTATTGATAGAATTCAAATACTTTTATTAGAGGATTTTGGATTGAATGATCCTGAATTCGAAATAAATCAAATGCAACATGAAGATGTAAATGTAAGGGTCTTCATGTCATAGGGAGGAAGAATAAAATGATAAAGCCTATTAAAATTGGTATCGGTGGTCCGGTAGGTGCTGGGAAAACCATGTTAGTTGAAAAGTTAACAAAACATCTAAATACAGATTATGAAATTGCAGCAATTACAAACGATATTTATACGAAAGAAGATGCAAAGATTTTATTGAAAACAGGTGTTTTACCAGAAGATAGAATTATTGGTGTAGAGACAGGGGGGTGCCCGCATACAGCAATTCGAGAGGACGCTTCTATGAATTTTGAAGCAATTGAAGAACTCATGATTAGACATAATAATTTAGATATTATTTTTATTGAAAGTGGGGGTGATAATTTAGCTGCCACATTTAGTCCGGAGCTAGTGGATTTTTCAATTTATATTATTGATGTGGCACAGGGAGAAAAGATTCCGCGTAAAGGTGGACAAGGAATGATCAAATCTGATGTATTTGTAATTAATAAAACGGATTTGGCACCTTATGTAGGAGCTAATCTTGGAGTTATGGAGCAGGATACGAAAAATTACCGACATAATAAACCATACTTTTTTACAAATTTGAAGGATGAGGAAGGTTTACAAGAATTAATAAATTGGATGAGACAGAACATTATGTTAGAAGGACTGAAAAAATGAAATCCCCTACAGGTGTCTTAAACATTGATATGATGGAAAAGAGACATAAAACCGTACCTATTAAGGTTTATCATAAAGATGCCTTAAAAGTAACGCAGCCAATATATTTGGATGAGTATGGTAGAGCATATTACTATATTATGAATTCTGGTGGAGGCTATTTAAAAGGAGATTTCTATTCTATAAATATAAATGTTGGTAAAGATGCGAAAACATATATAACAAGCCAATCAGCAACGAAAGTTTACAAGACTCCAAATAGTTATGCTTTGCAAGAATTGAATTTTTATATTGGTGAGAATGCTGTTATGGAATATCTGCCAGACCCGTTAATTATGTACAAGGATGCAGCATATAAGCAAAAAACAAATATATATATGCAAAATAATTCTACATTGATTTTATGCGATTCAGTTACGCCTGGTTGGTCGCCAAATATGGAGAAGTTCACATACCAATATTTTGATTCGTTAACAAAAATATATATGAAAAATAAACTTGTAGTATACGATCATCTATTGCTAAACCCTTTCAAAGAGTCGTTAGATCAAATGGGAATATTAAATCAATATTCCCATTATGGTACTTTCATAGTTATTAATGAGAACATTACAAATGATTTAATTGCAGCATTGAAAACATCACTTTCTAACACTAACAATATGAAAATTGGAATATCTTCTACACCATGTAAAGGCTTTGTCATACGCATACTTAGTCATAATACAGAGGATATGGAGTCTATATTTTTTCAGTGCCATCGTTTTGTTAGAGAGAATTGTCTACATGAAGAATTAACATCCTATCGAAAATATTAAGTAAGAGAAGGGGATACTATGACTAATGTGGGATTATTGTTTGTCGGTGCAGTTCTATTTATGAATTCACTAGCAGCTTTTAAACTCATTGATAGCAAAAGTGTAGGATACTTTAATTTATTTGTAGGGGCATTACAAACTTTGACACCATTATATTTATTATTTACAGGAAGTCAATCTGATGAGTGGGCTATCCTATCTAATGGAACTATTTTTTTATTTGGTTTTACTTATTTATATGTTGGTCTTACGAATATATTAAAACTTGATTCTGCAGGTGTAGGTTACTATTCTCTTTGGGTTGCTATCATTGCAACGGTTATGGGAATAGTGAATCAATTACATGAGAGTGGAAGTCTACAAAGTACAATAATTTGGTTCTTTTGGGCATTCCTTTGGTTTTTATTTTTCCTACAAGATGGATTGAAAAAGAAGATTCATATTTATGTAGGTATTGTTTGCTTTGTTGAATCTTGGATTACTGCAACGGTACCAGCTCTGTTAACACTTACAAATCATACAGACGTATTAAATAATTTTGTAATTATTTTAGCGACTATTATAACGATTGTAGTTTTTATTATGGCACTTTTCTTTTTCAAAAGTATTCAATTTAAAGTAGAAAGGGTTAGTAACTATGTGGAAAAGTGAACTGAAAAAGGCAACTAACTTTTTTGTTATTATTATATTTCTTCATGTGCTTGGAATTCTCTTATTATTACCGGCACTGTATAAAGGTAATAGCATAATCGGAATGGCTATTATTGCATATTCTTTAGGGTTGCGTCATGCGTTTGATAGTGATCATATTGTCGCAATTGATAATACTGTTCGGAAATTAATTGAAAAAGGTAAAAACTCACAGGGGGTGGGATTTTACTTCTCATTAGGACACTCTACGGTAGTATTTGTGATGATTGTATTGATTGCTTTAATTGGAAAAACGGCAAAACATGGAATGGAGAGTTTTTCAACTATAGGCGGTATTATCGGTACAATCGTTTCTAGTACATTCCTTATTATTATCGGCCTTACCAATCTGTTTTACCTTATTAAAGTGTTACGAAGCCAAGAGGAAAAACAGCCAGAAAACTTAGGATTTATATACCGTTTCACGCAGCGTTTATTTACGTTTATTGATAGTCAAAAGCAATTGTATATGATCGGTTTTTTATTTGGTCTTGGTTTTGATACAGCAAGTGAAATTGGGTTAATTGCTCTTTCTACAGTAACCGCAACAAGTCAATCTATTCCACTTGTAAGTATATTTGCTTTTCCCGTTTTGTTTGCTGCAGGAATGTCATTGATGGATACATTAGATAGTACATTCATGAATACGAATTATAAGTGGGCAATGGAAAATAGTCGAATAAGAAATTCATATAATGTATTCATTACCTCAATATCTGTTATAACGGCTTTTTTAATAGGGGGATATCAACTATTATCTTTGCTTATTGAAAGCTATAATTTACAGGGACCGTTTTGGAATCTCATACAGGTAGTTAATTTTGATTATCTGGGTATATGTCTTGTTGTATTCTTTATTATTTCTCTTATTGTTTTTGCTGTATGGAATAGAAATGCCTTTAAAGAACCGCTTACAAAGAGTATAGAGAAATAAAAATATATCGTATGTTATTTGGTTCATTATGTATATAAAGTAAAATAAAAAACACGTTAGATGAAAATTCATCTAACGTGTTTTTTATTATTTATGTTCCTTATATTCATGTACTTTTTCTTTCACATTACCAACTGTATCTTTGGCGGTGCCTTTCACCTTATCCCATTTTCCTTCAGCTTGTAATTTCTTATTGTCAGTTACTTTCCCAACAACTTCTTTTACTTCGCCTTTTACCTTATCAATGGCACCTTCTACTTTTTCTTTTAAACCGTGTTCATGCTTAGTCATACATTTCTCCTCCTTGTAGTTTGATTAGAATTCTCTTTTCATAGTGCAAGTTGAATGATGTATCTAGTAATAGCGTAAAAAATTTAGTTGGAATATTCAAATGATTAATAGGATAGAAAAGGAATTGTCATAAAGTGAAACTTTAATTAGTGGGGTTTTTGTTCATCCTTCCACTGATTATCAGCCCGACCCCACCTAACTTCTTTGCTTTCGCTGAATTTTGGGATGGGGGGTCTTACTGCCCGTTAATGCGGGATAAAATGTATAAGATTGTACTAGAAAGAGAAAGTATGTTAATTATATGTCTTTTGCAGTCCATATTGATTTCGTATAAGCAATTTTCATATGGGCACGTTCCATATTATTTTGACTGCCGCTACCGAACCTTGCTTGTCCAACTATTAAAGTACAATTGGATTCAATAGCTGTCTTAATTCGTTTTTGAATTAAGGCAGTATGACAGCCTTTTCGCTGAAATTCTGGCAAAGTAGCAGAAGCAGCTAATGATGCGACACCTTTATTTATATACAGGACACCAATACCAGCAGGGCTATTTTGAACTTCAGCTATGAAAAAATGCCATTCTGGTTTATTGTAAAGAATTTCGTTATTTTGGCGAACGCCATCTTTTGTAAAGGAGGGCATATTAAATCCACGTACATATATGTCTGCAAAAATATCAAACTCATTTTCTTTTAGTTTGCGTACTGAAATGTTAGAAGGAAGAAGAGATGGATCTTCTTTCGGTTTACTATATAAAGCGGTATGGAAGCTAGATTGGTAAAATCCTTTTTCAGATAAGTATTGAAATAATTCAGTTGTGCCTTGCGCGGGTGTAATTTCAAAACGGCAAGGGATTTGTAGTGGTTCATAATAAGAAATGATTGCATCTATCGTATCTACATTTGTAATACCTTTTACCGTATTAAAAGCAGGACCAGCAATTACTTTTGATGAAAAGGCAGTGGCACTACCGAACTTTTTCATTTGCACTTGCATTGGATTTCCGATCATTGCTTGTAGTCCCTCTAATCTAGAAGAGAGCATATCAATTTCTGCATTTTCAATTTCTGTTGCTATATCGAGTGTTATAACAGTATTCATAAAATTCCTCCGTTAATAAATATATTTCATAGTACATATACGATTTTTGTTTTGAGATTCCTGTTGAAATGTGAGAGAATAAGAGGTTTTTTGGAAGGGAAATGGAAGTGAGCTGTCGAAGGGAGTGGAAACAGATTAAAGGTGGTGCTCTCATGAAACAAAAAACCGTGCAGACATGCTCTAATTGTGGTTCTCAAAACATAGGAGAAGGTGAGTTTGTCGGATATGCACAAATACGGAAAAAGGAAACGATGTTCACATCTTCACCGGTGGATGCTTATATTTGTACAGATTGCGGGAATATCCTTTTACTAAAGGTACGGAATTATGAAAAGTTTAAGCAGAAGCCGTTATGATCATTGAGAAATGGTCATATCCAACGTTGTATACGAAACGACTTATGTTAAGGAAAATGAATATGAGTGATAGTTTACATATATATGAGTATGCTACAGATAAAGAGATGACAACTTTTACTGTATGGGATGCTCATCGATCGTTATGTGACACATATAACTATGTAGAAGAAATTGTGGGGCAATATAATGAAGGGCAAGTAGCACCTCTTGGAATTGTATTAAAAGAGGAGAAAAAACTTATAGGCACGTGTGGATTTATAAAATATGATTTGGTCACACATACAGCAGAAATTGCATACGCCTTATCTCGAAAATATTGGGGAAGAGGATTAGCTACGGAGGCTGCATTAGCTTTTTTCTACTATGGTTTTCATGAGTTGCATCTTAATAGTATTGAAGCGGGATGTGATTCAGAAAATGAAGCATCTGAAAAATTAATGAAACGTTTGAATATGGAGTACAAATATACAATTCAGAAGGATATGTTTATTAAAGGTAAGAATCGCGATACAAAAAGATATTGTATATCTAGAGAAGGATATATGAATCAATGAAATATCTTACATTGAAAACTCCTTTAAATGAATCAAGGAGTTTTTTTATTTTGATAACAACAATTGGGCTATTAGGAAGCGCTATTTTTATTAACGTTCTAAGTATAGAAAAAACCGCTATATAACACAATCGCAACCGTAAGTTGACAAAGTGCAACCGCGGGAAGATAGAGATAAAGGCAATGTTTACATACAATTTAGGTAAGAAAACAAAGGGGGACACACATATGGGATTTGGTGAAAAGCTTTTTAAATTAAGAAAGGAAAAGGGCCTTTCTCAAGAAGCATTAGCTGAAAAATTAAACACAACAAGGCAAGCGGTTAGTAAATGGGAAAACGGTCAAGGTTTTCCTGAAACTGAAAAGCTAATAATGATTGGAAATGTATTTGAAGTATCACTTGACTATTTATTAAAAGAAACTGCTGAGCAAAGTTACGAAAAGGAAAATGGTTATTATGTAAGTAAGGAAATGGCAGAAGGGTATGTAGTGTATGGACAAAAAATTTCTAAATATATTGCATTAGGATTTAGCTTGCTTATTTTATCTACAATACCGTACTTATTATTTAAAGAAAATGCAACAATGTCTACGTTTCTTGTCATTATCATTGCAGTGCTTGGGATCGGAGCAATGATGGCACCTGTAACGATAGAAGAGAGTCGATACAATGTATTGAAAAAGGAAGAACTACTATTTGATCAAAACTTTCTAAAAGAATTGACCAAAAGATATGCGACTATTAAAAAGAAGTATACGGCAGTAGTGATCGTTGGATTTTGTTTTATTGCAGCAGGAGCGATACCGTTTTTATTTGAGAAAAAACGAATTACTTCAGGAGAACTCGTACAGTATTATCCTTATTGTGTTGTACTTATTGCTATCGGAGTTTATCTTTTTGTTCGTGTGTTAGGGGTGTTAGAGACGTATCGGATTTTAGTAGAAAATAAGGAATACAGTAATCGTTATATTTTTAAATTGAAAAAGAAAGTAAGGAAAAAGGTAGATAGTTTATAAAAAATAAAAAACATGTTTCGAATCAATGTATTCAAAACATGTTTTTTATCGTTCTGAATTATTTCCAAAGAAATAATTCAGAAAATACAGAAAAATGTCGTAATTATTTGTAGAAGTCTGTTATAATGAACAAAAAATGAAAACGTTTTAAAGGGGGACATAACCAATATGATGATGAATGTACCGCTAACAATTAGTTCTATGATGGAAAGAGCAGAGAAACTGTTTTCGAAGAAAGAAATTGTTTCACGGACGCATGATACAGTTACAACGTTAACGTATAAGCAGTTAGGGGAAAGGACGAGAAGACTCTCCAGTGCGTTGAAAAAGCTTGGAATTAAAGAAGGTGAACGTGTAGGAACGTTAGCGTGGAACCATCATCGGCATGTGGAAGCGTATTTTGCTATTCCAGGTATTGCTTCTGTTTTGCACACAATTAACATTCGTTTATCTCCTCAACATATTTCATATATTATTCAGCACGCAGAAGACCGAACTCTACTTATAGATGAAGATCTCGTACCGCTTGTTGAAAATATTCAATCACAATTATCAACTGTACAAGCTTACATTATTATGACTGATAAAGATGAACTCCCAAACACTACGCTGAAGCCTGTATATCATTATGAAAAGCTATTAGAAGAAGGCGATCCAAATTTCCAATTTGTAAAAGATATTGATGAAAATACACCAGCTGGTATGTGTTATACGTCAGCGACTACAGGAAATCCGAAAGGTGTTGTATATACGCATCGTAGTACTGTATTACACTGTATGGCACTCGGTTTAGCGGATACAGCTGCTTTATCGGAAAGTGATGCTGCAATGGCGATTGTACCGATGTTCCATGTGAACGCTTGGGGACTTCCTTTCGCAGCTACTTGGTTTGGGTCAAAACAAGTTCTTCCAGGACCGATGTTTACTCCGAAAATTTTATTAGAGATGATTCAATCAGAAAAAGTGACGTTAGCTGCGGGTGTGCCGACAATTTGGCTCGGCGTATTACAAGAGTTAGAAAATAATAGTTACGATTTATCTAGTATGACGAGAATACTATGCGGAGGTGCAGCTGCGCCGAAAAGTGTTATTAAAGCATTTGAACAGAAACATAATGTTCCGTTCATACATGCATATGGTATGACTGAAACGAGTCCACTCGTAACACTTGCGCGTTTAAAAAGTTATGAAACGGAAGTATCGTATGAAGAGCAACTAGAAATTCGCTCTAAACAAGGATATCTTGTACCTGGTGTCGAGATGAAAGTAGTCGGTACAAATGGTGACGTGAAGTGGGATGGTACTGAGATGGGAGAATTATGTTTACGAGCACCTTGGATCGCTGAAAGCTATTATAACGATGATCGTACTGTCGAAGGTTTTCGCGATGGATGGTTATATACTGGTGATGTTGTCACAGTGGATGAGGAAGGTTGCGTGAAAATTGTTGACCGTACGAAGGATGTTATTAAAAGCGGGGGAGAATGGATTTCTTCGGTCGATCTTGAAAATGCTTTAATGGCACATGATGCTATATTTGAAGCGGCTGTCGTTGCAGTTCCTCACCCTCAGTGGCAAGAGCGACCAATTGCCTGCGTTGTTCAAAAGAAAAATAGTACGGTTACAAAAGAAGAAATATATGAGTTTTTAAAACCACAGTTTGCGAAGTGGTGGTTGCCAGACGATATTGTCTTTATGGAAGAAATACCGAAAACATCTGTTGGGAAGTTTTTAAAACAGGCGCTTCGGAAAGAACTGGAGCATTTGCATAGAGAGAAATAAGTGAACTTCTATTTGTAAACTCTAATACATTAACGGTTGACAAAAGAGGGGTGGAAAGATAATATAATTTTTGTGATATGTTATCTAAAAACAATTTTAAGTTTACAAATAGGAGAAGCAAATATGAATACAAAAAATTTAGTTTTCGTCGCTTTATTTAGTTCTATTATGGGAGTGTTAGGGTTAATACCTCCGATTGCTCTTTCTATTACACCAGTTCCAATTACATTGCAATCACTCGGTGTTATGCTTGCGGGTGGGTTGTTAGGATCACGTCTAGGTGCGTTAAGTCAGCTTATTTTCTTACTTATTGTAGGAGTTGGAGCACCATTGCTTGCTGGTGGACGTGGTGGCCTTGGTGTATTTGTTGGACCAAGTGCAGGATATTTACTTGGTTACATCATTGGGGCGTTTGTTATTGGTTATTTAATTGAGCGTTTACGTGAAGTTTCTATTATAAAAGTATTATGTATTAATATAATTGGTGGTATTTTCGTAGTTTATGTATTTGGTATTACTGTACAAGCGTTCTTAATGGATGTTTCTGTATGGGAGATAATGAAAGTGAGTGCTGTGTTTTTACCAGGGGATTGTATAAAAGCAATTATTGCGGCAGTTCTCGTAACAAAATTACATCGTTCATTGAAACATATTATTACGCCCGCTTTAAAGAATGGAAAATATACAAATGCGGGATGATAAAGGGAAGAAACACGTTCATTGCGTGTTTCTTTTTATTATTTTTGTAAAGAAAGGACGTCTCATATGGGGATTACAAAAGAATATAAAAAGCATGCCTCTCTACAACCAAATAAAATAGCGATAAAGGAAAATGATAGAGTTTTAACATATGAAGAGTGGTTCGAATCAGTTTGTAAAGTAGCAAGCTGGTTAAATGAAAAAAAATCGAAGAATAAAACGATAGCAATCCTATTAGAAAATCGTATAGAGTTTTTACAACTATTTTCTGGTGCCGCTATGGCCGGGTGGGTTTGTGTTCCGTTAGATATAAAGTGGAAACAAGATGAGCTCAGAGAAAGAATTGAAATTAGTAATCCGGATATGATTGTGACAGAACGATATAAGGTGAATGATCTATTGGATGAAGAAGGAAGAGTAATTGAAATTGATGAGTGGAAAAGAATGATAGAGAAATATCTTCCTACATATTCCATTGTAGAAAGTGTACAACATGCTCCTTTTTATATGGGATTTACATCAGGATCAACAGGAACAGCAAAAGCATTTTTACGTGCACAACAATCGTGGGTTCATAGTTTTGATTGTAATGTACATGACTTTCATATGAAAAGGGAGGATTCGATTTTAATAGTTGGGACGCTCGTTCATTCTCTTTTCTTATACGGGGCAATAAGTGCATTATATGTAGGACAAACAGTGCACATTATGAGAAAGTTCTTTCCAAATCAAGTATTAGATAAGTTAGAAACTGAAAATATATCAGTTATGTATACAGTTCCAACAATGCTTGAATCTTTATATAAAGAAAGTAGATTAATAGAAAATAAAGTGAAAATTATTTCGTCAGGAGCGAAATGGGAAGCTGAAGCGAAAGAAAAAATAAAGAATATATTTCCTTATGCGACAAGATATGAATTTTATGGTGCATCAGAGTTAAGTTTTGTAACAGCACTAGTCGATGCAGAAAGCGAAAGAAGGCCAAATTCAGTAGGAAAACCTTGTCATAATGTGCAAGTTCGAATATGTAATGAAGCAGGCGAAGAAGTACAAAAAGGTGAAATAGGAACTGTTTATGTGAAAAGTGATCAGTTTTTTATGGGATACATAATAGATGGGGTTTTAACACGGGAGTTGAATGCAGAAGGCTGGATGACAGTGCGAGATGTAGGCTATGAAGATGAAGAAGGCTTCATATATATTGTTGGTAGAGAGAAGAATATGATTTTATTTGGAGGAATCAATATTTATCCAGAAGAAATAGAAAGTGTATTACATGAACACCCAGCTGTTGATGAAATAGTTGTAATTGGTGTGAAAGATAGTTACTGGGGTGAAAAGCCGGTCGCGATCGTAAAAGGAAGTGCTACAAAACAACAATTAAAGAGTTTTTGCTTACAACGATTATCCTCGTTTAAAATACCGAAAGAATGGCATTTTGTAGATGGAATACCTTATACAAATAGTGGGAAAATCGCTCGTATGGAAGCAAAAAGTATGATTGAAAACCGGGAGAAAATATATGAATAGAGCAGTTATTGTAGAGGCGAAAAGAACACCTATCGGTAAGAAGAATGGGATGTTAAAAGAGTATGAAGTTCAGCAATTAACAACGCCGCTTCTTACGTTTTTAAGTAAAGGGATTGAGAGGGAAATAGATGATGTCATATTAGGTAATGTTGTTGGGCCAGGAGGGAATGTTGCGAGACTATCTGCTTTAGAGGCGGGACTTGGCTATCATATTCCTGGTGTAACGATTGATCGGCAATGTGGTGCTGGTTTAGAAGCAATTCGAACTGCGTGTCATCTCATTCAAGGCGGGGCAGGTAAGTGTTATATCGCCGGGGGAGTAGAGAGTACAAGTACGTCACCTTTTCAAAAAAGAGCACGATTTTCACCTGAAACAATTGGTGATCCTGACATGGGAGTAGCGGCTGAATATGTTGCGGAGCGTTATAATATAACGAGAGAAATGCAAGACGAGTATGCTTGTCTTAGTTATAAGCGGACACTGCAAGCGTTAGAAAAAGGATATATACATGATGAAATATTTTCTTTTAATGGATTATTAGATGAATCTATAAAGCCAGAAATGAATTATGAACGAATCATTAAAAGAACAAAGCCCGCATTTTTACAAAATGGAACAGTGACGGCAGGTAATTCATGTGGTGTAAATGATGGGGCATGTGCTGTTCTTGTAATGGAAGAGGGACAAGCCCGAAAGTTAGGGTATAAACCTGTCCTTCGTTTCGTTCGTAGTGCTGTAGTGGGAGTGGATCCTAATCTTCCAGGGACTGGTCCGATATTTGCGGTGAACAAATTATTAAACGAAATGAATGTAAAAGTAGAGGACATCGATTATTTTGAAATAAATGAAGCATTCGCCTCAAAAGTTGTTGCTTGCGCAAAAGAGTTACAAATTCCGTACGAAAAAGTAAATGTAAATGGTGGAGCAATTGCGCTCGGTCATCCGTACGGCGCATCTGGTGCTATGCTTGTAACACGTTTGTTTTATCAGGCACAAAGAGAGTCTGTGAAATATGGAATTGCTACATTAGGAATTGGAGGCGGGATAGGGATTGCGCTATTATTTGAGAAAGTAGAAGACTAGCGAGGTAACTAGTTTTCTACTTTTTGAGGAACATAAACATTACTACCAGGTTTCGCTTTCATTTCGTTCCAAGCAGCAATCGCATCAGCTTTTGCTTTCCCTTTATTATTTGGATCTTCGAAAAAGTCACGAGTAAAGCGATTGTATTCAAATTGTGCACCGATAGTTGTTTTGTATGCAGGGTCTTTTTTTCGTTTGTTTTCTTCATGCCAAAAAGCTACCGCGTCTTCATATGTTTTTCCAACATTGTCTTTAAAAAACTTTTGAAGAGCTACTGTAAAGCGGAAGTTTGCTCCGATTTTTTCTTTGAAAAAAGCACGAACCTCTTCGCTACAGCGGTGATTGTTAGTAATAATCGTTTGAAGAGAAAGGTCTTTATAGGATAGGGAAGCTTTACTCACCTTTTGAACAGAGCTGTTTTTTAATATTTTACCAGTAGTTAAATAATGTGAGATACGCTCGGTTATTTCGATCTTAGAGCCACTAGCTGGCAACCCATTCTCACGACAAAATGTTTGGAGTTCTGCTTTTAACCAATAATAGTTTTGGAAATCTTCAATTGATATAGACTTTGTTAAAGGTGGACGCATGAATGTAACAACTACTTTCTTCCATAATTTTCTTTAATTATAAAACGTATGTTCTTTTTATGGAAGGGTTAATTTGTAAATATAATGGGAAGAGGAGATTACATATGGAAAATGTAATGCAAGTTCGTGTTACGGGAATTTTAATTGAAGGTGAAAAATTATTGCTAGTAAAGCAAAAAGTTGCTAATAGGAATTGGTCTTTACCTGGAGGAAGAGTGGAGAATGGCGAAACGTTAGAGGAAGCAATGATTCGAGAAATGAGAGAAGAGACAGGGTTAGAAGTTAACATTCAGAAGCTACTCTATGTTTGTGATAAACCAGATACTCGCCCGTCTTTATTACATATAACGTTTTTGCTTAAAAGGATTGAAGGTGAAATTATGCTACCTTCTAACGAGTTTGATCATAATCCAATTCATGATGTGCAAATGGTGCCGATTAAAGATTTAAGTCATTATGGTTTTTCGGAAACTTTTATCAATCTTATAAGTGAAGGTTTTGTAAATGCAGGGAGTTATCAAGGTTTGAAACAAAATATAGGTCTGTAAATATAGGGGAAGGATAGCCTTTCGCTATCCTTCATAACATGTTTTAAACTGCTGACTGTAAAGAAGAAACAAGCTGATTTAAAAATTCATCTCCACTCATAATTGCTTTCCCGCCACCGCGGGCACTCTTTTTATTTCCGCCACCTTTTCCTTCGATTGTAGGAAGAGCATCTTTTAAAAGAGCATTCATATCGAGCGATACTGATTTTCCGCAAGCGAGAATACATTGTAGTTTGTCATCATTTTCGATGACGAAATACGTAATTGCATGCTCTTGTTGTTCTGTAATAATAGCGGGAAGCTTTGCGATTTCTTGCATAGAACGATTTGTAAATACTTTAGAAATAAGTATGCCGGCATGTATTTCCGTAGGGTGTTGAAGTAGTTCATTTGCCTCTGCAAATAATAATTTTTCATTCATTGTTTGTATTGCTTTTTCGTTTTCTTTTTGAGAAGTAAGCAGTTGCGCCACTTTTGCTGGAATATCAGTTTCGCTACTGTTTAATTGTTTAGAAACATTTTTCATAATTTGTTGCTGTTGTCCCATTAATTTAAGTGTACGCCAACCAGCGATAAACGTTAAGCGTATACCACCTTTATTGCGCTCCCATCCTAGTACTTGAATAGGACCAACTTCACCAGTTCGTTTCGGATGCGTTCCACCACAGCCGTTGTAGTCAAAGTTTTCGATCATAACAACGCGTATATTTTCTGTCATAGTCGGTTCTTTACGAAGGGGCAACCTTTTCGCTTCTTCTAAGTTCATCCACTGGATGCGGATTGGATGGTTTTCAAAAACAATTTTGTTTGCAATTTGTATTGCTTTTTCAACCGTTTCTGCATGAAGATTTTCTGTTTCTAAATCAATTGTTACTGTTTCTTTACCAAGATGGAATCCAATTGTAGGCATGTTAAAATGGTCCCAAAAAGCAGCAGATAAAATGTGCTGAGCTGCATGTTGTTGCATATGATCAAAACGGCGCTCCCAATTGATTTTACCTTCTACGTCTTCTGTATGTAATTGTTCTGCAATGTAGTGACGAATTTCTCCGTTTATCTCTTCTACATTGATTACATTGATATCATTTAATGTACCAGTATCATATGGTTGTCCGCCACCTGTCGGATAAAATGCTGTTTCATTCAAAACAACGTATAAGTTACCGTCTTTATCATAATCTTGCTTTATAATTTTAGTAGTAAAGTCTTGCTTATAAGCGTCAGTGTAATATAATTTGTGCTCCAATTTTCTTTCTCCTCTCGCATTAACTAGTTTCATTGTAAAGCAATTGAAATTAGTTTCCTAATATTTCAGAAGAAAGAAACTATTTTTAGAATTTTCTTGCTATAATAAGAAAAAGAAAATGCGGGGGTGGAATGAATATGTTATATGAAAACGGCGTAGATAAACTGCTTAGTTTAAGCAGAAATATTTCTGAATTATATCGAGAATTAAATGAAATGACCCGGATTTTAACGGATTGTAATCGAGAAAGTGTGAAGTTTGATCGGTTATATGTAAAAGAGTTACTTTGGAAGAAAGAAGATGTAATAGAGAAATATGACCAGCTACTTGTACAACTTTGTATTAACGAATGCTTTGATCTAAAAAGTGTCATTACAGGGGAATATAAGTATACATATGAAGAAGTAGAAAACATAGTTTTACAATTTAATGAAAAGTATAATGTCGCAATCTTAATTAAAGATGTGTGTAAAGAATTACAGTTCACATATGGAATTGATATGGACATAACGAGAACAACTCGGGTATCAACAGCTCAAGTATAGAAAAAGGAAAAGAAAGCAGATCCTTTGCTTTCTTTTTTTTGTGAAAATAGAGAGAGTAGGTTTAACGATGAAGGGGAAGCTACAGCATATTCATCCGCTTGGAATGAGTATTATTTTAGGGACATTGTTTGCTAGGTTTGCAACTTCAATGAGTATCCCTTTTTTAGCGATTTATTTAACGACTGTTAAAGGTGTATCAGCTGGAATGACTGGTGCTATTATCGGAACGAGTGCACTTGTTGGTGTTTTTGCTAGTTTTATCGGAGGGAATTTATCAGATCGATTTGGCCGGAAAACAATTATGCTCTGGTCCATGATCGTTTGGATTTTTGTGTTTATAGGTTTTTCACTTGCGGATCATGTTTTAAGTTTCTTTTTATTAAACGCTTTAAATGGATTATGTAGGTCGTTTTTTGAGCCAACATCAAGAGCATTATTATCAGATTTAACAAAGCCTGAGTATCGGTTACTCGTCTATAACTTACGATACGGTGCAATAAATGTTGGAGTTGCTATTGGACCAATTGTTGGATTACAGATTGGAAGTGCAAAATCAACAATTCCTTTTTTAGTAGCAGCTGGGGTATATATTCTATATACAGCTATATTAGCGTTCCAATTTAAGAAGTATCCAATGGAAAAAAAGAAAGTGAGTACAGAAAAACCTGTTACAATGTTAAATGCAATGCGTATATTGCGAAAAGATATAGTATTTTTAGTTGCTTTAGTCGGTATTATTTTGAGTAATTGCGGTTTTTCACATTTAACGACGACAGTATCTCAATATTTTGCAAATGCACATATATTTGAGGATGGGGTGAAGCTATTCTCATATATGCTCGCTTTAAATGCAATTGTTGTAGTGATTATCCAATACCCTGTTATTCAAATGTGCAAAAAGTATACACCGTTAACATCCATTATGGTTGGGACTTTATTTGTGAGCGGGGGATTATTTGGCTTTGGAATAGTAGAATCTATGCTAGGTGCTGCCGTTTGTACAATTATTTTTACAATTGGAGAAGTCTTAATGTTTTCGATGACGGATGTATTTATTGATGATATTGCTGTTGCGCATCTAAAAGGAACATACTTCGGTGCGATGGGTTTTTCGGGAATTGGAGCAGTAATAGGTCCGTGGTTTGGAGGAGTACTTCTCGATTACTACGGGTACCAAAATGGGTTTGCAGTATTTTCAGCACTAGCTATATTTTCAACTGTGGCATTTCCTGTGCTTTTAGTTACAAAAGGTTTATCGAAAAAAAGATATGATAGAAATTCTAATATAGAAATGCATGCGAAATAACATAAGCCCCAGTAACCAACTGGGGCTTAGTGTGTATTATATTAACTCTTAATTTGAAAAAAGAACTTTCTTTTCATGCTTATCAGCAACTTCATTTTTGGAAATATGAATGGCTAAATATCCATTTTCTAAGCAGGCTAGCATCTTCTTATAAATAATATTATCGGGTAAAGGAATGATCCGCTGTAAAGAAATATTATTATGAAGTATGCAAATGGTTAGGCCTGTCTTCATCTTTTTAATGACTACATTTTGTTCAGTTACATTTGGTACATCTGTTTCCAAAATGTATTCTTGTTCCGTTTCGCAAAGATCAATATGAATTTGATTTGGGAAACTAAAGTTACTACAAGAGTCAGAACAAAATTGATCCATCCATTCTTCGAAACCATCAACATGAAAAAGACAATCCTTCTTTTTCTTGCCCATGTAAGACACCCTCCGTAAAATCTCAATTCATACTATGTTATGCATGAATGAATTAGGGGTGAAGAATAAATGGAAAAATATAAACATTGTATGTGGAAAAGATAGCTAGTGTGCACTTTTTGTTTTACATATCATGATGCGCATGATGTTTTTGGCGTGAATGGTTCCGGTTTTTTACTTTATGAGATCCGCTTAATGGTTCAGGTTGTCCTTTTTTTTCTTTCGCTTCACGATTGTTTTTTCCCATTGTATGTGACACCTCCTCTTCCTCTTTAGAATGAGAGAAGTTTGCAAATTTATACGAGAATGTTTTTAGAAAAAAAGGTAAAGATAATTGGGACTAACTATTACAGAAAGGGGATTATATAATGCCATATCATAAAGATAAACAACAAGCGTTTCAAGCAGCGCAGCAAGGCGTTACACAAGCAGAAAATGCATTTAACAACATTGTGAAAAATGATCCAAACTACGGTCATGATTTAAAAGAATTACGCCAAGAGGTTCAGGAAGCATATGAACAAATTCAAAATGCACTAGAGGTAGCTTCAGAAACACAACGTCCACAACTTGAGCAATATGAAAATAATCTCCAAAATATAATGCGAAATGTAGATCGATTAGAAAAGTAAATGAGGTTGTTGTTTATTCGACAACCTTGCTGCTTTAGTAAACGTTATGCTAAAACAGAAAATTTTTCTATTAGTTTTTTCTTTGCTATGTGCAGTACATATATTTCAAGTGGAAAAAGTGGAAGCGAAAATGTTGCTCAGAAAAGAGTTAGAACCAACTGGTTATGTAACATGGGAAGTACCTAATAATGAAAAAATTATTGCAATTACATTTGATGATGGACCAGATCCAACGTATACACCACAAGTTTTAGATTTATTACGTCAATATAAGGCTGAAGCGACATTTTTTATGATTGGATTTCGAGTTCAGCGCAATCCATATTTAGTGAAACAAGTGTTAAAAGAGGGACATGAAATTGGAAATCATACGATGAATCATTTGTATGCGAGTAATTCATCAGATGAAAAATTAGAAAATGATATTTTAGATGGAAAGAAATTTTTTGAAAAATGGGTGAAAGAACCTTTGTTATTCCGTCCTCCTGGCGGATATATTAACGACGCTGTATTTAAAACAGCGAAAGAAGCTGGTTATCAAACTGTTCTATGGTCGTGGCATCAAGATCCACGTGATTGGGCAAATCCAGGGGTTGAATCCATTGTAAATCATGTAGTGAAAAATGCTAAAAGTGGCGATATTGTATTGTTACATGATGGAGGAAATGATCGTAGTCAAACGGTAGCGGCACTAGCAAAAATTTTACCTGAGCTGAAAAAGCAGGGCTATCGATTTGTAACGGTTTCGGAATTACTACGTTATAAACATTAGAAAAAATCCCAAAAGGAAAATAGACCTTTTGGGATTTTTCTTTACTGGTTCTTTTTACGTTTCTTATTATTTTGTCGCTCTGCTGGAGTTAAAGGCTCGTTTGCAAATTCTTCATTGTAACCAGTTCCTTGTCCTTGTGCAGATGCAGCATTCATTCCTGAAATAGTATGATTTGCTTTTCTTTTACCCATTTTATTTCACCTCTATAACATTTTTTGTATGTTGAATGATGAGCAGTTCATAGTATGTATGAACTGTAAGTAAACCGCTGATAGAGCACTTTACTTTATGATAATAGTATTCATAAGGAGTATGAAAGCTATTCAAATTTAGAAACATAAAGAAAACTTATGATAATCTATAAGTTTCTTATTATTTACTTATTTAGAAAGTTGTAATAAGATATTATCGTAAGGTATTGAAAAGTTTGTCTACATTTTATATTCAGACAACTTAGTCACGTTTAACAGGGGGGAAACATAATGGTCAAACATAATCCATTTCAATCACGTGCAACTTTTGAAGTAGATGGAAAAACGTATCATTATTATGATTTGAAAGCGCTTGAAAATGCAGGGGTTGGCAACGTATCTCAATTACCATATTCCGTGAAAGTTTTACTTGAATCAGTACTTCGTCAAGTAGACGGACGTGTAATCACAGAAGAGCATGTTACAAATTTAGCGAAATGGGGAACGAAAGATGTTCAAGATATCGATGTTCCATTTAAACCATCTCGTGTAATTTTACAAGATTTCACTGGTGTTCCAGCTGTTGTTGATTTGGCTTCGCTTCGTAAAGCAATGGCAGACATGGGCGGAGATCCTGACAAAATTAATCCTGAAATTACTGTAGACCTTGTAATTGACCACTCTGTACAGGTTGATAGAGCGGGTACGGCAGACGCGCTTGCATTCAACATGGACTTAGAGTTTAAACGTAATGAAGAACGTTATAAATTTTTAAGCTGGGCACAAAAATCATTTGATAACTACCGTGCGGTTCCACCAGCTACAGGTATTGTACACCAAGTAAACCTTGAATATTTAGCACCAGTTGTTCATGCTGTGAAAAATGCTGAAGGTGACTTAGTTGCATACCCAGATTCATTAGTTGGAACAGACTCACATACAACAATGATTAACGGTATCGGCGTTCTTGGATGGGGCGTTGGTGGTATTGAAGCAGAAGCAGGAATGCTTGGACAGCCTTCATACTTCCCAGTACCTGAAGTAATCGGTGTGAAATTAACTGGTACACTTCCAAGTGGTACTACAGCGACAGACGTTGCATTAAAAGTAACACAAGTATTACGTCAAAAAGGTGTAGTTGGTAAATTTGTTGAGTTCTTCGGTAATGGACTAAAGAGCATGCCTTTAGCTGACCGTGCAACAATTTCAAATATGGCACCAGAATACGGCGCAACTTGTGGATTCTTCCCAATCGATGATATTTCATTAGAATACTTACGTTTAACAGGTAGAGATGAAGAACAAATTCGCGTTGTTGAAGAATACTGTAAAGCGAACGGTTTATTCTATACAGCAGACAGTAAAGATCCAATCTATACTGATCTTGTTGAAATTGATTTAAATACAATTGAATCTAACCTTTCTGGACCGAAACGCCCACAAGATTTAATTCCACTTTCAGATATGAAAGATGCGTTCCACAAAGCTGTTGTAGCACCAGTTGGAACACAAGGACTTGGATTTAATGAGCAAGAGTTCGATAAAGAAGTGAAGGTTACATTAGAAGATAAAGAAGTAACGATGAAAACAGGTGCAATTGCAATCGCAGCAATTACAAGCTGTACAAATACATCAAACCCATACGTATTAATTGGAGCAGGTCTAGTTGCGAAGAAAGCAATTGAAAAAGGACTTGTAGTACCTGAGTATGTAAAAACATCATTAGCACCAGGATCTAAAGTTGTTACAGAGTACTTAGATAAGTCTGGTTTAACAACATATTTAGATCAATTAGGTTTCCAAACAGTTGGTTACGGCTGTACGACTTGTATCGGTAACTCTGGTCCATTAGCGCCAGAATTAGAAGAAGCAATCGCAGCAAACGACTTACTAGTAACATCTGTTTTATCTGGTAACCGTAACTTTGAAGGTCGTATTCATCCACTTGTAAAAGCAAACTACTTAGCATCACCACCACTTGTTGTGGCATATGCACTTGCAGGTACTGTTGATATTGACCTGAAAAATGATGAAATCGGTAAAGATGCAAATGGCAATGCTGTTTACTTCAACGATATTTGGCCATCAGCTAAAGAAATTGAAGATGTAGTTCAAAGCGTTGTTACATCTGAACTGTTCAAGAAAGAATATGCACAAGTATTTAACAGCAATGAGCGTTGGAATGAAATCCAAACTTCAAACGAAGCTTTATATACTTGGGATAATGATTCAACATACATTCAAAACCCACCATTCTTTGAAGGTTTATCTAAAGAACCAGGTGAAGTTGAAACGTTATCAGGCTTACGTGTAGTTGGTAAATTTGGTGACTCTGTAACGACAGACCACATTTCACCAGCAGGTTCAATCGGTAAGCACACACCAGCTGGACGTTACTTATTAGAAAACGGCGTACAACCAGTTGACTTTAACTCTTACGGTTCTCGTCGTGGTAACCATGAAGTTATGATGCGTGGTACATTCGCGAACATCCGTATTAAAAACCAAATTGCACCAGGAACAGAAGGCGGATATACAACATACTGGCCGACTGGTGAAGTAACATCAATCTATGATGCTGCTATGAAATATAAAGAAGATGGCACAGGTCTTCTAGTTGTTGCTGGTAAAGATTATGGTATGGGAAGTTCTCGTGACTGGGCTGCGAAAGGTACTAACTTATTAGGTATTAAAGCAGTAATCGCAGAAAGCTTCGAACGTATTCACCGCAGTAACTTAGTGTTAATGGGTGTATTACCACTTCAATTTAAAGATGGCGAAAGTGCTGAAACGTTAGGTCTTGTTGGTAACGAGTCATTTGAAATTCAAATCGACAAATCAGTTAGACCACGTGATCTTGTAAAAGTAGTTGCAACTGATTTAGATGGCAACGAAAAACAATTTGAAGTAGTAGCTCGTTTCGATAGTGAAGTTGAAATTGATTACTACCGTCACGGTGGTATTCTGCAAATGGTTCTTCGTGAGAAAATTGAAGAATCAAAAGTGTCGAACTAAATAATTGAAATGAACAATAAGGAAGCTAACAATAGTTAGCTTCCTTATTTTATGGAAAGGGATGAAACCATTTGGTTTCATCCCTTTCTTTTTACTATAAAAATGGAGGAAACGTCATGACAGAGTATAAAAGAATATTGTTGCCGTTACGACAAGAGAAAATATTAGTAATAGCAGCTGTATGTAGTGGGATAATTGCTGCCATTTTAAACTTATCACGCCCAATTTTCATGGGATTAATTGTAGACAATCTTATTCAAAGAGAGCTAAAAGGTGCGTATTTATATAGCTTTGTTTGCGGGTAGTCGCTTTTTAATGTGGGCGAACAATCTTTTATTTGATTATATAAGTTCAAAAGCGAGTCAACGTATATTACAAACGAAACGTATAGAATTATTGCGTCACTATTTCTCATTACCGTTTGAAGAGAGTGAGAAGATTAAGCAAGGAGAGTTAGAAACTTTGGTCGTGTCTGATATTCCGAACTGGGTCAGATTATATGGCTCTATATTAATAGAATATATACACGCTATTGCCCAATTTATTGGAGCTTTCATAGCACTACAACATATAGATATACAGTTTATATTGTGGGTAACTCCGTTTTTATTTTTAAGTACAATTGTTCCAATACTGATGGGAGAAAAGGTAAGAGATATTGCAAGCGTTGCTCAAAAAAATCACTCAAGTGTTGTAGAGATGGTGTCACAGTTTGTAAAGGGGATACAAGATTTGCGGAGTTTACAAAAAGAAAAATGGGCAATTCGCTTATTTAAAAGAGTAACGGCACAATCGTATAAATCGGAAGTAAAGAAGACGATGATGCAACATTGTATTGGAGTAGTTGGAACGGTGATTGAAACAGGAGCATATATCCTTGTTCTCATTATAGGTGCACAAAAAATAATGAGGGGAGAAATAGAAGTTGGTTCACTCATTGCAGTGTTAGCGACAATTGAGATGCTCTTTTTCCCTGTCCGTTATGTGGGCGATTTATTAATAATGACACAAGTTGCAGTCGCTTCGGCAAATAGAACTTTTTGCTTTTTAAATAAACGAGCAGCAGATAACAATGTAGAAAGAGCGATGGGTATCAGGATAACAAATGTTTCATTTCAGGAGAATGACGAAGAGAAATGCAGAATTCATAATATTGATTTGCAAATTCGTCCTGGTGAACTCGTTATTATTGCGGGAGAAAGCGGTGCAGGAAAAACAACGCTTTTAAAGTTAATAACGGGCTTGTATAAACCATCTAACGGTAGCATTGCTTATTATGGTAATGAAGCTCGTATGACTACAGTGTGGCAAGAACCACGTTTTTTCCGAACGACGGTAACAGAGAATATGTATTTCGGGGAAGAGTGTTTAGAAAATCAGTTAGAAAAAAATAGTGAACTTATAAATGTAACGCCGATTATTAGAGGGTTACCTGAAGGGAGTCAAACTGTGCTACATAAAAGCGGTGAAGAGTTTTCAGGAGGCGAAAGAAAACGTCTTGCATTATTACGAGCAATTGGTTCAAATCCGAATCTTATTATTTTAGATGAACCGACTGCGGGGTTAGATCCGAGTAATCAAGAAACTGTTTGGAATATGATTGAAGGACTGGGAATAGATGTAACGAGAATTGTGGCAACACATGATGTAGAGAAAGTGATACTAGCGGATCGTGTTGTCATAATGAGAGAAGGAAGTATTGTTGCATGTGGAAGTCCTGAAAAATTAATAAATAGTCATTCATTTTGAAAGAGATGTGAATAAAGATAAGAGCAGTGCCCTTATCTTTATTCAACATCATTTATTTGATATTGGATAGATTCTGAATGATTTAGATCTACGTTAAAAGTAGCAGTCATAAGGAAAGTTGCAATTCCAAGGATTAAGAAAAGGACGAATGAGACTAGAGAGATGTAAAGACAAATACGCCCTACTTTCTTTTTTTCAAGATCGTTACTAAAGAGTGAAATGATCCATGTAATAATACCGATTGGGTATAAAAGAAAACTAAGAATATATAATGTTATTTTTTCGAATGAATTCATAAAAAATCCCCCTTTTGTTGAAGTTTATATAACTACGAAAGTAAAAAGGTGAATGGGCCCATAAGAAGATAAACAACACTTCATCTGTTTTTCTAATTATATGATAAAAAGGAAAAGATTACACTTCAAATGAGAATATTCTAATTATTTCGACTCTGAATATTTCCAAGCTTGTCCGTATAAGCTAAAATAAGGTATATAGTATTTTGATGAATGTGTTAAAAGAAGATAATACGTTAGGGTGATATAAAATGTGGCGGAAGCTTACGATTATTGTAGTGTTACTTTGTTTAGCGGGATATGCAGCTTATGAACAGTTTGGTAATAAAGAGCAGGCGGTAAAAGTGAAGCAAGAAAAAAGTGAAGCTGCGATGAAAGAGATTATCGCAAGGAATGGTATTGAAATAGGGAAGAGTGCGCCAGACTTCGAATTAACGAAGTTAGATGGAACGAATGTAAAGCTATCAGATTTAAAAGGAAAGAAAGTGATTTTAAACTTTTGGGCAACGTGGTGTGGACCTTGCCAACAAGAAATGCCTGATATGGAGGCTTTCTATAAAGAACATAAAGAGAACGTAGAAATTTTAGCGGTCAATTATACGCCTTCAGAAAAAGGTGGGGGGGAAGAGAAGGTAAGCAATTTTATTAAAGAAAAAGGAATTACTTTTCCTGTTTTATTGGACAAGAACATTGATGTGACAACAGCGTATAAAGTAATTACGATTCCAACTTCGTATTTTATAGATACAAAAGGTGTCATTCAAGATAAGTTTATTGGGCCGATGACACAAAAAGAGATGGAGAAAAGAGTTGCTAAATTAAAATAATGGTGAAAAGGTAGAGGTGGAGAGTTCCCATTTCTGCCTTTTCTTTTTCAAGTAGTAATCACTTCATGATATGATGTAAGAAATATAACCGTTTAGAGATAAAGGAGTGTATGGAGTGGGGAATGTATCCTTACCGTTAGATTATGTTGTAATTGATTTTGAAACAACAGGATTTAACCCTTATAATGATAAAATTATTCAAGTTGCAGCAGTGAAATATCGTAATCATGAATTAGTAGATCAATTTGTTTCATACGTGAATCCAGAGCGGCCAATTCCGGACCGAATAACGAGTTTAACAGGTATTACTAATTATCGCGTTTCAGATGCACCGACGATTGAAGAAGTGTTACCTTTATTTTTAGCATTTTTACATACAAATGTTATTGTGGCCCATAATGCTTCTTTTGATATGCGCTTTTTGAAAAGTAATGTAAATATGCTTGGGTTGCCTGAACCTAAAAATAAAGTAATTGATACTGTATTTTTAGCGAAGAAATACATGAAGCATGCGCCTAATCATAAACTTGAAACGTTAAAACGAATGCTTGGAATTCGTTTAAGCTCTCATAATGCATTTGACGATTGCATTACGTGTGCTGCTGTTTATCAAAAGTGTGTAGCTATTGAAGAAGAAGGGAAACGAAAAGTAAATAAGGCTATGCTTGATGAAACTGCGGTATATGAAGCGGTGAAAGAAATACTTGCATGTAATAAACGGAATGTAGAATGGCTACGTTGTATGAACGTAGGAAGTTATTTAGATATAAAAGCTTTTTATCCAGTTATGAGAGTAAAGGTAAAAGGGCGAAAGAAATATGTATTAACAGAGATATTAGAAGAAGATGTGAAAGAAATATGTACAAGCTTAAAATGTGAACCAGCGTTAAAAAGTGAAGTTGGTAATACGAGAATTATGCTTAATAGCTTAGAGGATGTTATGAGATTAGAAAGTTATATTTTAGAACAGTATGATTTTGTATTACAGGCGCTTCATGATTATAAAGAAAATGAAATGAATGCAGATGAAAAGTTGAAAGAGTATTTAAATATTATGGTATGAAAAACTCCGTGTGCAATATATTGTACACGGAGTTTTTTTAGGAGTACTAAAACATAAAATTTTCTTGCAAATCTGATTAAAGAGTTTTTTGTTTGCTCATACTATGTAATAAGAAAGCGAAGGAGAGAGGGTGAACAACATGAGAAGAAGTCGCCGTAAATCGTTTGAAGAACTTGTAAATGAAAATAAACAACAATTATTAAGCGATCGTGAGGCAATTGATCGCATTGAAGAGCGCATTGAAAAACGTTATGAAATGAAACTTTTTAAGCAAGCTGAATAATTCTTAACACTAGTACGATACTAGTGTTAAGGAGGCGATAGTAATGGGTAATCCGAAAAAAAATTCAAAAGACTTTGCACCGAATCATATTGGAACACAATCAAAAAAAGCTGGTGGAAATAAAGGAAAGCAAATGCAAGATCAAACAGGTAAACAACCGATTGTTGATAATGGTTAAAGAAAAGGAGAATATTACATTCTCCTTTTTTATGTATAAATTTGAGGAAAGATAGGTAATTTAAGATGGTGTGTATATACAATATTAGGAGGGAAGTACATGCCAAATCCAGATAATCGAAGTGACAACGCTGAAAAGTTACAAGAAATGGTGCAAAATACAGTTGATAACTTTAATGAAGCAAAAGAAACAGCGGAACTTTCTAATGAAAAAGATCGTGCTGCTATTGAAGCAAAAAATCAAAGACGTTTAGAAAGTATTGACTCATTAAAAAGTGAAATCAAAGATGAATCTTAACAAAATGTACAAAAAGGGCTGACTTTTGTCAGCCCTTTTTCGTAATCGTAAAATTTTCAACGAGTAAACGCCAATTTTGTGGGAATGGTAAACCGATTTTCCAGTAACTAATACCACCTATACCTTGTTCTTTCATTAAATTGAATTTACTTTGAACAGACCGTGAATCTTCAAACCAAACTTCGTGTTGCACGCCGTTTTCATCAAAATAATTAAAATGAGGAGCTTGGGCTGTGAAATCATAACGAATAGGGACATTATATTTACGAGCTAGTGCAACAGCTGCGACAGAGCTAATTGCTTTTGCGGGTGGATTTCCTTGTTTAAATGGAAGCTTCCAATCAAACCCGTATAAATTTTGCCCCATCATAATTTTTTGTGGAGGCATTTGAGATTTTGCATATTGAAGTACTTCTTTCACTGGACCGATAGGAGAAATCGCCATCGGTGGACCGCCTTGCCATCCCCAGTCATATGTCATAATGACGACGAAATCAACAATTTGCCCTTGCGCTTTATAATCGTGAGCTTCGAAAAATTTTCCCTTTTGATTTGAACTTGTTTTCGGTACGAGAGTTGTGCTCAATGTGTACCCGCTAGGTAAGCGTGTTTTTACATTTCGTAAAAAGCGATTATACGCCTCGCGGTCTTCAGGTGCTACACTCTCGAAATCGAAATGAATGTCTCGCATGCCATATTTTTGAGCTGTTTGCAAAATGTTAGTAATAAATTTGTTTTGAATCGTTGCGTCGCGTAAAATAACTGATGTTAGATCGGCACTGAAATTACCATTTTCAATATTTGTAATAACGAGCATAGGGATTGTTTTACCTTGCGTTGCAATATTAGCAATTTTAGCTGTTTCAGTAGGTTCTTTTAATGTGCCATCTCTTTTTGCCTCAAAACTAAAATAGGCTAAGTATGTTAAAAATGGATTGATGGCGCGTGTCGCATTAACTAAACTCTCTTTAATCGGTATAGTTGAAGGTTGTAAATAAGCGATGGATTCTACAGCTCGTTTTGTGCCTTTTGGTACATATAATTGTTGTCCGACATGGAGAATAGATTTTAAAGATAAATTATTAACTTTAGCTAAACTAGCGAGGGGGACATTATATGTTTGAGAAATTCGATATAGGCTGTCACCAGGCTGTACATAATAATTATTCCCTTTCGTATTAACGATAAGTGCCTGACCAACAACGAGCGTTTCAGCTGGATTTAATCCATTGTCTTTTACTATTTCGTCAGGTGTTGATCCATATTTTGATGCCAAGCTATATACGCTATCACCACTACGAACCGTTACAATTTGAATCATATGCTGGCTCCTTTCGGGAAAAGATTCACTATTTTTATTTTATTTTTGATGTCACTGTATTATGATTAAATGTATGCAAGGTAGCAGAAGTGAAAGAAGGCGAATACATATGTTTGTAGCAGAACATGAAGTTGAAATCCGTTATGCGGAAACAGATCAAATGGGTGTTGTTTACCATTCAAACTACTTAGTGTGGCTTGAGTTAGGTCGCACGAAACTTATACAAGATTTAGGTTTTTCATATGTTGAAATGGAGAAAGAAGGAATTATTTCTCCTGTGTTAGATTTACAAATTTCATACCGTAAAGCGATGCGTTACGGAGAAAAAGCAATCGTAAAAACATGGGTAGATACTGTGAGCCCACTTCGCGTTGTATATGGATATGAAATATATAATGGTGATGGTGAACTGTGTATTACTGCAAGCACAACGAATATTTGTGCGAAAAAAGAAGGGTTCCGCCCTGTATCATTTAAAAAGTTGTATCCTGAGTGGTATGCGAAATATGAGGAAATTAAGAAAAAATAAAAAAGCGTGGCAGAAGCCACGTTTTTTTATTTTTCATAATTAAATTGTGGGAAGTCGTCACCTTCGTTAAGTGTAACAGATAAATTATGTCCATCGAAGAACCATTCATCATCGCCTTCAATAAAGAAATTAATACCTTCTTCTTGAATTTGAACAGCAGGATGTGCAGGATCATCTTTACGAATACCTAAAGAAAGTCCTTTTTGCACAGTACTGCAACCACCGTATTGTACGAAAAAGCGTAGTGTTTCATTTGATTGTAAGTTTAATTCAGTTTTATACCATTGTGCTGCTTCTTTTGTTACGGAAAGATTCATGTATAGTTCCTCCAAATTATGTTGCTTTTTCTTTAGTATAAAAAATAACGCAAAAAGACGCTATTAATATGCTTCACGTTTTCTTTTTGCGTTATGTGGGTTACGATCTTATTTTTGCTTTTTTGAAAAGTTTGCTTTTGGTTCAGTTTTATTTATAATTCGTCCGATATTTGCACGGTGTTTATAAATAACCATACCTGCTAATAAACACATCGCAATAATGAAGATTTTATCCCCGCTAACAATGGATGCAATAACAGCAACAACTGCTGTTACCATAGAAGAAAGTGATACGTATCTTGTTGTAAATAAAAGGGTGAAAAATACAACAGCCAATATTGCAAAAACAACTGGTGAATAGCATAATAGCACCCCAGCAGAAGTTGCAACTGCTTTACCACCGCGGAATTTCGCGAAGATTGGATAGACATGTCCAAGAACAGCCGCTAACCCGAACCATAGTGGATGAATATCTAACCCGAAAATCATTGGTAGACTTGTTGCTAATGTCCCTTTTAAAATGTCAGCAATTGTAACGGTAAAACCTGCTTTTTTCCCTAATGTGCGGAATGTGTTTGTTCCGCCTAGATTACCGCTCCCGTGCTCACGAATATCGATTCCGTAGCCGATTTTTCCAACAACTAGTGCAAATGGAATCGAGCCAAGTAAGTAGGCAACGATAAATAAAAGATATGTAGTAACCATAAGTTCAGTCTCCTTTATTCAAATGTGTTGATAAAGGGTAAAAAGAGTTTTTCCCGTATATTGTACCATACATTTGTAAAGAGCACATTTCTTTTTTGTAAATGAAAAATTCATTATTTCGTGAAAAAAATTTCACAGTAATGTTACATTTCTCACAGAAACAGTAAGACTATATGTAGTAACATTTTAATCAAAAGATAACAACATATTGGTGGAGGGTTATAAATGTTACAAAATAATACACGTGGAGAAGAAGAATTAATGAAAGTGTTTGAGACAATAGTCCACGGCAATGAACAAGATTTGATGCAAGAAAATGCAAATGTAGACGGCCGCTCTCCAATGGGCGTAATGGGAACGTTCGCATCTGAGAGTGCAAAATATTATGCTGTTGAGAATTTATTGTCAGATCAAGTGAAAAAAGCCATAAATGAAAATATATTATATCCACATGATTTAGATTTTTATGCAACAGGAACGACGACTTGTTCACAAATTCCGTTAGCGCAAATGCTTGCTAATGGTTTTCATACTGGACATGGACATATGAGACAACCGCAAGACATTAAAAGTGCATTGGCTCTTTCGTCTATTATTTTTCAAGCGAATCAAAATATGCAGCATGGTGGTCAATCGTTTGCACTCTTTGATATTGATTTAGCACCTTATGTACGAAAAACAATTGAGAGACATAAAAAACGATTACAATCATATCCGCTTACGAAAGAACAAATAGAAGAATTTGCATGGGAAGAAACGGAAAATGATACGTATCAAGCGTGTGAGGCTTTCGTTCATAATTCGAATAGTATGCATAGTAGGGGCGGAGGACAAGTACCGTTTATTTCTATTAATTATGGAACAGATACATCAAAAGAAGGAAGAATGTTAATTAAACAACTTTTAAAAGCGACACAAGCTGGACTTGGTAAAGGGGAGACACCGATTTTTCCGATTCAAATTTTCAAGATGAAAAAAGGTGTGAATTTTGAAGAAAGTGATCCGAACTACGATTTATTTGAATTAGCATTAGAGACAACGGCTGAACGATTGTTCCCTAACTTTTCATTTTTAGATGCTCCGTTTAATGCAGTACATTATGATGGAAGACCAGAAAGTGAAGTATGTTACATGGGATGTCGTACCCGTGTTATGTCTAATATACATGGAGAAGAAACAGCGATTGGTAGAGGGAATTTATCATTTACGTCTATTAATTTAGTGAAATTAGCGTTAATTAGTGGTTCAAAAGAAGCGTTTTTTGAAGCGCTAAACTATTATTTAGATTTAGGAATTAAGCAGTTATTAGAAAGATTTGCGTATCAATGTACGAAGCGAGCAAGAGATTTTCAGTTTTTATATTCACAAGGTGTATGGCGTGGTGGAGAAACGTTGCAGCCTGAAGACTCCGTAGCCTCGATTTTAAAACAAGGGACGTTAAGTATTGGTTTTATCGGTCTTGCGGAATGTTTAGTAGCTTTAACAGGAAAGCATCATGGGGAAGATGAAGAATCATGGAAACTTGGGTATGAAATTATTTCCTTTATGAGAGATAGAATGGATAAAGCGACAGAAGAACATCAACTGAATTTCTCAGTAATTGCAACTCCAGCAGAAGGATTATCAGGGAAGTTTGTGAAAAAAGATAGAAAAGAATTTGGCGTGATTAGCGGTATAACGAACCATAATTACTATACGAATTCATTCCATATTCCAGTTTATTATAACATTCAAGCGATAAATAAAATCCGTTTAGAAGGCCCGTTTCATGCTCTATGTAACGGGGGACATATTACTTATATTGAACTAGACGGAGCAGCAATGCATAACAAAAAGGCATTAAAACAAATTGTACAAGCCATGGCAGAACATGGCGTTGGATACGGTTCAATTAATCATCCTGTTGACCGTTGTAAGTGCTGTAGTTATCACGGGGTTATTGGGAATGAATGTCCAAGTTGCGGGAATGAAGATGAGGCTAATATAGAAAGAATTCGCCGTATAACAGGCTATCTTGTAGGAGATATGTCGAAGTGGAATAGTGCGAAACGTAGTGAAGAGATAGATCGGGTGAAACATAAATGAAAGTGATGAATATTATTCATGATAGTGTAGTAGATGGAGAAGGGTTGCGGACAGTCGTGTTTTTTGCGGGCTGTCCGCATCGTTGCGTTGGTTGCCACAATCCGAAATCGTGGAATATTTGCAACGGAACGGAAATGACAGTAGAAGAAATTGTGAAAGAGATTGCAAGTAATCCATTAACTGATGTAACATTTTCAGGTGGAGATCCATTTTTTCAAGCTGCTGAAGTGAAAAAGGTAGCAAAAATCGTGAAAGATTTGAAAAAAAACCTATGGATGTATACAGGTTATACGTTAGAAGAGATACAGAGTTCTCAAAATAATGATATGATAGAGTTGTTACATTATGGGGATGTTTTAGTCGATGGAAGGTTTGAAATTGAGGAAAAAGATTTAACACTTCCATTTCGCGGAAGCTCCAATCAACGTATTATTCGATTGAAAGAGTAAAAAGGCGGGATAGATTATATGAACAAAACGGTATTGCTTGTTGAAGATGAAAGAAGATTACGTGAAATTGTTAGTGATTATTTTCGTAATGAAGGCTTTGAAGTAATCGAAGCAGAAGATGGAAAAAAAGCGTTAGAGTTATTTGCAGAGCATGAAATTGATTTAATTATGTTAGATATTATGTTACCGGAAATAGATGGATGGTCTGTTTGTAGAAGAATTAGAAAAGAATCAGCAGTACCAATTATTATGTTGACAGCACGTTCGGATGAGGATGATACATTGCTAGGTTTCGAATTAGGTGCAGACGAGTATGTAACGAAACCATTTAGCCCGAAAGTATTAGTAGCTCGTGCAAAGACGTTATTGAAACGTGCGGATGGTGCGGTAGGAGTAGCGGAAGAAAATGCTATGTCTTTAGCTGGAATAGAAGTGAATCGTCTATCTAGAACTGTTTTAGTAGATGGAGAAGAAATTATATTGACACATAAAGAATTTGAACTTCTTGTGTATTTAATGGAGAACAAAGGAATTGTGTTATCACGTCAACATTTATTAGACCAGTTATGGGGATATGACTATTACGGTGATGACCGAACGGTTGATACCCATATTAAAAAACTTCGAAATAAGCTAGGAGATAAAGCGAAGCATATCGGTACTGTTATTCGAGTTGGTTATAAATTTGAAGAATAATCTAGAACGATTTGTGTAATTTAGCCTAGGGAAATGGTAATTTTATACTCTCTTTTGAAGGTAAAATGTACAAAAAATACTTTTTTTGTCTACAATGTTAGATAAGTGTATTTTTTTAATTGGATTTCACGATGAGTTCACAAGAAGGACACAAAACGTGACTATACTGAAAATACGAATTCACCAGAGAGGGGAAATAAAACATGGGATATTACGACGGACCAAATTTAAATGAAGAGCATAGTGAAACGAGAGAAGTGAGAAAATCAGGTAGTAAAAAAGGCTATTTCTTCACAGGTTTAGTGGGAGCTGTAGTCGGAGCGGTTTCGATTAGTTTTGCAGCACCATATATGCCATGGGCTCAAAATAATGGAGCGCCAGTATCATCATTTAGTTCGGATTCAAAAGTAGAAGGTACTGTAGTTCCTGTTGTAAATAAAGCGAAAAATGAAACTGATTTACCTGGTATGATTGAAGGGGCGAAAGATGTTGTTGTAGGTGTTATTAATATGCAACAAAGTGTTGATCCATTTGCAATGCAACCGACAGGTCAAGAACAACAAGCCGGTTCAGGATCAGGTGTTATTTATAAAAAAGCAGGGAATAAAGCATATATTGTAACAAACAACCACGTAGTAGATGGAGCAAATAAACTTGCTGTGAAGCTGAGCGACGGAAAGCAAGTTGATGCGAAATTAGTTGGTAAGGACCCTTGGTTAGACTTAGCAGTTGTTGAAATTGATGGATCTAATGTAAATAAAGTTGCCACTTTAGGTGATTCAAGTAAACTTCGTGCGGGTGAAAAAGCAATTGCAATCGGTAATCCACTTGGATTTGATGGAAGTGTAACGGAAGGTATAATCAGTAGTAAAGAACGCGAAATTCCGGTTGATATTGATGGGGATAAACGACCAGATTGGCAAGCACAAGTTATTCAAACGGATGCAGCGATTAATCCAGGTAATAGTGGTGGTGCATTATTTAACCAAAATGGTGAAATAATTGGGATTAATTCAAGTAAAATTGCACAACAAGAAGTTGAAGGAATTGGATTTGCTATTCCAATTAACATCGCAAAACCAGTTATTGAATCTCTTGAAAAAGATGGAGTAGTAAAACGTCCAGCTCTTGGAGTAGGTGTTGTTTCACTAGAAGATGTGCAAGCTTATGCAGTCAATCAATTGAAAGTACCGAAAGACGTAACAAACGGCGTTGTATTAGGTAAAATTTACCCAATATCACCAGCTGAAAAAGCTGGTTTAGAGCAATATGATATTGTAGTAGCATTAGATAATCAAAAAGTAGAGAATGCTCTTCAATTCCGTAAATATTTATATGAAAAGAAAAAAGTAGGCGAGAAAGTAGAAGTTACATTCTACCGTAACGGTCAAAAAATGACGAAATCGGCTACTTTAGCAGATAATTCAGCTACAAAGAATCAATAATCGAAATAAAAGAAAGTCTCTTTCATATTGAAAGAGACTTTCTTTATCGGCTATACTAAAGGAATAGGAGGGATTAATTATGACAATTGAAAACCCAACTCGTACGGAAATTGGTGAAGTGTTAAAGAAAAGCAAAACAATTGCGGTTGTTGGATTATCAGATAAGCCAGAACGTACATCGTATATGGTTTCAAAAGCAATGCAAGATGCTGGATACCGCATTATTCCAGTTAATCCAACAGTAGATGAGGTGCTCGGAGAAAAGGCAGTTTCTTCACTAAAGGATATTAAGGAACACGTTGACATTGTAAATGTATTTCGTCGCTCAGAGTTTTTAATGGATGTTGCAAAAGAATTTGTAGAGATTGATGCAGATGTTTTTTGGGCACAATTAGGAGTACAAGATGAGGATACATATAAACTTTTAAAAGAAAAAGACTATACTGTAATAATGGATCGTTGTATTAAAGTAGAACATGCGATGACAAAATAGTATAGATTTAAAAGTAGAAAGATTGATTCAGCCCTCATTATAGATAAGTAGGGCCGATGAACGAGGTGTTCATCATGAGATTTTTTAAAGGCTGTTTTTGGGGATTGTTATTTGTAATCCCATTTTGGATCTTGATCATTTGGATCATAATAAAGGTTTGGAATGTGTAATCTTGGAATACATATCCATTTCTCGTTGACAAACGATTATTTTTCTGAAATAGTAGCCTAGAGGAATCCTTGTGAGAAAACAAGGATTTTTCTATTGAAGATGGTATATAAAAGAGATAAGATAACTTGCCAAAACTATAGTCGAGGCGTTATTCTATAATAGAAACATATGTTCTGATTTTGGATTAGGAAAGGGGCAAGGAGTTTGGCGAAGCATCAGTTCCAATATAATGAAGATGCGATTCAAGTGTTAGAAGGACTTGAAGCCGTTCGAAAACGCCCGGGTATGTATATCGGGAGTACGGATAGCCGTGGATTGCATCATTTAGTATATGAAATAGTAGATAACTCCGTTGACGAAGCGTTAGCGGGATTTGGCGACGAAATTTCAGTCGTAATACATAAAGATAATAGTATTAGCGTTATAGATAAAGGGCGAGGAATGCCTACGGGAATGCATAAACTTGGGAAACCTACACCTGAAGTTATTTTAACTGTACTTCATGCAGGTGGTAAGTTTGGTCAAGGTGGCTATAAAACGAGTGGTGGTTTACACGGTGTTGGGGCATCAGTTGTAAACGCTTTGTCAGAATGGTTAGTAGTAACAATTAAGCGTGATGGTAACATTTATGAACAACGTTTTGAAAATGGTGGCGTTCCTGCAACAACGTTAGAGAAAATCGGGAAAACAAAAGAGTCTGGTACGACAATGCACTTCAAACCAGATACAACGATTTTCAGCACGACAAATTACAATTATGAAACATTATGTGAGAGATTACGTGAATCTGCATTCTTATTAAAAGGAATGAAAATCTCGATAAAAGACGAACGTAATGATTTAGAAGATATATTTCATTATGAAACAGGAATCGAAGCTTTCGTTTCATATTTAAACGAAGAAAAAGATTCAATTCACCCGGTTGTATATTTCACTGGTGAACAAAACGGGATTGAAGCAGAACTAGCATTCCAGTTTAATGATGGTTACTCAGAAAATATTCTTTCGTTTGTAAATAACGTACGTACAAAAGATGGTGGAACACACGAAGCTGGATTCAAAACAGCGATGACGCGTGTGTTTAACGAGTATGCTCGTAAAGTAGCACTATTAAAAGAAAAAGATAAAAACTTAGAAGGTACAGATATTCGTGAAGGTGTAGCGGCTATCGTTTCGGTACGTGTACCAGAAGAAGTGCTTCAGTTTGAAGGGCAAACGAAGGGCAAACTAGGTACAAGTGAAGCGCGTTCTTCAATTGATGCCATTGTATCTGAGCATTTAGCATACTTTTTAGAAGAAAACCCTGATGTAGCTACACTTCTTGTGAGAAAAGCAATTAAAGCAGCACAAGCCCGTGAAGCAGCCCGTAAAGCAAGAGAAGAAGCGCGTAGTGGTAAGAAAAAGAAAAAATCAGAAGGTACGTTAAGCGGGAAATTAACACCTGCACAATCACGTAACCCGCAAAAAAATGAACTGTACCTAGTAGAGGGTGACTCTGCCGGTGGTTCTGCGAAACAAGGACGAGACCGACGTTTCCAGGCCGTATTACCGTTACGTGGTAAAGTAATTAATACAGAAAAAGCAAAGCTTGCTGATATCTTTAAAAATGAAGAGATTAATACAATCATTTATGCGATTGGCGGCGGTGTAGGAAATGAATTTGATGTTGAAGATATTAACTACGATAAAGTTGTAATTATGACCGATGCCGATACGGATGGGGCTCATATTCAAGTATTGTTATTAACGTTCTTCTACAGATATATGAAGCCACTTATCGAAGCTGGTAAAGTATTTATCGCACTTCCTCCTTTATACAAAGTAAGTAAAGGAAAAGGTAAGAGTGAGGTAATTGAATACGCTTGGTCAGATGAGGAATTAGACGGTGTAACGAAAAAAGTTGGAAAAGGCTATATGTTACAACGTTATAAAGGACTTGGTGAAATGAATGCGGATCAATTATGGGAAACAACAATGAATCCTGAAACGCGTACATTAATTCGCGTGAAAATTGATGATGCAGCAAGAGCAGAGCGTCGCGTTACAACATTAATGGGCGATAAAGTAGAACCGCGCCGTAAATGGATTGAACGTAATGTGCAGTTTGGTATGCAAGAAGAAGGAAATATTTTAGAAAATGAAATGATTATGGAGACGGAGGTGGAATAACATGCAAGCAGAGAAGTTTCATGACCTCCCGCTTGAAGACGTGTTAGGTGATCGCTTTGCACGTTATAGTAAATATATTATTCAAGATCGTGCACTTCCAGATGCACGTGATGGCTTAAAGCCAGTACAAAGACGTATTTTATATTCTATGTATGTAGAAGGTAATGTACATGATAAAGCGTTTCGTAAATCAGCTAAAACAGTAGGTAATGTTATCGGTAATTATCATCCACATGGAGATTCCTCTGTATATGAAGCAATGGTACGCTTAAGCCAAACTTGGAAAGTACGTAATGTTTTAGTTGAAATGCATGGTAATAACGGTAGTGTTGATGGGGACCCAGCGGCAGCGATGCGTTATACGGAAGCTCGTTTATCACCAATCGCATCTGAATTATTACGTGATCTTGATAAAGAAACAGTTGAATTCGTGTCAAACTTTGATGATACGAGTGAAGAACCAGTTGTATTACCAGCAGCGTTCCCGAATTTATTAGTGAACGGATCTACAGGGATTTCCGCTGGTTATGCAACAGAAATTCCTCCGCATCATCTTGGAGAAGTTATTGATGCTACAATGATGCGTATCGATAAGCCAAATAGTACTGTTGACGATTTATTAACAGTTATGAAAGGACCAGATTTCCCAACAGGCGGTATTATTCAGGGGATTGATGGTATTAAAAAGGCGTATGAAACAGGTAAAGGTAAAATTATTATTCGCGGAAAAGCAGAAGTTGAAACAGTGCGCGGTGGGAAACAACAAATTGTAATCACTGAAATTCCTTACGAAGTGAATAAGGCAAACCTTGTAAAGAAAATGGATGAATTACGTCTAGATAAAAAGTTAGATGGTATTGCTGAAGTGCGTGATGAGACAGATCGTACTGGTTTACGAATTGTTGTTGAATTAAAGAAAGAAGCAAACTCCGAAGGTATTTTAAATTATTTATATAAAAATACAGATTTGCAAATTCCATATAACTTTAATATGGTAGCGATCAATAATCGTCGTCCAACACTTATGACATTACCGAAAATTTTAGATGCTTATATTGGACATCAAAAAGAGGTTATTACGAGACGTTCGCAATATGAATTAAGAAAAGCAGAAAATCGTCAACATATTGTAGAAGGTTTAAAGAAAGCATTATCGATTTTAGACCAAGTAATTGAGACAATTCGAGCTTCAAAAGATAAACGTAACGCGAAAGATAATTTAAGTGCAAAATTTGGCTTTACAGAAGCACAGGCAGAAGCAATTGTTTCCTTGCAATTATATCGCTTAACGAATACAGACATTACGGCGTTACAAGAAGAAGCAGATGAGCTTAATAAGAAAATTATTGAGCTACAGGCAATTTTACAAAGTGAAAAAAGATTACTTCAAGTAATTAAAACAGATTTAAAGAGAGTTAAGAAAACATATAGTGATGATCGACGCGCGATTATTGAAGATCAAATCGAGGAAATTAAAATCGATGTAGAAGTGATGATCCCACAAGAAGATGTCATCGTTACTGTAACGAAAGAAGGATATGTGAAACGTACTGGATGGCGCTCACATAATGCCTCAAACGGCAAAGACTTCGGTATGAAAGAGGGTGACATCTTACTTGAACGATTCGATACGAATACGACAGAGACAGTCCTCTTATTTACGAATAAAGGAAACTATATATATCTGCCAGTATACGAAATGCCAGATATTCGTTGGAAAGATTTAGGTCAGCACGTTGCTAATATCGTTTCACTCGACCGGGATGAAACAATCATTTGGGCAACGGTTGTACCGAACTTTGAGGAAGAAAAACGATTTATCGTATTTGTAACACGAAATGGTATGATAAAGAAAACAGAATTAAATCAATATAAAGTTCAGCGTTATTCAAGGGCATTCGTTGCTGTAAACTTGAAAAAAGATGATGAAGTTGTCGATATATTTGCGACAGATGGAACGAGTGATATTGTTCTTGCTACACACGGTGCATATGCACTTATTTTCCATGAAGATGAAGTAAGTCCAGTCGGTGTAAGAGCTGCTGGTGTTAAAGCAATTAATTTAAAAGAAGATGACTATGTCGCTTCTGGTAAACCGTTAAATGGTGACAAAGATCAACTTATTCTCGTAACACAGCGCGGTGCTGTAAAACGTCTAAAAGCATCAGAAATTGAAAAGTCAACGAGGGCGAAACGCGGTCTTGTTATTTTCAAAGAATTAAAACGTAATCCGTACCGCATTGTCGGTATTGAAATTGTTCGGGACGATGAATTAGTTTACATGAAGACAGAGAAAAACATTGTAGAAGAGATTGATCCGAAAGCGTATCGAAATAAAGACCGGTATAGTAATGGTAGCCTTGTGCTAGATGTTAATGATACTGGTGAAGTAGTAGAAACGTGGACGAAGAAAAGACCAGAATAAAGAGGGCATCTTGCTATGAATAGTAGCAAGATGCTTTTTTCTAGGCAATTTATTATGTAAATAATAATAATCTTGTTATAATAACTGAATGAAATCGTTCTCATAAAGTGAAACTTTAATCAATGGGGAGTTTCTTCATCCTCACTGATTATTAGTTGAACCAATCGGGCTTTAACAAGCAGTTGATTACTCACCTAATGCCTTAGCTTTCACTGAATTTTGAGTTAGGAATCTTACTGCCCGTTAAAGCGGGACAAATGGAGGGGCAACATGAAAAAAATAGGTGTAGGGATTGTAGGATATGGTTTTTCTAGTACGACATTTCATATCCCACTATTACAAACAATAGAAGAATATGATATTCGTGCTGTATTATCCTCAAAAGAAGAGGTAGTAAAAGAAACATTACCAAACGCTAATGTTGTTAGTACAATTGATGAATTGGTGAAGCGAGCTGATGTTGACTTAGTTGTTATTACATCACCTAATACAACTCATTTTCCATATGTAAAAGAAGCAATTTTAAAAGGTAAGCATGTTGTTGTAGAAAAACCATTTGTTGTCTCAATTGAAGAAGGAGAAGAGCTTATTTCATTAGCAGAGCAGCATAATGTAATGTTAAGCGTATATCATAATCGTCGTTTTGATAATGATTTCTTAACAATTAAGAAATTGTTAGGAGAAAACAGAGTAGGGAATGTATACGCATATGAATCGAATTTTGATCGTTTCCGTCCACATGTACGTGATCGATGGAGAGAAAAAAATCTACCAGGCTCCGGTATATTATATGATTTAGGATCGCATTTAATTGACCAAGCGTTATCAATATTCGGGAAACCAGATGCGATAAGTGCAGATGTAATAAAACAACGACCAGGTGCAGAGGTGGATGATTATTTCCACATAGTACTTCATTACGGAGTTAAACGTGTCATTTTACGTAGTAGCAGTTATGTGAAAAAAGCTGGACCGCATTTTATAGTGCATGGAGAGAAAGGTTCTATCGTGAAGTACGGTATGGATTCGCAGGAAGAGCAATTAAAAAATGGAATGAAGCCAGGTGATAACGGTTATGGAGTAGACGATGAAGAGAATTTTGCTACTTTAGAAACAGAAGAAAGCTTAGAGCGTATTCCAACAGAAGTCGGTTGTTATGACAATTATTATAAAGGTGTACGAGATAGTATATTAAATGGTGAGGAACTACCTGTAACAGCAAAAGAAGGTTTAGATGTTATTAAACTGATTCAATTAGCGATTGAAAGTAGTGAAAAGGGTAGAGTCATTTCTATAAAATAAAAAGACACGAAATTCGTGTCTTTTTATTTTTGTGGAACAGAAAGACCATAGAAGAACATCGTAACGATATCTTTTATATGTTTTTCTCGATCTCCTTCAAGAAGTTGTGCTCCAAATTCATCACCTAATTTTGTAAACATTTGAATGTAAAGTAACATCATTTCTTTAGTAAGGTGTGGATTAATTTCGTTTTTGCGCTGAGCTCGTTCTAATATTTCTAAATACCAGGGTAGGATTTTTTCATTTTGATAACTATAAATAAACTTACGGAGTTCTTCGTCCCTTTGCATCATTTGTAGTAACATATCAGGTTGAAATAATCCGCCAGTATTCATTTTTCTTACAATCATTTTTTGCATCATATCATGAAAAGGTAATTTTTCTTCTGCAAGCTCTTTATAATATTGAAATTCAGATATGATAAATTCTTGTATAAGCTCCCTAAATAACGCATCTTTACTTCCGAAATGATTATAAATTGTAACTTGAGAAACGTTTGCTTCTTTTGCGATATGTTCTATTTTCACTTCATTAAATCCACGTTCTGAAAATAATACGAATGCTGCTTCTTTAATGGCACGCTTTTTCTTTTCTTTTACTCTTTCAAAGCCGTTCAATGCAATCACCTCACTTAAAATATACAAGAAAAAATAATGGAAAACAATAATTTTGAAATATGGACTAATAAATATTTCAAAAAGTTGTTGCGAATATGGAAGATGAGGAGTACAATAATTTTGAAATATCACACATTAAATATTTCAAAAAATGAGGTGGAATTATGATTTCAGTTCAAGATGTCACAAAACAGTTTTCGAACGGAAAAGGTTTGTTTCATATTACATTTGATGTAAAAGAGGGAGAAGTATTTGGTTATTTAGGACCGAATGGTGCCGGGAAATCAACGACGATTCGTAATTTAATGGGATTTATAAAACCGACGACTGGTAAAGCGACAATTTTTGGATTAGATTGTTGGAATGAAGCGGCGAAAATTCAAAGGGAAGTTGGTTACTTGCCAGGTGAAATTTCTTTTATTGAAGGAATGAACGGATTAGAGTTTTTAAAATTAATGCAAGGAATGCGAGGATTAAAGGATACGAAAAGACGAGATGAACTGATAGAGCGTCTGCAATTTGATGTGAAAACACCGATTCGCAAAATGTCTAAAGGAATGAAGCAAAAAGTAGGGATAGTCGCTGCATTTATGCACGATCCAGAGGTGTTAATTTTAGATGAACCAACATCTGGACTTGATCCACTTATGCAGCAAGTATTTATAGATTTAATATTAGAGGAAAAGCAAAGAGGAAAAACAATCCTAATGTCATCACATATTTTTACTGAAATTGAGAGAACTTGTGATAGAGTAGCTATTATTAAAGATGGTCGACTCGTAACGGTTGAAAATATTCACGATTTACAAAGTATGAGAAGACAGGTGATAGATGTAACAGTATCATCACAAGAAGAGATTGAGTCCCTTACAAAGTGTAATTTGCAATTTGAAGCAGTAAAAGGCAGAGAGGCATCTATCATTGTACAAGGAAACTATCAAACTGTTTTACAAACACTTTCAAACTATAATGTAACGGCACTTCAAACGAGAGCGATGGATTTAGAACATTTATTTATGCATTATTACGATAAGAAAGAAGGGGTAACGCATGAATAAGCAACTATTTTTAGCAAGTTTGAAAGAAACACAAAAAAATATTTTGAGTTATGCGTCTGGTGCAGCTTTATATCTGTGGTTATTAATTTGGATATTCCCGTCAATGGTATCAGCGAAAGGGCTAAATGAATTAATAGCTGCCATGCCTGATAGCGTGAAAAAAATCGTTGGTATGGAAAGTCCGATTCAAAACGTAATGGATTTTCTAGCGGGCGAATACTATAGTCTATTATTTATTATCATTTTAACAATTTTTTGCGTAACAGTTGCGACACATTTAATTGCTCGTCATGTAGATAAAGGAGCAATGGCATACTTGCTAGCAACACCTGTATCTAGAGTGCAAATTGCGATTACACAAGCTGCTGTTCTCATATTGGGACTTCTAATTATTGTATCTGTTACGTATGTAGCTGGGTTAGTAGGTGCAGAATGGTTTTTACAAGATAATAACTTAAATAAAGAATTATTTTTGAAGATAAATGTAGTCGGAGGGCTCATATTTTTAGTCATTAGTGCGTATTCATTTTTCTTTTCTTGTATATGTAATGACGAAAGAAAAGCACTAAGTTATTCAGCGAGTTTAACTATCTTATTTTTCGTATTGGATATGGTAGGGAAGTTAAGTGATAAGTTAGAATGGATGAAAAACCTATCATTATTCACGCTGTTTCGTCCGAAAGAAATTGCTGAAGGATCATATAATATATGGCCGGTAAGTATAGGTTTAACTACTGTAGCGCTTTGTATTTTTATCGTAGCGATTGTAGTATTTAGGAAGAGGGATTTACCGTTATAGAGTAGAAAGTCCACTGAGAAAGTGGGCTTTTTTTATTTGTAAATTTAAACTAGTATGTTTATTGCATCCTTATAAAGGATATTTATCTTTTCAGTTACAAAAATATTCAAAAAAGTGAACCTTTTTCTAGGCTCATACGTCTAATATATGTAAAGTTAAATTGGAAGTGATGAAGTGAGGATGAAACAGGAGGAGCAATTGTGAAAGTAATCCCTTTATATAAAATGATTGTAAAAGAAGAAACGGATGTTTCTTTAGCGAAAAAAGGTGATCATGAAGCCTTTATAGCGCTTATACATACAGAAAAAGCGAAGATGTATCGAATAGCAAAGGCGATGTTACGTGATGAGACAAATATAGAGGATGCGATACAGACAACAATTTTAAAAGCCTATGAAAATATAAAAAAATTAAAAAAAGAAGAATTTTTTCAAACTTGGTTAATTCGAATACTAATAAATGAGTGTAACAATATTATTAGAGCGTATAAAAATGTAATTGTGACAGAAGAGAATGATTACATTATGAGTGCGTGTGATCAGTATGAAGATATAGATTTGTGTAATGCGATTCAATCGTTACATGAAGAATTAAGAGCTGTTACGGTGCTTTATTACTATGAAGACATGAATCAAGAGAGTATAGCAAAGCTGTTAGAAATACCGAAAGGAACAGTGAAATCAAGATTATCACGTGCGAGGGAACAACTACAAAAACGATTAAAGATGGAATAGGGGGTGTAAAGGATGGATAATGAAAAATTATTTGATGAGAAATTAAAAAAGAGAATAAAAGATGAAAATGTTATAGTACCTCCAGAGTTAAATGAAAAGATTAATGGCACGCTACATAATCTTAAGGTAAAAAAGAAGAGTTACAAAATTCATATGATGATAATTAGTGCAGCGGTTTGTATACTTTCAGTGGTATCTATGTCTGAGTTTTCTATACAAAGTTTTGCGCAAAATGGTGGAGTATTTGAATATGTAAAGAAAAAAGCGTTTTCTGATTATGAAAATGAAGAAGAAATAAAATCGAATGTACATTATCCAGATAAAGAAAAGATTCATCAAAAAATGCTAGATTCTATTGATTATTTTAAAAATATTTCAGGACAATTTGAGGAATATTCTAGCTCATCAAGAATTGCTACAACATATAAGTATGCGATTGATACGGAGAAACAAAGAGGTATCTCTTCGAAAGAAGATAAACTAGCCAAAAAACGAACAATTATATATAACGAGGGGAAGAAAAAAGAGTTTGATGATGAGAAGTATACCTATAAAGAGACAAAATGGAACCCGAAAGAAAGAAACAATGAACTATTAAAATTAAATCCTACGGAAAGGTTAGTGAGAAAATCAGATGAGAAAAAGAGATATGATGATGAATATGTAGGGCTAGCTAAATATAGTATTCAATCAGAATTCGCAGATTTATTAATTCGATATAAAGATTGGAATTATAAAGAAACGAAATATCTTGGATTAGATTGCTACAAAATTGAAGGAGTTATAAACATAGAGATGCCTGTTAGCACCTCTGAAGATTTAAGAGGGAAATTCGAAATGGTTGTGGAGAAAAATACAGGGATTATGTTGAAATTTCTTAGTTTTCAAGAAGGCTTGATTCAATATTCAGTTACGACTGAATGGATACAAATAGATAAGGGATTGAAAGAAAGTATGTTTCAAAAGGATAGCGCTAAATATGAAAAAATGAAAAACATATTGGATGAATAGAAACAGGAGGAGAGTAAATGGGGAATCATTCATCTTTAAGAGAAGAGAAAAATAAGCAAAAATATAAAAAGAAAAAGATAATAAGTTTACTATTGGCGGTATTACTATTTGGTGGAATTGGCTATGGAGCCTATGTATATATGAAAACTTCTAGTCTTGTACAAAAATCTAATTTGAATTTAGCACGAGGTGAAAAATCCAATTTACGTGAGAAATCTGTAAAGCCAATTGCAAATCATGTTTCACTTTTAATTATGGGAATTGATGAAAATCAAGAACGCCAAAAGGAATATAATGGTGCATTTCATACAGATGCATTATTGTTAGCGACTTTTAATAAAGACGATAAAACAGTGAAATTAACGAGCATACCACGTGATACATATACATATGTTCCAGTTGAAAAGAAAAAAGATAAAATAACCCATGCATATGGAAGTGGTTTCGTTAAAAATGGTAAAGATGGAGGACCGCAAGCTTCTGTGGAAGCGGTAGAAAAATTGTTACAGGTGCCTGTTGATTATTTTGTGAAATTTAATTTTGGTTCCTTTACTAAAATTGTTGATGGGTTAGATGGTATTGAAGTGGATGTCCCAGTTGAATTTACGGAGCAAAATAGTAAAGATGAACCTGATGCGATTCATTTGAAAAAAGGATTACAAAAATTAAATGGGGAAGAAGCACTTGCACTAGCAAGAACGCGCCATATTGATAGTGATGCAATGAGAGGACAGCGCCAACAACTTGTTATTGAAGCGATTTTAAGTAAATTAAAAAGTGTAGGATCGGTTACGAAGCTAGAAAAAATAGTTGAGGCGGTTGATGGTGAATTTAAAACAAATTTAGTAATGGATGATATTTTATCTTTTTATAAATACGGTTTAAACGGTTCAGTTGAAAAAATACAATTAGCTGGTGATGATTTATACTTACCTAATGGCCCAAACGGGCAACGTGTATATTATTATAATCCTAATAAAAAAGATCTACAGAGTTTGAGTAATACTCTTAGAACACATCTAGGATTAAGTGAAAAACAGATTGAGGAGAATTAAAGCAGATGTAATGTCTGCTTTTTTATTATGTTAAATAGTATGTCTTTTATTTGTAAATATTATATACTATTTCCAATTTTAAGATAATAGTGTAACATAAAGTTATAGTTCAAGTTAAATAACAGGGGGGCTATTACATAGAATATATCATTAGCAATTATTGAAATAGTATGGGAGAAATGAAAGAAACAGGGGAGTATCAAAAATGAGAATCGTAAAGAATTTAACATTCCAAGTTATTGTGGCCATTATTTGTGGTATTGCAGTAGGGGCAATTTGGCCGAGTGTTGGACAACAAATGAAGCCAATTGGTGAAACATTCATCAATATGATTAAAATGGTTATTGCACCGATTATTTTTTTAACAATTGTGCTCGGTATTGCAAGTATGGGAAGTATGAAAAAGGTAGGCCGTGTTGGTGGGAAGGCACTATTATATTTTGAAATTGTTACAACAGCGGCTTTAATTATTGGTATCATCGTAGCGAATGTTGTACGTCCAGGAGATGGATTAGATCCCTCAAAACTAAAAGGCGGAGATGTTTCACAATATGTACAAAGTGGGCAAGAAATGAAATGGATGGATTTCTTTTTACATATCGTGCCGTCTAACATGTTTGAAGCATTTGCCAAAGGTGATATTTTACAAGTTCTGTTCTTCTCCATTTTATTCGGAGCAGGGTTAACGATGTTAGGAAAAAATGGACAACCGGTTATTGACTTTTTTGAAAGATTATCGAAAGTATTTTTTAACATTTTATCAATTGTAATGAAATTAGCACCAGTTGGAGCATTCGGTGGGATGGCATTTACAATTGGGAAGTATGGTTTAAGCACGCTCATACCACTTGGTAAATTAATGATTTGTGTATATGCGACAATGGCATTATTTGTTTTTATTGTTTTAAATTTTATTTGTAAATTGTATAAATTTAGTTTGTGGAAATATTTAGCGTATATTAAAGAAGAATTACTTATTGTTCTCGGGACATCATCGTCAGAATCAGTACTGCCGCGAATGATGACAAAGATGGAAGACTTTGGGTGTTCGAAACCGGTAGTAGGTTTAGTCATTCCAACAGGCTATTCTTTTAACTTAGATGGAACAACGATTTATTTATCAATGGCAACTATATTTTTAGCTCAAGTTTTTCACGTCGATCTTTCACTAGGTCAACAATTAACTATAATAGCTATTTTGTTAGTTACATCTAAAGGAGCAGCAGCAGTAACCGGCGGGGGATTCATTGTACTAGCATCTACTCTATCTGCAATGAATGTTATCCCATTAGAAGGTTTAGCGTTATTACTTGGTGTAGATCGTTTCATGTCAGAAGCACGTGCTATCGTTAATTTAATTGGTAACGGTATTGCAACTGTAGTTGTTGCGAAAAGTGAAAATGAATTTGATGATGAGAAGTATACGAGAGTAGTAGAGGAAATGAAAAGAGAAAAAATGGTCGGGTAAAAAGTCAGCTTTGCTGACTTTTTTATTTTTGTAGAAAAGATGTTTTTAGATATATGCATTATTTATTAGCAATAATTAACAAGTATTCAAGTGGTAAAAGAGATAAAAGTGATTAAAACAACGAATGTGTATGAATGCGAAATAAGGTTTGAACAAAATATGGCATTTTTATGAATATTACTGTAAAAAAATAATTTTTTAAAAATTTTCAATAATAATACTTTACAAAAATTAAAAAATTAGTAGAATAAGAATTAGTAAGAATCGTCTGATAAATATATAGAGAAAAACAGAATTATCAGAAAATTCTTTAATAGCTATCGTTAAGAATTAGGGAGGGTACAAAATGAAAAAGAAACAAATGAAAAAACTAACAGCAGTTGTAGCACCGGTTTTAGCAATGAGCATGGCGTTAACAGCATGTTCTACATCAGGTGGAGATAAGAAGACAAGCACAAATTCTAGCTCTAGTGGAGATAGTAAATCAGGGGAAAAATTAGCAGCAAAACAAGTGTTAAATCGAACAGTAACACAAGAGATTCCGACGATGGACTCTTCAAAATCAACTGATACAGTATCTTCACAAATGCTAGGTAATACAATGGAAGGGTTATATCGTCTTGATAAAGATAATAAGCCGATTCCAGCAGCAGCAGAATCTAGCACGAAAAGTGAAGATGGTAAAAAATATACGTTCAAACTACGCAAAGATGCAAAATGGTCAAATGGAGATCCAGTAACTGCGAAAGATTTCGTATACGCTTGGCAACGTCTATTAGATCCAAAAACAGCTGCTGAGTATGCATTTATCGCATTCCCGATTAAAAATGCAGAAGTAGTAAATAAAGGAGAAAAACCTGTAACTGAATTAGGAGTAAAAGCAGTAGATGATCTTACGCTTGAAGTTGAGTTAGAGCAAGCAGTACCGTACTTCTTAAACTTAGTAGCATTCCCATCATATTATCCATTAAATGAAAAGTTCGTAAAAGAAAAGGGCGAGAAGTTCGGTTTAGAGTCTGATACAACTGTCTATAACGGACCGTTCGTTCTTAAAGATTGGAAGCATGAACAAGGATGGCAATTAAAGAAAAATGATCAATATTGGGATAAAAAGACTGTGAAACTGGAAGAAGTTAACTTTAGTGTTGTTAAAGAGGCTGCGACTTTAGTCAATCTATATGATAGCGGTCAAGTTGACTTTGCTTTATTAAATGGAGAGTTCGTTGATAAATATAGAAGCAAGAAAGATGAATTTGGCACATATTCACAAGTGAGTACGTATTTCATTCGTATGAACCAAAAACGTGATGGACAAGACACGCCATTAAAGAGCAAAAAATTACGTGAAGCAATTGCGCTATCAATTGATAAAAAGAATTTAGCAAATGTAATTTTAAATGATGGATCAAAAGAAGCTGACTTCTTAGTACCAAAAGGGTTAGCAACTGGACCGGACGGTAAAGATTTCCAAGAAACATTTAAAAACGGTTTGAAACCAAATCCTAAAAAAGCTGCTGCAGCTTGGGAAGAAGCGAAAAAAGAACTTGGAAAAGATCAAGTTACGATTGAATTCTTAAACTACGATACTGGTAATGCGAAAAAAGTTGGCGAATATATTAAAGATCAGATTGAGAAAAACCTAAAAGGTGTAACAGTTAATATTAAACTTCAACCATTTAAGCAAAAACTAAAATTAGAAACTGAACAACAATATGATATTTCGTATGGCGGATGGAATCCGGATTATGCAGATCCAATGACGTTCTTAGATATGTTTGAGACTGGACATTCTCATAACCAAATGAGCTTCTCTGACCCTAAATATGATGGCATGGTGAAAAAAGCTGGAACGGAATTAATGAGCGATGCGAAAAAACGTTGGGAAGAGTTAGGAAAAGCTGAAAAAACATTACTTGAAGAAGATGTAGCGATTGTACCTTTATATCAACGTGGAGATTCTTATGTTTTACAACCAAATGTAAAGGGAGTAGTAAAACATAATATCAGTCCAGAATTTAGCTTTAAATGGGCATATGTAACTGAAAAATAATAGAGTTAAAAAAGCATTTCAAAGTAGCTTAGCTACTTTGAAATGCTTTTTTTGTGAACTTAAAATACTAATTTTTAGTATGGTTAAATAGAGGAGAATAAGGTGTATAGTATGTACATATAGTAGATGGGGGATAAATCCTACTAAAATAAAAAGTCAGAATATTTAAAATTAAACTATTTACAAATGTGAAAAAAAGAGTAGAATAACATTAGTTGTAATTTTCTGAAAAACGAATCTTTATTAAGGGGTCTCTCAAGGGTTGGTAATGTACATATAATTAGGGAGGGTACAAAAATGAAGAGAAAAAAGATGAAAAAGTTAACGGCAGTTGTGGTACCAGTTTTAGCGATGAGTGTTGCATTGACAGCATGTTCTGGGTCAGGTGGGGAAAAGAAAACGACTACTACATCAAATAGTGGGGAAGAAAAAAAATCAGATATTAAATATGCAGCGAAACAAGTATTAAATCGTACGGAAAACCAAGAAATTCCGACGATGGATACTTCTAAATCTACTGATACATTAGGTGCGCAAATTTTAGGGAACACGATGGAAGGCCTATATCGCCTTGATAAAGATAATAAGCCAATTCCTGCTGCGGCAGAGTCTAGTACGAAAAGTGAAGATGGTAAAAAGTATACGTTTAAACTGCGAAAAGATGCAAAATGGTCAAATGGTGATCCTGTAACAGCGAAAGATTTCGTTTTTGGATGGCAGCGCTTACTTGATAAGAATACTGCGGCAGAATATGCATTTATTGCTTACTATATTAAAAATGCAGAAGCGATTAATAAAGGAGAAAAACCTGTAACTGAATTAGGAGCGAAGGCGGTAGATGATTACACGCTAGAAGTAGAATTAGAAAAACCGGTACCGTATTTCTTAAATTTATTAGCATTCCCATCATACTATCCATTAAATGAAAAATTCGTAAAAGAAAAAGGTGATAAGTACGGTTTAGAAGCAGATACAACTGTGTATAACGGTCCATTCGTTATGTCTTCATGGAAACATGAACAAGGTTGGCAGCTGAAGAAAAATGATAAGTACTGGGATAAAAAGACTGTGAAATTAGAAGAAATTAACTATAGTGTAGTAAAAGAGGTTGCAACGAAAGTAAATTTATATGATACAGGATCAATTGATTTTACATTACTATCAGGAGAGTTTGTAGATAAATATAAATCGAACAAAGAAGAATATGGTGAGTATGCGGAATCAAGTACATTCTTCTTACGTTTAAATCAAAAACGTAACGGACAAGATACGCCTTTAAAGAGCAAAAAACTACGTGAAGCAATTGCATTATCGGTTGATAAAAAAGGATTGGCAAATGTAATTTTAAATAATGGATCAAAAGCAACAGATCAATTGGTTCCAAAAGGACTTGCGACAGGGCCAGATGGTAAAGATTATCAAGATACATTTAAAAATGGTCTGAAATATAATCCGAAAAAAGGAGCAGCAGCGTGGGAAGAAGCGAAAAAAGAACTTGGAAAAGATCAAGTTACAATTGAATTGCTAAGCTATGATGATGGAACTGCGAAAAAGATTGCTGACTATGTAAAAGATCAAATTGAGAAAAATTTAAAAGGTGTAACGATTAATACAAAAATTCAGCCGTTCAAACAAAAATTAAAATTAGAAACTGCGCAAGATTATGAAATTTCTTATGCAGGTTGGAGTCCAGACTATGCGGATCCAATGACATTTATTGATATGTTTGAATCGAAGAGCCCGTACAACCAAATGAGTTATTCAAATCCAAAATACGATGAAATGGTAGGAAAAGCAGGTAATGAATTAATGAGCGATGCGAAAAAACGCTGGGAAACGTTAGGGAAAGCTGAAAAATTATTCCTTGAAGAAGATGCAGGGTTAGTTCCTTTATATCAAACAGGAAGATCTTACGTAATGAAACCGAATGTAAAAGGAATTGTGAAACATAACATCAGTCCAGAATATAGCTTTAAATGGGCGTATGTAACTGAGGCTGACGGAAAAAAATAAAGTGAAAGCATTTCAAAAGTGGCTGAGCTGCTTTTGAAATGCTTTTTAGTATGTATAAGGGAATAAATCTCGTTAGCCTATTGAGAATCGGGTAGGTAATTAGGAAGGTTCTATCGGAGGAAAATAGAGAGGTCAGTAAGTAGTAAGACAGATGAATGATAGTAAGAGACCTCATGCTAATAAGAAAAATATAGAACGTAGTAATAGATTGGAATAAGGGGAGGGATGTTTACATATAGTAGACGGGGGATAATTCATATAGTAGTTAAAACAACAAGTTACTATAATAAAAAAATAAATATTTAGAAAATTTACAAAAATACTTTACAAAATCTAAAAAAATAGTAGAATATTAATTAATAAGAATTTTCTGATAACGAAAGTTAGTAGAGAATTTCTAAATGTTAATATCGTACATATAATTGGGGAGGGTACAAAAAAATGAAGAGAAAAAAGATGAAAAAATTGACAGCGGTCGTAGCACCAGTTTTAGTAATGAGTATGGCATTAACAGCTTGCTCTGGATCAGGAGATAAAGAGAAGGCAAGCACAACACCGAAAAGTGGTGAAAAAGAAGGTGGAAAATTAGCAGCTAAGCAAGTATTGAATTTAACAGAAGCCCAAGAAATTCCATCTATGGATTCTTCGAAAGCGACAGACCAAGTATCGTTTCTTGCTTTAAATAACGTAATGGAAGGTTTATATCGACTTGATAAAGATAATAAGGCAGCTCCAGGGGTTGCTGAATCATATAAAAAGAGTGATGATGGTAAAAAGTATACATTTACATTAAATAAAAATGCAAAATGGTCAAATGGAGACCCTGTAACAGCGAAGGATTTCGTGTTTGCTTGGAAACGTGCGGTAGATAAAAATACAGCAGCGGAATATGCATACATTATGTTTGATTTAAAGAACGCAAAAGCAATTAATGATGGGAAAGCACCACTTGATACGTTAGGTGTAAAAGCTGTAGATGACTACACATTAGAGGTAGAATTAGAAAATCCAGTTCCTTACTTTGTAGAATTAACTTCATTCGGAACATTCTATCCGTTAAATGAAAAATTCGTAAAAGAAAAAGGTGAAAAATTTGGTTTAGAAGCAGATACAACGTTATACAACGGACCATTTACATTAACAGACTGGCAACATGAAGAAGGATGGAAATTAAAGAAAAATGCACAATATTGGGATAATAAAACAGTTAAGTTAGATGAAATCAACTTTAACGTAGTAAAAGATAGCGGTACACGTGTAAACTTATATGAAAGCGGACAAATCGATCGTACGGGACTTACATCTGAAATGGTTGACAAATATAAATCAAATCCAGACTTCTATACACAAAAAACACCATCAACGTTCTTCTTACGTTTAAACCAAAAACGTGGTGGGCAAGATACAGTATTAAAAAACAAAGATTTACGTTTAGCGATTGCAAAGGCATATGATAAAAAAGGCTTAACGAACGTTATTTTAAATGACGGATCTACACCGGCAGATTACTTAGTACCAAAAGAATTTGCGAAGAGTCCAGATGGAAAAGACTTCCGTAAAGATAACGGAGATATTTTAAAAACAGATGTGAAAAAAGCAAAAGAGCATTGGGAAAAAGCGAAAAAAGAACTTGGAAAAGAGCAAGTAACGATTGAGCTATTAAACTACGATAGCGATAATGCGAAAAAAGTAGGGGAGTTCTTAAAAGGAGAACTTGAGAAAAACTTACCAGGGTTAACAGTGAACTTGAAAAATCAACCGTTTAAACAAAAGTTAAAATTAGAATCAGATTTAGATTATGATTTATCTTACGCTGGTTGGGGCCCTGATTACTTAGATCCAATGACATTCATTGATATGTTCGTTACAAATGGTCCTCATAACCAAACTGGATATTCAAATCCAAAATATGATGAAATTGTAGAAAAAGGTAAAGGCGAGCTATTAACGAAAACGAAAGAACGTTGGGATAGCTTACTAAAAGCTGAGAAAATGTTACTTGATGATGCTGTAATTGCACCATTATATCAACGTGGTGATGCTATCGTTCAAAGACAGAAAGTAAAAGGTATTGTTCACCATCCAGTTGGTGGAGACTACAGCTATAAATGGGCATATATTACAGAGGATAAGTAAGATGAGGGGCGTACAATACGCCCTTTTTTCTATGCACTTTTCTTCCGTCCTCGAATATATAAAATAAAAAAAGGGAGAATTCCATGAAACGAAACACATACATCGATTTCCTAGCTTATTACGGAATAGGAAGCGCTCATCCTGGTGGCTTTACGTTAACAAAACAATTGTTAGCACAACTGCCTTTTAAATATGGAGCGAATATCCTTGAGATAGGTTGCGGTACGGGGAAAACAGCGGCATATATGACAAGGGAATTTGGTTATAAAGTAACAACGGTTGAAAAGAATGAAATTATGATTCAAAAGGCAAAAGATAGATGGTTGTTTGAAGGGTTAGATATACAATTAATTGAAGGAAATGTGGAGCATTTACCGTGTTTGAATAACTCATTTGAGTTCGTACTTGGAGAATCAATCATCGCTTTTACAGACAAAGAAAGGGTTATCTCGGAGTGTTATCGTGTATTACAGCAGGACGGTAAGCTTGTTGTCATTGAAATGATTATTGATAGGCACATTGATAAGGGTGAGGAAGAAAAAATCGCCCAATTATATGGTATGAAAGAATTATTAACGGAGAATGAGTGGGTACAATTATTTCAGAAAGCAAATTTTAAAAGAATTACAATTGCTGGCGGTGGCACGATTGCAGAAACGATCTCTGGCTATGTAGAAGAGCCAGAATGGAATGTATCCTCACATATTCCGAATGAGTTATATGAGGCGTGGGTACAGCATGAAAATATACGGCTTATGTACCAACACATTTTAGGGCATCGTATTTTTATATGTGAAAAATAAAGAAAAAGAGTTGGCTAAAGGTAGCCAACTCTTTACTATGTTAAATGAAAAATAATGCAGCTAATGTAATTCCGAAGATGAAACCAAATCCGAGTTCAACACCCCAGCCACCGCAACCACAACTACTACAACCACGACCACCACATCCGCAGCTGCTGAATCCACCACCGCATCCGAATCCACAACTATCACACCTGCTAAGGCCTCCACAAAGGTCACAACCACCGTTTGCATAAGCGTCATAGTAGCCGAATCCTGAATCAAAAGATGAGCGCTGTTGCACCGGTTCAATCCATACAGAGCTTTGTGTCACATCGATTATTTTTCCTAAATGTATACGGCCATCACGGTCTTCAATCCGAACAACTTTTCCGAAGTAACGTCGGCATGTATCATAACATTTTTGTCTATGCATGTTCTTTCCTCCTTCCGCATTACAGTAATACGATATGTAAGGGGGACAAGTGCGGCTTGTACGAATGCCCTATCTATCATAATTGTTATAGGAAAGGGGAAATATAAGAAGAGGATATATAAGGAGGAAAAGGCATGAAATCTACAGATCAGTTTCAGACATACGAAGTACCGTGGGAAGAATTTATTGAAGCGTTGCGAGAGGAAATGAAGAAGCAAGTAGGGGCAGATATTATTGATACAGTAGTTTGCAATTTAGAAGATGGTTTTGAAGTGTATACATATGTGCAGGGGGATTTAGATTTTGAATATAAGGAAGCGCTTGAGAGAAAATACGGAAGTGATGCGAAGACACCTAATGTGTTAACGATAATGTTATTAGCTAGTATTTATAATACAGGTGAAGAGAATATACGCTTGCATGCGGATCATAAAGAGAATCCGATTGTTGAAGTGTATGTAAAGCAATGAAACACGCTGTGAAAGGCGTGTTTTTTAATTGTATGATAAAATGTTAGAAAATTAAGAAAGAAGGTGATGAGTTGGGAATTAAACATCTTAATTTAACAGTTGCAGATGTAGTAGCTGCAAGAGAGTTTTTAGAAAAGTATTTTGGCTTAACTTGTAGTGGAACAAGGGGGAATGCCTTTGCAGTTATGCGTGATAATGATGGATTTATACTAACGTTAATGAAAGGGAAAGAAGTTCAGTATCCAAAAACATTTCATGTAGGATTTCCACAAGAAAGTGAAGAACAAGTAGACAAGATAAATCGAAGATTGAAGGAAGATGGATTTTTGGTCGAGCCTCCTAAGCATGCCCATGCGTATACGTTTTATATTGAAGCACCTGGTGGATTTACAATAGAAGTGATGTGTTAAGTCAAAAATCAAACTTTTTGTTATGTGTTTTTAAAATAAAAAGTAGGAAAAGTCTGTTTTAAGTGTGGAGCTTAAACAGGCTTTTTTACTTATATAATTGGATAGAGAATGCTAGAAGGAATATTACCAAGTGTCTGATCTGTTTACATAATAAAGTTATGGTGGGTTAGTTGTCCTAAAATACAAGTCATATATCTTGTTTCCTCTCATAAATTTAAACATAGGAATTTGTCTACAAAGGTGGCGAAGCCTCATCATGAAAATCCGAATTTGTGCCACGTTCATGTTGTTTCTATTTATATGTTTACCTTTATCAGCTTTTGCAAAAGGAGAGGAGGCAAAGGAAAGGGTCGTTTCACTTGTATATGACGATTCGGGCAGCATGAGAAATAACGATCGCTGGAAATATGCCAATTATGCTTTGCAAAGTTTAGTTGCGCTATTGGATGAAAAAGATAAATTTTCTTACGTTCCAATGAGTAAGCCGAATGATCCATTAAACATTTCGTTAACGAAGGATAAAAGGCAAACAGAAATTGAGGGAATTGGAGCGTGGAAAACGTATTTAAATACTCCATTTAGCGCGGTAGAAACGGCGATGCAATCTATAAAAAAGGAAGCAGATATAGATGGAAAACGTGAATTTTGGCTTATTGTATTAACTGACGGGGCATTTAATGATTTAGAAAAAGATAAGGTTGGCGGAAAAGAACAAATTTTGTGGAAATTAGCCCAGTTTAAGAAAGAAATGGATGCAAAAAAGATATCGTTACATCCAGTCTTAATTACGATGGAAGAAGATTTAGGACAACAAGAAAAAGAACAACTAAATACGTTCAAGGAAATATGGAAGAAAGAGATAAATGGCGTTACGATGCCGTCAAGCGGAGAAGATGGCATTGTAAAAAGTGTAAATCAAGTGGCAGCATTAGTTGCAAATCGTGATCCATTCTCCTCTGTTGAATCGATTGTAAAAACGAAAGTATTGGGGAAAAGAGTAGAGATTACAACACCATTTCCGTTAAAGCGTATGACGCTTGTACGACAATCGCCTTCTCTGCCCGATTATCAAGTCACACAAATTTCTAAACCATTACAATTACAATCTTCTTTTTCCATACATGCACCAGGAGAAGCAAAATTGTTCGGAAATATAGTTCATATAAGTACGGAAAATGAGGAAGTTATTAAACCAGGAACTTATACGATAGAAGTGGACCAGGACATTGAGAAAGAAGGACTACAAGTATTAGTTGAACCAGCGCTTAATTATACGGTTTCTACTTATGACAAAGATGATAGTAGTCAAAAAAATGTAGAGAAAATGTACGAAGGTGTTACTGCTGTTATTGAAGCAAAGCCTACGGAGTTGCCAGTTCAGTCTTCTTACTTTCAGGCAGAAGTAGAAATAGATGGAAAACAATATGCAATGAAGTGGAACGATAAAAGGCATGTGTTTTATTACGAAACGAAGCTTGGTAAAGGGTTAGTACGCGGGAAAGTTCATATGAATATAAAGGGGTTTTATAGACAGACGAAAGAATTTAAAATTGAAACAGCTGAGAGACCGAAATTATCACTTCAAACTGTTACAAAAGATTATGAAGAAAAAGTGACAAATTTAGAGAATAGTAAACCATTTGTTTTACAACCACAGTTAGATGGTAAGTTAATGACAGAAGAAGCTGTAAAAAAACTATTAAAATCTACTGGTGTCACATCTAAACAATCAATCAATTATGAAATAAAGCAACATGGAAATCAAATCTATGTTTATCCTCGTCCCTATTACTCCGACACATTTAATTTTACAGATACCGGCACCGTAGAAGCTACCATCGTAATGCAGGATTCAAAGTTACAAGAAGTAAAGAAAAACATAACATTCCATATTCAAGATGCTCCGTTTTATGAAAAATATGCGCTTATTTTTAAGTTTGTCATTCCTATCACTTTATTACTGCTAGTAGTAGGAATCATTGTTTTAGGATGGATTGTTCGGCCAAGATTTCACCGGAAAGCACTACTGTATTATGAATGGGATCAAGAGGTAGCGAAAGATTGGCTATATCAATCTGAACCAGAATTACTTCGAAATAAATGGTGGAACCATTATTTTGGTATCCCATTTAGAGCAGAAAGAAAAACCGTGCAATCCGTTACGTTTATAGCGAAGAAAGGTTCGAAATCTGTCTTTGTAGCGAAAGAATCACAAGTAGTTGAAATGATTATTGATGGAATGTTTATAGCAGAGGATGAAGTAGGAATGGAACATAAGACACTATATCCAAATGAACTTTTACTAATTGATAGAGGATATGGTAAAGAGATTTACAAGTATGAATGTGAATAGTAGGTAGGGATAAGAAGGGGATGGAGTATTGATCCTCTTTCCCTTTTTTCAAACAAGCAAGAATAGGAAGGTGGTTCACATGACATTACAAGTTCCAACAATATTAATTGGTTTAGGTGGAATCGGTAGTACTGTGACGCATCAAATATATGAAAAACTGCCTGAAGAGCGCCGGAAAAAGGTAGCAATGCACGTATTTGATACAGATGTGAATACATTAAGTAAATTCGATCATATTCGAAAGTTTAAGACACAAACAAGTTCTAGTAAAACGCCTAGGGAGTATATTGCGGGAGATCCAACGATCCCAGAGTGGTTTCCGATGGATCCGACTATACTTGATAAACCATTAACAGAAGGAGCAGGACAGTTACGCGTCATTTCACGTTTAGCGTTACGTGCTGCGATGAAAGAAGATAAATTGACGTCTTTTTGGCAAGAAATCGAGAAAATCTTTCCGGTTACAAGTGATCAAACGGAATATGGTGTGCGTGTCATTATAGTAACATCACTAGCAGGCGGAACAGGTTCAGGGATGTTTCTACAAATTGCTTTATATTTACGTGAAATGCTTCGGAAGAAATTGCAGCATCATAACATTTTAATACGCGGTGCGTTTTTAATGCCGGATGTTTTAGTAAAGACGAGAACGGTTAGCGCGAAAGAATTTGAAACGGTGCAAGCAAATGGCTATGCATCGTTAAAAGAATTACATGCTATTACGCTCGGGTCTACTGGAGAATTATCAAAACGCGGCGGTGTAACAATTGAATTAGAGTATCGCCCTGATCAAGTAGATGAAGACGGAAGAACGAATCATACAATTAAACAACATCATTTACCGTACAATTATTGTTTCTTATACGATTACGAAAACCTACATGGACACCATTTACACAATTTATCAGACTATATGGAACAGATGGCAAATACAATTTATTTACAGTTATTTAGCCCGATGTCCACAAGTCATTTTGCACAGGAAGACAATCAAATTCAGCAATTAGCAGAATCAAGCGGAAAAGGACGATATTGCGGGGCAGGAACGGCAAAACTCATTTATCCATATGAACATGTGTTAAAATATTGTGCTTTAAAATGGGCTGTGCAAGGTTTAGATGAATCGTGGCTTCATTTAGATCAACTGTTTCAAGAGAAGAAGCAAAGATACGATCAAGATGTAAAACGTGGGATGCAACGTGAAAAGCCGGAGAGAGGTAAAAGTTATTTAGAGGACTTGGAGCATCTTGCTACCCGTCCAGAGCAAGCTCATATTTTCTATAGACAAATGTACAATGAAACACGTGAAGGAGCAGAGGGTGGTAAGCTCGGAGTTGCGAAATCAAAACTGTTTTTAGAAGCTGTAGAAAGTTATGTACAACGAACGGTGCAAAAAGATGAGGAATTAAATCGTCTGCAACATGAGTGTAAAATTTCAGCTACGAAACTGAAAATGATGGAACAAATGAAGGGTGAAGTGGCAAGAGTGGATCATGCGGTTCGTTTATATGCGTATGCGATTCCGAGCCGGGTACATGAACATGTAACGACACTTTTATATGACATGATTGAATCAGACCGCTTTTCACCAAGTGGCTCTGAAGGGCAGTCCTATCAATTAAATACATGGTTTTTAAAGAAAACAGATCCCGTTCACCCAGTAGCAGCACGTTTTATGTTATATGAAATTCGAAAGCAGTTAGTAGAAAAAATGAATCGACTACATGAAAATAATGAACAAAAGCGTAATGTAATTCAAAATTACGATAAAAAATTTAATGTGGGTAATATTGATGGAACGGTAACGGCTGTACGCCGAGTAGAAATTGCTCAACAACAAGGCTGGTTCGGAAAAATGATTAATAATCAGCAACGTTTATTCAAAAGAGAATTTGAAGACATCGTAACGCAATATGTACACAAATTAAATGAATATCGAAAAGAAATGCTATTAGAACTTGTATATCAATCGCTATATCAAGCAGTTAATAAAATGATTCAATATTGGGAAAGATTTTTTGATAATTTACATGAAACACGTGAAAATTTACTGTTTGAAATCCAAAAGCGCAGTAAGGAATTTGAAGGGAAAACAAACCCGACGAATGTATATGTATTAGCTGAGGAACAGCTGCAAGAAAAGATATGGCAAGATATGCAGCAACATTTAAATTTAGGTGTACTACCGAAAGATATATCAGCGGAAATTTATATGAGTTTGTACGGAGAATATTGTCGTGATGCGAAAACAGAAGAGATTCAGTCGAAAAAGGTAGAGGATTTCTACCGAGAACATATACTGAGCTATTGTTATGACGAACTGCAAGTACGCTATCGTGATAAATTAGAACTGAATATTATTGAAGCGTTGCGAAAAGAAGCAGATTATAAGAAACGTGATCGCGATGAATACGTTCGTGAAAAAATTGAAGACCTGTTCCATTTAGCGAGTCCATTCGTTCCGAAAGTTGCCCATCATAGGGAATTACAATATTGGGGTATACATCCTTCTTTAAAGAAAGAGTTGCAAGAGGAATTAATTCAAGAAATGTTTAAAGAAAAAGATACAGTACATGAAGCCTTTTCGCCATTTGAAGTGATCTGTTATCGAGCGCATTACGGCTTATCGCTGCAAGACTTTCCTAAATTATCATCAGGACATATTTCAAATGGATTTATGAATGATAAAGGTGACTATTTCCAATCGTATTATCGCCGTGTAAACAAATTAAATAGTAAAAAATCTAGTTTAACGCCGCATTTAGATAAGTATTGGCACTTACCAGCCTTTATGCCAGATTTAAACGCGACTCAAACAAAATTAGATTATGATAAATGTAATCGTGCATTACTATACGCATATATGTATCGCTGGATTAGTTTAGTTGCTGTTGATGGACAGTTTGTGTATCAATATAACGGTGTAGGACGTAGCTTTTTAATTCAGTCGATGGGGAAAAATATTTCAAGCGAAAGTTATAAATTACACAGAGCGTTGCTTCATAATCCGTTTATTTATGAAAACATCTTGTCCCGATTTGAAGAAGAGCAAGAAAAGGCGATGATACAAGGTGGACATTTATATACACATCCGTTCGTATTAGGAGCCCAAGATGTAAGATGGCTTAGAAAAGAACATGTCCACAATCTTTTAGATATGATTTTAATGTATGACCGTGAAGCGAAGTATGATCCGACGTTAGAAGAAACATCAGATGAATTATTAAGACTATTCCTTGATGAAATCGAGTTGTATTTCCAGAACTATTACGGTACAGGTGCCGATATGGTGGCAAAGAAAGAGAAAGAAATGTTTATTAAACAATTGTGGGATCGCTCGCATGCAAAAGGATATGTAGATCCAAATAGCGCTCCGTATAAAAAATGGCAAAATTTATTAGGTGTTCAAGATGAAGAAGAAACGTCAAAAACGAATGTATAATGAATGAAAAGGGAATCCTTAAAAGTGGCAATACAACTTTAGAAAAGAGGGATTCTGATGCCGTTTTTAGGAAGTGTATATCAAATATTTGGGTTATATCCGGAACTTTATTATGGGATGATTTCAGCGGAGCTGCAAGAGGAAGCTCAGAAGGAGCATCTTGAAAATAGTAGTGCAGAAGCTGAAGCGGAAGAATAAAAAAAGTGCAGATGAAAATCTGCACTTTTTTGTTAGTATTAAAATGGTAAAATAACCTCAAATGAATTATTATTTTTAAATAATAATTCATTTGAGGTTATTATGATTTTCATTGCATTGTATGCAATGAAAATTGTATGAAAATCAATGTAATAAAATGTGTATGAATATTAAGGTGGAAAACAACAATGTTTTTGAGAAAATGATTATGTATAAAAATAACATTTAATACATAATCAACCGATTATTTTTGATTGATTTATTATTGACAATATAATTAATTGTATGATAAATTCAATCAGCATTCTTAATGGTTTTTTTGTACCATTAATATTTTGAAAATTCAATATGCCATAAGGAGATTGATTTTTCTGTTTTTTTGAGGTGGGTTACTAAGTCTATAGGGGAAGTGAACTATGTATATTTTTATTTTTAAAATAGAACAGTAATAAAGAATGTAACAAGTAAGAGATAAACTTGAAAAAGAGGTTTCAAAGAATGAGTCTTTTCATAAAGAAAGCAATGGATGAAGAAAAGAAAAAAGTATTGAATCAAACTTTAGGAGCGATTGATCTAACTCTTTTAGGGATTGGAGCAATTATTGGTACAGGTATTTTCGTATTAACTGGTATTGTAGCAGCGAAACATGCTGGTCCGGCGATTGTATTATCTTTTGTATTAGCGGCAATTATATGTGCATGTGTAGCTTTCTGTTATGCTGAATTTGCATCTACAGTTCCAGTTTCGGGAAGTGTATATTCATATACATATATGACACTAGGTGAGATTTTTGCATTTATAGTTGGCTGGTGTGTTATGCTGGAGTATTTATTAGCGACTTCTGCGGTTGCAGCAGGCTGGTCAGCATATTTTCAGTCATTGCTACTAGGTTTTAATATTCACATTCCTACGATTTTTGCTTCGGCACCAGGAATGGGGAAGGGTGGAATCATTGATTTACCAGCAGTTCTTATTATTTTAGTTGTTACATTTTTATTAAGCCGTGGTGCAAAAGAAAGTGCACGAATAAATAATATAATGGTTATTATTAAACTGGCTGTTATTGTAGGATTTATTGTTGTAGGGACACAATATGTAAGACCAGAGAATTGGCAACCATTTCTACCGTTTGGTTTTCACGGTGTGGTAGGAGGCGCTGCTACTGTATTTTTTGCTTTTTTAGGATTTGATGCAGTTGCAACAGCCGCAGAAGAAGTGAAGCGTCCACAACGTAACGTGCCAATTGGGCTACTTGTTTCCTTGTTCATTTGTACGGTTCTATATGTAGGTGTTTCATTCGTGTTAACTGGAATGGTTCCGTTTACGGAATTAAATGTTGCTGATCCGGTTGCATATGCGTTGCGCACTGTAGGAGAAGATAGAATTGCTGGGTTGTTATCGGTGGGAGCGATAGCAGGGCTAACAACAGTTCTGTTAGTAGCTATGTTTGCATTTGTTCGTGTATCTTACTCGATGAGTCGAGATGGATTGTTACCAAAAAGACTTTCAAGTGTCCATAAACGTTTACAAACTCCATTTTTTAATACATGGGTTACAGGTATACTAGCAGCTTTATTAGCGGGATTAGTGGATTTGAATTTATTAGCTAATTTAGTGAATATGGGAACGATAACAGCATTTGTGTTTGTATCTATAGCTGTCATTGTATTAAGAAAGACACATCCTAATATGAAGAGGCCATTCCGTGCTCCTCTAGTACCTTTTTTACCTATCGTTTCGATAGTAAGTTGTATATATTTAGCTTTGAACCTTTCTAAGCTTACTTTAATTAGTTTTGTGGCATGGATTATAATAGGGGTTTTCATATATTTTGTATATGCTAAAAAACATAGTAATGTTAGAAATAGAAATAAAGTATAGTCCATTGAAATAATACTTGTAATGGAAATGAAAACACGCTACTTATTCATATAAGAACAAGTAGCGTGTTTTTTCTATTTAATAATCCCATTTTCTAAAATTTTAATAGTTGGTGCCACTTTCACATTAGCTTTTGAAAAGGCACTCGGCCAATCATCTTCGACTTGTTTCCATTCTTTATATTGAAACGCTCTCGCATAATCACCAAATCCGAATGGATCAAGTTGCTGTTTTTGAATGTTGTGGATTAAATCGTTCAAATCTTTGTTTAGTTGTTTTGTAATAAGAGAAGTTAATTTCTTTCTATCTTTGTCTATATCCATATTGAATGTAAGTTCAGAGACAGCAATTTTCAAATCCATTTTAACATGAAATTTGAAGTGGTTATCGCTATAATCTGTATGGATATCACGATTCATGCTAAGAACATTTATTGTTACGAAATCGCGGCCATCGGTATCTTTTAAATCACTATTACTTTCAACTGAAGTAGAAGGGATTTTCAATGTAAGCGAAACCGGTGTATTCGCTTTCTTTTGTAACAAAAGAAGAAGGGCGCTTTCATAACGATTTAATGACATTTTATAAATTCCGCGAGAAGTTAATAGCGCGGAACCAGTAACGATAACATCCTTTTTACCTTTTTTTATTTCTGAAATAGCAGGTGTTATACCTTTATTAAACGTTTGCCTGTGAAATTCATGGAATGTCGTAAAAACGGTCCGATTGTACAGTTTGTTCGTGTTAATTAAATCTGTTAAATACTCGGGAAGGGCAGGCTTATCTTTAAAGTTATTATATATAACTGAAGAAATTGGACCGTCTACTGCAACCATGCGCATGTTTCCAGTGTTTTTAGGATCACGATACCAAACATCAAGGTAAGGCATAGCCCCTTCTTGTTTTAAAAAATTTGTGCTAAATAAAATGAGCTGTAACTTTTCTGTAGATACTAAACCACCACTTGAGCTATTAAACGTTGCTTTTGCTTCTCGAGGTGTATGTACTTTCGCTTCATGTGTTTCGTACTTTTTTTCTACGTCTTCATTAAAAATAGGATTCACGTGGTACACAATTAATTTTCCTTTTGCTTTTGCGTCAAAGCCGTAAATTAATGAAATCGATTGTTTTTCTAAGTCGAGTCGATCTCCACAGCCTGTTAAAAAGGTTATGAGAAAGTAAAGTATAGTGAAATGAATAAAGCGCCTCATTTAAACTCTTCTCCTTTTCCAATGCTGATAAAGTGTCATGTATAAGAGAAATACGACTGGGAATAGAAAAACGATAAAATAACTTGCAGTTCCCCAAAATTCTCGCAACGAACTTATTTGGTAAGAGGAAGGGATATAAAAGAATAAGATGAAAATACACCCGAATAATAAAACATAAATAGGTAATGAACTGCTTTTTTTGTTAAGTAATTGATTAATTCCATCTGAAGCAGTGAAAATATAAGGAATACAGGAATCAAAAATAATAAAGAGATAAAATGACAAAAAGATAATTTCAAATCGCTCAAGAAATGAGAAGTGAAATGGTGTAACAAGAGAAAGGGTCGGCCATAAAAACTTTGTTATACCATCTGGACTAAAATAAACAAAAGAGACAAACGTGACTTGAAGATAAATAAATAGCGTAATCAAATTCGCAAGAACAATTCCTTTTTTTGCAGATGATTTATTACTGAGATAAGGATAAAGGACAAATGCAAACTCAAATCCGAGAAACGCAATGATAGTTGATTTTACTGTGTTTAAAACTGGTATCCAGCCTTCTTTAAGAAGAGGAAGAAGATAAATCCAATGCCCATCTTTAAGCGGAATAAACAATAGAAAAGGCATCCATAGTGTGAAAAATACAGTGAAAACAGCATAGCGACTTATAATAAGAACGCCTTTACATGCTAGCATTAACATTGGAATAGATAGTAAAATCATAATTAAAAACATTGGAGTTCTAGGTAAAATCCAAATGTGAATAACGTATAAGAGGGAAAAAATTAAGGAAATAGCTGCAAGGACAGCATATAAAATCCAAAAAATCATTCCTACTCTTCCTAGCCACTCCCCAAGATAACGAGTCAGCACATCGAGTAAAGTATATCCAGGATGATTTTCCATAATTTTCACAATACATAAACTGACTAAAGTAGTGAGAGCACATCCAATAATAATAGACATCCAGCCATCTGTATTTGCCCCTTGTGCAACTTCACGCGGAAGTGTAAGGACACCGAATCCTACTTGAACACCACTAATCGTTAAAATGTATTGAAATAAACTAATCTCCCTCTTTGCACGTTTTGTCACTTATTATCCTCCTTTTCCTCAACATCTCTTTGCCGGTTATCTTGTTTTAATTGTAGAGATAGTGGTCGTTTCTTCATAATTTTCCATGGGAAACGTACAAGGGTATCTTTTAAATCCGAAGCAAATAACGGAGAAAAAGGACTACCATAAGGAACACCGAGAGATTCCATAGAAAGTATATGAATAATAATGATTGCCATCCCAACCATAATTCCAATGACGCCAAATAAAGAGGCGGCTATCATCATTGGGAATCGAAGAAGTCGAATTCCTGCTGACATTTCTAAGTTAGGAATAATGAAGGAGGCAACCGCAGTAATTGATACGACGATAACCATAACGTTACTAACAATCCCAGCTTGAACGGCAGCTTGTCCAATTACAATTCCTCCTACGACGCCGATTGTTTGTCCAACAGGCCCAGGAAGCCGAATCGCTGCTTCTCGGAGCATTTCGAGAACTAATTCCATTAATAAAGCTTCTAATATGGGAGGAAAAGGAATTTTGGCTCGAGATTCTCCAATCGTTAACAACAATTTGAGCGGAATCACTTCATAATGGAAGGAAATCATAGCAATATAAAGAGCAGGAGCAAATATTGCAATAAATAGCCCAGTGAAACGAAGAAGTCGTATAAAAGATGGAATCATGGGTCTGAAGCTGTAATCATCTATCGTCTGAAAAAAGGATGAAAAGGTCATAGGTCCTATTAATACGCCTGGTGAGCGATCTACAACAACGGCAATTCGCCCATCTAGAATATGATGTGCTGTTGTGTCAGGGCGTTCAGTTATTGATAATTGCGGAAAGAGAGTAAAGGAATTATCTTCAACCAACCCCTCTAATTCACCAGTAGTAAGAATCGCATCAACTTTTACTGACTCGATACGGGATGCCATTTCTTTTACGACATTTTCGTTCGCAACATCTGCTAGATAAAGCAAAAAAACCTTTGAAGTAGCTCGTTCACCAACAGTGAATTCCTTCACTTTCAATTCGCGATTTGGAATATATCGACGAATAAGTGCAAGGCTGTCGCTCGCTACTTCATTAAATCCTTCGTGTGAGCTTTTTATGGAGCTCTCTGTTGTAGGTTCTTCAATGCTCCTTTTTGGTGCCGCTTGCGTATCAAGCTCTAAAGCGGATAGTTGTCCGTTTATAAATAAAATACTTTTTCCGTGTAAAAGAGATTGTTCAATGTCTGTCCACTGTTGAACTTTTTTAATATTTCCGATAGAAACAGAGGCTTCCCAAAAATCGTCTTCATTCCACTCTTTAAATAAGAGAGGACGAAGAATGTTTACGTTAATAACAGTTTTGTCTACAAGTCCTTCCATATATATAAGTGCAGCTTCCTGTCCGTTTTTTAATGGAAAAGTGCGTGTTATTAATTCTGGAATACCGCTAAACATTTTGGACAAGTGCTTTAAATTAAGGGAAAGGGAAGAAGAGATAGATTTATTTAATGCGTAATCAGCTTGCTCTTGGGTAGAAAAAGATTTTTCACCACGAATCCATTTATTAAAAGACCCCATTTGTTCGCTTACTCCTTGTTATGTTTTATCCCGATTGGTGAGGGCTGATAATCAGTGGGGGATGAAGAAAACCCCCACTGATTAAAGTTTCACTTTATATGGGTTATTATGGATAGTTACAAGCTGACATATGCGTAGTTTAAATTTTATATTGTATATTTTTAACTTTAACGCTATAATTATAGTGTTAAAGATGGAATCGTGATATGACCTGTTATGACTCTATCGTTTTATTTATGAATAAATGGATTGGTATTTTAGCAAGATGTGCTAATAAACTACTCCACCATGATAATAACGTGCCGAAATGCGGTGCGTATATTTTCGTGGTGGAGTTTTTTTATTCTCAAAAAGGGGGAAAGACCATGAATAACAACATGGTTCATATTACAATTGACGGAAAAAAGTATACAGCGGAGCCCGGTTCAACGATATTGGGTGTTATTAATGAGAACGGGATTGAACATCCGCAAATTTGTTACGTGCCAGAAGTAGATCCTATTCAAACATGTGACACTTGTATTGTAGAAGTTGACGGAAAGTTAATGCGATCTTGTTCGACAGTAGTGATGGAAGGTATGAACATTGAACGTGCTTCTGTTCGCGCAAAAGAAGCACAAACAGAGGCGATGGATCGGTTACTAGAAAATCATTTATTATACTGTACAGTATGTGACAACAACAATGGGAACTGTAAACTGCATAATACAGCAGAATTAATGGAAATTGAACATCAAAAATATCCGTATGAACCGAAAGTAGATGTAAGTGAAGTTGATATGACGCATCCGTTTTATCGCTATGATCCTAATCAATGTATTGCATGCGGTCAATGCGTTGAGGTGTGTCAAAACTTACAAGTAAATGAAACGTTATCGATAGACTGGGAAGCGGAACGCCCACGAGTTATTTGGGATGAAGGAGTAAATATTAATGATTCTTCATGCGTTAGCTGTGGTCAATGTGTAACGATTTGTCCTTGTAACGCTTTAATGGAGAAAACGATGCTCGGTGAAGCTGGATTTATGACGGGATTAAAACCAGATATTCTTGAACCGATGGTAGATTTAATTAAAGAAGTTGAGCCTGGATATAGCGGTATTTTTGCGGTATCAGAAGTGGAAGCGGCCATGCGTGATACTCGTACGAAGAAAACGAAAACAGTATGTACATTTTGTGGTGTAGGTTGTTCGTTTGAAGTGTGGACGAAGGGGCGTAAAATTCTTAAAGTACAGCCATCTTCAGATGCACCAGTTAACGCAATTTCCACTTGTGTAAAAGGGAAATTTGGTTGGGATTTCGTAAATTCTAAAGAACGAATAACAAAACCTTTAATTCGTAAAAATGGAACGTTTGTTGAATCTACATGGGAAGAAGCACTGAATGTAGTTGCAAATAAATTAGGCGCTATTAAAGAAGAGTACGGTAAAGGTTCTATCGGATTCATTTCTTCCTCTAAAATTACAAATGAAGACAATTATGTAATTCAAAAATTAGCTCGACAAGTATTTGGAACGAATAATATTGATAACTGCTCACGTTATTGCCAATCACCAGCAACGGATGGTTTGTTCCGTACAATTGGTATGGGCGGTGATGCCGGAACGATTAAAGATATTGCGCAATCTGGTCTTGTTATTATTGTAGGATGTAATCCGACAGAAGGTCATCCTGTTCTAGCTACACGTATTAAACGTGCACATAAATTACACGGACAAAAGTTAATTGTAGCTGATCTTCGTAAAACCGAAATGGCAGAGCGATCAGATGTCTTTATTAGTCCAAAACAAGGAACAGATCAAGTTTGGTTAATGGCTGTTACGAAATATATGATCGATCAAGGTTGGCATGATCAGGAATTCATTAATGAGAATGTAAACTTCTTTGAAGATTTCAAAGAAAGCCTAGAGGAATATACACTTGAATATGCAGAAGAAGTAACAGGCATTTCAAAAGAAACACTTATTCAAATGGCTGAAATGATTCGTGATGCAGATGGTACATGTATCCTTTGGGGTATGGGGGTAACGCAAAATACAGGTGGTTCTGATACTTCCGCTGCAATTTCAAACTTACTTCTTGCAACAGGGAACTATCGTCGTCCAGGAGCAGGTGCATACCCACTTCGAGGCCACAATAACGTACAAGGTGCTTGTGATATGGGTACTTTACCAGGATGGCTTCCAGGATATCAGCACGTTACGAACGAAATGGAACGTGCGAAATTTGAAACTGCTTACGGAGTGAAAATTGATAGTGAACCAGGTCTTAATAATATCGAAATGCTTCACGCAATTGACGAAGGAAAAATGAAAGCAATGTATCTTGTAGGAGAAGATATGGCTCTTGTAGATTCTAATGCAAATCATGTACATGAAGTGTTATCGAGCCTTGATTTCTTCGTTGTGCAAGATGTTTTCCTTTCTAAAACTGCTCAATATGCAGATGTTGTATTACCAGCAGCGCCATCTCTTGAGAAAGAAGGTACTTTCACAAATACAGAGCGCCGTGTCCAAAGATTATATCAAGTTCTTCCTACGCTAGGAGATGCGAAACCAGACTGGTGGATCGTCCAGGAAGTTGCGAATAAACTAGGTGCAAACTGGAATTATAGCCACCCAAGTGAAATCTTTGCTGAGATGGCAAGTTTATCACCAATGTTCTCGCAAGCGAACTATGAAGTGCTTGAAGGATGGAACAGTTTCCATTGGGGAAGTTTTGATGGAACGAATACACCACTTCTGTTCCAAGACGGATTTAACTTCCCAGATAAAAAAGCTCGTTTTGCGATTGCTGACTGGGTACGTCCAGCTGAATTTCCAGCTGAGTTTGACCTTCACATTAACAACGGTCGTATGCTTGAGCATTTCCATGAAGGGAATATGACAAATAAATCAACAGGTATTCAAACGAAAGTACCTGGTGTTTTCGTTGAAATCTCTCCAGACCTTGCAAAAGAACGTGGCGTAAAAACAGGTTCGTTAGTTCGTCTTGTCTCTCCTTTTGGAGCATTAAAATTACGTGCACTCGTTACAGATCGTGTAAAAGCGAATGAGTTATATTTACCGATGAACTCTACAGATAACGAAACGGCAATAAATTTCTTAACAGGTCCTGCTGTGGATGTACGTACGAATACACCTGCGTATAAACAAACAAAAGTACGTATGGAAGTATTAGAAGTTGATGGCGAAAATCCGATGCCAAAAGCGAACCCACGCAATAAAAAACGTCACCCTCAAGCTGGAATTGAGGTACATCGTAAGTGGGCACGTCCAGGGTATGTGCATTTAACGGATAAGTAGGAGGAGAAAACTATGGCTGCACCTATAAAAATGATTCAAAAACAAGAATTAACTGAGGAAGAAATAAAACAGCAAAAGTTAGATGATTTAAAAGAGCTTCTAACTAATAATGAAGAAGCTCTAAATCAGATGTTTAATATAGTAGGGGAATTAAATGACATTGGAATGCTAGAAGCTGCAAATTCAATGCTAAAAGCGAAAGAACCAATTGCGAAAATTGTTCTAGGTCAAGTAACTCGTGAGCCTGTTACAAATTTAATTAATAATATGATGGGCGCTGCAGGTGCGTTAACTGAACTTGACCCAGAACTTACGAAAAAGCTTATAGGTAGTTTATTAGTCGGGCTAGAAGAAGGTAATGAACATCTAGAAAGTAATAAAAAAGTAGGGGTATTCGATCTTATGAAAGTATTGAAAGACCCAGATATTAACCGTGCTATCGGGTTTGGGCTTCATTTCTTAAAAGGTATGGGGAAAGGGTTAAAAGACGAATAAACTTCATGAAGTGAACCTTTCCGCCCAAATATTTGTAGGAAATAGTTTGGGCGGAAGGCTCATTTTGGTAAAATATATAATAGAGTAAAATGAGGCTTTTGGGAGGTATAATTGTATGTCAAAAAAAGTACATGAATTTAATGATATGATACGAAAACTTCGAAAGGAACTTTTCGGAAAAGGACCAGAACGAATTCATACTGTTTTTGCGGAAAATATGGCTATAGCGACTCTTTATGGAAACTTAACACCTACTGAAAAATTTATTTCAAGTACGATGGACGGTGCGGAAATGGTTCATATGGCTAGAACGAAAATGATTCAAGAAGTGTATGCTGCGAATTCCCGTGAACATTTGGAGGAACTTGTTGGAGCGAAATTAGTGAATTTGTTTTCAGATATGAAAGTAGAAGAAGATATTGCAGTTTCTGTATTTGTTTTTGATAAAAATATAACGTGAGAGAAGGATACTGATCGTGAAACCGATACAGGTAGAAAGAGAAATCTTTCGTTATGAACAAGGAGCATTTAAATATATAGAGGACAGCATTGTAACAGAGTTTCCTGTCACCATTAAAATGAACGGACAGGAGTTTGTTACAATGGTTAGTACTCCAGAATATATAGAAGATATGGTAATAGGCTTCTTAGCGTCTGAAGGAATCATTCGGAAGTATGAAGATATTGATAGTGTATGGGTGCAGGAGAAAGAAGGATTTGTGCATGTAACAACGACAAAAGTAAATCCGTATTATGAACAAATGCAAAATAAACGCTATATTACGTCTTGTTGTGGTATGAGTAGGCAAGGGTTTGTTTTTGCAAATGATGCACTAAGTGCAAAAAAAATGAAGGGTGTCCATGTACAGGTTGCTGCCGATGATTGTTTTCGGTTAATGAAAGAAATGCAGCAATCTGCGGATACGTTTCATCGTACTGGTGGGGTTCATAATGCAGCTTTATGTGATGTGAATGGTATTATTTTAAGCCGAATGGATATTGGTAGGCATAATGCACTAGACAAAATTTACGGTTATTGTTTAAGAAACGATATTTCTATAAAAGATAAAATCATTGTTTTTAGTGGTCGTATTTCTTCGGAAATATTATTGAAAGTTGCAAAAATCGGTTGTGAAATTATACTATCAAAATCAGCTCCAACTGAGTTAGCTTTGCAACTAGCGGAAGATTTAGGTATTACGACAATAGGATTTATTCGTAATCACTCCTTAAATGTATATACCCATCCAGAACGTGTTTTAAATATAAAATAAAAGTGAGGCAATGAAGATGAAATCAGTTACATTAGACAAGTTGCAACGTCCGTTAAAGGATTTACGTATTTCAGTTACTGATCGCTGTAATTTTCGCTGCCGATATTGTATGCCAGAAGAAATATTTGGTCCTGATTACTCGTTTTTGTCTAATGATAAAATTTTATCTTTTGATGAAATTGAAAGGATAACACGTATTTTCGTTTCTTTAGGTGTGAGAAAATTACGGATTACAGGCGGAGAACCGTTACTTCGAAGAGGGCTTCCAAAGCTTATTGAGCGCCTTAATAAAATTGATGGTGTAGAAGATATCGGTTTAACAACCAATGGATCGTTACTTAAAAAGTTTGCTCCTGATTTATATAAGGCGGGACTATCACGTGTAACAGTTAGCTTAGATTCCTTAGAAGAAGAGCGGTTTTTCTATTTAAATGGTAATAGGAGCAAAGTGCAAAGGGTTCTGGAAGGAATACAGGCTGCAGCTGAAGTTGGAATGAAAATTAAAATAAACATGGTCGTTCAAAAGGGAAAAAACGAACAGGACATTTTGCAGATGGCGCAATATTTTAAGGAAAATAAGCATATTCTTCGTTTTATTGAGTATATGGATGTTGGAAATTATAATGGTTGGGATTTAAAAGAGGTCGTCTCTAAACAAGAAATAGTAGATACGATTCATCAAGTTATGCCGTTAGAACGGATAGAAGCAAATTATTCAGGTGAAGTGGCTACTAGGTATCGTTATATAGGAAGCGATGAGGAGATAGGTATTATTTCATCAGTAACAGATTCTTTTTGCTCATCATGTACGAGAGCTCGTATTTCTGCAGAAGGAAAATTATATACTTGCTTATTTGCTTCTAAAGGAAGTGATTTAAGAGAATTGCTTCGTTCTGAACATACAGATGAGGACATTACAGATGTAGTACGCAATATATGGAATAATAGGGAAGATCGTTATTCAGATGAACGCTTAAATCATACAAATAAGAAAACAATACCTAAAATTGAAATGTCACATATCGGTGGTTAATATATAAAGCTAGCGTCATAGTGAAAAATGGAAAATTTACAAGAGTTGTGGATTTTCTATTTTATAGTAAAAGTGATGATTGATATCTCTGTAAAAGATGTGCAGAGAAATTAAGCAGCATTCAAAAACCTTTATTTTGAGAAGGTTTTTTGAAGCTGCTTTTTTATTTGGAGAAAATGGAGGAATGGGTAATGGCATTTCATAAGCCGGAACAAATTGCTGAGCTTGTCATTGAGGCCGGTGTTCAAAAAGTAAGACAGACATTGCCAGCGATGCTTATTCTCGGTTTTTTAGGAGGAGCGTTTATTGCGATAGGTTTTTTACTTAACATTCGAGTTTTAGGGAATTTACCTGAGCGCTGGGGAAGTCTAGTGAATGTTTTAGGAGGAGCAGTATTTCCTGTTGGACTCATGCTCGTAGTATTAGCAGGAGGAGAATTAATTACGGGAAATATGATGTCACTGTCTATGGCGCTTTATGCAAAGAAAATTACATTGATAAGTGTACTGAATAACTGGGTTTGGATTACTCTCATGAACTTTATTGGGGCAATTTTCGTTGCGTATTGCTTTGGACATCTTGGCGGATTAACAGAGGGAGAGTATTTAAATAAAACGGTAGCGATAGCGGAAGGGAAGTTACATGAATCATTTGGGAGGACTTTGATTTTAGCAATTGGTTGTAATTGGCTCGCTTGTCTTGCTCTTTGGCTCGCTTACGGGACGAGTGATTTTGTCGGGAAAATCATCGGAATTTGGATTCCAATTATGGCATTTGTAGTGATTGGATTTCAGCAAGTAGTAGCAAATATGTTTGTCATTTCCGCTGTTATTTTTGCTGGTCATCTAACGTGGATGGATCTGGCTAAAAATTTTGTTCCTGTTTTTATCGGAAATGTAATTGGAGGAGCTGGGTTTGTTGGTTTTGCTTACTTTGCTTGTTATCAGAAACAACATTCTAATATGAAATAGAGTTCTTGAGAGGAAGGGTATGTAATGGCTGATCGGTATTCACGGCAACAGTTGTTCAAACCAATTGGGAGTAAAGGACAAGAAAAAATTCGAAATAAACATGTGTTAATTGTAGGGGCAGGCGCATTAGGAAGTGCAAGTGCCGAAAGTTTCGTACGTGCAGGTGTTGGCAAGTTGACGATTATTGATCGTGACTACGTTGAATGGAGTAATTTACAAAGGCAACAATTGTACTCTGAACAAGATGCGAGAGAGAAAATGCCGAAAGCAATTGCTGCAAAAAATCGGCTAGAACAAATTAATTCGGAAGTACAAATACATGCTTTCGTAATGGATGCAACTTCAGAAAATATGGAAGGTCTATTAAAAAATGTAGATGTAATCATTGATGCAACAGATAATTTTGATATTCGATTTGTAATAAATGACTTATCACAAAAACATAATATTCCGTGGGTATATGGTTCTTGCGTTGGATCATATGGTATGAGTTATATAATTATTCCGCAAGAGACACCGTGTTTACATTGTATGTTGAAAAATATCCCTGTTACAGGTGTGACGTGTGATACCGCTGGGATTATTAGCCCGACTGTTCAAATCGTCGCAGCATATCAAGTGGCAGAAGCGCTCAAAATTTTAGTGGAAGATTTCTCAGCAATTAGAAAAACATTTTTCATGTTTGATATATGGAGTAATCAAAATCATTTTATAAAATTAGGAAAAATAAAAACAGACGCTTGTCTCTCATGCGGTTTGAATCGAACTTATCCTTATTTATCATACGAAAGTCAAACGAAAGCTGCTGTTTTATGCGGAAGAAATACAGTTCAAATTAGAACAGTAGACAATAGGAAATACCATTTTGATGATATAGAAAAAGTATTACAAAAACTGGGGAAAGTAGATCGGAATCCGTATTTACTATCTTGCCGATTCGATGATTACCGCGTGGTTGTTTTTCGAGATGGTCGTGTTTTTATTCATGGTACAAATGATATTTCGAAAGCGAAACAACTATATTATCGCGTATTCGGTTAATAGAGAGGGTGTCAACAATGGAAAGAAGAGTGCCAATTACGGTTGAAGAAGCTGTTCGTAAAGTGATGGGATTTGCTGATAAAGGCTTAAAGGAGCTATTACCAATTGAATTAGCTTATGGACGTATACTAGCAGAGGATTTAGTAGCTGACCATGATGTACCGTCATTTAATCGTTCGCCGTATGACGGATTTGCTATTCGAGCAGAAGATACTAATTTAGCAAGTTATGAAACGCCAATTGTATTTGAAGTAGTGGGTGAAATTGGTGCAGGATCCCTATTCCATGAGAAAGTAGGTCCGTTTCAAGCAGTTCGAATTATGACGGGAGCACAAATTCCAAATGAGTGTGATGCGGTTGTTATGTTAGAGCTGACTCGTCAATATGAGAAGAATGGCAACAATTATATGGAAGTGAAGCGATCATTCAAAACGGGCGACAATATTTCTTTTCAAGGTGAAGATGCTCGTAAAGGAACAGTTCTTGCAAAGAAGGGAGCGTACATTAATCCAGGTATTTCAGCTCTTCTTGCTACATTCGGTTATAGTGAAGTACCAGTTGCGAGAAAGCCTGTAATTGGACTGTTAGCGACTGGGAGTGAATTACTGGATGTCAATGATTCATTACAGCCAGGGAAAATCCGAAACAGTAATACGTACATGATATTGTCTCAAATTCGAAGAGCGGGCGGAAGAGTAAAATATTTTGGGAAGTTTTGTGATGATTTTAATACGTGTTTTACAGCTGTGAAAGAAGCGCTTGGCCAAGTAGATATGTTAATTACAACGGGCGGTGTATCAGTAGGAGATTATGATTATTTACCAGCTATTTACGAAAAGTTAGGTGCATCTGTTCTTTTTAATAAAGTTGCCATGCGACCAGGAAGTGTTACGACTGTAGCACAATTAAATGGCAAGTTATTATTTGGTTTATCAGGAAATCCATCAGCTTGTTACGTAGGGTTTGAATTATTCGTAAGACCGTGTATTCGGACGTATATGTTTAGTGAAAAAGTACATTTAAAAAGAGAAAAAGCGTTATTAGGAGAAGATTTTCTAAAACCGAATCCATTTACAAGATTTGTACGAGCAAAATTGCAATATGATGAGGGGAAATTAATCGCTTATCCATCAGGGTTTGATAAATCTAGCTCAGTTTCTTCATTGGCAGAATCCAACGCGTTTATGGTATTGCCGGGCGGGACAAGAGGATATAAAAAAGATATGTTTGTCGATGTTCTTTTATTAGAAGATAACGAAGGTAGTGAATGGCCTTGGACATTTCATAAAGTGAGAGGTGGTTTTAATGGGACAAGTGCTATTTGAGATTGTAGATAAACCGATTTTAGTTGAAGAAGTAACGAATAAAGTCGCAAGAAGGGAAGCAGGTGCGATTACAACATTTATTGGTACGGTGAGAGAATTAACAAAAGGAAAACGAACGCTACATTTAGAGTATGAAGCATATAAACCGATGGCAGTAAAACAACTTATGAGAATTGGTGAAGAAATTAGTGAGAGATGGCTGGATGCAAAAGTAGCAATTACGCACCGTGTAGGGCGGCTAGAAATAATGGATATTGCGGTAGTCATTGCAGTTTCATCACCGCATCGTAAAGTAGCTTATGAAGCGAATGAGTACGCGATTGAACGTATAAAACGAATCGTTCCAATTTGGAAAAAAGAATTTTGGGAAGATGGAACGATGTGGGTTGGAGATCAACTTGAAAACACACCTTATCCAGAAGGAAAACCAAAGAAGGAAGAATGAGAAAATGATTACAATTTTACTGTTTGCAAATTTGCGTGAGGAAGTTGGATCGGATCGATTAGTAATTTCAGAAAAGCAAGAAATGACAGTGCAGCAATTAAAAGAATGGCTCAAAGCCAGCTATTGTTTACAATCGCTGGATAAAGTGATGGTGGCTGTTAATGAAGAGTTTGTAATGAATGAAGAGATGATAAAAGCCGGAGATATAGTCGCATTAATCCCACCCGTTAGCGGGGGATAATAAGCTTTTTCACCAGATGAAGTGCCAAGAAAATGTTGTATATAAATTAGAATAAGAGAAGGGATGAGTTCTATGCTTACTCAAGAACAAATAATGAATGCATTAAAACATGTAGAGGATCCAGAGTTACACAAAAGTGTTGTAGAATTAAATATGGTTAGAAATATACAAATGAACGGAACAGAGGTTAAACTTGAAGTAGTACTAACAATCCAAGGTTGTCCGTTAAAAGCAAAAATTCAACAAGATATTGAAGAATCGCTTCACGCAATTGGTGCCTCTAAAGTGGAGGTAACATTTGGTTCTATGACACAAGAAGAACGTGCAGCTTTAACAGAGAAGTTAAAGCGAAATACTAGAACAGAAACTGGTATGCCGAGCATGCTTCGCCCGAATTCAGGAGTACGTTTTATTACTGTAACGAGCGGAAAAGGCGGAGTTGGAAAATCAACGGTGACAATTAATCTTGCAACTGCACTAGCTCGTATGGGCAAAAAAGTGGGGATATTAGATGCAGATATATATGGTTTTAGTATTCCGGCTATGATGGAAACGAATAAGAAACCAACGATGATTGATCAAACGGCAATTCCAGTCATTAGTCACGGTGTTAAAATCATGTCGATGGGATTCTTTACAGAAGGAAATAACCCAGTGATGTGGCGCGGACCGATGCTAAATAAATGGATTCAAAATTTCCTTGCGAATACGCACTGGGGAGAATTAGATTATTTATTACTTGATTTACCACCAGGTACAGGAGATGTTGCGATTGATGTTGCAGCGATGATTCCGCAAGCGAAAGAAATAATTGTTACAACTCCGCACAATATAGCTTCATTCGTTGCTTCAAGAGTTGGTGTAATGGCAAAACATACGAAGCATGAGATTTTAGGTATTGTGGAAAATATGGCTTATTATGAAGAACAAGATGGATCGAAAAATTATCTCTTCGGAAAAGGCGGCGGCGAAATGTTAGCAGAACAATTGCAAACAGAAGTAATAGCACAAGTACCTTTTGCAAAACGCGAAGAAAATAGCGGTTCATCTGTATATGATGAAGATTCTCTTGTTGGAGAAGTGTTTACATCGTTAGCAGAAGATATTATTTATAAAGGATAGAGGAGGAATTTTTTATGAAGTGTAATATCGATCATTCTATTGAAGATGTAATGAATAAACTTGAAAGTCAAAAGAGTTTTTTATCTGAAGAGATTTTTAAAGGGTTAAAGGGATTTTTGCAAGGTAATCATTCACAGGAAACATTAAATGATATTTTTCATCTTCTAAAAAAGTATGATTTAGTTAGTGAAGAAGAACGAGAGACGAGAAATGCACAATTATTGCACATTATGAGGTAAGATGAATACTCTTTGGCTTTAGAATTTTTCCAGGAGGGGTGAATGTGGTGAATATGAAAAAGATGATTGAAGCGATAGAAGCAGCAAAAACGAATGACGTAACATTATCGATTTCTCATTTACATCAAAAGCTTGTGAAGTTGTATAGTCAAAAAAATAGTGCAGAATATACGGAGCTATTAAAATATATTTTATCATTATCCGTGCAGATGGATTTACATTTCGTATTGAAATATTTTGGTGTGCGACCGGTTGTTGCTTCAGATGAGCGCATGCAATTTCAAGAGATATTTAAATGTCTAGCTAAGAAAGATGATAATGGGGAATGGTTTTTAAATTTGGTTTCTTTATATGTCGGTTTACTTGTAGTACTTCATTTTGATGAGAAAGAGATTAAAAGAAACTTTTTTGGTGATATGACTACAGTAGGTGAAGGAAATGAAAAAGAAATATAAATATATACTCATAACATCTTTCTTTTTAATAGCTGTAATCGCGCTTTTTATTGGCTATGTAAATATGAAAGTAATGAATTAAGAACAACCAACTAAACTAGTGTGCTAAAAAGTGATCTTCAGTTGTTTCCGTCGTTTTTTCGTGTTACTATTAATCGAATTTTTCATAAGGAGAGAAAGCGATGAAATGGATTTATTTTCTTATTATTAACGTTATAGCTTTTAGCCTTATGGGGCTTGATAAACGAAAAGCAAAGAAGAAACAGTGGAGAACGCCAGAAAGTACGTTGTTTTTATTGGCGGCAGCTGGAGGAGCAGTTGGAGCTTGGATCGGCATGTATATGTTTCATCATAAAACTCATAAAAAGAAATTTGTTTTCGGCATACCGTTACTTGTTGTAATAACGGTATGTTTATTATTCGTTGTATGAGAAATGTCGAAAGAAATGCAGATTGATTATTGGTAAAGTGAGCATGTGAGACCGTATAATGGAGAAAAAATGAGAAGAGGAGAAAAAGGAAGATGGGGAGTCAATCAGCAGAGCAAAAAAAAGGGATACTATACGCGGCTGGTGCTTACACGATGTGGGGAATCCTACCGATTTATTGGAAATGGGTTGAGGAAGTTCCAGCAGATGAAATATTAGCACACCGCATCGTTTGGGCGTTTGTTTTTATGTTACTCGTATTAGGTGTTACGAAGAGGTTTCGTCAGTTTATTGGGGAATTTGTGAATCTTTTTAAACGACCTAAATTATTAATGTCATTAACAATAGCTTCAGTCTTGATTAGCGGAAACTGGTTTGTTTACATATGGGCCGTTAATCATAATCATGTTATTGAAGCGAGTCTTGGCTATTATATTAATCCGCTTATTAGTATTTTACTTGGTACAGTCGTTTTAAAGGAAAAGTTAAACTTCTGGCAATATGTTGCAGTTGGTTTAGCTGGAGTGGGGGTTATCATTTTAACAGTGCGTTTCGGATCTATTCCGTGGGTTTCTCTTTCACTTGCCTTTTCATTTGGATTATACGGATTAACGAAAAAACTGTTAAACTATGATGCTACAATTGGACTTACGATGGAAACGATGTTAGTGACACCGCTTGCAATCATTTACCTTGTTATGACAGGCGCCCATGGTTTCGGCTCATTTGGATCTATTTCAATGTTATCGACATTACTATTAATAGGAGCAGGTATTGTTACAGCTCTACCACTTTTTTATTTTGCAAAAGGAGCCCAACTTATTCCGCTTTATATGGTAGGTTTTTTACAATATATTGCACCAACAATTAGCTTAATTTTAGGTGTGTTCGTATTTGGTGAACATTTCACATCTACTCATATGATTGCATTTTTCTGTATATGGGTTGCATTATTTGTATTCTCGGTAGCGAAGACTAAGTTTTTAGTGCAGAAACAACCGAAATTTATAAAAAATAAATCAGCAAAAGTATCATAATGCGTAGTATTTTCTACGCATTTTTCTTTATACTTATATTATATAGAATTTCCATTATAGTCAGTAAGGAGCTGAGAACATGGAAACAATTTTACATAATGATCCGCTTATGGCAGCTGTAATTTCATGGTTTTTAGCACAATTAACGAAAGTAGTCTTCAAATTAGTTAAAACAGGTGAATTTGATTTTGCAAAGTTTTTTGCTTCAGGTGGGATGCCAAGTTCTCATGCTTCAACAGTTACAGCGCTTGCTACAGGAGTTGGAGTAGTGGAAGGTGTGGAAAGCTCGATGTTTGCGGTTGCTACAATTTTTGCCATTATTGTTATGTATGATGCTTCAGGAGTAAGGCTTGCAGTAAGTAAACAAGCAAAAATATTGAATGATTTTTTTCACGGTAGAGAAACAGAATATAAGAAGTTAAATGAACTTGTTGGGCATACACCGTATGAAGTAGTAGTCGGTGCTTTATTAGGGATTATTGTCGGAGTAGGGTATTGTTTATGAGCAGAACATTTTATATGTTCTGCTTTTCTTTGTTTTTATACATATTCAGCTACCTTTTTGAATATCGTTATACGGATTTCGAAAGGGTGGGTGAGCAACTTGTTATTATATGAAAAAGTGCATGAAGAAATAGCGAGAAGAACAACTGCACTTCAAACAATGCAACGGCAAGATGGTACGTGGCGGTTTTGTTTTGAAGGAGCGCCACTAACAGATTGTCATATGATTTTTTTATTAAAATTATTAGGTAAAGATAAAGAGATAGAACCGTTTGTAAAAAGATTAGCATCACTCCAAACAAATGAAGGAACATGGAAATTGTATGAAGATGAAGTGGGTGGTAATTTATCTGCTACAATTCAATCTTATGCTGCCTTACTTGCATCGGAAAAATATACAAAAGAAGATGCGAATATGAAGCGAGCGGAAATGTTTATAAATGAGCGCGGTGGGGTAGCGCGTGCTCATTTTATGACGAAGTTTTTATTAGCGATTCATGGAGAATATGAATATCCTTCTCTCTTTCATTTGCCAACACCAATTATGTTTCTGCAGAATGATTCCCCTCTCAGTATTTTTGAACTGAGTAGCTCAGCACGTATTCATTTAATTCCGATGATGTTGTGTTTAAATAAAAGATTCCGAGTAGGGAAAAAGTTATTGCCAAATTTAAATCACATTGCAGGCGGGGGCGGAGAATGGTTTCGGGAGGATCGGTCTCCAGTTTTTCAAACGTTAGTAAGTGACGTGAAGAAAATTATAACGTATCCACTTTCTTTGCATCATAAAGGATATGAGGAAGTAGAACGTTTTATGAAAGAGCGTATTGATGAAAATGGAACATTATATAGCTACGCAACTGCCTCGTTTTATATGATTTATGCTTTACTTGCATTAGGACATTCTATTCAATCACCAATTATTCAAAAAGCTATAACGGGAATCACATCTTATATATGGAAGATGGAGAGAGGGAGCCATTTGCAAAACTCTCCATCAACTGTATGGGATACAGCTTTACTCAGTTATGCTTTGCAAGAAGCTCAAGTTCCGAAAGCAAGTAAAGTGATTCACAATGCATCAGCATATTTACTAAGAAAACAGCAAACGAAGAAAGTAGATTGGAGTGTACATGCACCGGATCTCTTCCCGGGTGGTTGGGGCTTTTCGGATGTGAATACGACGATTCCAGATATTGATGATACAACTGCTGCGTTAAGAGCATTGGCGCGAAGTAGAGGGGACGAAAATGTAGACACTGCTTGGAAGCGAGCGGTTAATTGGGTTAAAGGATTGCAAAATAATGATGGTGGTTGGGGGGCTTTTGAAAAAGGGGTAACGAGCCGTATATTAGCAAATTTACCAATCGAAAATGCAAGTGATATGATTACAGATCCTTCTACACCAGATATTACAGGAAGAGTATTAGAATTTTTCGGAACGTATACGCAAAATGAATTGCCCGAGAAACAAAAACAAAGTGCGATAAATTGGTTAATGAATGTACAAGAGGAAAATGGATCGTGGTATGGGAAATGGGGAATTTGTTATATATATGGTACGTGGGCAGTGTTGACTGGTTTACGGTCACTAGGAATACCATCTAGCGATCCATCAGTGAAACGAGCAGCTTTATGGCTTGAACATATACAGCATGAAGATGGTGGCTGGGGAGAATCTTGCCAAAGTAGTGTGGAAAAAAGATTTGTTACTTTGCCATTTAGTACACCATCCCAAACAGCATGGGCGTTAGATGCCCTCATCTCTTACTATGATAAAGAAACGCCAGTTATTCGAAAAGGTATTTCATATTTGCTCTCCAACTCTTATATAAATGAAAAATATCCTACTGGAACAGGTTTACCAGGTGGGTTTTATATTCGTTATCATAGTTATGCTCATATATATCCGTTGCTTACTTTGGCTCATTATGCAAAAAAATATAGAAAATAAACCGAGAGATGTCTCTCGGTTTATTTTGTTGGGTAGTAGGTCCCTTTTGAAAAGAATAAGGTTGTGATGTACCTTATTTTTCGGTTGATTGGCGCTTTTGACGTGCATCAGCGGCATTTGCACGTGCGTTTGCTTCTAAGTCATTGTGGTCAGCAAGTTCGCGAGAGAACTCAACATCAATGCCATCCGTTGCTTTGCTTTGTTTGAAATTCTTTTTGTTCATTCGACACAATCTCCTTGCGTTTATGCGACGTTGCAAAGTTAGTTTGACACAAATAGACTGTTTTATACAAAGAGGAATTGGAAAGCAAGGAGCCGAAATATACAGTATAAGTAATAGAAATGGGGGATAGGAATGGAGTTTTTAAATGGGAAAACAGCTGTTGTAACAGGAGCTGCACAGGGAATTGGAAAAGAGATTGCAAGGGTTTATGCAAAACTAGGGGCGAAAGTATTAATTAGCGATGTAAATGAAGAGAATCTACAAAAAACGACACATGAGTTATCAGATGAAGGATATGAAGTGTGCTCATATCGATGTGATGTGAGTAATCAAAATGAAGCAAAGTCGTTAATTGAATATGCGGTTCAAAAATTTGGTACATTACATATTTTGGTGAATAATGCTGGAATTACAAGAGACGCAATGTTACATAAAATGGAGAAGTCTGCTTGGGAACAAGTATTACAAGTGAATTTAACTGGAGTTTTTTATTGTATGCAACCCGCGCTTCTTTACATGAGACAACAAGGGTATGGACGCATTATTAATATATCTTCAATTAGTAGAGAAGGAAACATAGGTCAAGCAAATTATGCGGCTACAAAGGCAGGAGTTGTAGGATTAACGAAAACAGCAGCGAAAGAAGTTGGAAGTTTCGGTATTACTTGTAATGCGATTTGTCCGGGGTTTATGGATACAGATATGACCAAAACGATACCAGATAAAGTGAAAGAAAAGATGGTTGGCGCTATTCCAGTTGGTAGAATTGGAACGCCAGAAGATATTGCGAACGCAGCAGCCTTTTTAGCATCAGAATACGCATCTTATATTACAGGTGAAGTATTAAATGTGAGCGGAGGACTGCAAGTTTAAAGGAATACATAATGAAAAGAACCTGACCAGGTAGGTCAGGTTCTTTCTCATTAATTTAAGTTAAGCCAAACGCTCTTTACTTCTGTATAGTTATTTAATGCGTAAGATCCCATTTCACGGCCAAGACCAGATTGTTTAAATCCTCCAAATGGAGATGCTGCATCAAAGACGTTATAACAGTTTACCCATACTGTACCTGCACGTACTTTACTTGCAACATAGTGTGCTGTTTTAACATTTTCTGTCCACACACCAGCCGCTAAGCCGAATTGTGATTTATTTGCACGTTCAATTACTTCGTCAATATCGTTAAACGGTATTGCAGAAATAACTGGACCGAAAATTTCTTCTTTTGCGATCGTCATTTCATCATTTACGTCAGCGAATACTGTAGGAGAAACGAAGTAGCCTTGATCGAATGGATTACTTCCTCCGCAAAGTACTTCAGCGCCTTCTTCAATCCCTTTTTCAATGTAGCCCATTACACGTTTTTGTTGTTCTTCGGAAACGAGAGGGCCAATTGTTGTTTCAGGGTTAAGACCGACACCTTGATTTAGTTTTTTAGAATAGAGGACGAGATCAGCCATGACATTATCATACATTTTCTTCGGAACAAATAAGCGTGATCCAGCAGAGCATACTTGTCCTTGGTTAAACATAACACCAGAAAGTGCACCAGGAATCGCGCGAGATAAATCAGCATCTGGCAATATGATATTTGGTGATTTACCGCCTAATTCAAGTGTAACGCGTTTTAATGTTTCGGATGCTTGTCGCATAATTTGTTTACCGACAGGAGTAGAACCGGTAAATGCAATTTTGTCAACGAGTGGATGATTAACGAGAGCTTGTCCAGCTGATTCACCGAATCCAGGTACGATATTAATAACACCTTTCGGGAATCCAGTTTCTTCAATTAATTCAGCTAAGTATAGAGCAGATAGTGGAGTTTGTTCTGCAGGTTTTAAAACGATTGTACATCCTGTAGCAAGCGCTGCTCCCATTTTCCACATTGCCATAAGAAGCGGGAAGTTCCAAGGGATAATTTGACCAACGACACCAACAGCTTCATGGCGTGTATAGTTAAAGTAATCACCGGAAACAGGAATTGTTTGACCAACGATTTTCGTAGCCCAACCAGCGTAATAGCGCATATGCTCAATTGCAAGTGGTATGTCTGCTGCCATTGTTTCACGGATTGGCTTTCCGTTATCTAATGTTTCGAGCTGTGCAAGCTCTTCTTTATGTTCTTCCATTAAATCAGCTAACTTGTACATGAGACGGCTTCGCTCAGCAGTGCTCATACGAGACCAAGGACCTTCGTCAAAAGCCATACGAGCTGCGACTACAGCTTTATGAATATCTTCGCGACCAGCTTCAGAAACGACGGCAAGAGTTTCACCAGTTGCTGGGTTAGGTGTTTTAAATGTTTTACCGGAAGCGCTTTCGATGAAAGATCCATTCACATATAACTTTTTTGTACCTTGAAGAAATTTCTCTACCTTTTCATGAAGATTTACAGCTAGTTGACTCATTGTATAACCCCCTTGAAAATATAATGTAAACGCAGTACGAGACGGCGCTTATTCCGAAATCAAGGATGTGGAAACTAGATGGAAAGCCTCTAATTAAAATCATAATTAAGAAATACTGAAAATTCAAATTTCATTTGTGTTACAATTGTAAAAAATATGTAATGTAAGAGAAGCTTCTATATGATTATAAAAAATCCTGCTTGTTTTTACTTTCTATTAGGAAAAACTAGAAGAACAATGGTACAATAATACATCGTGAGAGGAGGGGTAAAAATGAAAGATTATCATGATGATCCACGCTTTCGAATAGCCCATAGAGAAGCGTTAATTGGTCTTGGACTTGCTATTATTAATTTTATAATATGGTACGGATTTGCTTATGGGCTTGGTAGTAAAAATCCGAATGAATATACATATGTATTAGGTTTTCCCGCATGGTTTTTTTATAGCTGTATCGTTGGATTTATCGTTATGGTTATTTTACTTAGTTTAGTTGTTCGTTTTGTATTTCAAGATATTTCACTCGATGAGGAAGAAAAAAGTGAGGAATAATAGATGAATTGGTATGTAATCATTCCAATGATAATTTCGTTTATCGTTGTATTTTTAATTGGTGTATATGCTTCAAGACGTGTGCAAGCAACTGCTCATAATAAATTTTTACAAGAATATTTTCTTGGTGGGCGTGAGCTAGGCGGTTTATTATTAGCGATGACAATGATTGCTACGTACGGTAGTGCAAGTAGCTTTATTGGTGGCCCTGGTATTGCTTACAATATGGGTCTTGGATGGGTACTGTTATCTGCGATTCAAGTTGTAACAGGCTATATCGTTTTAACGGTTATCGGTAAAAAGTTTGCAATTATCGCTAGGAAGATGGAAGCAATTACTCTTATCGATTATTTAAAAGGGAGATACAATAATAAAGCAGTTGTTATACTTTCTGCGTTATGTATTATTATCTTTTTATTTTCAGCGACAGTAGCCCAGTGGGTCGGTGGTGGACGATTAATCGAGTCACTAACGGGTCTATCGTATACAACAGCACTATTTTTATTTACTTTTTCTGTACTTGTGTACGTATTAATTGGTGGATTTCGTGCAGTTGCTCTATCAGATACATTATTAGGAATCATTATGTTAGTTGGAACGACAATCATTTTAATTGCTACTGTCATTGCTGGTGGTGGAATTGAAAAGATTATGCAGGAACTTGTTCAAATTAACCCAAAGTTAATTACACCATTCGGAGCAGATGGCAGTTTAACGAAATCATATGTTACATCATTTTGGATTTTAATTGGAATTGGCGTTGTCGGCTTACCGCAAATTAGCGTGCGTGCCATGTCTTATAAAAATTCAAAAGCGATGCATCAAGCTTTAATAATTGGAACCGTTGTCGTTGGCACAATTATGATCGGTATGCATTTAACTGGTGTATTTGCAAGAGTAGTACTTCCAGGTATAACGGTACCAGATAAAGTAATGCCGCTACTTGCGATGGAAGTGTTACCTCCTTGGTTAGCTGGAGTTTTCTTAGCTGCACCGATGGCAGCGATTATGTCTACAGTAAACTCTTTATTATTACTTGTAAGCTCGTCAATTATTAAAGATATATACGTAAATTACATAAATAAAGATGCAGCAGACAGTACGATAAAAAAAGGAAGTTTATGGATTACTGGTATTGTAGGACTACTCGTTTATGCAGCGGCGATTAAACCACCAGATTTTTTAATATGGCTAAATTTATTTTCTTTCGGTGGATTAGAAGCAGCATTCATTTGGCCAATCGTATTAGGGTTATATTGGAGGAAAGGAAATGCTACAGGAGCGCTTGCGTCTATTTTAGTTGGGGTAGGCTCATATATGTGTATTCATCTTTTCTATCCAAATCCGTTCGGTATACATACAGTTGTCTTCCCGATTTGTTTTGCGTTTATCGCTTATGTTATTGGAAGTATGAGTGCTGTAAAAAAAACAGTATAGGTTAGCTGAAGAACGTAGTCCTTATAAGACTGCGTTTTTTCTTATGAATTTGTTCTTTTTTTATTCTGTATATCCACGGTTATTCATAAATTAATAACAACTGAGGGGATGGAGTTGAGGTCGATGAAAAAAGTGTTATTTTTAGGAGACCCAGGAATTGATGACTCTTTAGCAATTATGTATGGATTGTTGCATCCTGATATCGATATTGTTGGTGTAGTAACGGGATATGGAAATGTAACACAAGAAAAGGCGACAAGTAATGCCGCATATTTATTGCAAATGGCAGGACGGGAAGATATACCTGTTATTAATGGTGCGAAAATTCCTTTATCCGGAGATATTACGACGTATTATCCAGAAATTCATGGGACAGACGGCTTAGGGCCAATTAAACCTCCAAAAACTTTTTCACCAAATATAAAGCCTTTTTGTACATTTTTTGATCTTCTTGAAAAATATAAAGGAGAATTAATAATAGTCGATGCTGGTAGATCAACAACATTAGCGACAGCATTTATTTTAGAAAAGCCGATGATGAAGTATGTGAAAGAATATTATATAATGGGCGGTGCTTTCTTAATGCCTGGCAATGTAACACCAGTCGCAGAGGCGAATTTTCATGGTGATCCCATTGCGTCACAATTAGTTATGCAAAATGCCAAAAATGTGACATTAGTGCCACTTAACGTTACATCTGAAGCAATTATTACACCGGAAATGGTAAAATATATTACGAAACATTCTAAAACGAGTTTTAATAAGTTAATCGAGCCGATATTTACGTATTATTATAAAGCATATAAAAAGTTAAACCCGAAAATAACAGGTAGTCCAGTACATGACGTCGTTACAATGATGGTTGCGGCAAATCCATCCATTTTAGATTATGTATATCGTCGTGTCGATGTAGATACAGTTGGAATTGCAAAAGGAGAGAGTATTGCTGATTTTCGGCCTCAACCTGATGCAAAAGCATTAAAAAATTGGGTGCGAATTGGTTGGTCGTTACATTATAAAAAGTTTCTTGAGGATTTTGTGAAATTTATGACGTAGACATAATAGGAGCATACAAGTTAAAATAATGGAGATGGTTATGTAAATGACCATCTCCATTATTTTGTTTTTAAATGATAAATAGAGAAGAGTTACACAATAGGAGAGGAATTTTACTTGAAAAAAACTATAGTATGCGCAGTAATTGTGGGTATTTTTGTTTTGCTAATATCGGGTAACTTTTTAGTGAAAAAAGTGTGGAGTTCAAATAATGATGATGCACAGTATATTGCATCTTTTATTGAAGAACATAAAGATGAAAAAAATAGTGCGCTTCTAGTAAAGAGAAATGATAAAGTTGTTTATTCTGTAAACCCAAATGTTGTATTGCCAGTTGCTAGTACGATGAAATTAATTGTGGCGCTTGAATATACGAAACAAGTTACTGAAGGGAAAATTGATTCTTCTAGTTTCGTGTCGATTAATGATGTGAATCGTTATTATGTGCCGAATACAGATGGTGGTGCACAAGATAGATGGCAAAAGTATTTGGAGAAGACGGGCAAGATAACTGAAGGAGCGGTTTCTTTAGAAGAAGTGGCAAAAGGAATGGTTAAGTTTAGTTCGAATGCAAATGCTGAATACTTAATGGAATTGTTAGGATTAGATAACATCAATCGAAATTTACAAAGTTTATCACTTCCTGCACATCAACCACTATTTCCAATCGTTTCATCTTTGTATATCCCGGGATATTTGCATAAAGAATTACATGTTCCAAAATATAAAATAGAGAAAAAGTTAAAAGAAATGTCTCAAGAGCAATATCGTGAATATGCGATGATTATTCATGAACGCTTAAAGAAGAAAGGACCATTATTACAGAAGGAAATTCCGCTTTATTTAGAGGAACGTTACGACAAAATTTGGTCAGATAGATTACCAGCAGCTTCTGCAAATGATTATATGGTATTACTTCAAAAGGCAAACCATAAAGGTGGCTTGACAGAGGCTGAAGAAAAAGTGTGGGCAAATATCGTTGAAACAGACATGAGTGCCAAGAAATACCGTAAAACATTCAGACATGCGGGGCAAAAGAATGGTTACACACCATGGACGGTTACAAAAGCAGTTTACGCTATGGATAAACGTGGAAACTGTACGGAGATTGTGTTTTTGGCGAATAATTTAAATGAAGACGATAGTGCAGAAATACGGAAACATTTAGCAAACTTACATTTCCAAGTGTTGCAAAGTGATAAGTATGATGCGACTTTTATTAAATAAACTCGGTGCAGAGAGCACCGAGTTTATTTTTATGTACAAGCACTTTTTTTCTATCTCTGGGTATGATGGGTAGTAATACTTAGGTGAGAGGGGAAAAGGTGATGAAACAAAGTAAAGAAGAGTTTATAAAGAGTGAAGGCGCTGATTTCCCTGGGAAAACATATGTGGATTGTATATTACAACATGTATTTCATTTTCAAAGAAATTACTTATTGAAAGATATGTTTCAAGTGCATAAAGCACATATTACGATGCTGACGGAAGAAAATTTAATGAAAAAGGAAGAAGCTAAAGTTATATTACACGCATTAAAAAAGGTAGAGGGAATTCCAGAAGAGCAATTGCTCTATACAGAGCAGCATGAAGATCTCTTTTTTTTAGTCGAACATTTAATTTCTCAAGAAGCGAAATGCGATTTTGTAAGTAATATGCATATTGGTAGAAGTAGAAATGATATGGGCGTAACGATGTATCGCATGAGTTTAAGGCGATATGTATTACGATTAATAGAACATCATTTGTTATTGCAAGAAAGTGTACTGCAACTTGCCGTTGATCATAAGGAAACGATCATGCCAGCTTATACACATACACAACCAGCACAGCCAACAACATTTGGTCATTATACGTTAGCAATTTATGATACGATGCAAAGAGATTTAGAACGAATGAAAAAAACGTACCAGCTTTTAAATCAGTCTCCAATGGGGGCAGCTGCACTCTCTACAACAAGTTTCCCGATTAAACGAGAACGAGTTGCTCATCTACTTGGATTTACAAATGTAATTGAGAACTCATATGATGCTGTTGCTGGAGCGGATTATTTATTAGAAGTTAGCTCGCTACTTATGGTAATGATGACGAATACGAGTAGATGGATTCATGACTTTTTGTTGTTAGCAACGAAAGAATATGACGGTATTACTGTTGCAAAGCCATATGTACAAATCAGTAGTATTATGCCGCAAAAACGAAATCCGGTTTCAATTGAACACGCTCGTGCAATTACGAGTAGTGCTTTAGGAGAAGCATTTACAGTATTTCAAATGATTCATAATACACCATTTGGTGATATTGTCGATACGGAAGATGACTTGCAGCCATATTTATATAAAGGGATTGAAAAGGCAATTCGTGTTTTTTGTATGATGAATGCAGTGATCCGAACGATGAAAGTAGAAGAAGAAACGTTAAAAAGTCGTTCCTATAAACATGCAATAACGATAACGGATTTCGCCGATGTTTTAACAAAAAACTATGAAATTCCATTTCGGCATGCTCATCATGCAGCAAGTGCTATTGCAAATATGTTATTGGAGCAGAAAAAAGAACTACATGAATTACACTTCAAAGAGGTAAATATGTACTTGCAAGAACATTTTAAAATAAATTTATTAGAAAAAGAGTGGAAAGAAATTATATCGCCAGAAGCTTTTATTCAAAAAAGAAATGTATACGGTGGACCGAGTAAAAAAGAAATGAATCGTATGATTAAAAATCGACAAGAGTCATTTCGAAAAGAAGAAGATGTATTTGAAAAGGAAAAACAGAGAATTTTACAAGCTGAAAATGCTTTGAATACATTAGCTTTGAATATTATTGAATCGTAAAAGAGGGATTTAATGAATTAATCGCCAATACTTAATTAAAATATAAATAGAGAGAAGAGATTGTCGATGATTCAATTACATGTATATGAAGAGATTTTTCATTTTAAAGAAGATGTTACACCATTTCTAGAAAAGAATGAGCAGGAAAACAATCTCATATTAGGTGTATTACAAATGGTCCAACAACCAACATTTATGGGGATAGCGAAACAAGGAGAAGAAATTGCGGTTGTATTTCTGCAAACAGAAGAGAAGAAACAAATCATTGTTGCAACTTCTGAAATTGCGGGAGTAACTATTGAGGAACTTGCAAAAGAATTAACGAAAGTATATCCGGATATTCCTGGATTGATCGGTAATAAGAAAATTGTACAGAAATTAGCGGAAGAGATTGCAGTATTAGAAAATAAAAAAACGCATGTTGCAATGGAGCAAGGTGTGTATGAGTTGAACAGAGTAAAGAAGAAGTGTAATGCGAATGGACTTTTTCGAGCGGTAAATAATGATGAATTACCATTAATAGAACAGTGGATATATCAATTTTGTGAAGACGTAAAGCTTCCTACTACGAAAGAAGAAGCAAAACAAACTGCGTATACATTAATAACTACAAATCGACTGTTTGGTTTGGAAGTGGATGGGAAACTCGTTTCTGTAGCTGCAAAAACGAGACCAACTAAAAATAATATAACAGTTAATTTTGTATATACGCCGAAAGAAGCAAGGAAAAAGGGATACGCATCTAAGTGTGTAGCAGCACTTAGTCAACGTATGTTAGATGAAGGGTACAAGACGACTACGTTATATACTGATTTAGCGAATCCGATATCGAATAAAATTTATCAAGAAATTGGTTATGAGAAAATTGCGGAGTCTGTGCTTATATTTTTAGAGAAGTAAAACAAAAAGGTGTGCTATTTTAGCACACCTTTTTGTTATTCATCAATTCTAATAATCTCGCCTTGAGGGAAGTCCTCAGTTTCTAGTAAGTTACGAATAGCTTTCGCAACATATTCAGGTGATAATAGTTTTCCTTCTTCTTTTAATGCAATGAAGCGGTCCAAGTTTATGAAATCTTCTTTATTTGTTTCACGAATTTGTGATTGCATATTAGTATCAACAACGCCAGGTGCAAAAGCGACGATTTTTACTGGATATTCTTTTTCTGCTTCTTCAGTTGCTACGCACTGTGTAAACATATTTACACCAGCTTTCGTTGTACAATAAGCGCCCCAGCCAAAGTAAGGATTTTTTCCTGCACCAGATGAAATGTTAATAACGCGTTTATCTACTTTCCAGTCTTTCGTATGTTTCATAAATGTAGATGTAAGAATCATAGGTGCAAGTAAATTAATGTGAACGTTCGTAATGAATTGTTCGCTTTCAGCTTTTTCGATTGGCTTCATAGGTGCAACTGTACCCGCATTATTAATTAAATGAATAGAGGATACATTGTCTTTTTTAATAGATGAAATGATCTCTTTAAAGTTAGTTTCTAAGTTATGTACATCTTGAAGATCTAGGGAATGAAAAATGCAATTGCTGCTATATTGCTCTGCAAGTTTCGTAAGCTCTTTATTTTCTCTTCTAGAAATAGAGATGACAGTTGTATTTTTTTCTAATAATTGCGTAGCGATTGCCTCACCTAAACCTTGTGAAGTTCCTGTTATGATAACGTAGCGCATAGTTTTATAAACCCCTCTCATATGTGCGGAATTTTGTTGGACAACGTACATTGTATAGTTTGTCTACATTTTATAGTATAGAGCACTTTTTACTATAATTGAAATGAGATGATTGTGTGCCTTTTATAAATAGGTTTACGACAACAGTACCTGGTGCCGTCACGTTTACTGGGAATACGCTGGGACTTAGCCCTACATCACCTGCACCAGGTAATATTTTTGGTACACTTGCTGTGTTTACGACAGTAAATACAGCATTGCAAGTACCAGGGTTCCCAGCAGGGACAACAGATGAATGGCAATTGAATTCTTCAAGTGCAATTTTAAATCTTCCAGTGGGAAGCAGTGTATTATATGCAGAATTAGTTTGGGCTGGTACTTTCCGGACTGATACGGAAGATGTGTTACCATTTTTAAATGATAACATTACATTTACAACGCCAGCAGGGACGTTTTCTGTTACGCCAGATCCTGCTACCGCGCAGCAAGGTTCAGTAGGAAATCAGTTTTATTATGCTCGCTCTGCCAATGTAACGAATCTTGTTAGTGCAGGTGGGGCAGGCACATATACAACGGGTGCTGTGCCAGCTGCAAGAACTTCAGCCGACCCAACAATCAGTCGTTCAGCTGGATGGACGCTTGAGGTTGTGTATCAAAATGCAAGTTTACCACTTCGAAATTTGTCAGTATATGCAGGTCAAGAAATTATCGATGCTTCATCCCCGCCAGTTGATGCTACAATTTCAGGTTTTGCTACGCCGGCAACAGGAGCTGTTACAGGAAGAGTGCTCGTAACTGCTCAAGAAGGTGATTCTAACATTGTTGGAGATCAACTTCGCTTTGGGCCGAATGCAAATGCTACAGTTGCATTATTCGGACCGAGAAATCCTGCGAATAATTTCTTTCAGTCACAAATTTGTAATGACAGTGGAAATTTAGATACGAGCGGCACGTTTGGAGATTTGAATCAGCCGTTAGGGGTAGCTTTGGCCGTCCGAAGACAGGGGTGGGATATTACGAATGTAGATGCCTCCTCATCTTTAGTAAACAGTCAAACATCAGCAACGGTTCGATTTGTTACAAATGGAGATGGATACGCTGCAGCTGGTTTTGGTGTTCAAATTGATGCAACAGGTCCAATTATTAATCCTGTTAAATCAGTTAATAGAACAGTCGCGGGGGTAGGGGATACTCTCACTTATACAATTACGGTCCCAAATACAGGAACAGGAAGTGCAGAAAACGTTGTATTACGTGATAGTATTCCGAGCGGAACGACGTTTGTTGCAGGTAGTGTTACGGTAGGGGGAGTAACACAGCCGAATGCAAACCCTGCTAATGGAATTAATTTAGGCACAATCCCAAATAACACGCAAAGAATTGTTACATTTCAAGTTCGAATAACATCATTCCCGAATCCCAATCCTATTTTAAATCGTGCAATGGTGTCATATCAATTCCGTCCCTTCGTTGGTAGTCCTCCTATTACAAGTACGTCTTCTTCAAACACAGTACAAACGACAGTGAATCAAGCAACTATAAGTATGCAGAAATCTGTAGATTTACAGACGGCAACGCTTAATGATGTATTAACGTACACAGTTACTGTCACAAATAATGGAAACGTCACTGCGAACAATGTTATTTTTGTTGATAGTATCCCTGCTGGAACAACATTTGTCGCAAATAGCGTTACGGTAAATGGAGTAGCGCGTCCAGGAGCGAATCCAGCAAGTAGTATTAATCTTGGAAGTATTAATGCATCGCAAACGACTGTAGTGCGCTTTCAAGTTCGAGTAACATCGAACCCTCTTGTCAATCCAATTCCAAACCGTGCGAGTGTAACATTTACCTTTACTCCAGTGCCTGGTCAACAACCAGTTTCAGGGCAAGCGACAAGTAATACTGTAGTTACGACAATTAATATAGCTGATATAGCAACGAGAAAAACAGTGGATAAAGCTTTTGCAACGGTTAACGACGTTCTTACGTACACGGTAACAATTCAAAATACAGGAAATGTACTTGCAACGAACGTTATTTTTCAAGATCCGATCCCAATTGGAACGACATTTATCGCAAATAGTGTGACTGTGGATGGGGTTTCACAATCTGGGGTAAATCCAGCGACTGGGTTTACAGTAGCTAATATATCTCCTGGCGGAAGTAGGACTGTTACATTTCAAGTACGAGTAACATCTACACCATCGGGAGGTACGATTGCGAATCGCGGAAATGTATCTGCTAATTTCGTCGTTATTCCGAATCAGCCACCGATAACAATTAATAGACAAACGAATACAGTTGTGACACAAGTTAATACAGGCGGTTTAAATGTAATAAAAGAAGTAAATACAACGCAAGCGGCGGTAGGGGATACTTTAACGTACACAATTGCCGTCCAAAATACAGGGAATGTTCCGTTAACAAATGTATTTTTCCAAGACCCTATTTCTTCTGCTGTTTCATTTGTTGCAAATTCTGTAACAATTAATGGAGTACAGCAAAGTGGACTAAATCCGAATACAGGATTCTCTCTTCCGAATATTCCTGCGGCTCAAACGGTTGTAGTCACATTTGACGTAGTAATTGTACAGAATCCAGAAAATAAAGATATTTTAAATCAAGCAAATGTAACAGCAAGCTTTCAAGTGAATCCGAATGAACCACCAGTAACAATCAATGTACCGAGTAATGTTGTGAATACGATAGTACAATCAGGAAACTTTGAAGTTGTGAAAGCAGTCAATACGGATGTTGCAACGGTAGGAGATGTTTTAGTATATACAATCGAAGTTATAAATGCAGGTAGTGTACCAGCTGCAAATGTATTTTTCCAAGATTCAATTCCACAAGGGACATTATTTATTGAAAATAGTGTATTGGTTGATGGTGTTTTACAAGAGGGGGCAGATCCAGGACTAGGATTCCCATTAAATGATTTACCTACTGGCGCGAGTGTAATTATTTCATTTGAGGTATTAATTGATGAAATTCCACCAGGGAATAATGTTGTAAATAACGCGAATGTAACTGGAGATTTTCTTGTAAATCCAACAGAGCCACCAATTACTGTGACGGTTCCAAGTAATACTGTTATGACAGTTGTGAATTCCTCAGGGTTAAATGTAATGAAGAGTGTAAGCGCTACTGAAGCAGGTGTAGGAGATACACTAACATATACAGTTGCTATACAAAATAGTGGAACGGTAGTAGCGACAAATGTATCATTCCTTGATCCGATTCCAGCTGGAACCACTTTTGTAGCGAATAGTGTAACGATAAACGGGACACCTCAACCAGGTTTAAACCCGACAACTGGATTTCCACTTGCTAATATTCCAGTAGGAGGTATGGTGACGGTCACTTTTCAAGTGACAATCACGAGTGTACCACCAAATAGAGTTCTTCCAAATAATGCGAATGTCACTGCTGATTTCCAAGTAAGTCCTCTCCAGCCACCAATTACAATTGTAACGATTAGTAATATTGTTGTGACGCGAGTGAATGTAGGATCACTTAATGTAATGAAGAGTGTAAATACACCACAAGCCGGTGTAGGAGATACGTTAACGTATACGATTCTTATTCAAAATACAGGAACTGTTCCTGCAACGAATATTGTTTTTCAAGATCCAATTCCGTCTGGTACTGCCTTTGTAGCAAATAGTGTGACGATAAATGGAGTCGTACAGCAAGGCGCGGATCCTATGGCAGGATTCCCGGTACCAAATATTCCGGTCGGGCAAACGGCTACCATTACGTTTCAAGTTACAGTGACGGGTGTTCCGAGCGGTGGAAATATAAGAAACCAATCGAACGTTACTGCAAGTTTTCTTATAAATCCAGCAAACCCTCCAATAACGACTGTTACAAATAGTAATTTTGTAGTGACGCAAGTAAACACAGCACAGTTAAATATACAAAAATCTTCATCTGTACAACAAGCAGCACTTGGAGAAACTTACACGTATTCTGTTGTCATTCGAAATAACGGTACAGTAACAGCAACGAATGTCTCTTTCCTTGATCCAGTTTCTCCAGAAACAACATTTGTAGCAAATAGTGTAACGATAAATGGAACGCCACAACCTGGATTTGACCCAAATGTTGGTTTCCCGCTTCCTAATATTGCAGCTGGAACAGCATTGACAGTAACGTTCCAAGTTACGGTAGTTGCACCGTCTACACGTGGAGCAGTATTAAATACAGCATCTGCTACAGCCACTTTCTTATTAAATCCTTTACAACCACCTGTAACAACAACGAATTCAAGTAATACAACGGTAGTTACAATACCGTTACCTCCTCCTGGTGAAGTAACAGCAACAAAAACAGTTGATGTTGCAACTGGGGCTGTTGGGGATGTATTAACGTATACCGTGCTCATTTCAAACGTAGGAATTATCCCTGTTACAGATGTGTTCTTCCAAGATGTCATACCAGAAGGAACGACGTTTGTTGACAATAGTGTAACGATAGGTGGAGTGCAGCAACTTGGTTTAAATCCAGAAATAGGATTTACAGTTACGCCATTATTAATCGCTGGTGGAAGTATTGAGGTCACATTCCAAGTGACGATTACAGAAATTCCAGATAATGAAGTCATATTAAATGATGCAGACGTTACATTTACTTCACAACCAAATCCGCAGGAACCACCGATTACGGAAACGATATTAACGAATTTAGTCGTTACGACAATTAATATAGCGTTTATTTTTCCAGTGAAAATAGTAGATAAGGAAGTAGCGACTGTAGGAGAAATATTAACGTATGATGTATTGATTTTTAATTTCGGAACAGTGCCAGCGACGAATGTTCAATTTATCGATACTACTTCCGCCGGTGTAGCATTCGTACCAGGAAGCGTGAGTATAAACGGGGTACCAGCACCAGGATTAGATCCTTTCATTGGTTTTACAGTTCCAGATATACCTGTAGATGATTTTGTACTCGTCACATATCAGGAAGTGGTTACGAGCATACCAGAAGGTGGAACGATTGTTAACTTTGTAGATGTTACAGCTACGTTTGCTGTAAGTGAAACAGAGCCGCCTATTACGGAAACGACGACAAGTAACACGACATTAACAGAAATAAATGAATCTGGTTTGAATGTTTTAAAATCAGTAAGTCAGCCGGTTGTTGCAGTAGGCGATACAATCACATATACAACAGTAGTTCAAAATACGGGAACAGTGATAGCGACGAATGTTCAATATAGTGATGTATTACCATCCTCTATAACATTCGTACCGAATAGTGTAACGATAAACGGTGCGTTACAGCCTGGATTAGACCCTAACACTGGCTTCTCACTTCCGGATATAATTCCAGGTGAAAGTGTAGAAGTCACATTCCAAGTAACAGTTGTTAGCGTTCCGTCAAACGGAACAATTGCCAATACGGCAAATGTTACCGGAAGCTTTATTTTAGTACCAGGAGAACCACCAGTTATAGTAAATCAGCCAAGTAATACAACACTCACAACTGTAAATAGAGGACGCTTTAATGTTATTAAACAAGTAAATAGAGCCGCTACTCTAGTTGGAGATGTATTGACGTATACAGTGCAAATAACGAATACAGGAACAGTAACAGCTAACAATGTTCAGTTTATTGATACGATTTCAACAGGTGCGTCATTTGTACCAAATAGTGTAACGATAAATGGAGCTCCGCAACCAAACTTAAATCCGATTACTGGATTTGGAGTTGGAGATATCCCAGTTGGTGAAACAGTTATAGTGACGTTTCAAGCGACAGTTACAAACATCCCGTCATCAGGAACAATTACGAACGTTGCAAATATAACAGGAAGCTTTACTTTAGTGCCAGGAGAGCCACCGGTTGTAATAACAGAGCCGAGTAATACGACAATAACTAGAGTGAATAGAGGACGATTCAGCGTTATAAAATCTGTAAATAAAGAAGCGACACGATTAGGAGATACGTTAACGTATAGTGTGCAAGTTACAAATACGGGAACGGTAACAGCGACGAACGTTCAGTTTAGCGATGTTCCATCACCTAGTTTAGAATTCGTTCCTGGAAGTGTACAAATAAATGGGATTCCGCAAGTAGGTTTAGATCCATTTGTAGGCTTTGCATTGCCTAATCTTGCAGTAGGGGATAGCGTATTAATTACATTTGAAGTAAATGTAATCGCAGTTCCGCCTTCTAGTAGCATTATGAATACAGCAAGAGTAACGGGTGATTTTGAATTAATTCCAGGAGAACCTCCGTTTACAATTACGAATTCAAGTAATACGACAGTCACACCAGTAAATAGAGGCAGTTTAGATATGCAAAAAGAAGTAGATCATTCAATTGTTGGAGTAGGAGAAACAGTAAAGTATACGGTTCGAATATTAAATACTGGTACTGCTGATGCGATGAATATTCAATTTATCGATGTCCTATCTCAGGAAGCTGTTTTTGTACCAAATAGTGTAACTGTAAATGGAGTAGCTCGTCCGGGAGTAAATCCGCAGGTTGGATTTACGATTGTAGACATTCCAGTCGGTGAGACGGCGATTGTAACATATGAAGCTACGATTACAAGTTTTCCAGATGGTGGTACAGTAGTGAACGTTGCTGGGGCGTTAGCAGAATATATTTTAGTACCAGGGGAGCCGCCAGTTACAGTGATGGATACGAGCAATACCGTTATAGTGACGGTAAATACTGCAATCTTATTTGTTGCAAAAGGAGCAAACTTTGAAGTAGCAATGATAGGGGATGTTGTCACTTACGGAATCGCTGTTATAAATGATAGTACAGTTCCTGTGACCAACATTGTGTTAACAGATATCATTGATCCGAATACGCTATTTATAAATGGCACGGTAACGGTAAATGATGTATCTTTTCCATTCGCTAACCCGAATACTGGTATTCCGTTAGGTGATTTTCAGCCAAATGATGCAGCAATTATTAATTTCCAAGTTGTAATAATAGGAGGGCAAATAAATAATTTAGTTACAAATACTGCTACAGCGAATGGGCTTGCAACTGTAAATCCGAATGAGCCGCCATTAGTAGTTGAAGGTGATAGTAATACAGTTGTTATCCCGTTTATTCCTCAAAATGTCTCAACGACAGTCGTAAAAACGGCAAATTTACAGGCAGCAACAATTGGAAATGTTATTACGTTTACGACAGTTATTACAAATACGGGGGATACAGCAATACAAAATATTCGTTTTCAAGATATGTTAGATAGTAGTGTTCAATTTGTTCTTGGAACTGTAACGGTTGATAATACGCCAGTGCCAAATGTAAACCCAGTATCAGGATTTATTATAGGAAGTTTAAATCCTGGTGAAGCAAGGACAGTTTCGTTCCAAGTAGCAGTACAGAGCGCGCCAAATGGTTCAGGAAATTATATAAATCAAGCGAGTATTCGTTTTGAACATCAAGTAGGCACAGTGTTGCCACCTGTTACACAAATAGTAGAAAGTAACATAGTTGTCATTCCATTTGTTCCAACAATTGAACAAATTTGCGAAACGAATCTTAATTGCTTAGGGAAAATTCCTTTTCAATGTTCTCCGTGTGATCATTTGTAAATAAAGAAAAAATAAATGAAGAAAGAGCATCCTGTAAGAGAAGGATGCTTTTTCTTCATTAATCATGTAGATTCTTTTTCGGGCGAGGTGAAAAATTCGTCGATTTTGTCGGAAAGTAGTAATGGAATAGCTCCTTTTATAACAGAAATGTCCCAGTCCCACCATGCAAGATTCTCTAGTTTGTCAATTGTTTCTTGCGGGAAACGATATCGAATAAATTTTGCTGGATTACCAGCCACAATTGCATATGGAGGGACGTCTTTTGTAACAACACTTTTTGCACCAATAATGGCACCGTTACCAATTGTAACACCAGATAAAATGCAGGATTGATAACCAATCCATACATCATTGCCAACTACGATATCACCTTTTGAAGAAGGGTGACCAGTAATATGTGCTCCTTCATCAAAAAGTGCATTAAATGGATAAGTTGTTATCCAGTCTGCGCGATGTTCACCGCCAAGTATGAAAACGACTTCTTCTGCTAATGAACAAAACTTACCTATTTTTAATTTTGTTTCATCGTTCCAAGAAAAAATGGTTGGCCCTACTTTACTATAAGTATAATCACCAATATCATATTTATTATATTCAGGTTTTTGATTTAAATATAACATGCTTCTTCAGCCTCCTTTCTCAATTAAGCGATACGTATGGAATATTATATGCAGGATGTAGTAATGTGAACTGTATTAATAGGTGAAATGAACAAAAGGGAGTGGGATGTATGCGATACGAAATGGGTTTATATAATAAACCGTTTCAGTCAATTCAATCAGGGAAAAAAGTATATGAAGTACGCCTATACGATAAAAAACGTCAACTAATAAACAAAGACGATGAAATCGTATTTACGAATCTTACGACAACAGAAATGATGACGGTAAAAGTAACGGAAATAAAGCGATACGAGAGCTTTAAATCTATGTATGAACAAATTGATAAAAAATTATTGGATTGTGAAAATGATAGTTTAGAGGAAATGTTAGAAAGTACATACAAAATATATACGAAAGAACAAGAAAAGGAGTGGGGAACAGTTGCGATTCGTATTGAGGTAATAAAATGATAAGAAATCGCGGAGCCGCTATCATTGTACAGGAAGGAAAAATCGCTCTTATAAAACGTATTCGAGAAGAGGAAACATATTATGTTTTTCCTGGCGGAGGGATTGAGGAAGGTGAAACGCCTGAAGAGGCAACGAAAAGAGAGGTATACGAAGAATTAGGGGTACATATACAAGTGGAGCACCTTATTGCAAAGGTAAAATATAAAGGAAATGAATATTATTATGCTGCCTATATTACAGGCGGAGTGTTCGGAAGCGGAACAGCTGAGGAATTTCAGCTGGAAGGTAGGGGAAATTATATTCCGTTATGGCTACCGATAAACGAGTTGGAAAAAGTGAATATAAAACCTTATGAAGTGGTCAGAAATATATTTAATCATTATAAAATATAACGTCTGACAACATACAAAAAAAACCATTGACATAGTCTTCTGATTTAAGTATTGTATTCGAGTATGTTTATAATCAGGAGGTTTATATGAGCAATCAAACTACTACACATCATGTGAAAATGACAACAGCGGATCCATCTGGAATTGGTCTATTTGGATTAGCGATGGTAACACTTGTAGCATCATCTCAAAAGTTAGGCTTAACAGATGGCGTTTCACTTGTATTACCGTGGGCAATCTTTTTAGGAGGATTTGCACAAATCTTTGCTTGCATTCATGATGCAAAGCATAACAATACATTCGGTACAACAGCATTCGGTGCGTACGGTCTATTTTGGCTAGGTGTTGGAATGACTTGGTTAATTCAACTTGGAGTATTTGGCGAAAAATTAGCACAAGCTGCAGATTCAAAACAGCTTGGTGTAGCCTTTATCGGATATTTGATTTTCACAATCTTTATGACAATTGGTGCAATGGAAACACATAAAGTATTATTTATGATTTTCGTCCTTATTGATTTCTTATTTATCGGTCTTTCATTAAGTACTTTAGGTGTTATGCCGCATGCAATGCATAATTTAGCAGCATATTCTGAACTTCTTATTTCGTTATTATCTTTCTACGGTTCAGCAGCAGCAGTGTTAAATACACACTTCGGAAAAGTTGTTTTACCAGTAGGAAAGCCTTTTGGTATTTTTAAAAAATAATAAAAAAGCACAGATGATTGTATAGTCATCTGTGCTTTTTTATTTATTCCGCTCTTTGTGGGCTGTCTGAAAAAGCCTGATTGGTGAGGACTCATTAAACTTTCACTTTATCCCGCTATTTGCCGGGCAGTAAGACCCCCCGCCTCAAAATTCAGCGGAAACAAAGAAGTTAGGTGGGGGATGAATACCCTCACTTTATTTGAAATAAGTAATGTGAAATGTAAATAAAAGTAGAAAAAATCAATTGAAATTGATTCTCATTATTAATATAATGAGAATGAGAATCATTTATCGTTAGAGGGGGATGCCAAAGTGGCAAAAATTTTAATAGCTTATGCAAGTATGTCAGGAAATACAGAGAGTATTGCTGATTTAATTAAAGTTAGTTTAGATGCTTTTGATCATGAAGTAGTATTGCAAGAAATGGAAGGCATGGATGCTGAAGAATTATTAGCTTATGATGGAATCATTTTAGGATCTTATACGTGGGGCGATGGTGAATTACCATTTGAAGCGGAAGATTTTCATGATGACTTAGAAAATATAGATTTAGCTGGGAAAAAGGTAGCGGTATTCGGATCGGGTGATACGGCGTATGAACTGTTTTGTGAAGCGGTAACGATATTTGAAGAACGTCTTGTGGAACGCGGTGCAGAGCTTGTACAAGAAGGGCTGAAAATTGAATTAGCTCCAGAAGATGAAGAGGATGTTGAAAAATGCAGTAATTTTGCAATTGCATTTGCTGAGAAGTTCTAAGAATGGGAGTGTCAACGTGGAGACAATGTTAAGTGCAACTGCTATTACAAAGTTAAGAGATGGAAAACTGTTGTTAGCTACTACATATAATGGCTTATTTGTTGAACAAGACGGAGAATGGAAACGAATTTTAAATGGTTTTCAAAAACGAATTAGGGATTTACATAGCGAAGATAATGTAGTTTATGGTGTAGGTGACGAAGGGATTTTTATTCGCAGTATGAATGGTGGAGAGAACTGGACAATTCAGCGTTTTCCAACAAAAGCAACGAGTTGGAATGTATGTAGCACTGTACAAGGAACTGTTGTTGCTCATGGAGAAAAAACGCTGTATCTTTCTCATAATTTCGGTTTGACATGGGAAACTATTCATCCGTTTCTTGAGTATGGCAGTGCGGCACCGTCTATTCGATCATTATTTTTATATAAACATTACTTATTTATTGGTACGAAAATACATGCTAAATATGGTGGTGTTTGGCTCTTTGATTTGAAGACACGTAAATTAAAGAGGATTAAAATTGCGATGAATCAAATGATCTCCGCGTTGACTTTACACAATTCTTATTTAGTAGCGGCAAGTGGATCGTGCAAGGGAGTTAGCGGGAATATTTCTTATTGTAAAATAGATGAAAGTATTGCAAGTGAAAAAATATATTGGCATACATGTCAAAGTGAGCAGAAAGCAAGTAGTTATTTAGACTTAAGTGTAGATCAACATGTTTTATATACAACTTCAACGCAAAATAAGGCGGGGATTAGTAGTGTGTGCCGTGTGCTTCTTGAAGAAGGTATTGTTACAGTATGTGATTCAGTTAAAGGGCACGGATGGCGCATTGTTAATCAAAAAGATGGTTATGTAGTAGCCGGATCAGGTGAATTAAAAGCAATGCAGTGGGAACAAAAAATAATTTAAGAAAAAAACTTTACTTTTATTATATTGATATGATATAGTATATTTAAACCATTTTACTTTTAATAATATAGAGATTTAAATGAGCTGTAACTTCCGAGGAGGATAGCAATGTTAAATCTCCTCAGGGGTTGCAGTTTTTTAATATCTGGCTTATTATTGTAAGGTGGTTGAAAATGAATATGTACATATAGGTACATTGTAGGAGGATTTTTTTCATGCAAAACGGTAAAGTAAAATGGTTTAACTCAGAAAAAGGTTTCGGTTTCATCGAAGTTGAAGGCGGAGAAGACGTATTCGTTCATTTCTCAGCTATCCAAGGCGAAGGCTTCAAAACTTTAGAAGAAGGTCAAGAAGTTACTTTCGAAGTAGAACAAGGTAACCGTGGACCTCAAGCTACTAACGTAAACAAGAAGTAATTTTTGAAAAAAGAAGGGCTCGCCCTTCTTTTTTTTTGCATTTTTATAGATGTCCTCCTACTTACATATCATAACAAGACTGAATTTTCATTTATTTATTCGGAGTATTTTTGTATAAAGTACATGAATAAATAAATACTGAAAATAAAGTGTTTGTGTGAAAAGGAATTTAGAAAGAGGTAAATAAATTGAAAAACGCTACACATTTCATTGTGTTTGATATTGAAAGGAATTTCAGACCGTATAAATCAGAAGATCCATCAGAAATAGTTGATATCGGAGCTGTAAAAATAGAAATAGGTACAATGAAGATAATTGAAGAATTTTCGGAGTTAGTAAAACCAAGTGCACGATTAACTCGTCATACAACAAAATTAACCGGTATTACGAAAAAAGATTTAATGGGTGTAGAAAAATTCCCTCAAATTATAGAGAAATTTATTCAGTTCATCGGCGAAGGTTCTATATTTGTTTCATGGGGAAAAGAAGATTATCGCTTTCTATCTCATGATTGTACATTATATGGTGTTGAATGCCCAAGTATAGAAAAAGAAAATAGAATTGATTTGCAAAAATTTGTTTTCCAAGCATATGAGGAATTGTTTGAACATACGCCAAGTTTACAATTTGCGGTAGAACAGCTCGCTTTAACGTGGGAAGGAAAACAGCACCGTGCTTTAGCAGATGCTGAAAATACAGCAAATATACTTCTTAAAGTATATAGCGAGAGAGATATTAATAAGCGATACAAAAGACATGGTGAACTTGAACTTGTAAAAAACGGAAAACTAACAGAAAAAGCAAAAAAAAAGATGCGAAAATGGGTGTTTAAAGAACTAAAGAAAAATACAGAACGACCTTTTGAATGGAGTACATTTGAAAGTGGTGACACGTGGGAAAGTATAACGGAAAGATATTATATAAGTGAAAATACAGTAGAACTCCTGAAAAAACATTTTCGTACAGCAGTGAGAAAAGCGGAACGGCAGATTAGGTATTTGGCTGAGATGGAGGAGAATACAGAGGTTAAATGAATTTCTCCTCCACCTCTAACTACATACATGTAATAACAGCGTATTGATATTAAATAGGCATCAACTTGTTGTTGTGATTGTGCATTATAATTGCTTTGGGATTGTTAAGACGTAATAAGAGTTTTAAACCGTATTAATAAAATAAAAATATATATAAAGAAAAGAGTGTAGTTTAATGGAAACAATCTTTAACATTTTAACTGTTTTAGTTTTTGGGATAATATTTACCACACAATTAGCATTAACTACACTTTCTTTCATAGTAAAGAAGAATTGGAAAAAACTTAATATCTCTTTAAGTTGTGGTGTATTAAAGTTTAAAATAGAAGAGTAAGATTGAGTTTTGTACAAGGGAGGTGTGATAGTGGTAGACTTGGATATTAAAGATGTCACAGTAAAGATGGAATTAAACGGTGTCTTTTGGAATAAGGATCGGATTGCTGAAATGAAGGTGACTACAAAAGAAGAGCATTCTGTTATTCTTCGTCTAGTAGTTGATTTAGAAAGTAAAACTATTAGGGTGACGAGTGCGGAAATAGTGAATGGATTCTGCCCTCTGTGCAAACAGAAAAGGGACGAATGTAGTGAACTTAATGACTTGCAAAACAAAATGGAAATTTTAGAAGAAGCCTACGATTGGGTGAGAGAACATCCGGAATATCGTTTTCAATTATCTTTTTACGAGTACAATAAATTTGAGGTAGTAAAGTGAAATTTGCATCTTAACAACTTATAGAAGGACTTGGTCAACTAGAAATATTGAAGTAGATATTTCTAATGGAAATGAGCTTGTATAACAAGGAAGGGATGTATTTGATTCTGCAACAAATGTCATCGTGCATCAAAAAAATTTGAAAATAAACATGTTTTATTATAAAGCAGAAAAATCGATTCTTAGTAGAATCGGTTTTTAATATAAACAAAAGAGCGCTTATTAAAAGCGCCCAGTAACAACAGTTATATGGAAGTATTTATCCCGTAAAAGCCCGATTGGTGAGGGTTAATAATTAGTGGGGGATGAACAAAACCCCACTGATTAAAGTTTCATTTTATTCAATACCGCTCGGATCAAACGAATACTGCTGCTTATTCTCAATCCGCTCAATCACATCTTGCAGCTCATCTGGCTTCAGAAACTCAATAGGAGAGAAGCCTTTTTCAAATGTAAGTGTGTCTGCTTCAATCATAAGTACATATCGATCATTTACCTTCGCAATATGTATTTGATCCCCGAAATCAGCAAGCAGGGCCTTCACAGAGATATGATCTGCTTTTAGTTTTAATTCGAATTCAGGAGCATGTTCGACGATTTGAGCAGTTGCTTCCATTACTTCTTCGGTTGAAAATTGTTCCATAATTTCGCGTTTCGGACTGGCAGCCCATACTTCCATCGCTTGGTCGAATTGTTCGCGTTCTTCCGTACCTTCTTCAAATACATCTTCAATTTGGTCGTATACCATGTCCATTACTTGTGTTTTCATAATTTCAGGCATAGAGCGTTCGTATTCGACGAATTTTAAGAAGTCTTCAAAGTAGCGGGCATGTGATGCTTGGTGTATTTTTAGTTCGCCTACTTCAACCATACCTTCTTCAGGCATGTACGGATATTGGATAGATTTCATATTCTTTGTTGTGATGGCCATTTCAACGTTACGAATCAGTGTTGATTCATCAGAAATAGAAGCAACCTTTGGTTCAAAGTCGCATTTCATTACGAATACGAAGGGATCATCAAAGTATTTACGTAGTTTTGCCTGAGCAATTAAAAATACACCACCACGTACAGCGCTTGTGTCAAGATATGTATAAACGAGAGGTTCGCTCATATCTTTAAAGTTTTCTTTTGTTTCTGCAAAGCGAATACGATTAAAAAGGTTGTAATGAGGGTTTGAATCAAGTTCGTGCCCTTCTTCTACAATAAAGCGACCAATTTTTGTTGGGGCTTGTTCTGTTTTTGCATGACGTTCTACTTTTCGCTTCGATATTTTTAATAACTCACCATTCAAAAATTCTTTTAAGGAACTATCTTCATATTCTTCAGCGTCTAAAGTTTGAAAATGTTTGTAGCGTTTATCAACTGCTTCACCTTTTCCTTCTACTTGTACAACATAAAAGGAAAGATAATTTATTTCAAAATCCATATTTATCACCTTGTTTCATTTCATTAACTCTTATCAGTATAGAGATGGAAAAAACTTTCGTCAATTTATATAAGGAAGGGGAAGCCCCTTCCTTTATATAATCTTTATTTTCTCGATTAAAATCCGTCTTCTAATGCTGCGAATGGAATGTTTAGTCTGTTTTCTACTGTGCGTAAACGTTGGTTTAAGCGGTTTAGTCTACGTGTATGGCGCTCAACTGTATTTTCTAGTTGACGAACTCTTTGTTCAAGCTCATTTACGCGTCTTTCTAATTGACGATTTCCAGTGCCAGGAAAAGAGATTGGAAGTTGGAATTGTCTATTTTGGTCATATGGATTCGTGTGCTCTGCTTGATCTATATAAGATTGATATTGTGTTTGTAAGTCATACTGTGGTTGTTGGTACGCATATTGATTATATGGATCATATGGATTGTAGGGATACATAATAACATCCTCCATTTCTTTAAAATAGGTTGAATTCACCATAATGTATGTGCAAAAGCGGAGTGGTGGCACGGCAAATACCTATTTATGTTGACGGGATTTCTCTTTATCCCGCTATTTGCTGGGCAATAAGACCCCCATGTCAAAATTCAGCAGAAACAAAGAAGGTCGGGATGCCCGTAAAACCCCCACTGATTACAGTTTCACTTTATAAAAAATAGCTTGAGGGTTTTTGATTTGTATTTCTTTTGCTTAATGGTATATACTGGATAAAAGAGAGAGTTTACATAAAAGTTACAATTCTATCAAACTCAAACTTTTATGTAAATATGTATAGACATTTATAAAAGAAAAGAGTAATTTATATAGAGTGAAAAATAACTTGTAACATTTTATAAACATATTGTAAAATGATTGTAACAAAACATACATAAAAATGAAATAAATACATAATAGTGATGTTGGGGAAAGGGAGAGAGTATATTGTTCCGTAAAGTAAAGGGTATATTGGTTGGGGTGTTATGTGTAGCTATAATGAGTGGCTGTGGTGCAAAAGTAAGTGATGTTGCATTGGTAAGTGATATTGGTGGGCATACTGTAGAGGCTAAAGCAGAAGTGCAGGATACTATTAGTTTAGTTGATGGTCGAACTGGTACTGAAGTGAAAAAATTAGATTTATCTAGTTTAGGCTATTTTGAAGATGAAGCGAAATTTAAAAAGTCTGTAACAAAGGTTGTTGGTGAGGTTGGAAAAAGCGTCGACAAAAAAATGGTTCCTTCACGTATAGCACCTGATGGAAGTTGGCAAGAAGGAAAACCTTCTTATGAATTAATGGAAAAAGAATTAGTAGATAAATTGTTAAATGTTGGTATGTGGGATGCTACGTATCAGTTGCCGATCGTGGAGAAAAAACCAGTCGCAACATTAAGTGATGCGCAAGGAAATGGTACGGTAATTGGTAGATATGAAACGAACTTAGGTGGTTCAACAGGTGGCCGTATTGAGAATATTCGTTTGTCAGCAGCGAGCATAAATGGAGTTGTGTTAGCAAAAGGAGACCGTTTCTCTTTTAATTCATTAATCGGTGATACAACACCAGATAAAGGATATCAATTAGGGAAAGAAATAGTTGATGGTAAATTAGTAGATGGATATGGCGGTGGTGTTTGTCAAACATCTTCAACTTTATACAATGCAGCAGATCAAGCTGGTCTGAAAATGGTGGAGAGAACTACACATTCTAAAACGGTAGGTTATGTTCCACAAGGAAGAGATGCTACAATTGCATATCCATACTTAGATTTAGTATTTGAAAATACGAATGATGCACCTGTGAAGCTTTATATGGGCATTCAGGGTGGAAAGCTAGTTGCTGAAGTACATAAAATGAGATAAGAGTTAAAAAGCCATCTTTTCTAAAAGTTAGAAAAGATGGCTTTTTATTATGAAAATAAAAATGTATGTGAATTCTGACTTTTCTTATTTACATAGGATGATTTTAGTTGTATCCTTCATAGTAACGGTTATATGTAATGGGAAAATATAGGGATAAGGAGATGAAGTTATTCATGGTAAAAATTCATCCGAAAACACGTATTGGTCATGTTGAATTTAAAGTGAAAGATTTAGAGCGTCAAATTGCTTTTTATGAGAATGTTGTAGGATTAGAGGTAATTAAGCAAGAGGGGAATAAAGCATATTTATCTGGAAAAGGTGGAAAGAACGCGTTACTTGTTCTTGAAAGGTTAGAGGACGGGGTACTGCAAGAACCGCGTACGACTGGTATATATCATGTAGCCTTTTTAGTTCCGACTCGTGAAGCTTTTGCTTCTGCGCTATTTGGGGTTCTTCGTAATAAGAATGTAATTGACAGCCCGGATGAGCAAGAAGGGCGTTATACATATTCAAATGAAATTTTACCAATTTCAAGGTTTAATAGTGCAAGTGATCATACATATAGCGAAGCTTTTTATTTGCAAGATTTAGAGGGGAATGGTATTGAAATTTATGCAGACCGTCCGCGTGATCAATGGGGAGAAGGGCCAGGAGGAAGTACACCACTTGATTTAAAAGAATTGGCAACACTCGTTGATTATGAGTTTGATGGTTTGCCTGCTAATACTGTCGTTGGGCACGTACATTTACGAATAGCTGATGTAGAGAAATCACATGAATTTTATGTGGAAACAGTAGGTTTTGAAGTACAACAGCGTGAAGAGGATTGCTTATTTATTTCAGCAGGGGGATATCATCACCATATTGGTGCAAATACGTGGAACGGAGTAAACAATCCACACCCACCAGTACATGCAACTGGGCTAAAGGTGTATACGATTGTACTACCGTATAAAGAAGCGTTAGATGAAGTGAAAGAAAGATTAATAGAAAAACAACATGAAATAAATGAAACTACAAATGGGTTTGTGGTGGTAGATCCAAGTGGTATTACAGTGCAGTTTGAAATAGAAGCAGTGTAAAATAAGCGAGAAAGTGTATAATCACTTTCTCGCTTATTTGTGATCATTCATAGCTCAATCCAATATCTTCTTACTACATTCCCATCTTCCTCAGTGAAATCATCATCACGAAGCCCGCCGTTATGTAAAATCGTTTTTTCAGAAGCGGTATTCACTGCGTCGCAAACGACAAGTACTTTCGTGATGTCTAATTCCTTCGTTTTTTCTAATGATAATGCTAGTAACTTCGTAGCATAACCTTTTCTTCTTTCAGAAGGGCGAATGCCATAACCAATATGACCGCCAGCGTTAAATAAATGTTCGGTTAAACTATGACGTATATTAACAGCTCCCACAATTTTATTTTCATCTGTAACAAGCCAATATGTAGAGTCTGGTACCCAAGTTTCAGGGATATTTATTCCGTTATGCGCATCGAGAAGTTCTTGAACCATAGCTGGGAAGTTGGCAGGATTTTTTGAGATAACCCACGGGATCATTGTTTCACCGCTATCTTTCCATTCGTTATAGAAATCTAAGTATTCTTCTTGTAAATCAGTAGTAGGTGTAAGTAACGAGACGTTCATTGTTAGTAAGCTCCTTTATTTATGTATTTTTTATAAAAAATTATGAAACAAAATGAAAGCGTTTTCTGAAATTTCTCAACCTAATTTCATGCAATCCACCTTTGGTTTTTTAGAAAATTAGTGAAGGTTTAAAATCAGGAGTTATTTATTTTATGTTAATATTTAAAATATTAACATAAAACAGTCGGAGTATTAAGTGTATTTTAGTGGTATTCTTTCATGGTGATAAATGGATGTTTGTGATAATTTTTGTTTTATCTATCTATAATGAATGAAAGGGGGAAGTGCCCGTGAGTGTAGATTTTGATTTTATTATACGAATCGGTGTTGCTGGTTTGTTAGGAGCAATGATTGGTATTGAAAGAGAAATTCGATCGAAAGAAGCTGGATTAAAGACTCATTTCCTCGTAGCGGTAGGAAGTGCGTTAATAATGGTTGTTTCGAAATATGCCTTTTCAGATATTGTGTATGAAGAGCATACGTCTCTAGACCCAAGTCGGATTGCAGCACAAGTCGTTAGTGGAGTTGGTTTTTTAGGTGCAGGCACAATTATTATTCAAAAGCAGGCGGTGAAAGGATTAACGACCGCGGCTGGTTTATGGGCTACTGCCGGTATAGGATTAGCAATTGGAGCGGGAATGTATGTAGTAGGCATTGGAGCGACGATTCTCGTTTTAATTGGTTTAGAAATTGTAAGTCGTATTTTTAAGGTGCAATTTCTATTTCCACAAAATATAACAGTGCAAATGTTTGTAAATAAACATGAAGCGATACAACAAATATTAGAAACACTACAAGTGAAAGGCATCCCAATACTCTCATATGAGGTGGAAGCTTCACAGCAAGGTACAGAAACTGTTTATAAGGTAGGAATGCAGCTGAAAAATATATCGTCAGAAGAAAAGAATGAGTTTATTCAGCATATGCAAACATTACCGGAAGTTACGTTTATAAAGTTAAAATCATAGTGTTGAAAACGAGGATAGATGTAGCAGAAATTTTGCTATTATCTATCTTTTTTGATATAAAATGCACGGAAAGTCAAGCGTTAATTTTACATGGAATGGATACATGTGTGAACGTTACCTTATTTTTTCTCAATACAGGACAAAAAGTGAAAATAGTAAAATAATGGAGCGGGACACTATAAATGTAAGGTAGGGGAGAGCATGAAAGGCTATTCAAAGAAAATGTTAGTAGGGGTAAGTTTTGCTAGTTTAATGTTAGGGAGTTTTCAAGGGGGAAGTTTGGCAGAAGATACTAAGGGAGAGCAAGTTTCTTATCGAAATGTGCTCAAAATGGAGCCAGTCGGTGTACAACTACCAGTACAAGAATTAGCTCATTCATCGAAAGTGCTCGAAAGCAAGTCTTTTGAGAAAAGGCTACAATTTGCCGATTTATCACAAAGACCACCTGAGGTGAAAAAAGAAAGTAAGCAATTAGCTGTAGCGAAAACTTATACAATTGCTGAATTAAATCAATTAAGCAATCAGCAGTTAGTAGATTTACTTGTAACAATTGATTGGGAGCAAATTACGGGGCTATTTCAGTTTAATACAGACAGTCTAGCATTCTATCAAAATGATAGTAGGGTGCAGGCGATTATTGATAAATTGAAGCAGCAAGGACAAGCCTATACGAAGGATGATTCAAAAGGGATTGAGACATTAGTGGAGGTATTACGTTCAGGATTTTATTTAGGATTTTATAATTCGGAACTTAGTAAATTAAATGAACGGAGTTATCATGATAAATGCTTACCTGCATTAAAAGCGATAGCTAACAATTCAAATTTCAAGCTGGGTACATTAGAGCAAAATAGAGTGGTATCATCATACGGAAAGTTAATAGGAAACGCTTCGAGTGATGTGGAAACGATAACATCAGCTGCAAAGATTTTTAAACAATATAATGATAATTTTTCTACATTAGTAGATAATCTTTCAGCTGGAAATGCTATTTACGATATTATGCAAGGTGTTGATTACGATATTCAATCGTATTTGTACGATACGAGGAAAGCACCGAAAGATACAGTATGGTATCAGAAAATAGATAGTTATATTAATGAATTAAGTCGTTTTGCATTAATGGGAACGATTACAGCAAAAACCGGTTGGCTTATTAATAATGGCATTTATTATACAGGTAGACTCGGTACGTTCCATAGTACAGGAACGAAAGGGTTACAAGTTGTAACAGATGCGATGAAAATATATCCATATTTAGGGGAGCAATATTTCGTAGCTGCTGAGCAAATTGCAACGAATTATGGCGGGAAAGATGCAAATGGTAAAGTGGTGAATTTAGATCAAATAAGAGAAGATGGAAAGAAAAAATATTTGCCAAAAACGTATACGTTTGATGATGGGGCAATTGTTTTAAAAGCTGGAGATAAAGTGACAGAAGAAAAAGTAAAACGTTTATATTGGGCGGCAAAAGAAGTGAAGGCACAATTCCATCGTACGGTTGAAAGTGATCAACCTTTAGAAAAAGGAAATCCTGATGATGTATTAACGATGGTTATTTATAATAGCCCAGCGGAATATCAATTTAATCGTCAATTGTACGGATATGAAACGAATAACGGTGGTCTTTATATAGAAGGAACAGGTACGTTCTTTACTTATGAGCGTACGCCAGAAGAAAGTATTTATAGTTTAGAAGAATTATTCCGGCACGAGTTTACGCATTATTTACAAGGTAGATATGAAGTACCAGGGTTATGGGGACAAGGAAAAATATATGAAAATGAAAGATTATCTTGGTTTGAAGAAGGAAATGCTGAATTTTTTGCAGGGGCAACGAGAACGGATAATGTTGTACCGAGAAAGAGTATTATAGGAGGGTTATCTTCAAACCCAGCAGAGCGTTATACGGCAGAGCGAACGTTAAATGCAAAGTATGGAACGTGGGATTTCTATAATTATTCCTTTGCTTTACAATCGTATATGTACAATAAGAGATATGATATGTTTGATAAAATACATGATCTTATTAGGAAAAATGATGTAACAGCATATGATGCATATCGCTCTACATTAAGTAAAGATGCGAATTTAAATAAAGAATATCAAGACTATATGCAAATGCTAGTTGATAATCGTGAGAAATATAATGTGCCATTAGTATCAGACGATTATTTAGCGAATCATGCATCGAAGCCAGTTTCAGATATTGCAGCAGAAATAACAGCGGAAGCAAAATTGAAAAATGTATCAGTGAAGAAAAATAAATCACAGTTCTTTAATACATTCACACTACAAGGAACATATACAGGAACTGCAGCAAAAGGAGAATATGAAGATTGGAAAACAATTACACAAAACGTTAATGATACGTTAAAACGTTTAAGTGCAAAGGAATGGACAGGCTATAAAACAGTAACAGCATACTTCGTAAATTATCGCGTGAATGCATCAGGACAATTTGAATATGATGTTGTGTTCCATGGTATTAATACGGAAGAAGGGGCAGAGAATAAAGCACCAGTTGCGGTTATAAACGGTCCGTATAGTGGAAATGTAAATGAAGCAATTTCATTTACAAGCAACGGATCAAAAGATGAAGATGGGAAAATTATTTCATATAAATGGGAGTTTGGTGATGGAGCGGTAAGTAATGAGCAAAATCCAACTCACGTATATACAAAAGAAGGAGCGTATACGGCTAAATTAACAGTAACAGACGATAAAGGAGCAACTAATACTGCTACAGCGACTGTAACTGTTCAAAAGAAAGAAGATAACAGTGTAGAAAAAGAACCGAATAACTCATTCCAAACAGCAAACAAACTGCAGTTAAATCAAGTTTTACGTGCTAGTTTAGGAAATGGCGATACAAGTGACTTCTTTGAAATTAATGTGGAGAATGCTAAAAACCTTCAAATTAACGTAACGAATGAAAATAATATCGGAATGAACTGGGTACTTTATTCTGAAGCAGATTTAAATAATTATGTTACGTATGCTCAGCAACAAGGGAATAAATTAGTAGGTAGCTACTACACGTATCCAGGGAAGTATTATTTACATGTGTATCAGTATGGCGGGGGGACAGGAAATTATACGGTGGAAGTGAAGTAGTAAAAAGGGAGTTGTCTTTTTCAATAAATGGCACAAGGTTTGTACTTTAATGAAAAAACAACTGCAGGAAATGTCCCTAATGATAATAACAAATTAAGTGTCGCGAGATATTATATTTACATTAAACAAATCTAATCAGTAAATGAGATAAAATCGATGAACTAGTATTTCATCACGATGTAAGAAAAGTTATAAATATTAAGTGTTTTTAATTGAATTAAACTAAAGGATCAGAGTATATCTGTAACAATAGATAAGATCTGATCCTTTTATGTAATTAACTAAACAGAAAATTGTTATCACGTTAGCAAGGGATACTAATAGAAAAACGTGTCCCTTTACCTAATTCACTCTCTATCTCTATATCTCCGTTTAATTCTCTAATAATACTATAAGCAATCATAGTACCAAGCCCAGTTCCTTTTTCTGTTGTTGAATAGAATGGCAAAGCAATTCGTTTTATTTGTTGAGATGACATCCCAATTCCTGAATCAATAATATCAATTATGATATTTTCTTTTACTTTTTGTATATTTATTTGTAATAATCCACCATTTTTCATAGCCTCAATTCCGTTTTGGATGATGTTGTTTAGACAGAGTTTGAATTTTTCGGGGTCCCCATTTATATAAAAGGAATCTGTACTATTTTGTTTGATTTCAACTTTGTATGACAGAGCGAGTGGTGAAATAGTATCTTTCACCTGATTTAAAATGTGATTAATATCTATTTTCTCTTTTAGGGTGTTCTGTGGTTTGGTTAAAGATAAATAGTTATTAATAGTAGATTGTATTTGCTGCATTTCAATTAACATGATTTCTAAGTATTGCTCCTGAGATAGCTTAGAGGCATGTTTTTCATTTAATAATTGAGTGAATCCATGTACCGTGGTTAGTGGGTTGTGGATTTCGTGTGCAATTGACGCTGCTAGTTCGCTAGCTATATAAAATTTTTCAGCCCGTTGCAGTTTTTCTTTCATTTTATATTTCTCAATCATTTCCTCTATAAAATAAACTGATAATAATACTGTGAAAATATTAATGACTATATAATTTAATAAAAATTCTATGAGAGTAGAGTCTATTTTACCTCCTGTATTTATTTGAGTTACAATACCGCAAATAGAAAGTGAAGCTGTACATACTAAAATAAGAAGTAAGCTTAATAATATCTTTTTTTCTTTAAAATACATAGGTAATAAGTAACGAAAGAGCATTGTTATACCCAAAATAATAGTGAAGATAATAAATGATGGAAGAACGCCATTTCCGCCTAAGTAAAACCGGTAAGAAAGATATAAAATTCCTATAAAAACAATGTTTTTTGTATTTCCATATAGAAAAACTAATATAATAGGAATAAAACGTAAATCATAAATAAATCCCACATGTAAATGAAAAGGAAAAGTCATACAAAAAATAATAGCAATGGAGGAAAGGATAGAAAATAACATATTATTACATGTTATTTTTTCTTTAAACTCTAGCCAGAGTACGTGATAGCTAAGGATACAAATTATTATAATAAAGGTATTTAATAAAAGAGTAGAAATTCCCATAGTTTTGCATCTCCGATAGTTTGTAAGTAGAATTATGTATGAGTTGGACAAAGATGTTTAGTATTAGTAGACTTTTTATCTAAAAAGGAAGGGTACTTGAAAAGTGCTGTTATATTACTCGTATTAAAATCGATAAGGAAAATAGAAAAAATAATAGATAAAAAATCTATTTAAATTCATGTGCATATGAAATTATAAACTAACTTTTGTATAGGTAAAATTGGGATTGAGTTACTGATAAAATAAGGTTCTTTAAGTATGAATATTCTGTGAAAATGATATGTGTGGTGACTCCTGTTTTGTAGCCTTCGTTATATTAACATGGAATATATCAAATTACAAAGTGAAATTTTAGAAAAATTTTATTAGTACATTTTATCTGAAATAGAAATGCTATTTATTTGAGTATTTTGGTACTTCCTCGTATAAAACTTTGTTAGAAAAAGATTTTAAAATTTATAAGTTTTTTATGAAGTGTAATATTGTAGCTTTATCTATGTGGCTTTCTCAATAACTATTAAGGCGTAAAGTTAAAATATATAGGTTTATAGATATGAATTATTACATAAAAACGCACTTAAAAAAGGATGTATGATGGTAATAGAATACAAACATCAAGGGGGAACTTAAAATGAAGTTAAATAAACTAGTGCTTAGTTGTGGAGTAGTTTCAGCATTAACACTTGGTGTGTTAGGGAATAATACTTATGCTGAAGAAGTACACAAAACGAATGATCCAATTCATGTAGTTGAACATGTTTCTGCAGACTTATTATTAACCCAAACAATGGATTATAGTGGCGAGGCTGTAACTTCTTTCGTATATGATGGGAGTACTGACTTAAGCTTTTCTATGAAAAATAATGGTCAAAATACAATGGGATATAGTGTAAAAGGTCCAAATACAGAGCTAATTGTTGGTGGTTATATAAAACCTGGAGAACAACAAATTAATGTTACAAATGTACGGAATGCTTTATCTCCATTGCCGAATGGAACATATAAAATTTACGTTTCAAATGATGATGGTTCTAAGGGGCAATTCCAAGTTTCAGTAAGATCTATGAATTAAATTTAAAACGCTTTGTTTTTAAGTTAATTTAATCTTTACTTATTGGAAAGAAGCTAAAGTGAATTGAGAATTACCGATAAAAATGAAAACGAGCACCTTATCTAATTGTGAGAGGGTGTTCGTTTTTTGCTATTAAACAGAAAATAATTATAAATATATTTTGAAATTCCCATTGCTAACCTACTAGATTGTGTCAACTAGAGAATGTCTACTATAAAACATATTAAAATAAAGATGATGTAACATTCCGCTAAATTATATGGGGAAATAGAAAAACCACCCTTATATGAGTGGTTTTAGTAATTATTTTTAGGTTATACATTTAAAATTAGGCTAAGTTATAGAAATAATAAACATTTAATCCGTTGTTATTATTTTGGTTCTGGATAATGATTGTAGTATGAGATTCTAATAAATTCTTGATAGACATTTGTTAATTTTGCATCTCTAAGAGCATCGTTGAATTTTTGCATACGTACACTCCCTTGAGCGTAGCCTCCACCTGGAGTATAAGGGTTTCTTGCTTCAAAGTCATCCAAAAATACTTTTAATTTTTTATAGTCTTGAGATTGATAGAAAGCCACGGCCTCTTCAGGAGTGACATCAAAGTAAGAGGATGACGTTGAGTTATAAGAAGCTGCTTGAGCAGTAGGTGCCTCTAGCATAGTTGCAGCTCCACCGAACATAGTAAGCGCCATAGAAGATACAATAATTTTTTTAAACATAATAAAACCTCCATGTAGAATATTGGATTAATAGTAATCCTGTAATCATTATAGTTACACTGAAAGTGATTATCAAATGCAATATTGCATAATGTATCCCGCTATTTTGGGGCAGTAAGACTCCCGCCCAAAAATTCAATGAAAGCAAAGAAGTTAGAGGGGAATCGGGAGGATTAAAGTTTCACTTTATTCTTTGAACGAGAAGTCACCTTTATATTTAAATGGAGGAGTGTAATAGATTAGAAGAGGTGTATAAGTTACTCAGGTTAACAAGAAAATGAAGAGGATATTTTTAATAGGGGAAAGCTTAATAACTGGAGTAAAGGAATTGCTATTTATATATTTAACATACATATTTGTCTTTTAAATTGTAGGCGTGTTTTAGAATTTGTATATAGTAAATTCGTTAAAAAACTTGATAAATAATAAAATGTGTAAATTTTTTGACTATTTTATTAAAATTATTTAATATTTGTAATTTATTGTTTTATAATGATAAATGGGTCGATCGTGAATGTTTTAGATATTGCGATATACACTCGGATTAATTTATTCTAGGGAGGTTACAAAATTGGGTAAGAGAGTCATTATAAGAGTTTTTACATTATTATCAGTACTGGCATTATTCCTTAATGTATTTTTACCTAGGGCTAGTGCAGAGGTTATGACGCATGAGAAATATTCAATGGACTGGAGTTATAGTAATAGTCTAGGTAAGTACATTCGCACTGAAATGATTAAAAATTCAAGTGGTCAAATTGCTTATTGCTTAACCCTTGGATTAAAATCACCAAATGGTGAAGATCTTCCTGAAATGGGGAAAACAGATAATGTAGTATATAGAGTCTTATTAAATGGTTTCCCGCAAAAAAGTGCTGAACAGCTGGGAGTAGCTAATAAAAATGAAGCGCATTATGCAACGCAACTTGCGGTTTGGAATGCATTAGGTCAACTCGATGTAAATGAATTAAAACATGAGAATAAAAATGTTGAAAAAGCAGCTAAGGCTATTATTAGTAATGCTAATAATAGTGAAGAGACTCAAGATGTTTTTATGAATGTGATTCCTGCTGAAAAGCAAAAAGCAGAATTAAAGGGTGAATTCTTCGAAACAAATCTATATTCAGTACAAACAAATGCTAAGAGTGGTTCTTATAAGGTAGTAGCGAAAAATGCACCTAATGGAGTTAGAATTGTTAGTGAAAATGGAGAAGTGAAAGATCAGCTTTCAGTTGGAGAAAAATTTCGTATCCAAATTCCTAAGAATACAAAAACGGGTGAATTTAATTTAAGTGTAGCTGCTAATTTAACTAAAGTTCAAGCAATTGCTTACCGTGGTACGGATACTGTTCAGAACGCTACAGTACTATTAGAAAGAAATGAAGAAAAGCTTAGTAGTGATCTTGCAGTAAATTGGGAAGCAGCTGGTTCTTTAAAAATTAAAAAGGTTGGAGAAAATGGAGAAGTTTTAGCTGGTGCAGTATTTGAGGTCTTTAATGCAAATAATGAATCAGTTGGAAAAATCACGACTGGTGCTGATGGTATGGCAGAATTAAACAACTTACCAATTGGTACTTACACATTAAAAGAAATTAAAGCACCAACAGGCTATGTTTCAGATGATAAAACACAAACTATTGAAGTTAAGACAGGAGAAACAGGAGCTGTCCAAATAGTAAATAACAAAGTAAAAGGTAACATCGAAATTAAAAAGCTCAGTGATTCAGGAAAGGTTTTACCAAATGTTGAATTCACAGTCTTTACTGAAGATGGAAAAGAAGTGCAAAAAGTAGTAACAAAAGAAAATGGAATTGCAAACGTTGAAGGTCTTACGTATGGTAAGTATTATTTCTTAGAGACAAAAACACCTAATGGATATATTGGAAATAAAACAAAGTATCCTTTTGAAATTAAAGAGCACAATAAAACACTTACTTTTACAGTGGAAAATACCGAAGTGAAAGGTAGTGTAAAATTACTAAAAGTAGATAATGAAGATATTAGCAAAAAATTAGAAGGTGCAGTATTTGAATTGAAAGATGAAAGTGGAAAAGTAGTTGGGGAATATAAGACAGATAAAAATGGCGAGATTAACGTCAAAGATTTAGCGTATGGTAAATATTCATTTGTAGAAAAGGCTTCTCCACATGGTTACGTTCTTGTTAAAGAACAAATTATGTTCGAAATAAAGGAACATGGGAAGATTATTGAGTTATTGGCAGTTAATCATCTTATCAAAGGTGATCTAGAAATTACAAAGGTAGATGTAGCTGATGGAAATAACAAGCTTCCAAATGCAGAATTTACGATTTATAACGAAGCAGGAAAAGAAGTAGTAAAAGGAAAAACAGACGATAAAGGAATCGCTAAATTTGAAAAATTACCATTTGGAAAATACACATATAAAGAAACTGTTGCGCCAAAAGGTTATGTATTAAATGAAGAAACGTTCTCTTTTGAAATTAAAGAGAATGGTCAAATCATTAAACACATTGTCAAAGATGAAAAGATTCCTTCAATAGAAACAAAAGCTACTGATAAAACAGATGGTACAAAAGAAATGCACACGTCTAAGTCTGTAACAATCCAAGATAAAGTGGAATACAAAGACCTACAAGTAGGCAAAGAGTATACTTTAAAAGGTAAATTAATGAATAAAGAGACTAATAAACCATTAGTTGTAAATGGTAAAGAAGTAACTGCTGAAACGAAGTTTACACCAAAAGAAGCAAATGGTTCTATTACACTAGATTTCACTTTTGATGCAACTGGTTTAGAAGAAAAAGAAGTAGTAGTATTCGAAGAGTTATTGAAAGACGGAAAAGTTGTTACGACACATGCTGATATCAATGATAAAGGTCAAACAGTTAAGTTCGTTAAGCCATCAGTAAAAACGACAGCAACAAACAAAGCTGATGGTGGAAAAGAGATTCATTCAAAGGATTCTATCACAATCCAGGATAAAGTGGAGTACACTAACTTAGTTGTTGGTAAAGAGTACACTGTAAAAGGAAAATTAATGAACAAAGCTATTAACAAACCATTACTAATTGATGGTAAAGAAGTAACAGCTGAGACTAAATTTACTGCAAAAGAAAAGAACGGTTTTGTAACATTAGACTTTACTTTTGTTGGTGCTGAACAGCAAGGAAGAGAAGTAGTTGTGTTCGAAGACTTATTACATGAAGGGCAAGTAATTGCAACTCATGCTGACATTAACGATGTAGGTCAAACAGTTCGATTTGTAGAACCTTTTATTAAAACGACAGCAACAAACAAAGCTGATGGTTCTAAAGAGTTAGATGCTTCTAAATCTGTAACAATCCAAGATAAAGTGGAATACAAAGACTTAATCGTGGGTAAAGAGTACGTAGTAAAAGGTAAACTAGTGGATAAAGCAACAAACAAGCCATTATTAGTTGATGGTAAAGAAGTAACAGTAGAATCTAAGTTTACTGCTAAAGAGAAGAATGGTTCTATCACATTAGACTTCACTTTCAATGCTTCTGCATTACAAGGTAAAGAAGTAGTAGTATTTGAAGAACTGTATCAAGATAATATATTAGTAGCTATTCACGCTGAAATTGAAGATAAGGGACAAACAGTGAAATTTAAAGAGGGAAAATCGGAACAACCAAAACCAGAACAGCCAAATTCAGGTAAAAATACGACAACACCAGAGCAACCTAACGAGCAAGTAAAAGAACAACCACAACTTAAGAAAGAAATTCAATCTAAAATTGGATGGTTACCGCAAACAGGTACTAATCTTACAAGTTGGATCTCTATGGCTGCAGGAGCATTACTGTTAATTGTTGGTGGAGTGATTTTCTTAAAACGTAAAAATGCATAGAAATTAAAAAATAAGCACATCTGTTTTTATAACAAGATGTGCTTATTTTTATCATTTTAGCCAAGAAGACTCCTATATTTAAGCGTGAATGGCATTTAAAATAGCAACTTTATTTGTAGTAAACAATACATAATTTTGTTTTACTGTTTTAATTAAAATACGGTCTGTTGTCCCATAAGATGTTCCAATACGTATTACATCTACTTCTTCAACACCAGCATAGGTAGCATCTTCGGTAACCTCAATCACATCACGTAATGGAATTGTAATCTCCGCCAATTGCCATGAAATAATTAATTCTTCATTTGTTTTTTTTACATTAATGCCTAGCATTATACCAAGACCCTTCAATAATAATATGCTACACTTCTAATCTTATTATATAAATTTTTAGATTGTTTATCTATATATAGGAATAGAATTTATTTCTATTTGTGAGCATCTTAATGATGTCAAACAAATAGAAGGATATACATTCTTTCTGTTAAGAACTATATAAACAAAAGCAGACCTTAGAAGAATATATGAATCTATGAAAATAGAATTGAAGAATTAAACTGGCTAGCAATAGAAGTGAGATTGTAAAAGGTAGGGGATATAAATTAAGGTGTTTTTTAATTTCATTGGTGAGGAGGGAAGGTATCCCTCTTCTTTTTTCGTTCCTTGTAAAATTTGAGGATGTCCTAAGGGAGTGAAAAGATGGATTGTGTGGGTGTATTAATAAAGGCCACTTTCGGTGACTTCTAGAGATGTTTTTTGGGGGAATACAATATTATAAGTTGTAGTATTCATTGCAGCAATTGACTATATTATAGGAGCATTCACGTTGGGATATAACAGAGAATTATAGAGTAAAGTGGGATTCAAAAGCATTGTTAAAAATGTGGTTGTTATAAGTTATTCTCCTATCAAAATAATTAGTCTTTGCTCAAAATTTAAGACTGCTATTTTATTATATCAAGTAACTGTTTATATTATTTAATAATTACTTGGTTTACTATTAAGGTGGTTATCTTACAAAAGTGTAAGGTTATTTTAATTGACACTCGTATGTATAAGTAACTATACTGGTTACACGATGTTGGTGAGTATATTTAATAATCTCTATCTATAAGTGTGTGTCCGAGGATTATTTTGGAGTAATAGTTCTATTTTAAATTCGTTATCTGCTATATAGTAATACGAACAATTTAATCTATTCTTTATTCAAGGTCGTATTATTTAAAGATTAATTATAAATGATATATTTACCAAATTGTAATAACTTGATAGAGGTGTTACATTTTGAAATACAAATTAATTGCTACAGGAATTCTTGCTGGAAGTCTATTATCCTACTCATCTAATACATTTGCAAATACTCATAAGTTCCCAGATGTTCCTGCATGGGCGGACAAATCCGTTAATTATTTAGTTGATAAACAGGTATTGAATGGCTATCCAGACGGAACTTTCGGTTCAAATGACTCATTAGACAGAGCTTCGGCTACAAAAATTATGACAAAAGTTTTAGGTCTACAAATTGACTCTAATGCAAAACCATCATTTACAGATTCACAAAACCACTGGGCGACTCCGTATATTGCTGCTGCTGAAAAAGCTGGTATTGTTAAAGGTGAGGGTAATGGAATCTTCAATCCATCCGGAAAAGTAACTCGCGCTGCTATGGCTACGATGCTAGTAAATGCATATAAACTACAAAGCACACCAAATCATAATGAGCAGGTTAAATTTGAAGATTTAAAAGGGCATTGGGGAGAAAAATATGCCAATATTTTAATCGGTTTGAAAATTTCCAATGGTACTGAGAACGGTTGGCAACCAAATAGATTTATAACACGTGCTGAAGCTGCTCAACTTACTGCAAAAACAGATATGATGCAACATCGTCAAAAAAACCCATTAGAAAGCAAAACAATTATTATTGATCCTGGACATGGTGGCGAAGATCCTGGGAAATCCACAAAGGGATTACCTGAAAGTAAGATTGTACTAGACACTTCTTTACGTCTACAACAATTACTTGAAAAGCATACACCATTTACAGTTTTATTAACTCGTCAATCTGATAATAGACCAGGACATGATCAAAAAAGTTCTTTACAGGAACGTGTTAAATTTGCTAAGAAAAATCGGGGTGATATCTTTATAAGCGTACATGCAAATGCTTTTAATGGTAATGCAAAAGGGACAGAAACATATTACTATAAATCTTCTAAATCTGAAAAAACAAATCCTCATGTGGAAGAAAGTCGTGTTTTAGCGGAAAAAATTCAAACACGTTTAGTAGAGGCACTTCAAACACGAGACAGAGGAGTTAAACATGGAGACCTTCATGTTATAAGGGAAAATGACATGCCAGCTGTGTTGACGGAACTGGCATTTATAGATAATGGTATTGATTACAGTAAATTATCTACGGAAAATGGCAGACAAATTGCAGCAGAAGCCATTTATGAAGGAATTTTAGATTATTATGAATGGAAAGGAAATAATGTATCTGAATATAGGCTGTAATAAGTAATTGAAAATATAGTAATTCTCGAAATGAAGAATTCTATAATTTTTTTAAAATTTTTTAAACAACAATTTTAAATTTGTATTTAAAATTGTTGTTTAAATCGTTATTTTATGTTTTAATAATGTTGATAATAGTTATCAATAATAGTGAGAGGAAGATTAGTGAAATATGTGTTTTTAGTTAGTGTCATAAAAGTTAATGAATTTCTATATTGTATGGCTATGAATATATCTCTATTTTTGTGAACTAGAAATAATATATTTATATCTTTTAAATGTTTAAGAAGGAGTGGCTGTCTGTATGAAAAAAGCAAAAGAAATAGCTAAATGCGTTGCGGTAGCGTCCGTTATTATGTCTGGATCATTTGGTTTACAAGCAACATCTGCATTTGCAGATTCTAAAGGAACTGTAGAAAATCTTCAAAATGGTGGGAAGGTCTATAATAGTTTTAAAACTACTTATGACATGAAGCAAAATATCAAAAATTCAATAAAGGTTTCTTTTATTGAGGATCCTTACGCAGATAAAAAGATTGCAATTGTTACCACTGATGGTAGTAATATAGATGCTAAATATACAATTAATAGCGGATACTATAACGCAGGTTTAAAATGGCCATCAGCCTATCATACTGAAGCAGAAATAACAAGTGGTGATAGTGCTCAATTCCATAAAGCTGCCCCAGTTAATACAATGACTTCAGCAAAGGTCACTTCGGAGGTAGGGTATACACTTGGTGGAAGTGTTAAAGTAGGAGTAAATGATAAAGGGCCAAATGCCGATGCAAGTATCACAGGTAGCTTTGCTTGGAAAGAAAGTGTATCTTATGATCAAGTAGATTATAAAACGGTATTAGAGACTCACACAGATAAAAAATTAAATTGGAAAGTAGGATTCCAATCATTTAACTTCCCAGAGTGGGGAATTTATAATCGTGATTCATTCAATACTTTCTATGGTAATCAACTATTTATGAAATCACGTAGTTATAATGAAGGAACGAATAATTTTGTTTCAAAAGATACAGTACCAGCTTTAACAGGATATGGTTTTTCTCCAAACGTAGTAGCGGTTATTACTGCTGATAAAACAGAAACTACATCAGATTTAAAAATAACAAATCGTAGAATTTCAGATCAGTACAATATCGAATGGGTAAGTTCAAAATGGTGGGGAACAAATAATAAAGATACATATAATGAATTCTTTACGAACCACTATAAATTAGACTGGAAAAACCATCAAGTTACTCTTGATAACCAAAAAGCCCTTGAAGAACAAATGAATAGTATCAACAGCGTGAATGATAAACTTAACAAAGGAAAAGGGAAATTATCTCTTTCAATGAATGGAAATCAACTTAAAGCTACATCTAGCAATGCTGGTTATGGTATCAGTTACGAAGATAAAGATTGGGGTATCTTTGTAAATGGTGAAAAGGTCTATACTTTTAATGAAAAATCAACTGTAGGCAATATCTCTAATGATATTAACAAATTAAACATTAAAGGACCTTATATCGAGATTAAACAGATCTAGTCAGTAAATGATGGCCGATTGATGGATAATTATCTCATCAATATACGAGTTTATTTTAAATCTGTATAATGTAATGAAAGGACCAAAGTTTATCTATAAAATAGATAAACTTTGGTCCTTATTATTTTTTTGTTTGCACACGAAGTTAAGATAATATTAGATGTTTTTTGTCCAGACTTTCACTCGATTAGAAAAGAGCGTAAAGTATTTGAAAGCTATTGATATTACGCAAGGGGATATTGTTTAAAGTAATCAGAACTTCATCGGTTGTTAAGTTACCACTTTAAATATATAATTAAATTTCATTAAAAAGATACTCTATTCAAAGTCCTTATTGGGCTTTTGAAGTGAAATATATACTATTTGAGGTGTGTGAAATGGGGAAATCTCGAGAGCAGACGATGGAAAATATTTTAAAGGCTGCTAAGAAAAAATTTGGAGAGCGTGGCTACGAAGGTACGAGCATACAAGAAATTGCAAAAGAAGCGAAAGTGAATGTTGCTATGGCCTCTTACTATTTTAACGGGAAAGAAAACCTATATTATGAGGTGTTTAAGAAATATGGTCTTGCTAATGAGCTACCCAATTTTCTTGAGAAGAATCAATTTAATCCTATCAATGCCCTTAGAGACTATTTAACGGTTTTTACTACACATATAAAAGAGAACCCTGAAATTGGATCATTGGCATATGAGGAGATTATTAAGGAAAGTGCACGATTAGAAAAGATTAAACCGTATTTCATAGGTAATTTTGAACAGTTAAAAGAAATATTACAGGAGGGTGAAAAGCAAGGAGTTTTTCATTTCTTCTCCATAAATCATACGATACATTGGATCACTTCTATTGTTTTATTTCCAAAGTTTAAAAAGTTTATTGATTCTTTAGGGCCAAATGAAACGAATGATATAAATCATGAATGGATGCCAGAAGACTTAGTGGACAGGATTGTTACTGCATTAACAGATAAACCTAAAGTGTAAAATTATAAAGAAGTATAATGTATTCTTTTTATTGAAAAAATACAAACCTTTTGGAAGTGAACCTAGTAGTATTAATTTATAGATTTATATACTTTTATGAAAATAAATGAAGTAAATTCAATTTAATCTTATTTATCTTATAGGGATTATAAGTTATACTAAAAGTAGGTACAAAATGTACCATTTGAAAAAGAGTGCATTGCAAAAAGGAATCCGTAAAGGATTCCTTTTTTTGTTTCTTTGAAAATGAAGCAATGTTCTAATAATTAGCAGTCCTTTTTGCATGGACTTACTGAGGTTATAATGAGAAGAAAAAGAACCCTATAGGGTTCTTTTTCAAGGCATATTAACAGTAAGGAGAATCATGAAATGCTACTTCAAATCTTTATTAGGGGAAAGATTTTGAAAAAGCTTAACATGTATTTATTTTTACATAAATGTAAGATGTAGTAAATTGATAATATTTATACTTACTATTACTAATATTCAATTAAGATAGTTAATACTATTTATATAGTGTTAACTGGTGTATAGTACAGTATAGATTTAGAAATTTAATATTAGATTACATTTGTTAAAAAAGTTAATAGATATATTATTTCAAATTCTAACTAACATTTAAACGATTTTAATTGAAATTGGTTGTGTATTAACCCTTATAAGTTAATAAAAGTAAATAAAATAAACAAAGACCCTGTAATAAATACAGGGCCGGATACAGGGTTAAGGGAACGCATAGTTTCTTAATATCATAGTAGCATATATTCTTTGTATAGCTACATGAGGATTTTGACAGAATTAAGAACAAGACAGAAAATCTGTAGGAAAGCAAATATAGTGCTGGAAATGTGATTTTAAATTAAGCTATAGGTATTTGAAATGGATGAAAACTCTTGAGTACCATGATTAAATTGCCTTTAATTATGAGGTTTAGGTTAGAGGGATAATTGGATCTTACTGAAAAGAAAAAATGTTTTTTAGATTAAAAGAAGAAAAGACACCTTTTGGGTGTCTTTTCTTTAAGTAAACAGTTCACATATTGCTGAATTAGATACGAAACTATAATTCGACTACGAAGTAAATCCTAACATAATCTGAACAGAAAAAATATGTAATATTACATTTTTAGTTTTTAATTATTTTATTCAATATAGAGAAGCAACGTAAATAAAAGGGCATGCAGTCGTATCTGCAGCCCTTTTTAGGAGGAATTCAAGACACCATTAGGACACGTATTGGTAAACAGGTTCAAAAATAGTATGTGTGAAAAGAAAAAGTCCTATACCAAAAGTAGACAGGACCTTATCTTTTTTACATTTTAAAAAATGAAATTCTGTCCTTTTGAAATCAGTACAGCACACACTTGGTTTGAAATGAAATTAGAAAAAGTATACATGAAAATGGCAGACAACTATTTTGTTGCCTGCCGGTGCCAGTGGGTTGAATGAGTTAGTCAATTCAATAAATTGTGCTATCCCATTACCAGAAGAGTGAAGCCGCTAGTTCAAACGGCTTAGACATAGTTTGTCTAATAAAGAAAAAATTATGAGTAGAAATTTTGTTTGCTCTATATGAAAAGATAAATAGATATTCATCAGACAAGGATAATTTAGCATATCTTGAATAGGGTGTAGGAACGAATTAAAGAAAGGGATATTTGTTTAGGAAGGGACTGACTCAGGAGTGGGACTTTCGGACAGGGTTTGGGGAGCGGTGATTGCCTTTGGCATTGCGACTAATATCGTTGCTTGTATAATGGCAGTATACATTCAAAAATATGAGCTAATGATAAATCATCTTACAAATATTTTATTTTTAATAATTATCTCTTTAACGTTTATAAAGATGAAAATTAACAGATGGGTGGCTTTAGGATTTACATTAGTTGTAATAGAGAAAGGTATTAAAGCGGGCTATGACTTCTACACACATAATTATTATAGTGTCAGTTGGAGTTTAGCTATCATTGTCTATTGCATATACGAGATGGAAAAGTATCATATTGAAATAAACGAATAGGCGCAACAAAAAGGTGTTAGTAGGTGGAATTCTTTTTAAAATACTATAAAAAAGACACTACAAGAGTGTCTTTTTTTTGAAAATACTCTATAATTAACTTTGGGGAAGGTAATGTTAGAGTATTCGTTTAGCATTATCTTTATATTTGATAAACCATGAAATCGAAAGATTTTGTGGTTTATTTTATGAACAATAGATATTAAAGTATTGGCAGTGAGTTATTAATCATTTTAAGCATTAGGGGAGAATGGATTAAAAGTCTAACATCGAATAACGGTTCCGGAATATAGTGTTGCGAAATGATCTCCCATATCCCAAACGGTACTTGCTTGTATATAGCCCTTAAAGCCTTCTGAAGAATAATAAATCCCTTTTGGTATACTTTCTTTAGTTTGGAAATGTGCTTTAGAGTACTTTACATAATGGTTTTTAACAACTTTTGCTTCTGGAACAATAGTGTTTTTTTGTTCCAATTTTGGCCTAGCACTAGAAGGTGGTATGAATTTTACATTGTCTTGGTAATTAGGATCTAAGGTGTCAGCTTGTACACTGTGTGACGAAACAAAGGTGCTTAGACTACTTCCCGCGATTAAAGTTGCAAATACTAACTTTGAGAATTTTGTTAATCTACTCATTCTATAATCTCCTTTTTATTATTTTGTAAGGTATCTCCTTACACCTCACAGTCTATATCCACTACAAAAGGGTGTACATACATATTGATAGACAAAATTCTACAAAATACCGCATGTTTTGGGGGTTTATGTATAATAATCCAATGTCTAATAATCTACCAAAAGTAAAAAGGTAGGTCTTATATAAAAGAAAATGAATAATTTATGCAGGTAATGTATATGGAATTATTGTTTAAATATTCTAAAATGAGTTGATAAAGATGTTGGTAGGTTTTTTGGAAAACAAATAATTCCCTAGGTGAAATTTGGAGGGAACATTCTCTGTTAGAGTTTTTATAAGGGAATTCATTTTCGTAGATTCAAAATGTAAAAATAACTAAAAGAGCAAGTGTTTCAATGGGTAAAAAGCTATGTTGAGTCTTTTTTCTCTGTTGGTGGTCGTCTAATCAATGAAATGACGGATGCTTATGATAGTTTGTGTCTAGCAACATTCGTGTATAAACGAATGAATTAAGAAAAGGGTGAAATATTGGATAACTCGAAATGGATGCCTTTAAGTAATGTTGATGATGATGATGAGGAAATTTGGGTAGGAGCAAGAGTTAGGTTGTACAATGTTGGTATGAATAGAGAAGATAAAGAAAATAATTTCTATGGATATATTATTTCTTATATCTACGACAACACTAACTACTTATAACTAACTAATTTAACAACAGGAAAAGTAGGTTATATTATTTGTGTCATTGAAAAAAATTACCAAATAATTATGCTTTGGGCAGAACATTAAAGCAAAGAATAGGTTTAGAAAATACCTATTTTAGATTTGAATAATCAACAAATAAGGGAAGCACCAACTCTAAGGTGTCTTCCCTTATTTAATACTTTTTATCAATAATCAATATTAACAGAGCCTAAATAAAAAAGTGAGAAAAATGATAAACATTCTTCTCACTTTCATCAATTAGGGTGGCATATACATAAATATGCGTTTGGGTGGATTTTGGATGAAAAATCCACATGCATAGTATAACAAAAAAAATATGGCTTTTCGCATGTAATATTGCATATGAAAAATAGTAAAGTTTTAAATTTTAATATTAACCACTTATATATATATGTTACAATGTAATTCTCTAATTTATTTTATTCTCCTATTTAGAATTTATAGTTTAGTGATTCAATAAAACGAAAGTGGTTGTAATAAATAGATAAAACGATGAAATAATACAGTTAGAATGGTTAAAAGGCAGTTAAATATAAGTATTAAAAGAAATAAATTTACTTTGTTTAGTGAATGTATTATGGTAAGAATTTCATTCGATTGGATTAGCGCTAAACTAGATTTTTATCCAAACAAATCCAATAATTATTTTTTAAATGAAGCATATGTTGTATCAAGTTTATTTGGAATAATTCGTAGTCTAATAATTGCTGAATCTAGAAAAATAACATATTCGAAAGGAGGACAGATAAAACTCTGTCTGTGAAAATTAAATCTCTAAATTATAAAGTGCGGATAATAGGATGTAATTGTGGTTTCATTTCGAATGGTACCATAAATGAATGTGGAAAAGTAAAGGAGAAAAATTTAAATAAACTATATAAGTAGTAAAAATGAAAAGGAGAAGTAGCTAGTGTTTAATATAAAAGAAAGATTGGGGCAAATAAAGCTTAAAACGAAGTTGTCTATGGCATTTATAGCAATATTAATTATACCAAGCCTTATCGTAGGAGTATCATCTTATAATAAGGCAAAAACAGATCTTAATGAAACAATTCTACAATCAGCAAAAGATAATATAAGTATTTTAGATAAGATTGTTGATGATGAATTAGAAAATAAGCATACAGATATCACTCATTTTGCAAAGGTACTCACACAAGGGGATTATAATCCTGAACAATCGCAAAATGTACAGAATAAATTTGATCAATATATACAGTTACATCCAGAGATAGAAACGATTTATACGGCATCCAGTAACAATCAATTTATTCATGCACCTGTTGGAAAAATACCAGAAGGGTTTAATCCGCTAGAAAGCAGTTGGTATAAGGATGCAGTAAAAGCAGATGGAGAGATTATTGTTTCATCTCCATATAAGTCAAAGTCTACAGGAAATATGGTAATTGCAATTGCAAAGCAGAATGCAGATAAAAGTGGTGTCATTGGCGTAGATTTGAATATTAAAGATATCGTAAAAACATCCAAAATGATAAAAATTGGGAAGCAAGGATTTGTATCTATAGTTAGTCAAGATAAAACTATAGTTGTTCATCCATCACTAAAACCTGGAGAGAAATTAGATAAAACTTTAGTGGATGAATTGTACAAGACAGAAGATGGAGTAATTACTTATAGCCTCAATGGTGAAGATCGAAACATAAGCTTTAAGACAAATAAAAAAACAGGTTGGAAAATAGCTGGCGTAATGCCTACGAAAGAAATTGAAGAAGCTACCAATCCTATTTTTTATAAAACGCTCACTATAATAGGTGCTTCATTATTGTTAGGTGGAATTGTAATTCTATTCATACTCAAATCTATAATTACTCCACTAAGACAATTAGTCATTTCAGCTCAAAGAATTAGTCAAGGAGATTTAACCGAGAAAATAGATATTCGTTCAAAGGATGAACTTGGTCAATTAGGTGGTAGTTTCAATACAATGGCAGAGTCGTTACGTAATATTATTTCTCAAATTAACACATCTGCAGGACATGTAGCTGCGTCTTCTGAGGAACTAACTGCTAGTGTAGAGCAAGCAAGTGTTGCGACAGAACAAATTACAAAAGAGATGGAAGAAATCTCGAACAGTGCAGAGGTTCAAAATAATGAAGTTGAGTCTGGAGCTGAATTAATTGGTGAGGTAACACGAAATATTCAATACGTAGCTGAGAATGCTTCTGAAGTATCGGCTTCATCCATATACACTAAACAAAAAGCCAATGAAGGTGAACAATTAGTAGAACAAACTGTAACACAAATGCAGTCTATCCATCACTCTGTTTCTCAATCCGATAATGTCATAAAATTATTAGATAAGAAATCACAGCAAATTGGCAGTATATTAGAAGCGATTCAAAATATTGCGGAACAAACAAATTTATTAGCATTAAATGCAGCGATTGAAGCAGCTAGAGCTGGGGAACAGGGGAGAGGGTTTGCAATTGTTGCTGATGAAGTTAGAAAGTTGGCGGAGCAATCATCCGAATCTTCAATGGAAATTGGAAGTTTAATTAAGGAAATACAAGCAGACGTACATGAGACTGTAAAAGCTATGAATGAAGTAGGCGTAGAAGTACAGTCGGGAATTAAGGTTGCGAATGATACAAAACAAAGTTTTTATGAGATTTCAAAATCTGCAAATGATATTGTATCAAAAGTGCATGGTATGGTAGAACTATCAAATAAAATGACAACTGATGCAATGAAAGTTGATACATCGATTGATCAAATAGCTATGGCTGTAAAAGAAAATTCTTCAAGTATGCAAACGATAGCTGGTTCATCTGAGGAACAACATGCTTCTATGGAAGAGATAAATTCTTCAGCAATACAATTAGCACAGATGGCGGAAGAACTTCAAGAGTTAATTGGTGGATTTAAGATTTAAGTTGAGATTTTAGGAGAGAATGCTAGAATCTTGTTACAGAGTGGAAATGAAAAATCTTATAACATAGTAAATAAGTATAATATGTACTCTCTATGCGTATTGAACAGGCAGATAAGCCATTTAAAAACCCTCCATTTGGAGGGTTTTTAAATACATTTACATTAAATTTGTGGTGGTGCACCACCATAATCGCCAACACTATATGAAGGAGCAGGATAATGCCCATGAGTAGCAAGCTGATCTGTTTTAGAAAACTGAAAAATTCCCACCGTTAATACCCCAATAAAAGCAATGCCTGATAATAATAAGCTAATTTTTTTCATTATTTTAACACTCCTTTTGCGATTGATTTTTGTCTTGCTTGATAACAAATATGGAAATAGTCACTTACTTTTTGGTGGTTCTCTAATTGTCTACATTTTGTGGCAAATAATTCGGCGTATTCGACAACATATTCCCATAATTCTTCTTCCTCAAAGTATAAGATTCCTTCTTGAATGATTTTTTCTAATTCTTCCAATGGAATATTTTCGTTTAATTTTTTTAAAATAGAGAAGTGGTGTGTGTATTCTTCGTTATGAATTTCTCTACAAATCTGTAGCCCCTTATCAATGAGTTGGCTGGCCGTTGATTGTTCTCCTAACTTATAATGTTCCTTAGCTTGTAGGAAGATGGCCTTGAAGTGTGTAGGGATTTTCTCTGTTACTTCTGAAAGGTGACGAATAGCTAAAGTAGACATACTTTGATCAGAATACAGCCACCCCATAGTATTTTTTACGTATAACAAGGAATCTTCTTCCCTATTTTTTTGTAGTAAATCAATTGCGCAATGTAGATATTCTTCTGCTTGTTCGTACTGTTTTAAATAGATGCAGCAACCACCTAGCAAACTATTACAAAAGGCTGTTTTTACTTCATAACCTTCGTACTTTGAAAAGATTGCTCTCGATTTATTTGCGTACTCGATAGAAGCGAGATTGTTATAGGTATGGTGATAGAAAGTAGCAATTCTATAGTAAAATTCAGCATGTTCAATTTCATCTGGTATAGCTACCAATATTTTTTCTGCTAGTTTATAATGTTCCTCTGCCTCAGTATAATTAGATATAAAAGTGGAATGAATGGATTTGAAAAAATGATAATAGAATTGTAGAAATTGATCTGTAGGCATATCATAATCGCTAATAGTATCAAAACTATTTTGTTGAATACCAAGGCTATCTGTTAAGACCTTGTAACGAAATTCGAGTAGTGAATAGTATAGTAACAAATTTTGATCCTGATGTTCTTGATCCGGCTCAATGCTTAACTTATTAATTTTTTCATCAATTTTCTTTTTTAGATTAGTAGCTTTTATAACTTGTTGAGATAGCATAGCTCGATACCAGTCGTTCAATAGAGAGGTTAATTGCTCATTTCCCTTTACTGAAACACTCATAATATACGCCCCCATTTTCTAAAAAAATCCTAATCCAATTTAATTATAAACATCATAACAAAATAGAAGAAAAAATGGAGTGATATTACAATATTTTTCAAGAAAATTCATAAAAAACAATCAATTCGTGTCGAATATACTTAGAATAAAACATCCAAAAAATTATCAAAAGATGATATGAGTCTTTATACGTTCTATCAGGTGAACTTAGAAACTGTGATTGAAGATTTATGAAATTTCCTTTTCTTAAAACGGATCAATTACATATTAATTTTTAAATTATTTTATCGGATACATATAGTATGTATCCGATAAAATATATAAATCTTGCGTATGTAAATAAGAAGACAATAAAGAAAACAAAAAAGAACTTGTAAGAATTCCTACAAGTTCTTTTTTAGATAATGTAAAAGGTGAAACAGACTATGTCATTATTTGTAATAGTAAAATTATCTTACGTATGGTTTTGTTTTATTTTATTTTATCATTTTAGCCAAGAAGACTCCTTCCTCAAGGGGCGTGAAGGGCCACAGTCCAGTGAGTAGGTGGGAGATGAATTGGCCTCGAACAAGAGATGGCAGGAAGCCATCTTAATTGTTCGACATATAGAAAGTATTACTCTACTATCTATCGAATGTACGTTTGGTGTATAATAGTCATATACCGAAATGGAGGTGAATCAAATAATGATTAATAAAGCCTATAAGTTTCGTATCTATCCAAATCAAGCACAAGCAATTCTAATCAACAAAACGATTGGGTGTTCTCGCTTTGTATTCAATCATTTTTTATCCTTATGGGATCACGCATACAAAGAGACAGGAAAAGGCTTGACCTATGGTATATGCTCTGCCAAACTACCTGCCATGAAGAAAGAGCTTGTTTGGCTAAAAGAAGTGGATAGTATTGCGATTCAGTCGTCTGTTCGCAACCTTGCGGATGCTTATACGCGCTTTTTCAAAAAACAAAACAGCGCACCGCGCTTTAAATCTAAGAAGAACAACGTACAATCTTATACCACAAAACAAACAAATGAAAACATTGCCGTTGTAGGGAACAAAATAAAGTTGCCGAAACTAGGCCTTGTTCGATTTGCCAAAAGTCGCGAAGTAGAGGGGCGTATTGTAAATGCTACAGTTAGACAGAACCCTTCTGGTAGATATTTTGTGTCACTATTAGTTGAAACAGAAGTACAAGAACTTCCAAAAACACATTCTTACATTGGAATAGATGTAGGACTAAAAGATTTCGCTATTTTGTCAGATGGAACACACTATGAAAATCCGAAATTTTTCCGATCATTAGAAGATAAGTTGGCGAAAGCACAGCGTGTTCTTTCTAGAAGAATGAAAGGATCTTCTCGCTGGAATAAACAACGAGTAAAGGTAGCTAGAATTCATGAATACATATCAAATACTAGAAAAGATTACTTGGACAAAATTTCAACTGAAATCATCAAAAACCACGATGTTATCGGTATAGAGGATTTGCAAGTATCGAATATGTTAAAGAATCATAAGTTAGCAAAAGCAATTAGTGAGGTATCTTGGTTGCAATTTCGATCAATGTTAGAATACAAAGCAAAATGGTATGGCAAACAAGTCATTGTCGTATCGAAAACATTTGCTTCTAGCCAATTATGTTCTTGTTGTGGATATCAAAATAAAGACGTTAAAAATCTAAACCTACGTGAATGGGACTGTCCTTCTTGTCGTACACACCATGATAGGGATATTAACGCAAGTATCAATCTAAAGAGTGAAGCGATAAGGCTTCTAACCGCAAGGACTGCGGGGTTAGCCTAATCAATTAGAGTTCGATAGAACTCTTTACTTAGGAATCCCTCACTTCTAAACGAAGTGAAAGTGGGGGTAGTTCAAAGAAGATGTACTATATTGAAGATTTGTTCTTATTGTTGATTAAAGGGAAATTTAAGACTGGTAAGGGGAAAGTGCATAAAAGAGAAAGTCTCCTTTATTTATTCTGAAAAGATAATTCAAAAAGCTATTTGTGTATAGAATAAGCTATGCATAAATTCATCAACATTGGTGATAATAAATAAGAGAATCAATATATAAGCATAAACTTGTTAAAGCTCAGTGTAATTCTATAAATAGTAGATGAAATTATCTGAAAAATAACATTATTTACTTTTCGAGTAGGATAAGTAGAAAAAAAGGAAGTTTTTCTTTGAAGAAAGCTCTTTTGACAGGAATAGATTTTTTCATAACTAGAACAAATAAATTAATAATCACATATACTGTATTGTCGTTAAAGCAAGACATTATTTTCTCAGAACAAGGGAATCACTAGAAAAATACGTGATTCCTTTATTCTTCAATATAATGTCAATAGTTGATTTGAAATAACCGAAGAAATAAAATTTTTGTTAATGGACAATCACATAATTTTAGGTATAGTAGGTTTATAATTTAGACTATAAAAATTAATGTATCTTTTATTATTTTAACCAAGAAGACTCCCTCCATAAGGAACTCACAGCAAGTATGGGTAAGTGGGAGTAGTTCAAAGCATGCAATATTGTTTGATTTGGCTAATACATAGATTTCTCATCTCAGAACTGGTGTAAGAATTATAATGTTTATACCATTCTATTGTATTTTCTAAAGTCTGTTGTAGGGACCATTTTGGCTGCCAATTAAGATTGAATTTTGCTTTGCTAATGTCAAGGTTTAGTAAATTTGCTTCATGAAAATTTATTGGATCTATATTTTCTGCTGTCCAATCCCCGCAGCCCCAAATATCTAGTAAACTGGTCACTAATTTTTCTACTGAAACAATATTGCTTAGGGATGGCCCGAAGTTCCATGCTCCTGAATAAAGGATACCATTATTTATAATTTTTTCTGTAAGGAGTAAATACCCGCTTAAGGGTTCTAGTACATGTTGCCAGGGTCTAATAGCAGTAGGGTTTCTAATAATAATGTTTTTGTTTGATTCTAATGCTCGTATACAATCAGGAATAATTCTATCTATTGACCAATCACCACCACCAATTACATTACCAGCTCGAACGCTTGCAATTATTTTCTTGTGTTGAGAAAAGTTTTCTTCTGAAAAGTAAGAATTTCGATAGGAAGAAATTAAAAGTTCGCAGCATCCTTTGCTTGAGCTATATATGTCATGGCCGCCCATAGGGTCAATTTCACGATAACCCCAAGGCCATTCTTTATTTTCATAGCACTTGTCACTTGTCACCATAATTCCTATTTTAGCTGATTCATGTAATCGAATTGCCTCTAGTACATTCATAGTCCCTACAACGTTTACCTCGTATGTTTCTCTAGGATATTCATATGAATAATTAACTAGAGGTTGGGCAGCTAAATGGAATACAATTTCAGGTTTATAATCTGTAAAAACCTTATTTAATTTATTAAAATCTCTAATGTCTCCACGAATATCAATTATATTATTTTGAAGGTTAGTAATGTTAAAGTTATCATTCTTATTTTTAGGATCTAATGAATATCCGATTACAGTAGCACCTAATTCATTCAACCATAGGGATAACCAAGAACCTTTAAAACCAGTATGTCCAGTAATTAAAATTGTTTTTCCGTAAAAAGCATTATTAAAGTTTTGGTTTAACAATTAGTCCACCTCCTTTAGTACCCTATTTTTAGGGGGTTAGGTATAAATGTTTATTATTTTTATACCAATTAACAGTTTTTATAATTCCTTCTTCAATATTAATTCTAGGTTCCCAGGAAAGAGAGTTTTTTATTTTTTGCACATCCGCTTCAGGAACCCATCTTTCATTTGTTCTAGAGGAAATTGCACCGTAATTTGGTCTGGAATTGGTTTTCAAATGTTTGAATAATAATTCTACATAATGTTTCAAGGGGTGAATAGTGCCGCTCCCAATATTAAAAATTTCATTTTGTACAGTAGTATTTTCTACTGCTAGGATACAGGCATCTATTACATTTTCTATATAACAATAATCTCTTAATTGATTACATAAAGTTAAATTTACATCTTTGTTTTGTAATACTCGCAAGATTATATAGCTAAAAATTTTATGCGGCTCTTCGCCTTCTCCGAATATGCCAAAAGGTCTTAATGTTATAAGATTAATATTGTTTTCGCTAGCAATTTGATGGGCGAGTATAGTAGCAGCAGCTTTGGTACTTCCATAGATATCCACAGGAGTTAGTAACATATTTTCATGAATAGGTTCCATCTTGTTACCGTATTCAGAACTACTCCCAAAATTGATGATTTTTTTACAATTCACCAATTTTGCTGCTTGAATAATGTTACAAGTCCCTATAACATTTGTTTCTATAGCATGGATGTAATCTGTATGGGCAGAATTTACACCATAGGCTGCCAGGTGAAAGATATAATCGGGATTAATTTTCTTTATTGCATCTTGTACTTGTTTTTTATCTCGTATATCTATTTCATAGGTTTCAATATATTTTAGAATATCCTTTAGTCTCCAAGAGTTTGATGGTGTTCTTATGAAAAGAACAATTTTTGCTTGTAAATTTAAAAGTCTTCGTGCCAAGTGAGAACCAATAAAACCGTATCCACCAGTAATAAGGAAAGTTTTATTTTTAAATGAAGCAATCATAGTGATAATCTATCCTTTATTAAGATGTATTTTTAGTTGCTGAAATAAATAGATTTATTTTTAAATAAGGAAAGTATCAGTCTTAATTGTGATGAGGGGAGGGGTATTTAAAATAATTTTTTATTGTTGTTGTATCAATTTGATCAGCAAATAAAGAGGAGGAAGGTTTTTGAAAAGTATTATGAAGGGTATGACATGTCTTATTCAATTGTTCAATATAAGGAATGTATATATAATCTAAAACTGCTGGAGGTAATTCTAAAGTTTCGTGTTTCCATAAATCGAACTCATTTGGATTAATAATTTGCATACTTCCAAAATGAAAAGCTATTAATTCATCTTGATCAATAAAAACTTTATTATCTGTTTTGGATATAGAACTGCTATTTAAAATGACATTCCAAGGTGCTGCATCAATACCTCTATGAGTCATGATTTTTATATTAGAAAAGATGTTAGGAATGTGATTTAAATATTTTTGATCACCCCATCTATCCATTTCAACATCATAATGATTATTACAATATTCTAGGCATTTATCTTTCCACCATGTTAAAATTTCTTTACTATTTTGATCGTTTTTGAAGCCTACTAAACCAGCTTGGTATATACCGTGTATGCTTTCAATTTCAGTAGAGCTTCTTTGAGGGCAAAGGAATACAGAGTATTTCCACCACTCATCAAGAATGATATTAGGTGCTGTAAAGAAATACATATCAGCATCACAATATATAATGTGATCAACTTCCGGATAAAGACTAAGGACATGTAGACATAGGGGCGCTTTTAATGTCCAACAATACTCTTGTAAAATTCTATCATTTTTTATACTGAGGAGTTCATGATTTTCAATTTCTTTTACCGGAATTAGTATGGCGTGCTTTAATTTTAATTTCTCTAATATTTGATAAGTTAGATCATCCATACAACAGATCCATACAGTAAATTTAGCGTTGAAATTTTCTAAGGAATAATAAGAGGTCAATCCTTGAATTAATCGTTCTTTACTTATAATCATGGAAAAGTTCATAAAATGATTGGATTGATTCATTTTTCTTCTTAATTGTGAATCTTTATATAAAGTTTGAGCTTTATTTATATCTTTTTTACTTAAAAATTGTTTAGTATCTTTATTGAATTTATCCTTTAATTGCTTTAAAACAAATTGAATTCTCTCTAAATACGGAGTGTAAATATGGTTTAATATATTATTGGGTATTGAAATTTCTCCCAAAGACCAAAGATCAAAATCATTTTCAGTAAAGATAGTAATACATGCAAAATGGTAAACAACTAGTTTGTCGTTTTCAATAAATATATCATTTTTAGTCTTGTCAATTTTATAATCGTTATTATATATACAGTTCCAAGGCGCAGCATTTATACCTAAGTTATTTGAAATTTTTACTTTTGGAAAATATATAGGGATATAATCTAAATACTTTTGGTCTCCAAATTTCCCCTCTTCAGCCTCGGCACTGCACCAATCTATACATTTATTTTTCCACCATCTTACACTTTTTAGTCCATAGAGATCATTCTTAAATCCAATTAGACCAGCCTGATATTTTCCGTACATTTTTTCTACCCAATCACGATCTCTTTGGGGGGTTAGGAAGATAGAATGGTCACCCCATTCCTCAAAAATAATATTAGGGTCAGAGAAAAAGCATAAATCACCATCACAATATAGAATAGATGGTAAATCATAATTGACCAATAAATATTCTATCAAGACAGATTTTAAAGTCCAACAATATTCATTTACTTTTCTTTTTCTCTTAATTGCTTTTAGTTCACGATCTTCTAATTCTTCAACTTGTAAAAGGTTTACATTAATTAAACTCATTTCTTTTAATAGTGAATATGCAAAAGGATCTATACAACAAATCCACAATGTGAATTTTTCTGAGTACTGCATTAATGATTGCTGTAAAGCAATAATTTTCAAGACATACTCACTACCTACAATGACGCAGAAATGATTATTTAGATCATGTTGTTGATTATAGAATTGGGGATTAATTCTTTTTTGAGTATTTTTTTTGGAGAGATTTGAAGCTTTAATTCCTGTTGAAAGTGGGTTAACTATTTTCTCATTAGAGGGGATGTACAATCGAGGTAAACTTATTTTTTTATCATTAGAGTTCAATGCTTATTCAGTCCTCTCCACTAAAATTTATTTGGATTCCAACTTTCATTTACAGTTTTTAAATCTTTAGGTGTATCGACACTAGCCCAAAAGTCATTGTGTTCATAGACGGCGAGCTCATTGTCTTTTATTAAATTTCGAAGAGGATCTTCTTCTAGAACACAATCATCATTATTACTTAAATAATTGAATATTTCTTTGTTAAATACAAAAAAACCGCCATTAATTACTTCATCAAGTAATGGTTTTTCTTTAAAATCAATAGCAATTCCATCTTCGACCGCCAATAGGCCGTATTGACTATTTTTTTTAATTCCAGTTAATGTAGCAATTTTTCCTTTTTCTTTATGGAATGCTATTAGTTGATCAATATCTATATTGGCTAATCCGTCACCATAAGTTAATAAAAAGGTTTCACCCTGTACAAAGGATTCAAGTTTTTTTAGTCTTGCCCCGGTCATTGTATCAATTCCTGTATCTATAAAGTGTATATTCCAATTTTCTAATTTCTGAAGTAGCGTATATTGACTGGTTTTAAAATTCAAACTAAAGTCATTCTCTTTCCAGCTAAAGTCCATAAAATATTCCTTAATTTTCTCACCTTTATATCCTAAGGGTAAAATGAAATCAGAATGTCCATATTTTCTATACCAATTCATTATATGCAAGAGGAGAGGCTTTCCTTGAACTCGAACTAATGGTTTGGGAATGTCCTCTAAAATTCCTTGCATCCGAAGCCCTTTTCCGCCACACAAAATTATGACTTTCATAGATTTATTTCCTTCCTCTCTATATATTTTACTAATTTAAACTATGTAGTTTGTTTGGTAAATGTATACACGGTTGTACCATAATGACAATCAACTAAAAAAAATATGTTAGATTTATAATTCAGATGCTGATTAAACGTGGAGAATACACACTGTAGTTTATCATTAATTATATGTAAATTAGGTTCTTTTAAAATCTATGCTTTAGTTTATTTAATATTAATGAAAGAAATTGCTTGTTCTTAAGATAAAAGAAGGGGAAGGAAATCAAGGGAATTGAAGAAGCTTATAATGAAATATCCAAGAAGACAAAATATAAGATAAAGTATGGAAGTAAGTAGTCGTGAATGCACTACATAAGCAGAATATGCTGATCGCATAAATGATTATACAGAAATCAATAGAAGAATAACAAAGGGAATTAGCCATTTAAAGGAAAATGGAACAACTATTTTTACATTTTATAAATTCAAAAAAGAGCACCGCATAAAGGTGCTCTAGTGATGGAACTAATTTTGTAAAGAACTATTTATTCAATAAAGAAGGACTTACGAATTATTATATGAACGTTTTGTTAATTAAGTGTGTATCAATTAGACAGGAATTTTATTTTTCTACACCTATTTGATTTTACGGGCCAAATCATGTTAAAAGTAAGAAGAAAATTATTAAGTTAATGTTATTTTGTTTAAAATAACATCCCAATCGGAATCATCACCTTCCCATCTATCCTGATAACGTGGGAGTTCAATTGAACAAACCCTCGATATTCCCCAATTTTGTTCAACAATATTAGATATACCCTCCTTGAAATTAACAATAAGAATATTAAAATCCTTATTTGTAATTTTAGATAATACGTTTTGTAATTCAACCGCTTCATCTCGATTTCCCCAAATTCTAATGAATAAAATGGATTCACTACTATTTATTTTTTCAAGGAATCGATTAATTCTAGTGTCTAATTTAGCTTTAAAAGAAGGATAGGTTGATTTCAAATCCTTTTCGGAATTAATAGGAAAATCATGCATTGAAAAACAATTATAATAAGTGTCCTTTATACAGTAGGTAATTCGTTCTGCCCATTTAATTTGATTATCAAATTCTGATTCAATAAGACCGTAACTTTCTGAACCTTCTATAACCATATTTTCCAACTTCATGAATTTTTTAAATCGATTTTGAAGTAATCTGTTTACATCTGAAAGTGATGGATAATAAAACCAATCTAAAGGTCCAGAAAATGTTCTTAAATTGTGTCTTTTGATTTGGTTGGTGACTTGACACAATCCTCCTAAACTTACAATTACGCCATAGGATTTTTGTATATCTTCTAGGTTCATCCTCATCATCCTTTATAAAAGTAATTTAAATTATCTGTTCAGTATATGATGCAATAACATATTGATGTGGACCTATATATCACAGTACATAGAGCTAAGACATTTGTATAAATTTAAAAAGTCAAATACCTAAGTTGAGGGATTTCATCTTTGACGTTATATCATGGAGTTATTATTGGAATGAAAGCTGGTAGGGATATTGCGCCAGAGTTATATATTCTCCAGTAACTTAATTTAGAAACCTGTTCTTGATTACTGTAGTAAAATTGTTGTTCTTTTAAAAGAATCCTTAGATAAAAAAGAAAAATCTATTGGCTAGCATTTAACCAGTAGATTTTTCTTTTCATCTTCATAATTTTCCTGCCTCTCTTAAAGTTATGATATATAATCTTTTAAAGACTGACACGGTGCATTTTTTTTCATAATGCACGCAAAAAAATCAGTTTAAGAATTATGTGAAATCGTGTCAAAAAATTAAAGGTAATTATATATGTATTTAAGATGATATCCATCTGTGTGTATTTTTTAAATTTTTAGATAAATGCAATGATAATGGCTTCTTAAGAATTAATTTAGCACCTTGTTTATTTAGAAAAGCCCTATAAACCATTTAGTTCATAGTAAAAGTAATATATTTGATATTAAATGTCTTGCATAATGCGATAAAATTTCACAATTTTTTATCAATATATACAGAAAAAGGTAACGAAACTTAAGCGATATTTAATACTTTTCATATTTGTGAAGTATGTGAATTTGTTTATTTTAACATCTAAGATGTTAGATGTTGTTTTTTAAACATTACTTATCCGGATTCATGAAAAGTATTTTAATGCATTATTTTTATTTTATATAATAATATTTAATTTTAATATTAAAACTAAAATATGGAAGTAACATAGGGGATTTACGCATATAGTAATGTTGATGGTGAAATTAACAAAATTTTCATTTAAATCAGATAAAACTATGATGTTTTTAACTTATAATCATGTTACTACGATGAAAAAATGGCTACTAATTAGTTAATTTAAAAATCAATTTTAGATAGGAAGAGGATAATGAAGACCAGAGATAGTTATAAAATTATTGTAATTGGTGCTGGGACAGCAGGACTATCTTCTACTGCACATTTATTACGAAATGTACCCCTATTGAAAGAAAGTATAGCAATTATTGATCCATCAAAAAAACATTACTTTCAGCCACTATGGAGTTTAGTGGGGGGAGGAATTGTTTCAAAGGAAAGTACGATGCGTAATCAGGAATCGCTTATTCCAAAAGGGGCAACGTGGATCCCTAAAAGTGTTGTTGAGTTATTTCCATCTGAAAATAAGATACTTTTAGATGACGGACTGCTACTTGAGTATGAAATTCTTATTGTAGCAGCTGGTATCCAAATAAATTGGGACAGTATTAAAGGCTTAAAAGAGTCTATTGGCACTAATGGGGTATGTAGCAATTATTCTTATACATATGTTGATTCTACTTGGAGAGAAATCGAAAAATTTAAAGGAGGAAATGCGCTTTTTACCCACCCTAATACTCCTATTAAATGCGGTGGTGCTCCACAAAAAATTATGTACTTAGCAGAGGAGTATTTTTGTAATAGTGGTGTAAGAAACAGAAGTAAAGTAATATTTTATTCTGCAAACAATAACATATTTCAGGTTCCACGATATGCAAATACTTTAGAACAAGTACTAGAAAGAAAGCAAATTATAACGAATTATAATAAAAATCTAGTGGAAATTATCGCCGAAAAGAGAGAGGCAATTTTTGAAGATACGCAAACACTAAAAAGAGAAACCGTACCATATAGTATGATACATGTTGTTCCGCCAATGGGGCCACCTAATTTTATTAAAGAGAGTGAGATAAGTGATCATCAGGGGTGGGTAGATATAAGCCCTTATACTTTGCAGCATGTGCAATATAAAAATATTTTTGGACTTGGAGATTGTACCAATTTACCTACCTCTAAAACTGGAGCAGCAATTCGAAAACAAATACCCGTCTTAAAACAAAATATTATGGACGTACTTAGCGGAAGAGATTTACAGGCTAAATATGATGGATATACATCATGTCCGATTGTTACAGGATATAAAAGTCTTATACTTGCTGAATTTAACTATGAACATGAGCCTCAAGAAACGTTTCCATTTAATCAAGCGAAAGAACGGTATAGTATGTTTTTACTTAAAAGATATATGTTGCCATATATGTATTGGAATTTAATGTTGAAAGGGATTCTATAGGAGAAGATAAAAAGTGGTTACAAAAATTGAAAATTAATTTGAAATAACTAATTGGAGGGAATAGCTATGCTTTTAAAATATTTTTATGATGAAAAATTAGCACATGCTTCCTATTTAGTCGGTTGTCAGAAAGAAGGCGTAGCAATCGTTATTGATCCTAGTCGCTATATAGAACAATATATAGAATTTGCTAAGAAAGAGGGGATGGAAGTAATTGCTGCGGCTGAGACTCATATTCATGCTGATTTTCTTTCTGGGTCTAGAGAACTTTCTAATCTTTACCATGTAAATTTATATGTATCTGATGAAGGAGATTGTGATTGGAAATATCAATATCTTAACGAAGGTCGATACAAATTGGTTAGAGAGGGCACAGAGTTTAAAGTAGGTCATATAAAATTTAATGTAATTCACACCCCAGGGCATACGCCTGAAAGTATTTCTTTTTTAGTAACTGATACAAGTCAAAATAATTATACGAATGATAAACCGATAGGAATATTCACAGGTGATTTTATATTTGTAGGAGATATAGGAAGACCGGATTTATTAGAAACTGCAGTCGGTATTAAAGATACTGCAAAAATAGGAGCGAAACAATTATTTGATTCTATACAAAAAATAAAAATACTTCCTGATTATTTGCAAATATGGCCATCACATGGTGCGGGAAGCGCATGTGGAAAAGCATTAGGAGCAATTCCAACTTCTACATTAGGTTATGAAAAGATGTTCAATTGGGCATTTCGGTGTAATGAAGAAAGTGATTTTATATCGACTTTATTGACGGGACAGCCAGAGCCTCCAAAGTATTTTTCATTAATGAAGAATTTAAATAAGTATGGTCCGCCAATTCGTAAGAAGAGAAAAAGTACTGCTATTAATACAGTAGAAGAACTTCAAGAAATTTTGAAGAGCGTTTATCAAATAGTTGATATAAGGGATGTAGAGAGTTTTGCTGCAGGTCATATCGAGAAGTCAATTAACATACCTTATAACAATTCTTTCACAACTTGGTGTGGATGGTTATTAGATTATAAAAAAGAAACTTTAATAATTCTAGATGAGGAAAAGGTTAAAGTAGAGGCAGTTATTAGAGAATTTGAATCTATTGGGTTAGATAATATTATTGCTTTTGCACCCTTAAAAGTAATACAAAGACTTGATAGATTTGAAAGTTACAAAGAAAAAACATCGATTGAATTATATCCGCATATAAAAGGTGGAAGCGTTAAGGTTATCGATGTGCGTAGTAAAAAAGAGTGGGAGGAAGGACACCTTCATGATGCAATACATATCACTTTAGGTAATCTATTTGAACAACTAGATTATATACCGAAAGATTTTCCAATAGTTTTGCAATGTCGAACCGGATTACGTTCCGCTATAGCAGCTAGTATTTTACAAAGAGCTGGTATAAAGGAAGTAGTGAATTTAAAGGGAGGATTTCTTGCATGGAAAGAAGAAGGGCTTCCTTATACAACATGCAATCTCAATGTGTAGGAAAATATTATATGCTAGGTAAGAATAATTAAAAGAAGTTATAGATGACGTGTTAGAAAAGGGAATCATAATTGTCGCAGATTCAGGAAATACATTAGGATTATTAATTGATTATCCAGTTAAATATGAAAATGTAATATTTGTTTTAGCATTAAATAATTTAACATTGGATCCATCTTTTATGGAATGGCAGTGTTGGAAGTACTTAGGTATTATCAATAAGAACCCAATTTAAAATTCTCTTGGATGCAAGAGAATTTTTTTATTGGGAATAGTAAGGGGGAGGGGAGGTGCATTACATATGGGAAAAGGTAGAAGTAATAATGCTGGTAAAAAGCAACCAAATTTTGATGATTCATCTAATTTTGCTAAACAAAGCCAACCGACAGAAAAGAAGAAGAAATAAGAACAGGAGCTCTCTTGATAAAGGGAGCTCCTGTTAAAAGTGGACTGACGTTTCAGAATAACATATCGATGGATTAACCCAATAGCCATAAATACAAGGTTTTAATTTTTCGAAGGGCACCTAATTTAATATTATTGTCCCGCTTTTTTATACTTATTGACGCGTTAAATCCATTTAAAATGCTCCTTAATGGCGTTGGGCGTGACCTTCATTAAAATTTTTTAAACCTAATGGGACTTACCATTAAGAGGGCGAGGATTAAAGTAATCCATGCATTACTATATGAAAACAATGCCATACCAGCCAATGATAATCCTGCAGCTGGAATAGGTAATCCCTTAAAATATCCAATAGTTGGTTTAATACTAAATTTAGCTAATCTTAAAGCACCCATTGTTGGGAATAGGATAAATGCCAAAGAAGTTAAAATAGAAGGTGTTGCTATCGTATGAAATAAAAGCGCAGGAGCGACGCCGAAACTAACAATATCAGCTAAGGAATCCAATTCTACGCCAAACTCACTGTTCACTTTTAATTTTCTTGCAATTCTTCCATCAAGAAAATCTAAAACAGCTGAAAAGAAAATGAGAATGGAGGCTGCTCCTAAATATTCACTCATATTCAAGGTGATTGAGAAAACACCGCACAATAAATTTCCAATCGTAAATAAATTCGGTATAACTTTTACAAGCTGATTAAACAAGTTTGTTCCTCCTAAATTAATTAAACTTCACATTTCTGTAGCCATTTCTATATATTCTTCCGTTATTCTTAAAAATATATGACCACTGTATTACTGTAAGCTAATTAAATTTCGATAAGAGAAAAATTGATTTCTTAAATGTTCCACTGGTTTATAAAAATGTTTAATCATTTTCAGTACGCGTTATTGAATATTAGCACCTGATAGTTGATATTTCGAGTAGTCAGGGATTTTCCGGTTCTGGTGCAAAAAATTCAAGGTAATTAAAAATAATCTCTAAAAAGGAGACATAATGATACTATTATTTTAAAAAGGTTCGTGGTTGGTATCGAATATAAAAAAATAGAATTTTTATACAAAAATCACCCGAAAGGGTGCCTTTTGTACCTCTTAAAATGACTGAAGATGTGTTTACTTGAGTTCATTAGGTAGTTAGAGGTTGATAGACTATCTTTAACGAAAATGTTGAGTAGTTCATCTTCATTATATATCAATTTAATAATGATTGGGGATTTAGAAAGTTCCATGGAAAGTACATATCAACCTGATTGGAAGATTGGAAATTTAATAACTGGTGATACATTTTACTTAACGCAACATTTTGGTGCGCAAATGAAAATTTTTAAAGTCCACACAAATGGTACCCTAGAACGATTCCAAACAATAGAACCAGAATTAAAATAAAATTTTTGTAGCATCAATTAAATTCATTTCTTTTTATGCAAACACACTTTCAGCGGAACTAACTTCTTCACTATTTTGCGCTGGAAAGACTTTATAAAAAATGGTTACGTTTTCTGATCTTGAAATAACCCTCTCAAATTGCAATCCTGCTTTTTCTAAAAGCTTTACTGCATCAACAATAGAAGTAATTGCTACAAAAGTTTTTCAAATAAAATTTATAAAAGCTTGATAGGTAATACCAAGGGAAAAGACCGTAGCTACTATATGTGCAGTCCATTTAGGCATATTTAAATTTAATACGGTATTGTACAACATTCCATATACGATACAAATGATTAATATGAATGCAATGAATTGAAGAAATAATAAAAATAGCGGTTGTTCCATTTATTCTCACTTTCTTTATTTGATATATTAATATAATTTATTTAAATGTGAAAGTTTTATTTCTATGAATTTCCAAAAAATGTGATATGAAAGGCATAGTAGTAATCACAAGAATTACTGCAAAACTATAATGGAACTAAAAGTATTATGACGAGATCAGTAAAATAGTAAAGAAGGTCACCATTCACGGCGACCTTCTTTACTATGCGTTATACCCAAATAATTTTAAATCTTCTCCTGAATCTGAAATGATTTTCTCAAATCGTAATCCTACTTTTTCTAAAAGCTTTCCTGAGGCGATGTTATCTATAGAAGTAATTGCTACAATTCGTTTCATGCCGAGCTTTTGTACACCGTATTCGATTATCGCAGAAGCTGACTCGTAGCCATATCCTTTTGAACGGAATGTTTCTAAAAAGGCAAATCCGATATCAACGTCTTCTAATGAATCTCTTTTAATAAGGCCACACATACCAAGTGGAGTGAGATCTTCTTTTCGTTCTACTAAGTAAAGGCCAAATCCGAGTTTGTTATACATATCGATGGGACCGTTTACAATATAATTTTTTGCATCTTCTAAGTTTCTAACCCCTTTGTCACCGATAAACTGAATCCATGCAGGATCGTTTACTAACTCAAGAATAAAAGAAGCGTCTTTTATATCAAACCAACGAAGATTTAGACGTTCGGTTTCAAGAACTATCAATTATTACACCACCTTTAAAAAGTTATAACAATTAGTATGGATTGTGTAAAACAAAAGTGCAACATATTTTAATGGGGGTGTTTGTTCACATAAAGTTCGTTTGTTTTGTATAGAGAGATATTTTATAATTAGGATTGATTGTAAAGAGTGAGATACTTATACAATGACTCCTAGGTGACTAGGAGTTTTTACTATATAACTATCATTATTACTAAATATGACACACTACACATTCTACTCAAGGAGGTACATAATGAAGAAATTATATAATGCATCGTTTACGTATTTGATTATCGGTTTATTATCAGGGATTTTCGCTAGGGAGTATGGTAAGTATAAAGGGATTTTAGGATCTACTTTGTTAAATCTTTTGCATACACATACACTTGTACTTGGCTTTTTCTTCTTTTTAATTGCTTTAGGATTAGCAAAAGTATTCGCGTTTCATGAAGTGAAAGGGTTTAATAAGTGGTTTGTTTTACATAACATTGCATTAACATTAATGTTAGGTTCGCTAGCAGCGAGAGGGCTTCTTCAGTTAAATGGAGCTGACTTTAAAGGGTTAACTTATATTGTAGGGTTTTCTCATTCGTTGATGGCAGTTACTTTAATTTGGTTTATGTTGTTAGTAAAGAAATCGTTTAAAATGTAGTGAAAAAGAACTTGTAGCGTGTGCTGCGGGTTCTTTTTTGTATGTTCAGGTTAAAAAATCTTATTTTTCTAATTATTTTGTATAAAGATGGTATACTTGTTTTAAAATTAAAAAGGAGAGTTGATTATGGAAATAACAATTGAACATGTAGTAAATGAATTAAAAGGCATACTTCCTGAAGATCGAGTAGTAATAAATATGACAGTACGAGAGTTACATAGTAAAGATGAATCTTACCACGTTAGTAGTTTACCTGATGTAGTTGTTTTTCCAAAAACGACCGAAGAAGTTAGCGCGATAATGAAAATAGCGAGTCAGCACGGAACAGCTGTCGTTCCATTTGGAGTAGGGTCCAGTTTAGAGGGACATGTAATTCCTTACGAAAAAGGAATTACAATGGACTTTTCTCTTATGAACAAAATACTTGAAATAAGAGAAAAGGATTTTCTTGTGAGAGTACAGCCAGGGGTGACGCGCTCTCAGCTTAATAAAGAATTGAAAAAGTATGGATTATTTTTTAGTGTAGACCCAGGAGCTGATGCAACGTTAGGAGGAATGGCTGCTACAAATGCGAGCGGAACGACAGCGGTAAAGTATGGTGTAATGCGTGATCAAGTTCGAGATTTAGAAGTCGTTCTTGCTGATGGAGGAGTAATACATACCGGGAATTTAGCGGTGAAGTCATCATCAGGTTATCATTTAAATGGTATTTTCGTAGGATCAGAAGGAACACTTGGATGTTTCACGGAGTTAACTTTAAAAGTATACGGTATACCAGAACATGTTATGGCTGCGAGGGCATCGTTTCCAACTATAAATGATGCAGTAGAAGCTGTAATTAACATATTACAGGCAGGTATTCCAATCGCGAGAATTGAACTCGTTGATGAATTATCTATGAAACAAGTAAATCATTACAATGAAACAAGTTACAGAGAAGAACCGACACTGTTTTTAGAGTTTCACGGCAATGAAGCAGGGTTAAAGCAAGATATTGAATTTACGAAAGAAATCGTTCTTGATCATAAATGTATAAAAATTGCGTTTGAGATGGAAACAGCAGCGAGAAATAAACTGTGGGATGCAAGACATAACTTAGCGTACTCTTACGTGCATAGTTATCCTGGTAAAAAGCTAATGAGTACAGACGTATGTGTGCCGATTTCGGAATTAGCTGGCGCAATTCAACATGCGAAAGAGGTATTAGATAAAGTAGGCCTTATTGGTGGTATTCTCGGTCATGTTGGGGATGGGAATTTCCATGTACTCTTAATGATTGACGCAAATGATAAAGAGGAAGTAAAGAAGGCAGACGAAATAAACGAAAGTATCGTTTTGTATGCTCTTAAACGAGGAGGAACGTGTACAGGAGAACATGGCGTTGGAATCGGAAAACGAAAGTATCAAGAAGAAGAACATGGGGCGGCATTATTTGTAATGGAGAAAATAAAGAAAGCTCTTGATCCGCAAAATATTTTGAATCCGAATAAGGTATTTCAATTAAAAGATAGGGGCTGAGTGGATGAAAGTACTAGAAGCGATAAGTAATATAGCTGGAAAGTATTTTGCATTTTGGACCGGCTGCTGCACTCCCAAGTGTATTAGCGGCAGTATGGCATAACATTGCAGGGCCAATATTAGCAACCATCTGGTCAAAAAATGCAAAGAACACTTTCAGCGATGAAAATGTATCAATAAATATAGAAAAATAGGAATGATAAATAATGCAAAAACGTATTGTACATTTTGAAGGAATGGTTGTATTTTTAGCCACGATTTATATGTATTCAATATATGAGTTTAGTTGGATTATATTTTTTGTATTCCTTTTAGCGCCGGATTTATCCATGTTAGCGTATGGGATCAATAATCACGTTGGTGCGAAAATATATAACGTATGTCATACATATATCATATCCATATTAATTGTTCTAATAGGTGTCTATTTTAAGATAGATACCGTTATAATGATTGGCTTAATATGGACAGCACATATTGGAATGGATCGAATGTTTGGATATGGATTGAAATATGAGACGGATTTTAAGGATACTCATATTCAAAGATTATAATTGCTTTTGAGGAGAGGGATACGTTGAAACAGAGAATTACTATCGAAGAATATAACATCAAATGGGAAAGTGAATTTAATAAGCTACAAACTCTCATTAACGATGTGATGGAAGACAGCATTTTATCCATTGAACATGTTGGGAGTACATCTGTTAAAGGGCTTGCATCAAAACCAATACTAGATATTGATGTTGTAATAGAAGAGTACGAAATTTTTCATGAGGTAGTAAAAAAACTTGAGAAGATAGGGTACTATCATCAGTTAGAATGGAGCTTTAAAGGAAGAGAGGCATTTGGAAGAAAGGATATGTTCGTTCCATGGAACGAGGGAAATACAGTTTGGATGGAACATCATTTATATGTGTGTGATAAAAATAGTGAAGAGTTGAGAAGGCATATAGCGTTTCGAGATTACCTTCGTGAACATACTGAAGTAGCTAATGAGTATGGAAACTTGAAGGAAGAGTTAGCAAGAGAGTCGAAAAATCGATCTAGTTATATTGAGGATAAGACCGTATTTATTACAAATATATTAGAAAAAATAAACTAAGGTAGCATGGAATACATGCTGCCTATTGTTTTGAAATAGAAAGCTGCCATTATAAAACAAATACAAACTGGCCCTGTTGATTGATGCGGTTACTAAATATAATAGGAAATAAAATAGAAAAGAGCGGAAAAGAGGGAGCTTATGTACATACCAAAATATTTCGTAATACAAGATGAAGAGATGAAGTACGAAATAATGGAACAAAATAGCTTTGCGACATTATTTTCTCAACATAACGGAGAACCATATGCAACGCACTTGCCGTTGTTATTAAATAGGGAGACCCTTACTTTACATGGTCACTTCGCACGGCCGAATGAACAGTGGAAAGATATTGGGACTCAGCAAGTACTAGCTATATTTCAAGGACCACATAGTTACATCTCTCCGTTATGGTATGAAACAAACAATGCAGTACCAACATGGAATTACGTTGCAGTGCATGTATATGGTGAATTAGAAATTGTTGAGGATGAACAGGAATTAATTGACTCTCTTCAAGAATTAGTACATACATATGAAGATTCAAAGAGCACGTACTCATTAAACGATGTAGATCCGAATTATATGGCAGGATTAAGTAAGGGAATAGTTGGATTCAAAATAAAGATAAATAAAATAGAAGGAAAAGCGAAGTTAAGTCAAAATCATTCTGTAGAGAGACGGAATTTAGTTGTGGAGAAACTTGAGAAAGTTGGTAGTGAGGAGAGTAAGAGGATTGCGGAGTTGATGAGAAAATAAAGCCTACATCAAAGAGAAATATTCTAAATAAGCGTATTTAAAAAGACCTTCTTAATTGAAGGTCTTTCATTTTTTAAAGTGCTTTTTCAGTTGTTGTTGAGTTGTAGTCTTTACTTACGTCAACGGATTGAACAAGGTCAGGTCTTTGTGGTGCAGGGGTGTCCCCAATGTTTAATGCTACATATCCTAACTGTGTTTTCGGTGTTTCTGAGGTGAAGCTTAACCCAAGAGTTGTGATGCTAATAACAGCTAAGCCAATGATGCTCAATTTAATCTTTTTCATTATATCAAAGCTCCCTTTTCTTCATGTTTTTTTCTTGCTTGATTGGCCATGTAAAAGTATTGACTAGCTTTTACATGGTCTTCTTTTTCATAAAACATATTTGCTAGAACATCAGTGTACTCTTGTATACATTCCCAAAGGTTTTCTGTTTTAAAGTAAGAAATTCCTTCCAAAATTATCATTTCTAAATCATTTATAGAAGTTTTATTATTTAGTTCTCTTAAAATCATGAAACGATATTGAAACTCTTTGTTTTCTAGTTTATTTGAGATGTTTAATCCTTTTTTTATAAGTTCTTTAGCCTGGGTATATTCTCCAAGCTTGTAGTATTCACGTGCTTCAACAAAAAGTGCTTTAAAGTGATTTGGTTGCTTAGTTGTAACCTCTGAAATATGACGCATTGCTAACTCTGAAAGGTTTTGACTTGCATATAGCCAAGCTAAATTATGTCGTACTCTTAATGATAAAGTCTCCTCTGAATACTTCTGTAGAATATTTAATGCTGAATCAAGTCTAATTTCAGCTTGTTCAAACTGTTTTAAATCAATACAAGATAAACCAAAGATGTTATCACACAAAGCAACATTAATTTCACAGTTTATATGTTTTGAAAAAATCGCTTTAGCTTCATTTGTAGATTGGATTGCTACTAGTGGTTGATATGTTTGATAATAATAGGCAGCTAAGCGGTAGTTAAATTCAGCATTCTCTAGTTCGTCAGATACGTGTATTAGCAGCTTTTTAGCGTTCTCGAAAAGGTGTTTTGCTGCATTGTAGTTTCCAATAATTGTATTGTGAATAGCCTTAAAAAAATGATAATAATAAGAAAATAGCCCATTCTCTGGAAGTGGGAAAGAATCAATTTTATTAAAATCATCTTTATTAATATTTAAACCATCTGTTAAAATTTTGTATCTGAAATTAAAAAGTGAATAATACAATTGTAGGTTTGTATCTTCTTCTGAATTAGAGATGGTATTTTCAATATCTTTTTTTATTTTTGTTGCATGGGTAGTTTGATGCTGTAACATAGCTCTATACCAGTCATTAAATAATTTTGTAATTTGTTCATTACCTTGTAGTTGAACGCTCATGAAATCCCCTCACTTTTTGAATATTCTTATAAAATATAGTATCAAAAATAAAAATATTTAGAAATGATGTTTTATATTTCTCAATATTTGTTTAACAAGCTTACGAGTAAGTCTATTGGAATAGTGTAGAATTTGTTTTGGATTAAAGAAATGGCATCGGGGGATGTGCATTTTAAAGTTTTAGTTGAGTGGGGGGATATAAAAAGGTGCGTTCACACAAATTATATGAACGCACCTTTTTACATATTAAACAATCAAGTCCCACAAAAAGTACGATAAGGGCGATTCGTCGGTGTAGGCGGAATGCAGTATTCTTCTTGATCTGTAGAATACGCATAAGGGTTTGATAAAGCTTCAAGAAGTTGCTCCATTACGCTATAGTCGTCATTTGTAACAGCTGCTTCTAGTGCTTCTTCTACACGGTGGTTCCTCGGGATGATTGATGGGTTATTATTTTTCATCATCTCGTAGGCGTTTTCTTTTGATTGTTCTTGTCTTTCTAATCGAGATTGCCACAGTTTGTACCATTCTTTAAATTCAGGACTTTCAAATAGAGCTGTATTTTCGATAGCATCAAGAGTTAATGAACGGAATGTATTTGTGTAATCCGCTTTATATTTCTCCATCATTTTTAAAAGTTGCTCAATAAGTGATTGATCTTGTTCTTCGTTGCTAAATAGTCCTAATTTCTTTTTCATTCCAAGGAACCACTGTTTTTCATACTGTACGCTAAATTTCGAAATTTCGTCTTGAGCGATTTTTAATGCTTCTTCTTCATCTTCGTGCAGAATTGGTATTAAAGATTCAGCTAGTCGTGCTAGATCCCATGCGGCCATATATGGTTGATTTCCATATGCATAACGACCTTGTGTGTCAATAGAGCTAAATACAGTTCCTTGGTCGTAATTGTCCATAAATGCACAAGGACCGTAATCAATTGTTTCGCCACTGATCGTTATATTGTCAGTGTTCATTACGCCGTGAATAAATCCAACAAGTTGCCATTTTGCGATAAGACTGGCTTGTCTTTTAATGACTTCTTGTAGTAATGCAGTATATCGGTTTTCATGAGATTCAATTTCTGGGTAATGCCTTTTTATCGTATAGTCAGCTAGTGATTTCAGGTCCTCTATTGAACCACGAGCTGCAGCATATTGAAATGTACCGACGCGAATATGGCTACTAGCTACTCTAGTTAAAATTGCTCCAGGTAACTTTGTTTCACGATAGGTTGGTTCACCGGTTGTGACAACTGCTAAACTGCGGGTAGTTGGAATATCGAGTGCATACATTGCTTCGCTAATAATATATTCACGTAGCATCGGACCGAGTGCAGCACGGCCATCTCCTCGGCGTGAATAGGGAGTAGGCCCAGAACCTTTCAGTTGAATATCGAAACGCTCACCTGAAGGAGTAATTTGTTCGCCAATTAAAAGAGCACGACCGTCGCCTAACATATTAAAATGTCCGAATTGATGGCCAGCATATGCTTGAGCTAATGGATGAGCTCCTTCTGGGAGTGCATTACCAGCGAAAATAGCAATTTCAGCTTCCTTTTTCAGTTCTTCAGGGGTCAAGCCAAGAGATATCGCTAATGAATGGTTTAGTTTAACTAACTCCGGTGAACTTACGGGAGTAGGGGGGATTTCTGTATAAAATGATTGTGGTAAAGTCGTATAACTATTATCTAAATTCCAACCTGTTTCATTATTTTTAGTCATTGTATCTCCTCCTTTTTGTATTTTAAATTATGTATTTGTACGTATATATTCTTTGTAAAGTTAACTAAAAGTATAATATAATATTTCCCCTTGCAATCTATTGTAAGGACTTCATTGCACTATGTCTATTTAACAGCAAATACAAAACTCCATTTTTAAAAAAAATGGAGTTTTTATTATTACTTAATTTTTACGATTATTTTTCCTTTTGCTCTTCCAGCCTCGGAATATTCCATTGCTTTTTGCGCATCTTCAAAAGGGAAAACTCGATCGATTACCGGTTTGATTTCACCAGCTTCAATATAGTTTGCAATAGTACGTAATTGATCCCCACTTGGCTTCATAAATAAAAATGAATATTGAGCATTATGCTTTTTTTCAAGTGCAGTAAGTTTTTTGCTGGCTAATGAAAATAAGAGAGTTTTAAAGAATCCTGAACCAAATTCTTTACCGAAGCGAGCATTCGGCATGCCTGAAACGGAAACAATGTTTCCTCCCCTTTTTATAATATTGAATGATTTTTCAAGTGTTGCACCGCCGATTGTATCAAATACGGCATCATAATTTTTTAGTATATCTTCAAATTTTTCTGTTTTGTAATTAATAATTTCATCTGCGCCAAGAGACGTTACTAAATTCGCACCAGCTTCACTAGCAGTCGTTGTAACAATGGCACCCATTATTTTTGCTAACTGAATAGCGAAAGTACCAACACCACCGGATCCAGCGTGAATTAAAATCTTTTGTCCTTTTTGTAATTGCATGATGTCATGTAATGCTTGATATGATGTTAAGCCAACGAGTGGAATCGAAGCAGCTTCCTCAAAACTTAAATTTTTCGGTTTTAAAGCTATATCATCTTCATGAATGGCTATATACTCCGCGAAAGTACCAATCTTATTTTTTCTTGGACGAGCATATATTTCATCACCAACTTTAAAACGAGTTACTTTTGATCCAACCTTCGTGATGACACCGGCAAAGTCGTTACCAAGGATTAGGGGCATTTCATATTTCAGTAACATTTTTACTTTTCCGTCGCGTATTTTAAAATCAATTGGGTTAATGCTAGCTGCATGAATTTCTGCGAGCACTTCATACTCATTTATTTCAGGAGTAGGTACCTCTGCCATACGCATTGGGACTTTTCCATATCTATCAATTATCATTGCTTTCATTTCTTATACCTCCAAGTTTTAATAAAAGTTTTGCAATAGCTTCTCAATATCTAATACAAGATTTTTTAATAAACCTAATTTTGTACGTATATCAATATAATAAAAATTCTTTGTACCTTCTTTTCTCATTAAAATAATGCCAGCTTCTCGTAAAATCTTAAGGTGATGTGATACTGCTGGACGGGAAAGGTGTGTTTGCTTCGTGATTTCTCCTACACGTAATCCTGTTTGACATTCCGTTTCCATTAGCACTAATAAAATAGCTTGACGCGTTTCATCACCAATTGCCAATAATACTTTTTGAGAATCAATAAAATCTTTTTTTATAATATTTAATTGTTCTTGTTTATTCATTTCAATCACTTTGCCTCCAGGTAATTAGTCGAAAGGTTTAAGATGATGAACCATTACTTCGATACGGTAATGCTACATGATTGTTGTATGAGGTGCAATATTGAGAAAGAAAATCGAGACGAATGAATTTTTTATTGTTGAAAATTATAGGGAGATAGAAAAGGGATTGGAAGGACTACATAACACAATAGATGAGGTTTTAAAAACAAAAAATGATGTAACAATAAAATAAGCGGTCGTAACCTTGTATAATCCATAAGGTTACGACCGCTTATAATGTTTGTATTATTTTTGAATTTTACGATAGAACATGGTTCAACGTAAAGTACGTTCTTTTGTTTTACACTTTCATACAGACACAATTCAGGTGATTATAGATGTATGAAAAGGTAAAAGGAATTTTGGGGCGTAATCTATCTATATGATAATTCAAAATGAAATATAAGTCTATATTTTAATGTTTTTTTTGATTATATTTATGTCACTGAGCTCAGAACAATGATTTGGAGGGGAAATATATGAAATCGAATTATGTACCAGTTTTAATTGTTGGAGGGGGATTATCTGGGTTAGCGTCTGCGTTATTTCTTGCAAAACATAACATTGAGTACTTACTTATTGAAAGGCATCCGTCTACTGCCATTCATCCGAAAGCAGGCGGTCTTACTTTACGTACAATGGAGTTATTTCGAGAATTAGGCTTGGAAAAAAGAATTAAATTGGCAGGTAAAGCATTAGAGAACTGCCGAGGAAGAATAGCGGTTCATACAATAGCTGAAGCGAATAAAGAAGAATTGGAACAAATGAGAGCGACGCAATACAGAAACGATGAAGAGTTACTTCAAAAAATAGAAAAGATTAGTCCATCAAAACAAACTGCATGTTATCAAATTATTTTAGAAGAGATGATGTTACAAGAAGAAAAAACGCTAGGCGGGCAACTATCTTTTTATCATGAATTAGTTTCATTTGAACAAAGTGAAAACGGGGTAAAAACAAAGCTTCGAAATCGTGAAACAGACAAAGAAAGTGTCATACATTGTGACTATGTAATTGCAGCGGATGGAGCGAAAAGTAAAATACGTGAGCAGTTAGGGATTAAAACTGAGGGGCGTGGAACCATTGGTGGCTATTATATGAATATTTATTTTGAAGCAGACTTAAGTGAGTTTATACAAGGAGACGCATTCGGTTTTTCTATGGTACTTCATCCAGAGGTTCTTGGTGCACTGATCCCAGTAGATAACGTGAAAAAATGGATTTACCATGTAGCCTACGATCCATTAAAAGGAGAGGGACCAGAGGATTTCACGATGGAACGTTGTAAACAAATTATTGAAATAGCAATTGGAAGTACAAATGTTGAGTCAGAAATATTAAGTGTTTTACCGTGGGAAGCGGCCGAAGGTACAGCAATGAAATTTCAAGGAAATCGAGTCTTTCTAGTTGGAGATTCAGCACATATTATGCCACCAACAGGCGGATTTGGTTCAAATACAGGAATACAAGATGCGCATAACTTAGCTTGGAAATTAGCGGCTGTTATAAAAGGAAAGGCAAAACCAAAATTGTTAGAAACATATCATGAAGAGAGACACTCTGTTGCAAAATTAACGACAGCTTATGCAAGTAGTTTACTGTTTCGTGCTGCGAAGAGAGAGAAAGGCAGTTTGAATAATATGGATGGTTTAGCTGTTACAGTTGGATATCAGTATTGTTCAGAGGCGATTATAGATAATTCAGTCACTCCACATAGAATGGATAGCATAGAGTTGAACGGAAGACCTGGAACGCGAGCGCCACATTTATGGGGAACGTATGAAGGGAAGAAAGTTTCTACATTAGACTTATTCGGTAACAGTTTTGTATTACTTACAGGAGTAGAGAATAGTTCTTGGGCTGAGGCAGCACATACTGTTTCAGCTAAATTAGGAATAAATATAAAAGGGTATCGTGTTGGCTTAAGTGGAGACTTTATTGCTCCAGAAGATATTTTTAGCAAATTATATGGTATAGAGAATGGAGGTGCTGTATTAATTAGACCAGATGGCTTTATAGGATGGCGTTCAGAAAAAGCGGTAGTAAATCCAGATATAGTATTGGACGAGGTAATGAGAAATTTATTATGTGATTTTTAAGTAACTACAGAAATATTGTTTTATGTGCTTCACTGCACTGAAAAAAATATTCACAAATTTCAATAGGTTTGATATGATTAAATTCGACAAGTTAATAGAGGCCGGAGATATTTGAGAAAAGCCATAAATTTATTTAGGGATACAGGAGTGTAGCCTAAATAATTTATGGCTTTTTTTATTGAATGAACCGTACAAAATAGGGAGTTACATGTGAAAAGGAGGGCTATAGAAATTAAATAGGATAATACTAGTTTTCTATATTAATAATATAGAAAACATTTGTAAGATTGGAATTTTAATATAGGTTTATAAAAATAATGAAAGTGTGTCTTCTGTTTCGTGTAAATCTCATTAGCTTGTTGAAATTTGCAACGTAGGAAGGGTTAGAAGAATGAGAAAGATTATTAGCGTTTTAGTTATTTTCTTTATGACTGGAAGTATCTTTGCTGGGGGAGCTGTTCATGCGAAAGCAGAAGGAAAGCATGAATGGAATACGAATAAGTTTTTAAATATTGCACATCGCGGAGCAAGTGGACATGCACCTGAGCATACTTTTGCTTCTTATGATTTAGTGAAAAAAATGAAAGCGGATTATTTAGAGTTAGATATTCAATTAACAAAGGATGGCCAATTAATTGCAATGCATGATACAGCAGTTGATCGCACTACAAATGGAACAGGCGAAGTACGCGATAAAACGTTAAGCGAAATAAAGAGTTTAGATGCTGGATCATGGTTTAATAAAGCGTATCCAGAAAAGGCTAAGCAAGAGTATGTTGGGCAAAAGGTTCCAACTCTTGAAGAAATCTTCCAAAAGTATGGAAGAAGTATGAAGTATTATATTGAAACAAAATCACCAGATGTGTATCCAGGAATGGAAGAGAAATTGTTGGCGTTGTTACAAAAATATAATTTAGTAGGCCAAAACATGTCTTCTAGCCGTGTTATGATTCAATCATTTAGTAAAGATAGTTTGAAAAAGATTCATAGTATGAATGAAAATATTCCGTTAGTTCAATTGCTTTGGTATTATCCAAATGAAAACAATGAAATTGTTGAATGGTCTGGCATTACACATGAACCGAAAAGTGTAACAAATGATGATTTTCAAGAAATTAAAAAGTATGCAGCTGGTATTGGACCAAACTTACGTAATGATAACGGGGAACTAATTATTGATGAGTCCTATATGAAAATGGCTAGGAAAAATGGACTGTTAATTCACCCTTATACAATTAATGAGAAACCAGATATGAGACTGTTAATCAAATGGGGTGCTACAGGAATGTTTACAAATTATCCGGATCGATTACATAGTGTATTGAAGGAAAAATAAGTGGAAAAGGGTATACCAGTGTTTTAGGTATACCCTTTTTAATCTAACTCTCCGATAAACAGAATCTCTTTTTCATAGCATTCATCTGCATCATAAATAATTTCTTGAAAGTGAAGCGTTTTGAAGGAATGACAAACTGACATTTCCCATGTCTCCCAAAAATCAATTTCATTTGAAAGAAGAATCCATTTTTGAAATTCACTATCTCTATTAAAGAAATTATGAAAGTAGTCCTCATTTTTAAATATAATGATTTGCTTGATTTAATAGGGTTTGAATACATAACCGTTTTACTTTTCTAGGTGTTTTACGAGAGTCAATAAAAGCTTGCGAAACTGGCAATAGCATATTCCAATATTCATCGTTATAGAAAGTAGAAGGGAACGATTTTGTATGTTCCTCAATTCGCTTTATCATAGTGTTTGTTTTTCGTTTCATACCACGTATTTTCTTTTCACGCATTGTGAGTCATCTCCATAAATTTTTGTAATGCAGCAGAGTGATATATATCTTTTCTAGTAATAAAAGTAGTAGGAACTTTTTTGAAGCTATTTGGCAAAGGGTTGAATGATATGTCATGTTGATGACCATTTAAAATAGACTTCATCATAATTGCTATGCCCATACCTGATTTTACACATGCAAGTATCGCTTCAATTGTTCCAAACTCTAATACTCGCTTAGGTGAAATTCCTTCTTCTTGAAGCCAATCTTCTAATAAATTTCTATAATAGCACCCGTGACTAAATGCAAGTAAATTCATGTCTCCTATGTCTTTAAAGGAAGATAAAGGCTTTTTGCTAATGAGAACTAATTCTTCTTCACGAAATATATTTGTATGAAGTTCAGCATGCTGAGTAGAGCCAGCTATAAACGCTCCGTCCAGTTTTCGTTCTAGTACAAGCCTAATCAATTGTTCCGTCGTATTTGATTCTAAAATCAATTCGACTTTTGAGTATTTCTCATAATAGGCCGTTAATATAGATGGAAGTCTTACAGCGGTTGTAGATTCTGTACATCCAATTTTTAAAGTGCCCCTTGGTTCGATTCCATTACTTTGAATTGCTTTAACAGATTGATCCATTAAGTGGATAATTTGTTTAGCGTATGTTAATAAAATCTCACCGTTAGAAGTTAAAGTTACACCTTTTCCGTTTCGGTAAAATAAAGGTACACCTAGTTCATTTTCTAGTTGTTTCATACGCATTGTTACGCCAGACTGTACATAGTTTAAATTTTTAGCTGCGTGAGATATGTTTTTTTCTTTCGCAACTTCGTAAAATACAGTTAAATCTTTTATATCCAAGTATCATCCCTCCAGAAAAGGTATCATTTTTTTTGATGGATTACATGATAAATCTTTATTTTATATGATATCAGAACTTTCATACAATGGAAGGGGATGGAGGGATTATTGTGTTAATGGAAGAAAGGGTGAATAGTACTTATAAGTGGGTTATGTTAATTTTTGCGACGGTTGCTCAAACAACAGCGACACTTATAACGTATGGTGTTGGAGCGTTTGCTTTATTTTGGAAAGAAGAATATGCACTTACGAATACGGAGATTGGATTGTTAGTAAGTGTTGTAAATATAGGACCGCTATTTTGTATGCTTTTTGTCGGGCGGCTACTTGATCAATACAATGAAAAGTTGTTAATTTCGATAAGTTCATTTTTACTAGGAGGTTCGTTTTTACTGACTAATATGGTCAATGGATTTAATGGGTTACTCTTTGTACTTTTATTAGTAGGAACGTTTTATAGTGTTTCGCAGCCAGGAGGAAGTAAGGTGATAATGAAGTGGTTCTCAAAAGAAAATCGCGGGTTAGCGATGGGGATTAGACAAGCCGGTATACCGATTGGTGGTACATTAGCGGGAGTATTGATCCCGTTTCTTACAATAAAATATAATATGGCCTATGCGGTAAATAGTATTGCATGTATTTGTATAATTGGAGGGTTTTTATTTTTTATATTTTATAAGGAACCATATATTCAAGAGAAAGTTAAACAAGAACGTAGTAAACTTTCTTTTTGGATGCAGTTAAAAGAAGTGATGTGTAAAAAAGAGTTGTATGCAATTTATATAACTGGCATTTGTATGATTTCATTGCAAATGGTGTTAGTTGCGCACTTTATAAAATTTTTAGTATTGGAACAATCAATCACGCCAATTTTAGCTGGAAAAGTATTTTCCGTTATGTTCTTTTCTGGAATGGTTGGTAGGGTTATATTAGCAGCTACTAGTGATTTATTTTATAAGGGGAATAGGCGTACCCTCTTATTTATAACTGTTTGTATTTCTATTTTCTTCATTCTAATATTAGTAATGAGCATACATACAATAACGAATGTATTGTATGGTGTAAGTGCGTTGTTAGGATTCTTTTCAATTGGATGGTTTAGTCTTTTTATAACTGAAGTTGCGGAATCAGCAAGTGAAGAATCGGTAGGGATGACAGTGAGTTTTGCACTTACATTAAATCAAATTGCCATTATTGCTGCGCCTGCTTTATTTGGTTATATTGTAGATAAGAAGGGATATACGTATGCGTGGTTATGCATAGTTGTATTACTAACTATTTCAGCGGTTAGCTTATATAGGAAGTATAGAAAATGAAGGAATGTTAGCAATGTAAATTTTTTATGAAGAAAGTCTAAAGAAATGTTGAATGAGCGACATTTCTTTTTTTATTTGTTGTATAATCAAAATGTAAATGAGATTCGTTTTCAATTTCGTTCATTACCTCTTTTGAAATTACCTGTAATTTTAGCCATAATTAGCTGTTTTTCTTTATCGTTATTTGCATGATTTATTTTATTTAAAAATTTTTCAGCATCATTTCCTTTTAATACTATAATCTGTTTTCTGTAATATTCAATTAATACCATGTTATTTTTTGTTATCCGATAATGAAACATCTTATCATCTAAACGATTGCGTTTATCGGTGTTTTTCATATTACATCTCCATTCTTTTTAGTATGTAACAAATGTTACAAAAGAATTTGAAATTATAGTGTAATGCATCCGATTGTATGTTGGAAATTTTGCAAGAAAGAAATACAATAGAGAGTAGTCAAAATTGAAAATGAGAAAAAGGAATCTAGTTTTAACAGAGTGAATATTAAATAATATTATAATATACTTGATAATTAAAAGATATAAAATAGAATGGATGTACGTTAAGTGAAACTAGATAAAAGAGGGTTCCTAGTATGTTAAAGAAATGGTTAATCGTTTTCTTTATTTTTGCAGTTTTTTGTGGAAGTATTGTTACACTAATACATGCAAATAAAGGAAAAAAATATGATGCAAAGGCATTTTCTAATGTAAATAGTAAGCAAAAAGATGTTAAGCAGGAAATTGATGCGAATGAGAAAAAGCGTTATGAAATTGCAGCTGGAAAACTAGATCAGTACTTAAAAGATAAAGGATTTAATGGAAGTGTTCTTGTAGCAAGTAAAGGTCATGTGATTTTACGAAAAGGCTACGGTTATGCGAATGTGAAAGATCAAGTATTAACAACGCCAAGAACGAAATATCGCATTGGTTCTATTACGAAAACAGTTGTTGCAATATCTATTATGCAACTAAAAGAAAAAGGGAAGTTGAACATTGAAGACAATGTAAATAAATATATCCCATCGTTTCCAGCAGATAAAAATATTACGTTACGAAACTTGTTAACACATACGTCTGGATTACCAGAACAGGGACAAGGTAGTGTTGACGCAGCATCACGGTTAAAATTAGTAACGTGGATTGGGGCACAAACGTTACAATTTCCAGCAGGGACAGGATGGAAATATACAGATTATAATTATATGGTGCTTGCATATATTGTAGAAAAAATATCGAATAAACCACTTGCTGAATATGTGAAAGAAAATATTTTGACTCCCGTTGAAATGAATGAATCTGGAATGGGCGCAACACTTCCAGAAGATATTTTCTTAGCAGAAGGGTATACGAAAAAAGATAATAAGTTAATAGCCACGCCGCGCTTAAAAATGAACTGGCTGTATGGTTGTGGTGAAATGTATACGACTGTTGAAGATATGAAAAAGTTAGATGAAGCTATTATGGATGGTAAACTACTTTCTAAACAAAGTGTATCAGATATGTTTTCTGCATCACCTGCAAGAAAATATGGATTTAGTTTCTATATTTACCCAGATTATTATCATAACCACGGTGTATTAGCTGGCTGGAACACTTTTAATAATTTTAACTGGGATAAACGAACGTTTGTCATATTATTTTCTAACGTCCAAAATGGTATGAATGACGCATTTAATCAAGAATTCAGGAAAATGGCGAATGATTTAATAGAAGGAAAGGGAATATAAAAAAGAGCCTCTAGCGAGAGGCTCTTTTTTATAGGGTTGAAAACTCCTCAACAAGTTGAGTGAATTGTTTCAATGCACTTTCAATCGGTTCTGGCGTTGTTAAATCGACGCCAGCTTTTTTCAATAAGTTTAATGGGTAGTCTGAACTTCCACCTTTAAGGAATTCAATATAATTTTTCTGAGCATTCGGATCACCGCTTAATAGTTTATCAGCGATTTGAATGGCAGATGCGAATCCAGTTGCATATTTGTATACGTAAAACGGGCGATAGAAATGAGGGATTCTAGCCCATCCGTATTTTACTTCTTCATCAAATACAAGTGAATCACCGTTATATTCTTTAAATAGCTTTTCATAAATTTCACTGAAGACTTGTGCATTTAATGGTTTACCTTGTTCAGCCATTTCATGTGTAATTTTTTCAAATTCTGCAAACATAATTTGTGTAAAGAAAGTACCTTTAAATTTCTCAATAAAATGGTTAATTAAATGGTTACGCACGTCCGTATCTTTTGCTTCTTTTAATAAATAGTGAATTAATAACACTTCATTTACTGTAGAAGCGACTTCTGCGACAAAGATAGAATAATGTGCAGAAATTCTTGGTTGGTATCCATGTGAATAGTGCGTATGCATACCGTGACCGCATTCATGAGTAAGAGTGAACAGGCTGTTTAAATCATCGTGATGATTTAAAAGAATGAAAGGATGAACGCCGTATACACCAAAGTTATAAGCACCAGAACGTTTTCCTGGTGTTTCTCTTACGTCTATATATCTTTTATCTTTAAAACTTTTTAATGTCTCAATATATTCTTCTCCTAAAGGAGCTAGTGATGAAATCATAATGTCAAATGCTTCACTATATGGGATGTTTTGTTTTGCACCTTCTACTAAATCGACGCCTAAGTCGTATTGTCTTAGTTCATCTACGTTTAATTTTTCTTTTCGAATTTCATTGTATGTATGTAATGTTTGAATGTTTTTTTTCGTTGTATCAATTAGGTTTTCATATACTTCTTTCGGAACCATATCGCCAAATAATGATTTCTCTAGCGCTGATGGATAGTTTCTTAATTTCGAAACAGTAACATTATTTTTAATAGCAGCGGATAAAGTAGATGCGATGGAATTCTTTAACTGAACATATGGTTTGTAATATGCTTTATAAGCTTCTTTACGCTTTTCACGATTCGTATCTTCTATTAACTTTGCATACATTCCGCGTGTTAAGTTCACTTTTTCTCCATCGTCAGTCGTCACTTCACCAAATAATATATCTGCATTATTTAACATACCAAATGTGTGCTGTGGAGAAGAAAGAGCTTCACCCATTTGTGATAAAATTGCTTCTTGGTCCTTATTCAATACGTGTTTTTTATAACGATATAATTCAAATAAGTCTTCTTTATAATATTGTAAGCCTTCTGTATCTTCTATGTAAGAATGTAATGTGTTTTCGTCTATGCTAAGTAAGAAGGGGGAAAAGAAAGATTTCGCTGCACTTACTTTCACGTGTAATTGTGATACTTTATCGACAAGAGATTGCGCGTCAGTATCGCGTGTATCAAGGTCAGATTGTAATCGTGCATAAGCGAACATTAAAGATATTATGCTAGAAATTTCTTCACTCTTCGTTAAATAAGCTAATAAACTATTGCCATCGTGAATATTGCCATTAAATTCTTGTAATTCCTTCGTTAATACTTCAATTTTATGAAAATCACTTTCCCAATCTTCAATTGTATGGTAAATGTCTGTTAAATCCCATTTTTCTATATCAGCTACTTGTAATCGATCTTTAAGTTCTGTCATAATCATTTCCTTTCTAAACATGTAGTTATATTTCTATATAACTATGAAATACAACAAATTGCAAAAAATCCCTGCTGAAAATTGAAAAGCCTTGCTAAAATAACAAGGCTTACTTACTTATAGTGTAATTCCGAATTTTGAATGTAAAAGGTTTGTATATTGCATGTCTGTAACGGTTTCTTTCGTTTTTTTACCATTTTTCGCTACTGTAAGGCTATCTTTCGTTAAAGAGGCATGCCCATCTTCAGTTAGTTTTACAATAAGAGGTACTTTATTAAAGGGTGATCCTTCATGTTCAACGATAATTTTTTGTGCTGTATTTGCTTTTTCTTCATCCACTTCTTCTATATAAAATGCATAGCCTAACGTCCAATCATCAGCAGAAGATTGATCCAAGAACTCATTGTTTTTCCGCATCTCTAAAATGTAGTTTCCCTTTTCGGTCATTTCTTTACGAATACGATAATCTCCTGTAGCAGAGTGAATGACTTCACCTGAGAAAGGGACAGGGGCAAGAGGTAAGTATGATCCGAATCCTACTTCAATTAAATAAAGTTCATTCTGATGTGTTAAAACGGTTGCGATATGGCCAGAATCAACAGCCCATATGGAGTTTGCAGCGTTATAAACTGTTCCTGAAACGAGATGAACATCGAATCCAGAATCTTTCAGGAAGTAATACATAGTAGGATTGAGTTCATAACAAAGACCGCCACGGTTATTTACTAAAATTTTCTCTTTCAAATTTTCTTTTGATATTTCTTTAAAATTCTTTTCGAGAATATTTAAGTTTTCAAAAGGAACAGTTTGTGCCATTGCGTACATAATGTTAGATAAATCTTCAAATGAAACTGTGTCTTTTTCTTCTATATGTAATCGTGCGAAAAATTGTTTTTGAAAGTCTGTCATCGAAATCCCTCCGTTATGCTTTTATAGGTAAATTGTAAACAATCTTGAATAGGATGTGAAATGAAAACTACGTTGAATATTTGAAATTAGATTAAAAATAATATGGGAGAGTGAGAGATTGCTACTTTACTAACGGTGGGACGAATATTATAATAATTCTGATAAACTATGCAAACGCTTTCTTGGAAGGGGATGGTGTACAGATGTTTAAAAGAATAACAATAGTCGGATTGTCAGTTGTTATGTTTTTACCTAGTATATATGAGGGGAGTAAGGCATATGCAGACACAGTTAACAATGGAACGTTAATGCAGTATTTTGAGTGGTATTCTCCGAATGATGGGAATCATTGGAATCGTTTGCGTACTGATGCTGAAAATTTAGCGGAAAAAGGAATTACATCTGTTTGGATACCACCTGCATATAAAGGAACTACGCAAAATGACGTAGGATATGGAGCATATGATTTATATGATCTGGGGGAATTCAATCAAAAGGGCACAGTGCGGACGAAATATGGGACGAAAGCACAATTGAAATCTGCAATTGACGCTTTACATAAGAAAAACATCGATGTATACGGTGATGTAGTTATGAATCATAAAGGTGGGGCTGATTATACAGAAACTGTCACAGCAGTTGAGGTAGACCCGAGCAATCGAAATAATGAAGTATCAGGTGATTATGAAATTAGTGCGTGGACGGGATTTAACTTTCCAGGGCGTGGAGATTCTTATTCTAATTTCAAATGGAAATGGTATCATTTTGACGGAACGGATTGGGATGAAGGAAGGAAATTAAACCGAATTTATAAATTTAGGGGCATAGGTAAAGCATGGGACTGGGAAGTGTCTAGCGAGAATGGGAATTATGATTATTTGATGTATGCGGATCTTGATTTTGATCATCCAGATGTTGCGAATGAAATGAAAAAATGGGGAACGTGGTATGCGAATGAATTAAATTTAGATGGTTTTCGTTTAGATGCTGTTAAACATATTGATCATGAATATTTGCGCGATTGGGTAAATCATGTTAGACAGCAAACAGGGAAAGAAATGTTTACAGTAGCTGAATATTGGCAAAATGATATCCAGACTTTAAATAATTATTTAGCGAAGGTTAATTATAATCAATCTGTGTTCGATGCACCACTTCATTATAATTTTCATTATGCTTCAACAGGAAATGGAAATTATGATATGAGAAATATTTTAAAAGGAACGGTAGTTGCGAATCATCCTACACTTGCGGTTACTCTAGTTGAAAATCATGATTCACAGCCTGGTCAGTCATTGGAATCTGTAGTGAGCCCTTGGTTCAAACCGCTGGCATATGCATTTATTTTAACGCGTGCAGAGGGGTATCCTTCTGTTTTCTATGGTGATTACTATGGTACAAAAGGAAATAGTAACTATGAAATTCCAGTGTTAAAGGACAAAATTGATCCGATTTTGACGGCACGAAAAAACTTTGCATATGGTACGCAACGTGATTATTTTGATCATCCAGATGTGATTGGCTGGACAAGAGAAGGTGATAGTGTACATGCTAATTCTGGTTTAGCAACATTAATCTCTGATGGACCAGGAGGGGCGAAGTGGATGGATGTTGGAAAGAATAACGCAGGGGAAGTATGGTACGATATTACGGGTAATCAAACAAATACTGTAACAATTAATAAGGACGGATGGGGGCAGTTCCAAGTAAGTGGAGGATCAGTTTCCATATATGTTCAACAATAATTTGGTGATGAAAAAGAAGAGGTAGACTGAAATATAAGTTTCCCTCTTCTTTTTATATTGTGCATATTTATCCCGCTATTTGTGGGAAGCCCGATTGGTGAGGGCTTATTAAAGTTTCACTTTATTTTTCATAAATCTTTATTGTAATAAAAGAGCTAGTCGACCTTTATAACAACAAGAGAGGCATTGGAATATATAATGTCACCCGTGGCTTCTCTTATTCGTACTCGAAGAACATCCTCTTGATTTAAAGGTAGTAAATCAGTTCTGGCGGATGTAGCTCTCACCCCAGAAGCACCACCAACTCGCGTTTCAATTGCGAATTGAATGGAATCGTTTATTGTAAGATTTAATATACTAGACGATATAGCTTGTATTACAAATACAATTGAAAAGGATACAGAGTACACGCCAGTGGTATCAATTGTAATAGAATTATTTAATGGATTTAGGGTAGTTCCACTAGCAGGTCCTGGAATGGTAAAATTAATATTTGTATTAACTACTGCTGAAAAACCAATTCCTACTTCAGAAGTTATTGTTCCAAATATGGGAAGAATCCCTAAACCGGTTGCGCCAGTAGGACCAGTTATTCCGATTCCGGTAGGACCTGTAACCCCAGTAGGACCAGTTATTCCGATTCCGGTAGGACCTGTAACCCCAGTAGGACCAGTTATTCCGATTCCGGTAGGACCTGTAACCCCGGTAGGACCAGTTATTCCAATTCCGGTAAAACCTGTCGCGCCGGTAGGTCCTGTGATTCCAGTTGGTCCGGTGGGGAATGTAAATGGTGGAATTGATGGTAGTGTGGGACCGATTAAATTTGGTTCCAGAGCAGGTCCGTGTAAAATACTATACTCTTCATTCATATAGTAAACCTCCTATCATTGCTTGTCATAATTATTAAATGTATTTGGGGAAGTAAATGACATTCGCAATAGCGGAGGCGCTTCTTATAATTTCTCTTCAGCGAATATAGACCTAATTTAAGCAATATTGAAATTTATAGTTACGTACTACTAAAGTATGACACCTTTACTTCTCACGTAACATATAGTATGATGATTTCAATAAATTAGATTTCAATGACTATAATATAACTTAATGAGAGGTGCTTTTTGTGAGTGCGGTAGGTATTAAATAGGAAAAATTTAATGAAATAAATCGGATAAGACCAGGGGATTTTTATGTACATCATACCCCTAATTTTGTCATGCATTTATTTCAAAACCTATGAAGATACCTACAATACTTTATAAAGCGTGTAATAAGGGACTGCCATCTATTTTTTATGGTTTATTTCCTCATATGTTATTACACATGCCTTGTAAATGTAAAAGCTGCGGTATCCCCGCAGCTTTTTTGTATATGTTTTTATTGTATAATTATGGAATTTTATATATGACTCATTGGAATCTAATGAGTAGGTATCTTCATTTATGATAAAAATCAATCATAGTGAGGAGAAACAAAATGAATACGATGACTTTTGAAAAGTTACAATATAACGAATTAAAGGATATAGTGAAATCTTATTGTGTAAGTGGATTAGGTAAGGAATTATTAAACAAATTAGAGCCGAGTACGAGTATAAAAGTAGTGAGAAATCGGTTGAATGAAACGACAGAAGCACGAGCTATATTAGATGCAGAAGGGCATGTTCCTTTCTTCGGCATTTCTAATATTGCTAGTACAATTCAAAAATTAGAAAAAGGTATGATTTTAGATCCAGAAGAATTAGTGAGTGTTTCAGACTTTTTACGTGGATGTAGAAAGATTAAAAAGTTTATGTTAGATAAAGAATTTTTTGCACCAGTATTAGCTTCTTATGCAAATTCAATGACTGAATATAAAAGTATTGAAGAGGAAATTAACTTTTCAATTAAAGGAAATAGTATTGATGCAGCTGCAAGTAAAGAGTTAAAACGAATTCGAAATAATATCGATTCTGTAGATGGGAAAATAAAAGAACGTTTAACGAAGTTTTTAAATAGTAGTGCAAATAAGAAATTCATTCAGGAATTCTTTATTAGTAAAAAGGATGACCGTTATACGATTCCAATTAAATCTTCCTATAAAAACCAAGTTGCCGGAAGTATTATTGAAGCCTCGGCAAAAGGTTCTACTGTATTTATAGAACCGCATACGGTTACGAAATTGAATGCAGAACTAGCAGGTTTGAAAGCAGAAGAAGCGGTTGAAGAATATCAAATTTTAGCGACTTTATCAGGGATGGTATTAGAAAATATTTATAGTATAAAGATTAACATGGAGCTAATTAGTCAGTATGATATGGTATTTGCGAAAGCGAAGTTTAGTAAATCGATTGATGGAATAGAACCGAAGTTAAATGATCATGGCTACATTCATTTAGTGAATTGTAAGCATCCGCTTTTAACAGGGCAAGTTGTACCCTTAAATTTTAAAATTGGTCAAGAGTATCGTAGTTTAATTATTACAGGGCCGAATGCGGGCGGAAAGACAATTGTGTTAAAAACAATTGGATTGTTAACATTAGCTACAATGTCAGGTCTTCATATTGCAGGAGATAAAGGGACAGAAATCGCTATTTTTGAAAATGTATTTGTAGATATTGGTGATAATCAAAGTATCGAAAACGCACTAAGTACATTTTCATCTCATATGAAAAATCTTTCTGAGATTATGAGGATGTCAAATAATAATACGTTACTTTTATTTGATGAAATAGGGAGCGGTACAGAACCAAATGAAGGTGCAGCACTTGCAATTTCTATTTTAGAAGAGTTGTACTTTGCGGGATGTATTACCGTTGCGAGTACGCATTACGGAGAAATTAAACGATTCTCAGAAATGCATGATGACTTTATGAATGCAGCGATGCAGTTTAATAGTGAAACGTTAGAGCCGCTTTATAAATTAGTTATCGGAAAATCAGGAGAAAGTAATGCACTTTGGATTGCGAATAAAATGAACGTAAAAGAACATGTACTGAAAAGGGCGAAAGAGTACATGGGAAATAAAGAGTACGCTTTAGAAAAAGTGAATGAAAGTAAAATTAGAAAACCGAAATTCGTACAAGAAAAAAGAGAATCTCATTATGAGTACAAAATCGGCGATCGTGTTAATTTATTGGATCATGATGATTTTGGTATCATCTATAAGGAAAAAGATAATTTTTATAACGTTGTTGTATATTATAACGGTGAATTCGTTGAAGTAAATGTAAAACGTATTACTTTAGAAGTAGCAGCGAAGGAGTTATATCCAGAAGGATACGATTTAAATACACTATTTGTTGATTATAAAGAAAGAAAAATGCAACACGATATTGAGCGCGGATCGAAAAAAGCACTTCGTAAAATTCAAAAAGAAATAAGAAAGAATAGAGGATAAGTTAAAATGGTAACGATTAGACAAGAACAAAAAAACGATTGTAGAAAAACAGAAGAAGTCGTAAAAGAGGCATTTTCACTTGAAGAATTTAGTGATAAAACAGAACATGAACTTGTAAAACGTATTAGAGAATGTGACGCGTTTGTTCCGGAGTTATCAATTGTTGCGGTAGATGAAGATATAGTTGGTCACATTATGTTATCGAAAATTACAATAGAACAATGTGGAACTTCTGTAGAATCGTTAGCACTTGCACCAGTTTCAGTTGCTAGGGGCCATCAGAAGAAAGGAATTGGTGGAAAACTGATTACGGCTGCTTTAGAAAAAGCGAAAGAACTTGGATACGGATCAGTTGTAGTATTAGGACATCCAGAGTACTACCCGAAATTTGGTTTTAAGAAAGCAAGTGAGTGGAATATAAAAGCACCGTTTGAAGTGCCTGAAGAGGTATTTATGATAAAGGAATTAACAGAAAATGCTCTTCTAGGTGTAGAAGGAATTGTACAATATTCGAGTGCTTTTGCTGAGTAGGAGTACCGGTTAAGAAATGTAATCATAAAAGGTGCTATCTTTTTGTATGGATATACAGAAAGATAGCTTTTTTTATTAAGCGGATCTACTGACGTATATTTTGCTCAATGAATAATTGAGGTGGTAAAATTGATATAGAAACGTAAAGGGAGAGAATGAAATGAATAAGCGAGAAACAGATAGCAATGAGAATGTAGTGACGTTATATGTTACAAGACACGGTAAAACAATATTAAATACGAATCATCGCGCGCAAGGTTGGGCAGATTCTCCTTTAGTAGAAAAAGGTGTTGAAGTTGCCACAAATTTAGGAACAGGATTAAAAGATATTCATTTTATGAATGCATATAGTAGTGATAGCGGCCGCGCAATTGAAACTGCTAATTTAGTATTAAAATATAGTGAGCAATCAAAATTAAAACTTGAGCAAAGAAAAGATTTGCGAGAATTAAATTTCGGTATTTTTGAAGGTGAAAAACTTGAGAATATGTGGGATGTGGTTGGAAAAGCTGCAGGCGTTGCATCACCAGAAGAACTTATGAAGTTTTCTATTCAAGAAGTGATTAATCTTATTAGAGTAGCAGATCCTACGAAACAGGCGGAAGATTGGGACTTATTTTCTACTCGTATAAAAACAGAGATAGATAAAATTAGTGAAGAAGCTGCTGGAAATGGTGGCGGTAACGTTTTAGTTGTCGTTCATGGGCTTTTGATTACTACCTTAATAGAAATGTTAGACAGTAGCAAAACAAAACTTGGGGTGGAAAATGCTAGTGTGACGAAGATTGTATACCAAGATGGAACATATACAGTCGAGTCGGTTGGAGATATGAGTTATGTTGCAAAAGGGAAAGAAAGTGTGGAAATATAATTAAATCTCAAATAGAAATAAGAAAAGGAAGGTAGAGAAATCTAGCTTCCTTTTCTTATTGGAATGATTATGGAATTAATAAAATCTTTCCTGTACTTTTTCTACTCTCTAATAATTTATGTGCAAGAGCACCATCTTGTAAAGAGAATGTAGTAGGACTCGCGATGTTTACTTTTCCGCTAGTGATCCAATCAAATAATTGAGTAGAGCGCTGCTTACGTTCTTCAAAAGTAGTAAGCACGTTCCAAAGGTCTCCGCCAGTTAAAGTTTTTGAAGTATCCATAAGCATACGCGGATCAACTGGAGCAGGATTACCACCAGCCATTCCGTAAAATACGACAGTACCGCCAATTTTAGTAGCGTTAAAACTTTCCTCTAATGTAGAACCTACTGATTCATATACAATATTTACTCCAGTTCCATTAGTCATTTCAAGTACTTTCGTATGCCATTCTTCAGTATATAAAAATACGTGATCGGCACCAGCTAATGTAGCTATCTTTGCTTTCTCTTTTGATGACGTTAAACCAATTACTTTTCCGCCATATAGTTTAATCATTTGAACGAGAAGTTGACCGACGCCACCAGCTGCAGCGTGTACTAAAGCTGTATCACCTTGTTTTATTTGATAGCTATCTTGCGTTAAATAATGTGCAGTTAATCCTTGTAATAAGACAGAAGCGGCTGTTTCAAAAGAAATAGAATCCGGAAGTAGGATGGCTTTTTCTGATGGAACGGCAACTAGTTCTGCATTTGCAAATGGGACGTCCGCAAATGCAATACGGTCTCCTAGGTTGATAGTAGTAACGTCAGCTCCTACTTTTTCAACAATTCCAGCTCCTTCATAACCTAATACATAAGGCGGATTGCCAGCGAGATGATAATCACCGCGGCGTCTATAAATATCAGCGAAGTTTAATCCGATTGCTTTCGTGCGTACTAGAATTTCATTTGGGTTTATGGTTGGATCGTTTATTTCTTTATATTGTAGTACATCTGGACTTCCAAACTGTTCGAAACAAAGTGCTTTCATATGGAATACCTCCATTTTATTGTTTGTCGATGCTCTTTATCATACAATATAAATATCAATAGACAAAGAGGATTATTTCGATGAAATCAATCGAAAATACCGATTGAAAAAGAAGGATGATAAATGGAGATAAAACAATTAATTACATTTAAAGTAGCAGCAGATACTTTGAACTTTACACAAACTGCGAAGAAATTAAACTTTGCCCAATCGAGCGTGACAGCACAAATTAAAACATTAGAGGCTGAGCTCGGTACACCACTATTTGAGAGATTAGGGAAACGTCTTTTCTTAACTGAAGCAGGAAGAAAGTTTCAACTATATGCGGACAAGATAATCGCACTTAGTAACGCAGCGAAGACGGCTGTGAAAGATGATGAGGAAATAGCAGGTACGTTAATAATTGGTGCACAAGAAAGTCAATGTACATACAGACTGCCTTCTATATTAAAGAGGTTTAAAATACAATTCCCAAAAATAAAACTTATATTTAAACCAGCACATTCCAATAAAGATGCGAAGGAACAATTGATGGAGGGAAAAGTAGATCTTGCATTTATTTTGGATGAGTGTAAAACAGAAGATGTTTTACATGTGGAACCACTTATGAAAGAAGAATTAAAAGTAGTAGCTGCTCCAGGGCATCGTTTACTTGAACAACCTTCAGTTTCTATAAAAGATTTAGAGAGTGAAACACTTTTACTAACAGAATTAGGCTGCTCGTATCGGACTTTATTTGAAGAGCTATTTCGCGGGGAAGATGTATATCCAGCAAATAAAATTGAGTTTGTTAGTGTTGAAGCAATTAAACAATGTGTTATTGCAGATTTAGGCATAGCCGTTTTACCAGCAATAGTAGTAGAAAAAGATATACGAGAGGGGACGATAAAAGAGTTACATTTAGAAAATACAATCTCTCCGATTTATACGCAAATCGCTTGGCATAAAGACAAATGGATGACAGTGCCACTGCGACAATTTATTGATGTAACGAGGGAGTTTTTTGTAACGGATTAAGTGGAGAAATATTTATTTTATATAAAAGAAAAAATGACAATTTTGTATAAAGAACCGATGCTTGAATATAACAAGTATCGGTTCTTTTATGTTTTAAATATAGAATGCTATAAAATGTGTATTTCTCAACTTTTTTCTTACAAGGATAAGTAAAATTCTTCGTATATTCCAATAATCATAAGGGAATTTACAACGTTTATTCGTTTCTGTAAGATGCCTCTAGGAAGCGTGAAAGGAGGACTTACATAGCAGTATAGCTTGTCTTTAGTATACGTACTTATTGTGAGGAGGAATTTAAAATGTTTAAAAAGTTAATGAAAGTATGCGTGTTAAGTGCGGCAAGTATAGGTGTATTATTTAGTTTTCAAGAAAGTACATTTGCAGCTACTGATTTAAGTAGTTATTATGACGGGAAAAATCCAGCAACAACGAAAGTATACGGGGGAAGTACGACGTGTGATGCAGATGGATTTAATGCAAAGTCTACAGCAGTTTATGAAGGTAGTAAAAAAGTAGGAACAGTGTATTTACGTTACAGTAATAAATGTCATGCAGCATGGTCTAAGCTTGTTTTAGATCAACCAGCTCCTTCTGTTTCTGGAGGGGTATATGCTTACGCTGTTATTAATAAATATAAAAATGGTGTATTCCAAAAATCAGTAGACTCTAATAGTGGCAATGGAGCAATAAAAACAGGACAAACGAGTACGTATACAGGAATGGTGTTTGATTTAACTGCTGATTTTGGTTATACAGCTGATGCCGAAGCGGTGACGATTAATAACGGTTACGGGAAAACTGGACGTTATTAATAAAGGAGTGGAATTCTATGAAGCTTTTTAAAAAGGTAAGCGCATGTCTTTGTCTGGCATTGCTCATCGTAACTAGTGTGTTTAGTACGACCAACAATGATAAAGCATACGCAGAAGACCATTCATATGATGGGAAAAGTCCTTATTATAATAGCTGTGATCAATCCGCAGTAACGAAAGAAAAGAAGTGGATTGATTCAAATTCTTATGTAGAATTAAAATTTAGCACGACATGTAAGACAGCATGGGCGAAAGTTACTGTAACTCGCCTGGCAATTTATAATAATGAAGCTGATGCAAGGATTGTTAGAAAAACAGATGGAAAGGCATACACTTGCGGAAGTGCTGGAGGAAATGGTGTTGTAAATAAAGGGCAAACATCATGCTATACGCCAATGGTATATGATTTAGATCCAAGAAAGGCACAAGCACAAGGGAAACATGCCATTCCGAATAGTGATGCATATAATTATGCGGAGACTATTTGGTATTGATACGATTATACACGTTTTAAGAGCTGTTATTTGATATAAAAAAAGAAAGAGCCTTACTGCATTTTATTGTGGTAAGGTTCTTTAAAATTATTTAATAGATTAAGTACATCCATTTACAAAGGTCTGTCTATATAATCGCTTTTAAGTATGGCCATAATAATTTCATCTGAGTATGTATCGTTATAAAATAAAGATTGACGTAAGGTTCCTTCTTTTACAAAACCAACTTTTTCATAAGCTTTAATTCCGCGTAAATTATGGCTAAATACTTCTAACTGTAAACGATTTAATGATAGTTGTTCAAAAGCAAAACTTAAAACTATTTTAATAGCTTCAGTTCCATAGCCTTGTCCTGTTAATGCTATTGAAATCATTGATATTCTGAATCCTGCTCTTTTGTTCTCCTCATCGATATCTAAAATCGACAACTCTCCAATCATCTCGTCAGTACTTTGTAAACAAATAGCGAAATCATAGCGACTTGAATCATTATTTATATGATCTATATGTTTCGTAATTTGCTCCAATGAAAAAGTGGACTTAGTTCCAGTCATATATCTTATTTCATCATCCATTGTACTTTCTAATATAATAGGAGCATCTAGCTGACAAAGAGGCCTTAAATAAATTCTTTCGCTCTCTAATCTCATTATAATTTTCTCCTTTAGTTAGTAATTGAATGTATAAATACTTAAACTTTCTTCAATGAGTTACATAAAAAATATGAATCTTAATTCGATGTTACATGAATTTTATAATGGTATGGTATACCTAAAACAAATAATAAAAGTTTTATACACAACAAAATGTATCAACGAGTTTTTTGATCATACTATTATTCTTGCTGCTCATTCCGCTTTTAAATGAACACGAATGTATTAACTAAGGTCTGTATCAGGAGGAGTATATCCAAGGTGACGAGCCATAGATACAATTTGTCCTTTATGGTGAAATTCATGCGTCTCCGTATGAGTTAAAAGCCATAGCGGAGTTGTGCTCCAAGGTTCTTTTTGCCATTTCACTTCATTTGCTATATTTTCGAGCCAACGGTCATTGTATTCATCTAAAAAACGTTGTACAGTCTCATCTACTAACTTAAATCTAGCGCGAACTTTTTCTACATCTGCATGCTCAATTTCGTAATCGCTAGCAAATGAAAAATCTGCTCTTTTTTGCTTGAATGCGAATGATCCAAGCCAGTATCGATAGCAATCGGCTACATGAATATGAGTCTTTATAATGCTACCGCTTCCGAAATTAGAAACTGTGCTATGTAATTTTTCTACTGGGATTTCTTCCAAAAACGAAAATAGAGTTTCTCTTGTAGCACTAATAAGATTATATTGTTGTTTTAAAATATGTAACATGCAAGTACACTCCTCTTTTATTAACATAGTAAGTAATTCTATATTTACGAGGAGTGAACCTTTTTATTATTTTTAATAAGCATATTAGATGTATTTCTTATTTGTTTCTGATAGATTAAACAAGGTGAAACTTTAATAAGTTGAACATTCTTAGTTCATAATAAATTGTACATCAAGAAGGGGAACGATAAAATGAATAGACTAGTGGGTTTAAAACAATTTGAAATAACGCGCGGGGCGTTACTTAAATTTATGGAAACGTTAGATGATAAAACTGTGGATACGCAGCCAGAGGGTTTTAACAATACAATTCGTTGGCATATTGGACACGTGTTAACAGCAGCAGAGACTTTCATGTTCGGAAGAGAATTTAAACAATTGCCAACTGAATATCCAGGTATGTTTGGATATGGATCAAGACCATCTAAATGGACGACAGAAGGACCATCGTTAGAAGTGTTAACGGCTCAATTAAAAGAACAAGCAAAACGTATTAACGAAATTCCAGCAGAAGCATTTGAAAATAAACTGCCAGAGCCATTCCTAGGATTGGAAACAGTAGGGGAGCTTTACGGTATGATGCTTTATCATGAAGCTGATCATATTGGGCAAATGAAGGCGATGGAACGTATTATTAAAGCTCTTTAGTCTTAATTGCATATAACAAGCAATACAGTTGTAATGTTAAATAATATATACAAAAAAGGTAGATAAATTATTATCTACCTTTTTTGTATAACTTCTTGAAGGATTAGAGAATTTTATAATTTTTTATGTGGTGATTATTAATTATAGTATTCCTAAATATGGAATATACGTATAATGATAGAGAAGAACTAGAAATAGGGGTGAATACTATGATTACATTAGAGAAAAAGTTGGAGCAATATAAACATACATATGTACAGTTAAAGGGAGAACTAAAATGGAAAACGAGTGATTCTCGAACAGGAATGATGATTGCTGCTATGTATGCAGGTAGTGATAGATTGTTTGATCTCGGACGTTTTTTAGAAATTAGTAGTTATATTAAGAATCAGGTAGGGATGTTTTCATACTTAAAGTCTTATCATCGTTTTGTAGTGGCCGCAACATTAGATATTCACTTTACAGATTACAAGAAAGCTTTTCGGACGTTTTTAGATTTATATGAACAATTGGTCACTGGTGGCTTTAGCCGGAGTATATTTACTTATCTCGCAGCAGCTGTGCTTTTGACAGAAGAAGATGAACAGCATGGCGCGCACATTCAGCGTTCGATGCAAGTATATAAACGCATGAAAAAGGATCATCTCTTTCTTACAAGTACAAATGATTATCCGCTCGCAGTTTTATTAGCAGGACAATCAGAGCATGTAGAAACACTTATGGACCGAGTGGAACGTCTTTATCAGAAACTAGCGACAGCTGGTTTGCGTAAAGGGAATGATCTTCAATTCTTGAGTCATATTCTTTCATTAAAGAAGGAGGTCAGGGAAGAACTATTAGTTGCAAAATGCACAAATATATGGAATTTGTTAAAGCAAGAAAAGGTAAAAGTAAAACAGATGCATTACCCAGCTATCGGGCTACTAGCGTTACTCGAGGACGGAGAAAAAGAGATTCATTCTATTCGAGCATTTATTGAAAAATTGCAGGGGGATAAATTGTTCCGTTGGCATACAGATACAAATATTCTTATTGCTATTCAACTGTTCGTAAGTCAGAAAGGTGAGGAAAGTAAAGCTACCAACACAGGTTTACAAACAATGATAGAAGTCCTCATACAAGCACAACAGGCAGCCATGATGGCAACGATTGCTGCTTCATCTGCAGCAACATCTTCTGCTAGTAGTGGTTCATAATGTGCAACTGCTTATGCTCTTGTAAATTATAACTCCTTTGATAAGGTCGGTTTAAAAAATATTACTAAAAAAAGCCCATCACTCTCTAATGAGTGATGGGCTAATTGATTTTACATAATCAGCATTATCTTTTTGATTCCTTCAAATGTTTGAGCTGCGTGACAATCATAATGCTAATAACAACTAATAAAAACCATGAGCTAATTTTGCTTAAGTGAACGAGGTTCCATGCTTCCCGTTGATTTGGATATTGCCATGCACCGAAAAATGTTGCGATGTTCTCTGCAATCCAAATGAAAAATCCGATAAGGAAAAAGGAGAGAACGAGTGGTATTTTATATGTAACGCCTCGTAATGAAAATTCCACAAATGTCTGAAAGAAAACGATGAATAGAAGTAAAGTTAAGAACCATCTAAAATCGTATAGAAAATGATGCGTAAAAAAATTGAAGTAAATCATTGCTCCTAATGGCACGGTAAAAATAGCTTTCGGCCAATAATGCATTTGTAAATGCAACCTTCTCCACGCTTGGCATATGTAACTTGCGACACTTGCGTACATAAAGCCGCTGTAAAGCGGAACTCCAAAAATCTTTGAATACGCCTCTTCAGGATAACTCCATGAACCGAAATGAACTTTATATATTTCTAGTAAAAGGCCGATGAGGTGAAAGACAGTAATTACTTTTAATTCGTCTTTCGTCTCAAGTCCAGTCTTGTACATAATCCACTGCATAAGAAGACATGCGATGAGTATGAAATCATAGCGATATAACCCTGGAATAGAAACGATTTTTGAAAGGGCTAGTGTTAAGAAAATAACGACTGGGAATAAGCAAGATAATGCTTGCTCGTAAGTGAAGTGTAGTAGTTGTTTTATATAGAACATTGTGTCACCTTCGGAATTTTTATTAGAAAAATCAAAATAATTAATAAGTATACTACAATTTAAAAAATAATTCAGTAGTCTATTTTGCGTGTATTTGTAAGTCTTGGAAGGGAATTGTAATGAGTATTTTAATATTTAGCGAAGTGAAAAAATAGTTTGCTATTTAAAAAAAGTGGGGATATAATATCTAAATGAAAATGATAATTATTATCAATAATAATTACAAATAAAAAATAATTATAAAAAACAACTGAATATAAAGGATGAAATGAAACATGTTACATAAGTCTACTGTACATGCTGGTAGTAACCGCTGGATACATATTAAGTTCATATGTTTCATGAGCTTAACAATTTTATGTTTAATTGGATCTATATTTTTAGCCATTTCATTTGGTGCAAAGGATATTCATTTACAAACGGTGTGGGCAGCGGTTTTGAATTACGATCCGAAATTAACACAGCACCAAATTATTTATGAATTAAGGCTCCCGAGAGTAATTGGAGCAGCAGTTGTAGGGGCAGCTTTTGCGGTTGCTGGTGCTGTTATGCAAGGTGTAACACGAAACCCTTTAGCTGATGCAGGTGTACTCGGAATAAATGCAGGTGCGATGTTTGTAGTAGCACTTAGTTTTGCTTTTTTTCCGCATATGCCGTATTCCTATTTAATGATTGTTTCCTTTATTGGAGCAGTCTTAAGTACAGTACTTATTTTTGTTATTGGATCAGCAACATCAGGTGGGTTAACACCAATGAGGTTAACGATTGCTGGAGCTGTTATGGCAGCGCTTTTACATTCATTAAGTTCAGGTGTTGCGATTTATTATGATTTAAGCCAAGATTTAGCGTTTTGGTATGCTGGTGGTGTTGCAGGGGTTAAGTGGGAACACTTGAAATTTTTAGTCCCTATTATTCTTATAACGATTATTTTTGCAATAGTGTTAGGGAGATCTATTTCACTCATATCAATGGGGGATGATGTTGCTACAAATTTAGGAGTGAAAACGAACCGAACGAGAATACTAGGGATGATTATAGTAGTTATTCTGGCAGGTGTTTCTGTTTCAGCTGTTGGTTCTATTGGATTTGTAGGACTAGTTATCCCGCACATTGCTAGAAAATTAGTTGGTGTTAATTATAGACTCATTATTCCTATGTCAGCATTATTAGGAGCTATGTTATTAGTTGTAGCTGATTTAGGGGCAAGAACAGTAAATCCTCCTAAGGAACTTGCGATAGGGATTATGGTAGCTCTTGTTGGAGTTCCGTTCTTCCTCTATATAGCACGTAAAGTTGGGAGGGAGTTATAAGTGAAAGATCTTTTTAACACGGATAAAAAGAGAGCTATTACTGTAACTACAATCTTCGGATGTATAAGTATCGCTGTAATTTTAATTAGTTTAAATACAGGGACACTGAGTATAGCACCACTTAGAGTAATTGAAACACTTTTGGGTTATGGTGATTTTGAGAGTGCAACCGTGCTATATGATTATCGTATGCCAAGAATTATAATCACAATGTTAGCCGGTATTGGCCTTGGGATTTCCGGTGCGATTTTGCAAGGATTATCACGTAATGCACTTGCAGATCCTGGTATTTTAGGGTTGCATTCAGGTGCATCTTTCGGTCTTATCGTATTTGTTACTCTCTTTCATTCTATTAATGAGAGTGCATCCATTTTAATACCGTTATTTACATTTGGCGGAGGAGTATTAGCTGCATTTCTTATTATTTTACTTGCGAGTGATCGGTCAAAAGGTTTACTTCCCATTAGACTTATTCTCGTTGGTATTGCAGTTTCAGCTGGCTTTAGTGCAATTTCGTTATTTTTCTCTCTCAAGTTAAATGATGAGACGTATACATTCGCTTCTAGATGGCTAGTTGGTAACGTGTGGGGAAGGGATTGGATTCATGTCTTTGCATTATTACCTTGGATTTTCATACTAACCCCTTATGCGTGGCTAAAATCTAAAACTTTAAATGCATTGTCACTAGGTGATAGTGTAGCGGCAGGACTTGGTGTTTCTGTTCAAAAAGAACGGTTATTACTTTTAGCTACAGCGGTTGGATTATCTTGCACAAGTGTATCGATGGCAGGAGGAATTGGTTTTATCGGTTTAGTTGCTCCGCATATCGCAAGGAAGTTAGTAGGTACTACATATCAACACTTTCTTCCTTTAGCTGGCATTATCGGAATGATTATTTTAGTGCTAGCAGATACGATAGGTCGTTCTATATTTGAGCCAAACTCTATTCCAGCTGGTGTAGTAGTGGCAGCTTTAGGAGCACCGTATTTTCTTTATTTACTTACAAAAACAAAATAAATACTTCAAAGAGGAGAACATATGAAAAAGAAACTTACTATTTTATTTAGCATGATGTGTATTTTAGTATTAGCAGCATGTGGTCAAACGAAAGCTAATGAAGAGGCAACGAAAAAAACGGAAAAAAGTAATGATCCAAAAATTGCTTCAATGTCTATTCATTTAACAAATGATTTACTTGCATTAGGAATTACACCAGTAGGTTCTGTTATTGGTGGAGATTTAAAAGATTTCTTACCGCACGCTAAAGAGAAGTTGAAAGATACGAAGAAGCTTGGTGTTGTAACAGATCCGAATATGGAAGCGTTACTTCAATTAAAGCCAACTGACATTTATGTTGATGAAAAATATGCTGGTAAAGATGTAGCGAAATACGAAAAAATTGCAAAAACACATTCTTTCAATTTAGATGAAGGTACGTGGAGAGAGCATTTAAAACAAGTTGGTAAACTTGTAAACCGTGAGAAAGAAGCAGATAAATATATTCAAGATTACGAAGAGCAATCAAAACGAGTAAAAGGTTTAATAGATAAAGAGCTAGGTAATAACGAAAAAGTAATGGCAATTCGCGTTACTGCAAAAGAATTGCGTGTATTTAGTACAAAAAGACCGATGGGACCAATTTTATTCCAAGACTTAGAGTTACAGCCTGCAAATGGTGTAGAGAAAATTGATGGAAACCGCCCTTTCGAAGTCATTTCACAAGAAGTATTACCTGACTTTGATGCAGATGCGATTTTCGTTGTTGTAAATAGAGATGATAAAGCAAAAGCAGCATTTAAACAACTTCAAGAAACACCAATTTGGAAAGACTTAAAAGCAGTTAAAGGCAAGCACGTATACATTATCAATGATCAACCATGGCTTGACTATTCTGCTTTAGGAAACAAAATGGCAATGGATGAAGCGGAGAAAATGTTTACGAAATAATATAGTTTTGCTATTAGGAAAGGCCCTCAAAATTTGGAGGGCCTTTCTGTTATTGTTAGAATAAATAAAAAATTATACAATGAAGTTAATTCAATATGGAGGAGATGTGCCAATGTCAGTGCTTATTGTAAGTATCCCGTTTATGAAACAGTTTATGGAACAAGGGGATAAATAGGCTAAAATAAGTATCCCTGTTATTTAAAAGGGGGAGTTTGAAATGACAATGAATCTTTTTCGAAATAAAACGATTAAATTATCAGCTATGAGAGAAACAGATGCTGAAGTAATGGCTATGTGGCAAGAAGATAGTGAGTATTTAAGAAATGTTGATACAGATGTAGCATTCCCGCAATCTTTAAATGAAATAGCAAGTGATGGTTTATTAAAAGGACGGAGATCGAATAGTGTTTCTTTCATGGTAAGGACAGTTCAAGAAGATCGCTTAATTGGTTTTGTGGCGATTCATGGTATAGAGTGGAATAACAGAACAGGTTTATTAGCCATTGGTATAGGAGATGCGAATGATAGAGGAAAAGGATATGGGAAAGAAGCAATACATCTTATTCTAAAGTATGCTTTCTATGAATTGAATTTACACCGCATCGGTCTCGATGTTATTTCGTATAATAAACCTGCCATTGCATTGTATAAAAAGATGGGTTTTGAAATGGAAGGCTGTATGAGAGAAGCGGTTCAAAGAGATGGGAAGTGTTTTGACCGTATGATTATGGGGATATTGCGGGATGAATGGATAGAGCTGCAAGGTTAGAAAGTACATTCGAAATTATATATGTAGTATGCAGGAGATATAATGGTAATTGGCGAAAATTTACAGTGTGTTGATTGAATTTATAAGGAGTCATGCAAAATGAATTTAGAAAAGGAAAAACCAGTAAATGAAGAGGTCGCCGAATTAAAAGAACTTATTAAAGAGTTACACGGAAGTGTGCACCAACTTCAAAGTGAAGTGCAGCAACTAAGGCACGAAAGACCAGTTGTTGAAGTGAGAAAAGGTGTTCAATTATCACCAACAATTATCGGACAAATTGGTGGTATGATTTTAGGTGGTTTAGCAATTATCGGTATATTTTGGTGATGAAAAAAGGTTTGCAGCACGATGCTGCAAACCTTTTGTATTTGACGATATAATGTCATGCAATACAACTTTTACATTAAATAACGTAAATATATATAAGCATGTGATAACAAGAGTGCAACAATAGTTAATGGTAAACCAATTTTTAAGAAGTCCATATAAGAGAAGCCATGTCCTTCACGTTTTGCAATACCAGCAACGACTACGTTTGCAGATGCTCCGATTAGCGTTCCGTTTCCTCCTAAGCAAGCTCCAAGAGATAACGCCCACCATAGTACTTCGATTTGCGGAGAATCGACAGATAGTCCGAGTCCTGTAGCTAAGTCTTGAATAAGAGGGATCATCGTTGCGACAAATGGGATGTTGTCGATTGTCGCAGATGCGATGCCAGATACCCATAAAATAAGTATAGCTGCGAATCCGATGTCACCGTTTGTTACGTCGATTACTTCTTTTGCAAGTGAAGAGATAAGTCCGATATCAATTAACCCGCCAACGAGAACGAATAGTCCGGCGAAGAAGAAAATGGTTACCCATTCAACGTGGGCAAATACATCTTCAATATCATGTTCTTTCACGCCGATTAACATAAGAAGTGTAGCGCCTGTCATCGCTATAACGGCAGCGTCTACATGAATAATCGAATGAAGTACGAAGCCTAAAATAGTGAGTCCTAAAATCGAAATAGATTTTAAAAGGAGGCTTTGATCTTTAATGTAATCTTTTTCGTTTAATGCCATTAGTTTTTCGATTTGTTCAGGTGTTGTTTTTAGTTTGTTACGATACATGAAGTAAATAATGCCAAGTGTCACGATAGAAATAATAATTACGATTGGAGCTAAGTTAAGTAAAAAGGCGTTAAAGTCTAAATGCTTGTTTGCTGATCCAATCATAATATTAGGTGGATCACCGATTAATGTTGCTGTTCCGCCTATATTTGAAAACAGCACTTCTGAAATCAAATAAGGCACAGGATTTACTTTTAAAATACGTGTAATGGATAATGTAACAGGAACGATTAATAAAACAGTCGTTACATTGTCCAAAAATGCTGATCCGACGGCAGTTAATAGGGATAGTAATAATAAAATGCGAATCGGTTTTCCGCCAGCTGCTTTTGCCGCTTTAATGGCCACAAATTCAAAGACGCCTGATTGACTCGTAATATGTACGAGAATCATCATCCCAATTAAAAGGGTAATCGTTTCCCATTGAATATGTGATGTGAAAGCAGTATGTAAATCTACAACTCCAAAAATAATCATAATAGCAGCACCGAATAGTGCGATTACAGCACGATTCAATTTCTCAGAAATAATAAATCCGTACGTGATTAAAAATACGGCAATTGCAAAATAATATTGCCAATTTGCTACTTCATGTGCTGACTGTTCCAATCATGTCACCTTCTTTAAATTATGTATTCAATTGTCGAAATGTATCTCGCTGCAATAATACGGGATAAAATATATTGTAACAAATTCAAAAAAGAAAGAAAACTATTTAACAAAGTGAAGGAAAAAATGTATTTTTTACATATCATATAAAAAATATAAAAAACACAGTGCAAATTATTAGGAAAAGTGAGCGTTGTCCTCTAATATAGAGATAGCAATTTACATTATTTTTGCGTAAAATGGTTTAAAGAGGTGAATTCCGATGGAAATAGTAAAAGATAGTTCTCTTATTCAAAATGAAATTGAACGTTTTGTAAATAAAGATGTATATATTCATTTAGAAACGACAAACGGAGCGTATGCATCACACATAAATGAAAAGATGATGACAGTTGGTGCTTTCATTCGAAATGCGATTATCCGTTTTGAACGCGGGAAGATAACTGGAACAAATCCATACCGAGTTGGTCTGAAAATGGATCACGGTTGGGTATATGCTGAAGGTATTACGCACTGGGAAGTAGACGATCAAGAGCGTTTATTATTAGCTGGACATGATAATTTAGGTCGTCTAGCAGTTGCACTTGAGTTAAGCTTAACACCATTTAAGTAAGAAGGAGGGAAACTTATGGAGAGACATGTACTTGTTGTATTTCCGCATCCAGATGATGAAGCATATGCTGCGGGAGGAACAATTCGCTTATTAACAGATCAAGGAGTACCTGTAACATATGCATGTGGTACTCTAGGACAAATGGGACGTAACATGGGTAAGAACGTATTCGCTAACCGTGAAACGATTCCACATATCCGTAAGAAAGAATTGAAAGATGCTTGTGAAGCGATGGGTATTAAAGATTTAAGAATGCTTGGCTTCCATGATAAAACGTTAGAATTTGAAGATGTTGATTTCGTTGCTGACAAAATTGAAGCAATCATTCAAGAAGTAAATCCATCTCGAATTATTACATTTTATCCAGAGCACGGTGTACATCCAGATCATAATGCATTTGGCCGCGCTGTCGTTCGCGCTGTATCACGTATGCCAAAAGAAGAGCGCCCAGTTATTCATGCTGTTGCGATTACGAAAAATCGTGAAGCAGTATTAGGAGAACCGGATGTTGTAAATAACATTAGTGAAGTATTTGATCATAAATTAACTGCATTAGGTGCGCACCGTTCACAAACAGAAGCAATGCTTGAAGACACGCATGCAAAAATAAAAAACAAAGATGCAGCAACATTAAAATGGCTGCAACTTGAACAGTTTTGGACTTATAAATGGGAGTAGGCTAGAAGGATACCTTCTAGTTGCTCTTACATAGAAAAAGCGCCGTCACTTGTGATGGCGCTTTTTCTTGTTGAAGACTATACATTTTTTAGGGTGCTTCAAAATTTTTAAATTAACGTGCAGTATAGCCTCCATCAACAAGAAGTGTTGTACCGTTAACAAAACTAGCATCATCACTTGCTAAAAATAAGACAGCTTTAGCGACTTCTTCTGGTGTTCCAAGTCTGCCTTGCGGATGAAGTGAAGCTAAATATTCTTTCTGTTGAGGATTAACACTACCCAGTAAAGGGGTGTCAATATAACCAGGGCACACCGCATTAATACGTATTCCATATTTAGCGTAGGCAGTACATAAATTTTGAGTTAATAGTTTCACACCACCTTTTGCAGAGGAGTATGCTGTTGGGGTAGGTAATGAAACAAAACTATGAATCGAACCAGCGTTAACGATGACACCACCTGTACCTTGTTTAAGAAATTGTTCAATCGAATATTTATCAGAAAGGAAAACCCCAGACAAATTGATATCAATAGTTCTTTTCCATTTTTTATAGGATAATTCGTTTGCCGGTGCATCATCAGCAACGCCGGCATTGGCATACATAATATCTAATTTACCGTATGTACTTACTGTCTCATGAATTAGCTGTTTAATATCTGCCTCTTTTGTTACATCAGTTTTAATAAATAACGTATTATATCCATGTGCATTCAATTCATCTGATAGTTCTTTTCCACGTTCAGAAAAGTCAGCAATAACTACTTTTGCACCTTCTTCGATAAAAAGACGAACAGTAGATTCGCCAATTCCACTTGCACCACCAGTTATGATTGCCACTTTGTCTTTTAATTTCATATAAACCTCTCCATTCATCAATGAATTTAAGTCGAATTTTTAAATCTTGTTACTAAACTATTAACCTTAAATAGTAAGTAGATAGAAGAAAAAGCTCGCGTTTACTTAATCGTGAGAGTGCTATTTTTTCTTTATCCCGCTATTTGCCAGGCAGTAAGACCCTCACCTCAAAATTCAGCGGAAGCAAAGACATTAGGTGAGGGCTAATAATCAGTGGGGGGGAACAGAACCCCCACTGATTAAAGTCTCACTTTATTGTACTTTTTGATACAGTGATGGGAGAAAATATTAATTTGGTCAATTTTATCATTAGATTGAATATTTGGTAAAGTATTCTCGAATAGAGTGAGTGCTGAAGCTAAACTACTGACCTACATAGGTATAACGAGGGGGATTTACATATAATTGCTCTTTTTTATTTTAGTAATTAACAAATTTTCAAACTTGCTGATGATGTAGTGGACTTAAATAAGTCACTTGTTTTTAAATTGAATCAAAAATAAAAACAGTAAAAATAAAACGTTTAATAATAATTATTTATTGAAAAACGATAAATAAAATGATATTATCAAATTGAAAATTAGTAAGAGAGGTGCTTTTTATAAAATGTAAAACGAATGTTATGTATTAAAAAGAAATTGATGTAAATTAGGAAAATTATATATTTTAATAGCGAAATAAGAAAAGGGAGTTAGAGCATGATTAATAAAACAGTAAAGAAAGTTATCTTGATTGCAGGTGGTTTGTATATTACATATTTAGTAGGTGTAGTTATTTTAGCGGAATCTATACCGTATCCTACATCTCAACAACTTAAAGAAGCCGAAAGAGTAGTTGAACGCTATGTAGGTGAAAATAATGGAGTGAAAATGATAAATACATCTAGTAGCTTCACGGCTGAGATGTTCGATCGGACAATTCAGATTGAAGGGAATTCAAAAGAGAATCCGGAACAAGTATATCGAATGGATTTAGATCAAGTTTCTAATGAAAGTGAAAAAATAACCGAAAAATCGATAAATACAGTTTGTAAATCAAATGATGGGGGAAAGAATTTTACTTGTGCTGATGCTGAATAGCTAAAAGTAGAATCCGTAGCAGCGGAGTAACAGTTGATAACCATTACTCTAGTTAAATAGGAAAAAGCCTCGCAGGGGGGCGAGGCTTTAAACAGGGTATTAAAAATTATCGATTCATTAAGAATAACTTCTATTGAATAAACTAATTTTAGCATGATAACTCATATATATGTGTTACGAATTTATGAACAAAAAATCAATAATAAGAATGTAGAAAAGATAATAATTTATTTAGAATTTGTATCATTACATAAAGTTTGAGTGGAGAAGAAATTATACTTTTGTATGGTGTAATAAAGATATAGTCCGCCTACAGAAATAGGCGGGCTATTTTTTATAAAGAAAAGACAACTTAAGGTAGAGATCTTGTTAAGAAATAGGATAAAAACAAGAATCTTTAAGAAGAGATAAGATCGTTCAAAAGATAAAGGTATTGTATTTGAAACACGTTATTATTCGTGGATTAAGTTATATTTTTGATAAAAAATCTTTAAAAAGCATTATAATCCCTAGAAGAGATAAGACTTCAATTGAAAACCAAAATACACTTTTTTGAGGTTTTTTAAACTCCATTATTATGGAGAAAAATAAAAAGATAGCAATGAAAAAAATAATTAAGAGACGAAGTATATCAAACATCAATAGCACTCCTAATAGTTAATTTGTTTCACTATATAGTTATTTCCAATATTACAGAATTTAAGAAGTGACTTGTTAATATTAAAGCAAAAAGTTCTCAGAATCTATGAATTAAAAATAAAAAAATTTCGAACTACTGAGCACAGAGGGATTATATATTAATTAGTTTAGCAATTGAAAGAGTAATTTTTTAATCTTGTAAAAGTCCGATTGGTGAGGGCTGATTAAAGTTTCACTTTATTTGTTTTCTTTTTTATATAAAGCCTTAGAACTGGGATTTAGTAATGGTTTATAAGAAACATATATTTTGAATTATTTAATAGAATAATATATATTTATATTGATTTAGTGATTTTAGTTTGTTAAAAATGGGGAAATCGATATGAAGGTTAAATTTGCCGTAATAAAAGATGAGAGCTTTGATTGTAGTTTATTGGAAACAAAATTATTGAAAACTTTTAAAGAAGTAGATTGTGAAGCAGATATTGTAAAGGTTGAGGATGGAATTTTTGAAAACAATGATATACAAACGTATTTATCAGAAATAACCATTCATGTTACTGGAAAAAATATTGGATATAGATCCGTTTCAGCCAGTATATTTATTGTTCTAGAGAGTTTATCAATACAGCTATTTCGTATTCATATTAGTATACTTTAAGCAGTTCAAAAAGTGGCTTCTTCAGAAAATCATACTGATTATATGGAGTTGTAAATATGAAAACAATAGAAATTATCGTAGGTGCTCCCGAATGTTGGATTGCACCTTGTTTGTTGTTAAATAAACAAGGGATTCCTTTTTTAATTTATCTTAACGCTGATTTATATAGAAGATAGGAAATATGTGAATAATTCAATTAGATTGTACAAATAATTTGGTACGCGGATATACGCAATGTATTCACAGGTAAGAGGGTTGTCTCATAATATATATAGATTTTTCTATTAAGATGAACAGAGGGTGTGAATATATGGAAGATGTTTACGCTAAAATTGACAGTCTCAAGGCGGAGCAAAAAGAAATTATGAGAGACATTCGTGCTTTAGAAACGCGTACTACTATTAATGAGAAAGATATAGCAACAATCAATAAGCAATTAGAAAAAATAAGTACAAACACAACTTGGATTTTACGAATTATTATTAGTGCGATAATAATGTCAGTTTTAGGATTGATATTAAAAGGGATGATTTAAAAGAAAGAGGGGAGCTCCCTCTTTCTTTTATGTAAATGAGAAACTATAAATTTTCCGTTTCCTTTTCGTCTGCATACTTATCCTCTAAGGAAATTAATAGAGGGATTGATATAGTTACAAGAATGATTAAAGTGGTGATAAAAGATTTAGAAAGAGAAAAAGAACCTTCAATTAAAGGTGATAAAAACTTGAATGAGAGTATACTTGTTATTAAGGAAATTACTAAAAAGCTCAAAAGAGATATATTTTTATTCTTTATAGATGTCTCTATAAGGTCTTTAACACAGGTTATTATGACAAATATAGTTAATATGATAAGAGAAACAAAATAATGTGTTAAATTCGTCATACTAATAGTAGGATCGTCTATTATGTAAGCAAGTAACTTAGATACTAATATTCCTCCAAACAATAAAATAATAAAAGCAAGTAATCCTTCCGATATATAAGTGCTGAAATTATCTTTCTTGTTAAAAAGCTTATAGTTCAGAGTAGATTGGGTTATTTGAATTAGGAATAGGCTAATAATCCATACATAATATACAATTGGTAATTCTCCTGAGAATAGAGAAATTAGAAAGTTTACTACTGTCCTTAAAATTTCAATCATTACGAAAGTCCTCCTGTTTGTAAGCTTGTGACATTAAAATATGCTAGTCTATCGTTTAATAATTAAACTTACGAATTCAAACTATTTCTAATTATTCCATAAAAAGGTGGCTGCATCAAGTTATCTTTTTAACAATCCTCCAAGGCCGAGCACTAGTAAAAGAAACGCAATATGTAATATAATTGAAAAAGTATATTTAAAAATCAATGTTAATATTACCCTCCTATAAGTATTAACATACGTAATTGAGGTGTTTTCTTTGTTGTTTTATGACCGGATTTCTATAATGGCCCCTCCTGTTCCGTAGCTAAGGAAAGTCTTTTTATTTCTGAGATTTTCAAAGTTATAGGAGGGTATGAAAAATGAAAAAAGTCTCAGTACCATCACTTTTGTTAATGATTATTCTTGTCGCATTTCCGCAAATTAGTGAAACGATTTACACACCGTCTTTACCGGACATTTCAAAGGCGTTACATGTAAGTAATAATGAGGTGCAGTTAACACTTAGTGTGTATTTTGCTGGATTTGCGTTAGGTGTATTTTTTATTGGGTGGTTATCAGATATAATTGGTCGTCGCCGAGCGATGTTACTTGGAATTGTCATATATGGCGCTGGGAGTTTCTTATGCTATATTGCAAATTCCATTGAAGTTTTATTGGTAAGTCGTTTTATTCAAGCGTTTGGAGCAAGTGCAGGATCCGTGGTTACACAAACGATTCTTCGTGAAAGTGTAGAAGGGCATAAGAGGCATGTTATGTTCGCTCAAATCTCGGCAGTCATTGCTTTTACACCAGCGATAGGACCGTTAATTGGGGGCTTTCTTGATCAAATGTTTGGTTTTAAAATAGTATTTTTAAGTTTAGTAGTTATGAGTGTCGGAATTTTTCTGTATACGTTTGTTTCTCTTCCCGAAACAAAGACGGGATCAGTAACGAATAAAATAAATGTGTTTTCAGTCTTGAAGAGGCTAATTACAAATCCGAAAGTGGTAACATATGGGCTGTTAATTGGAGGAGCAAATGGTGTTTTATTTAGCTATTATGCAGAAGCGCCGTTTATCTTTATTGAATATTTTCAATTATCGCCTAGTATGTATGGATTTCTAGGAATTGTTGTTGCATCTGCTTCTATTGTTGGAGCGAAAATTTCAAAACGTTTACTTGCTACTTATAAACCAGAGAAAATTATATATATCGGTTGTCTCGTAATGACAGGGGGAGCTATCCTTTTATCTGTTATTACGTTTATTGGATCAAATCCGAATGTAATATATATGGTTGTATTTTTAATAGCAATGTTTATATTGTTATTAGGGATTGGAGTAGCGTTACCTAACTGTTTAAGTTTAGCGTTAGTAGATTTTCAAGATGTCATTGGTACAGCAGGTGCATTGTTTAGTTTAGGGTACTATGTAATTGTAACGATGACAATTTTGGGAATGAGTCAGCTGCATACGGGCTCGTTACTGGTGATGCCACTTTATTTTCTGGCTATAGTAGTTATCATGATGGTGTTTACTAAAGTATTTATTCTAGGTAAACAAACTTCAAAAATGATTTAAATATGAAATGGTAAAAGGGTCTCATTTTTAATGAGACTCTTTTATATTTTATGAAAGTAATTATAGGTATGAATATGTAATTAATGTTAAAATATAACAAAGTTGTATAGTTATAGTTTTTGGGAGGGGGAAATATGTTAATGAATCTAGTATGCACGCTACTAATCATTTCCGGACTTACTATCGTTGCAAGAAAAACTTTCATTGTAAACCACTATCTTTGTAATTTAATGGCATTCTTTTGTGCTTATATGACAACATCCTCTTATATGTTAAATCAACTTTCATTAGTGAAAACAATAGTTGTACTTGTTTTGTTGTTTATAGCTTTAGTTCTCGTATACTCACATTTCGATATTAGAGGACTAGCTTTTAACGATTATACAGTATTTAATCTACCTTCTAGCCGGGTGAATATGTTAGTGAAAGAAGGGTTAATTGAAGCAAATATAGAATTTACTGTGGAGAAAAATAATATATATTTATCAGGTTCTCCTGTTAAAATTCGAATATTGAATAGACCACTACATACAACTAATATTTTATTTAAAAAATGTCCAGATGATATGAAGGGGAAAATTAAAGATATTATTGAGGAAAAGATAAAAATTGAAGAGAAGAGTTTTCCACTTTCGGGTGTATTGTTGATTGTTTTAGGTGGATTAATATTTTTCATAAAATAGTAGTATTATGAAATGTTTTTGCGATAAGATTTGAATTTTTAATTAAAATGAGGTGAATTGTATGCAAAACTTAGTAAACGGTCTAAACGTTAAAGCAACTTCACAAGAAGATTTACTACAAATTTTCAATTTATGTAAGATTTATGATCAAGCTATTTATGGCGAAATTGATACAACGGTAGAGGATATAACTAATTCATGGAAAGGTATTGATGTTAGTAAAAGCTCTTATGTTGTTATGAATGGAGAAGAAATAATCGCTTATGGAATTTTGACAGGGAATGAAGGGCAGTTTCCATCTGCTGTACTTATTCATCCTAATTATATGAATCAAGGCATTGAACAAGTAATATGGTCAAAGCTTGAAGGGCGTGCTACGGATCTTGTTAGTAACTCATCTTGCTTGAATGGCACGATTGTAACACAAGCAAATAATTCCTATGAGGAAAAAATATTAGGGGAAGCCGGGTTTATTCCAACTCGTATTTGGTGGGGAATGGGGATTGAATTAAAGAAAAATATTCCATCAGCAATCTGGCCAAATGGTGTTACAGTGCGACATTACATACCTGGTGTAGATGATGAGAGATTACATCAAGCTTTTAATGAAGCCTTCGCAGACCACTGGAATTCGAAATCTTCTACGTTAGAAGAGTTTTTACAGCGTACAGAAAGAGAGGGATTTCATCCTACATTATGGTCATTAGCGATGGTTGAGGGTAAAGTAGTTGGTTTTGTCTTTAGTAAAAAGGGTGCTGACAATAAAGCAGAAATTACTCACTTAGGTGTAAGGCGTTCTAAGCGGAAACAAGGATTGGGATTAGCACTGTTACATCATGCATTCGGTCAATTATACGAAGAAGGGATTTCAAAAGTGAATTTAAATGTAGATTCTGAAAATATTACAGGTGCACCTCGCGTATATGAAGCAGCTGGAATGGAAGTACAGAGTAAATTTGTTCGTTTTGATAAGGAAGTCTGTGCGAAGGATGTATATGGTATGTAATTTTACTGATATATTATATTTTGGGGTGAGATGTTAATGGAGCGTTCAGAAACCACGAAAATAAAGTTTGAAAATGTTAGTAGAAATGGAAATGACGTTATCAGATATAGATATTAAAGTACATGCAGTATGAAACCGAGGAAGATATACTTTCCTCGGTTATTTATATTGTAATAATATACATGCCGGAATCATATTGAATAGATGTATTTTATTGTTAATTTAGTTAAAAATTAATCAGACTTATGTATAATAATTTATTGAAAAAATAATTGAATTTTTCAGATTAATGAATTAATATAAGGTAAGTAATTTTAAGATTTATAGAATATTGGAAGATGAAAGGTTTTGAGAATTTTATTAGGAGCACAAAACGATTTTAGGATAGCTTTAAAGCTAGTGTAAAATGACGTTTGCTTCATCATTTTCAGGGCCGAAAGGAATTAGGGGAAAGCATCTTGTGTTAAAATGCGGCTATGAATCATCTAAGAGGGGGAAGTGAAGTGGCAAACAAAGAATTGAAAAGAGGTTTAGAAGCACGTCATATTCAAATGATTGCTTTAGGCGGAACGATTGGTGTTGGTTTGTTTATGGGGTCAGCCAGCACAATTAAATGGACAGGTCCGTCAGTAATGCTTGCTTATGCAATTGCAGGTATTTTCATCTTCTTCATCATGCGTGCCATGGGAGAAATGTTGTATATGGAGCCAAGTACAGGCTCATTTGCGACATTCGGTCATAAGTATATTCATCCACTAGCTGGTTATATGACAGCGTGGAGTAACTGGTTCCAGTGGGTTATCGTTGGGATGTCAGAAATTATCGCGGTTGGAGCGTATATGCAATATTGGTTCCCAGATTTACCAGCTTGGATACCAGGTATAATTGCAATGGTTATTCTTGGTGCAGCTAACTTAATTTCTGTTAAGTCATTTGGTGAATTTGAATTTTGGTTTGCGATGATAAAAATCGTTACGATTCTATTAATGATTATTGCGGGATTTGGACTTATTTTCTTTGGAATTGGTAACGGCGGAGAAGCGATTGGTATATCAAATCTTTGGTCAAATGGCGGTTTCTTTACAGGTGGTTTTTCAGGATTCTTCTTTGCTTTATCACTTGTAGTTGGTGCATATCAAGGTGTGGAATTAATCGGTATTACTGCTGGTGAAGCGAAGGATCCGAAGAAGACACTTACAAGAGCGATTCAAAGTACAATTTGGCGTATTTTAATTTTCTATATTGGTGCTATTTTCGTTATTGTAACTGTGTATCCGTGGGATCAATTAAGTACAATTGGTAGTCCGTTCGTAGCAACTTTTGCGAAGGTTGGTATTACGGCAGCAGCTGGACTTATTAACTTTGTTGTTATTACAGCAGCAATGTCTGGTTGTAATAGTGGTATTTATAGTGCTGGTCGTATGCTTTATACGTTAGGTGTAAATGGACAAGCACCGAAATATTTTACGAAACTTTCTGGAAATGGTGTACCTTTATTTGGTACAGTTGGCGTAATTATCGGTCTGGCGGTTGGTGTTGTTTTAAGTTACATCGCACCGAAAAACTTATTCGTATATGTATATAGTGCGAGTGTACTTCCTGGTATGGTACCATGGTTTGTCATTTTAATTAGTCAAATTAATTTTAGAAAAGAAAAGGGAGCAGAGATGAAAGATCATCCGTTCAAAATGCCATTTGCTCCTGTAACAAACTATTTAACGATTGCCTTTTTAATTATGGTATTAATCGGAATGTGGTTTAACGATGATACTCGTATTTCATTAGTTGTAGGTATTATTTTCTTAGCTATCGTTACAATTAGTTTCTATGCTTTCGGAATAGGAAAGCGAGCTCCGTTAGACGTTCAAAATAATAAAGAGATTTCAAGTAAATAAAGAAAAGGCTGTTCATCTGGAACAGCCTTTTCTTATTGTTGTTATTTGTCGATAAATCGATATAATTTGATTTGTGATAGATATATTTGAAAAATCGTTGATATATTGTACGTTATGATAGATATATTTGAAAAATCGTTAATATAATTTCACATACTATCTGTCACTATCATGATTAAAATTTCTCTAATACGATTTTCCCAATGGTGTGCCCGCTTTCAAGTAGTGCATGTACTTTCTTTAAGTTTTCAGCGTTAATCGGTGTTAATGTTTCATTTTTATGTAAGCTGTACTGATAGTCTAGAAGGAGTTTATTTCTAAAAAGAAGAATTTTTTACTGTATTACTTTATCCTAAACTAAATGTAAAGGTGGATACATAATGACAGTAAAGAAACTTTATTTCATCCCAGCAGGTCGTTGTATGTTGGATCATTCGTCTGTTAACAGTACGTTAACACCGGGAAAATTATTAAACTTGCCGGTATGGTGTTATCTTTTGGAGACAGAAGAAGGTCCTATTTTAGTAGATACAGGTATGCCAGAAAGTGCAGTTAATAATGAAGGGCTTTTTAACGGTACATTTGTTGAAGGACAGATTTTACCGAAAATGACTGAAGAAGATAGAATCGTGAATATATTAAAGCGTGTAGGGTATGAGCCGGACGACCTTTTATATATTATTAGTTCTCACTTACATTTTGATCATGCAGGAGGAAACGGTGCTTTTACAAATACACCGATTATTGTGCAACGAACGGAATATGAGGCAGCACTTCATAGAGAAGAATATATGAAAGAATGTATATTACCGCATTTGAACTATAAAATTATTGAAGGGGATTATGAAGTGGTACCAGGTGTTCAATTATTGTATACGCCAGGCCATTCTCCAGGCCATCAGTCGCTATTCATTGAGACGGAGCAATCCGGTTCAGTTTTATTAACGATTGATGCATCGTACACGAAAGAGAATTTTGAAGATGAAGTGCCGTTCGCAGGATTTGATCCAGAATTAGCTTTATCTTCAATTAAACGTTTAAAAGGAGTTGTGGCGAAAGAGAAACCAATTGTTTTCTTTGGTCATGATATAGAGCAGGAAAAGGGTTGTAGAGTGTTCCCTGAGTATATATAGTGCAAAAAGTCATGAGTTCGCGTGCTCATGACTTTTTCGTTTAAATAATTTTTTTAAATAAATTATAAACTTTTTTTGAACTATCTTCGTTTAACTGATAGTACGTAAGGTTTACATCATCAGGAGTATCTTGCTGAGCAATCATCACTTCGCTGCTGTGATGATCAACTATCCATATGAAATATTTTTTATAAGTTCCATCCTCGAAAGTAATCCACATATCACAATCTATTAAATCTGATCCTTCTTCATCCAATGTTAATTTGCCTTTTTTTGCGGTATTCATACTGTTAATAAATGTTTTTAATTGATCTGTTTTTGTGAGAAAGATATCCTTTTTTGTTTTAATTGATTCGACATGTATATCTTTTATTTCCTGTTTACCTAAAAAAACAGGAGGCTCATTTGGATCTCGCGAGCTTGAAATAATAGTAGCTTTCTTTTTCGGTTTATTTGCAGTATAGAGATCTTGAATAGATTTTCCCGAGTTTATAAACCATACAATTCCACAAATAATCAATACGCTACCTAGCAATAAAATAATTTTTTTAATAGGATTTTCTCCTCTCTATTACTTCGTGTGAAGAGCTTTTCTATTAATATATGATAGGTAAGCGTAAAGTATTATAGTTGAACTTGGTTATGCTTCACAGTTTTTATCGGGCGATCTATGAGTAAATTGTAAGTGAGCCCAATTAATACGAAAATGCCACCGATAACTTTACCAATTGAGAGTTCATTTGTCAGGAAGAAATCAATAATAGTCCCCGCAAATAATTGTCCGATAAAGATGAGTAATGTTAAATAAAAGGCTGATATTTTAGGAGTAATATAGTTGGATAATGAAATAACGATAACGCCTACTAATCCGCCTAAGTATACGGCGATAGGAATAGATTGCAACTTATGAATAGGGATATACAATGAATCTGAACTGAAAATTAAAAATAACATAGAGAAAAATAATCCAGTAATATAATTGAAAAACGTGCCTTCCCAGTTTCCAATTTCCTTTGCTAAATTCGCGTTAATAATTCTAGCAACGACGATAGAAACACCAGCTAAAATAGCGATCGTAATATATAACATATTTTTGCCCCCATTAATATATTGTCATGATAATAATCCCAGAAGAGATGAATACTAATCCAACTAGTTTTTTCTTTTCAAACTTTGCAACTTTCATTCCTAATAAGCCGAAATGATCGATAATGATGGAAGCAATGGATTGGCCGAGTAAACTTAATGCGATCGTAATAGAGGCACCAAGGACGGAGAAACTTATATTATTAAAAAGAACAGTGAATACTCCAATCGCTCCAGCGCTATATAAAAAAAGCGGAATACCTTTATCGAAATGAATTTTATGTTTGTTTAAGATTAAAACGAAAATAACTGCAATTAAACCGACAAGGTGAATGACCACGCTTGCTGTGTACTTGCCAATTAACTCAGATAAAATCCCATTCAGTGGAAGCATAACGGCGATGAGCACACCAATAAAGACAGAAAGAAAGTTATACAATGTAATATCCCCTTTGTATTTCATATTTGTAATGACTGTATCATGCTGAAATTGTGTATTGTTATGACATATGTCATAGTGGAAGAAGAAAATTTTGATTACAATGGGGATGAGTTGTAAAGGTGGGGAACTATGAAGAAAGTATGTAATTCTATTAAATTAGCAGAATATATGAAGAAAAATAATATTGATTCATTTTTTAGTCATGATATGAAGCCATATATGGAACTTATATTTTTTAAAAAGAATGAGTTTATTTGTAGAGAAAATGAAGAGATAGATTATTTATATTTCTTTGTTGAAGGAAAAGCGAAAGCGTTTAACACATTAAGTAACGGGAAATCCGTATTACTGTGTTTTTATGATAGTTTGCAGTTACTTGGAGATGTGGAGTTAATTCATTCCCAAAGGATTACTTCAAATGTACAAGTAATGGCAGATTCATATTGTGTTGGTTTACCATTAGGAAAAGTGAGAAATCAGCTATTTCATGATGCGAAATTTTTAAGATGTATTTGTGGATCGTTAGCACATAAGTTAAATCGACTTTCAAAAAATAGTACAATTAATTTATTGTATCCGCTTGAAAATAGACTTGCGAGTTACATGTTAGCAGCAGGGGAACGAGCAGTTCAGCATGAAAATAGAATTGTGTTTAGTGGGAATTTAACGGAAATAGCGGAATTGTTAGGAACGAGCTATCGGCATTTGTTGCGAACATTAAATATTTTTTGTGATAAAGAGATAATAAAGAAGAACGATGGATGCTATGAAGTAGTAAACGTGGATGTTTTGAGAGAATTGGCAGCAGATGTTTATAAATAGGAGGAGAGTATAAATGATAACACCTATATTTAGAATTTTTGATATTGAAAAAGCAAAACTATTTTACTTAGGTTTTTTAGGATTTAAACTGGATTGGGAACATCGGTATGAGGAAAATATGCCATTATATTTGCAAATTTCGTTACAGGATGCTGTGATACATTTATCAGAACATCATGGTGATGCCTCACCAGGTGGTGCGATTCGGATCAAAATAGATGATGTAAAGGATTATCATTCTGTATTATTAAGTAAAGAATATGCTTATTCGAAGCCGAATATAGAAAAAACACCTTGGGGTACAATTGAATTAACTGTAATTGATCCGTTTTCAAATAGAATTACACTGTACGAGGAAAAATTGTAGAAATGGAATGAAGAGTAGTTCATAGAGCAGTGAACTGCTCTTTTTTATTTTGAGTAGATATTGAATTATATAAAAATAAAATGTTATGATTATGGAAACGTATGAATATATGAACAAGTATTCATACGTTTAAGAAGAGGAGGGATTAGAATGAAAGATCTAATTATTATTGGGGCGGGTCAAGCTGGATTAACAATGGGATATTACTTGAAGCAAGAAGGGTATAATTTTTTATTACTTGAGGCAGGAAAACGAGTTGGTGATTCATGGAGAAATCGATATGATTCTTTGCAGCTTTTTACCCCAAGGTCTTACAGTAGCTTGCCGGGTATGGCGTTAATAGGTGAAAAAAATGAATTTCCATATAAAGATGAAATTGCAACTTATTTAGAAAAATATGCAAGACATTTTCAATTACCGGTACAATTACAAACGGAAGTTCTAAAAATAAAGAAAGAAAAAGAAATATTTGAATTATATACTCCTACAGAAATTTTACAAACGAAAAAAGTTATTATCGCATCAGGTGGTTTTCAGCAACCATTTATTCCCTCAGTTTCAGCAAATCTATCATCACATATTTTTCAAATACATTCATCACAATATAGATCATCATCGCAAATTCCACAGGGAAAGGTACTTGTAGTAGGTGGCGGAAATTCAGGAATGCAAATAGCAGTAGAACTTGCAAAAACGCATGAAGTTATGTTGTCTATTAGTCATCCTTTAACGTTTTTACCGTTACAACTTTTTGGAAAAAGTATTTTTAATCTGCTAGAAAAAGTGGGTTTATTGTACGCTGAAATAAATACAAAGAGGGGAAGATGGTTTCAGAAGAGAAAGGACCCTATTTTCGGTTTTGAAGGTAAGAAACTTATTCGTAATGGAGCAATCAAACTGCAAGAAAAAGTAGTAAGTGCATCAGGAAATAACATTATGTTTCAGAATGGTGATACTTATAGTGCAGAAAGCATTATATGGTCAACTGGTTTTGTTCAAAATTATAATTGGATTGAAATTAAACAGGCAGTGAATGAGAAAGGATTTCCTAATCATATAAAGGGAATCAGTCCAGTAAAAGGATTGTATTATATCGGATTACCGTGGCAATCTCAAAGGGGTTCCGCACTTATTTGTGGTGTAGGAAAGGATGCAGCGTATGTACTTTCTGAAATCAAAAAAATAGATCAGTAGCGATAACTACTGATCATCCATATGTACATGAATTAGGAGAGGTCAAACATTTATTAACTTTATTATAATAGATTTTCATAGAATTAAAAACTGAAAATTCAAATTTCGTGTTGAGAAAGTTTTTTGTATCGAAATATATGAAAAAATAGGGATTTTTATTAAAACAGAAAAAGATATTTCTATTTTAGTAAATTATGATATAGTCTAAATAATCGTGTTTTTCCATAAATGTAATTATTTTCATTTTAGTTTTGTTTATATGAGGGAAGGAGAAGTAATTATGAAGTTTGATGATCAACGCTTACTAGGAGTACGATTAGGTTCTGTGCTTGTGACAGAGGAAAATCAATATTTAGTAATTAAGAAAAAAGATCATTATGCACTATTAAATATACATAATTTAGAATGCACACATGTTGAAGTGCAGTTAGAACATTTGGAAGAAATGTTGCGGGAAGATTTCCAAGAAAGTATAACGGAGATTATCGCACCAGAACATATAAAAATTGTTGCGAAAAATGTTATATAAATAAAGAAGCTGGAAGGAACAGCTTCTTTATTTTCATTATAAGGATAACGTTTTTACAACCTCACCAATGATCCCTTCCATTTGATGAACACCTAAATCGGAATTAGTCATAATAACAGCACCATTCCCGCAGTATGGATAACAAACCATCATACATTGAAATCCAACGCCCCATCCAAGTGAATATATTTGTAAGTCTTCATTTGAATCATCTAGAAAAACACCTAATCCAGTCCATTTTGAGCAACCTTGAGAAGAAATCATGTCTATTACTAATTTTTGAGAAAGTTTTAGTTTGCCCTTTCCTTGTAAGGAATGAATGATTTCAATAACTAAAGCTGATAAGTCAGTTGGTGTTGTCCAAATACCTGAAGCAGCTGCAAATGGATAAAATGGATACTTCTCATTTGTTACAGTTCTATCTTTATTATGTCCGCAAGCAAAAACGTCGGTTTTATCTATGTCTTGTGGAGAGAAAAGTGTACTGTTTTTCATTTGTAGTGGCTGGAAGATGTGTTCTTCTAATAACTGACTAAATAATCTTCCTGTAATATCTTCAAGTAGTAGTTCGGTTATACAAAAGCTTGCGTCTGAGTAGTGAAATTCACTTTCTGGTTTATAAGTTACCTCTATAGGTACGGGACAATATAGTGTTTTACCAGAAAGGAGCTCAGACATATTAGGTAATCCTTTTGCAGGTGTATAATGTTCAAAACTATTAGGTGGATCAATGAGTCCAGATTGATGGCTTAATAAGTTTCTCAAAGTGATGCTTTTTTGTGAAGTAAATAGATTAGTAGGAATGTTCCAAGATGTGAGTTTATCATTTACGTCTTCATCTAAATGCACGATACCATGCTCTGATAATGTTAGTACGAGCATTGTAGTGATGAATTTGCTGATAGAACAAGAATTAAAGAGAGAATTTGTAGTAACAGCTCTAGTTGTTCCAGCTTCAAGTGTTCCAAAGGCAGTCGCTTCATCTAGTTTGCCATTACGTATAACAGCGAGGCTTAAACTTGCAACGGAATATTGATTCATTTTCTCGTATATATTGCTACTTTTTAAGTTCATGGTGACTCCTTTCTTTAAAGACAGAATATTATTTTTATTATACAGTAGTAAAAAAAAGAAAACACTTCTTCATTCACCAATGAAGTGTTTTCTTTTTTTGTTAGTTTGAAGTGAACTTTTGAAAAAATTTGTCTCGGTACATGTACATAACCCATGAGATTGTTATTAAAGAAATAATGATTTGTTTGTTTTTAATTGGTGCATTGAAAACAAGCCAACCAACTATATCAAATAATAAATGTAGCAAGATTGAAAGAACTACAAATTGAAGTAACGTATTTAAAAATCTTTTCATAAAGTGTCCCCCTAAAATAATAGGTTTTATTAACAGTTTGATATAGTGGCATTATACAGTAAATGTTTCATGTGGTAAAATTTACATAAGTTAGTGAAATAAAACAAATGAAAGTTAGTAAAGGGGAACATTTATGGAATTCTGGATGGTTATACTGATATTAGCCTTTGGTTTCATTTATATCGCTGAAAAATTAGCTACAATTGAAAAGAAAAATGATGCGCGTTTAAAGAGAATTGAAGATAGATTACAATTAATTACGAAAGAAATGGGAATTGTAGAAAGAGAACCTGAAATTAATAAAGAACTACGCCAGCTTGTAGAAGAAGGAAAAAAAGTTACAGCAGTTAAGAGAGTAAGAGAAGCTTTTGGTTTTTCCTTACTAGAAGCGAAGCAATATGTTGATAAATTATAAAAAAGATCATCCATTTGGGTGATCTTTTTCACTGCACCATGCGTGTATTTACATAAGCCGCGATTATAAAGTGTCCAATTATATGGAACAAACATTTGAGATAAATTGTCTAATATAGGTAATAACTATTTAGCTTGAAAGAAAGGGTTGATAACATGAAAAAGAATACGTTGTTAAAAGTAGGAGTATGTGTAAGTTTACTAGGAACAACTCAATTTGTTAGCACGATTTCTTCTGTACAAGCATCACAAAAGGTAGAGCAAATAGTAATCAAAAATGAGACGGGAACCATTTCAATATCTCAGTTAAACAAGAATGTATGGGTTCATACGGAGTTAGGTTATTTTAATGGAGAAGCAGTTCCTTCGAACGGTCTAGTTCTTAATACTTCTAAAGGGCTAGTACTTGTTGATTCTTCTTGGGATAACAAATTAACAAAGGAACTAATAGAAATGGTAGAAAAGAAATTTCAGAAGCGCGTAACAGATGTCATTATTACACATGCGCACGCTGATCGAATTGGCGGAATAACAGCGTTGAAAGAAAGAGGCATTAAAGCGCATAGTACAGCATTAACCGCAGAACTAGCAAAGAACAGTGGATATGAAGAGCCGCTTGGAGATTTACAAACAATTACGAGTTTGAAGTTTGGCAATACAAAAGTAGAAACGTTCTATCCAGGGAAAGGACATACAGAAGATAATATTGTTGTTTGGTTGCCACAATATCAAATTTTAGCTGGAGGCTGTTTAGTAAAATCTGCGGAAGCTAAAGATTTAGGAAATGTTGCGGATGCGTATGTAAATGAATGGTCTACATCGATTGAGAATGTGCTGAAGCGATATGGAAATATAAATTCGGTAGTACCTGGTCATGGAGAAGTAGGAGACAAGGGATTACTTTTACATACATTGGATTTATTAAAATAAGAAATTGTAGAAATACAAAAGAAAGGAGAAATAATTTTCTCCTCTCTTTCTTCTAACTATATTTAAATGCTGAATCTGTCGATTACGTCAGCATATATTACTGAGATTTTAATTCCAAGTATACAAATACTAGTACTGTCATAATTGCAATAACAACGTAAGTAGCATCAAGCATTATAAGTGTTTTTAAAGTTTCAGTCATCGTAATTCACCCCTGTTATAAAAATATAACATGATCTTTTTATTGATTAGATTAGAGATCATAAAAATAAAATGTATATGAAATTTCTTAAGTAGCTTCTATATAAATATATCATATAAATAATGTAAGTAATGTTAAGATAGTGTAAATGTATTGTAAATAAAGAGGTTTACAATGAAGGCTTTAATAAAAAAATGATAGTTCCTTAAAATAAAAAATACGCTATTTTCATATGAGATGAATTGCAATTATTTGTATAAGGGATTCAAAAAAATTTTTTCGTTGTATATATTTCTCCAAATTAATTATTTAGCTATTTAAAAGTATCGAAAGATGTGTGCACACTAATGTATATTTTTTGGATGTCAATAAAAGTATTATGTCAACAATATGAACTGTCACAAATCTTTATATATTATTGTGATTGATATCACATCACTTTTTTTCAATGGGTATTATGCTTAAGGTGTAATGAATGATTGGGAGAGGGTGGGATGATATGTTTTGTTATCAATGTGAACAAACGCCAACAGGCGGATGTAAAGTAATGGGTGTTTGTGGCAAGAATGAAACGATTGCGAGTTTACAAGATACGATTGTGTTTGGGCTAAAAGGAATTGCAGCTTATCGCACACATGCTGCTCAGCTAGGGTATACGGATGCATTTGTAGATGCTACAACACAAGAAGCTTTATATATGACATTAACAAATTCTAACTTTAACGAACAAGAGCATATTGATATGGCTATGAAAGTTGGGAAATCAGCTTTACGGGTGATGGAGTTATTGGATGAGGCACATACGAATCATTTTGGTGTGCCAGAGCCTGTACAAATTACACAAAATCGTGTAGAAGGTAAAGCAATTGTAGTTACGGGCCATAATTTATTTGCATTAGAAGAACTATTAAAGCAAACAGAAGGAAAAGACATTAATATTTATACGCATTCTGAAATGCTACCAGCACACGGATACCCGCAGCTGAAAAAATATAAACATTTAAAAGGAAACATCGGTAAGGCATGGTATGATCAAAGACGCCTTTTTGAAAAATTTACTGGTGCCATATTAGCTACAACGAACTGTGTTATGCCAATTAAAGGCTCGTACTCTGATCGATTCTTTTCATATGAAATTGCAGGTTTAGAAGGTGTACAAAAAATTGAAAATGATGATTTTACACCATTGATTCAAAAAGCGCTAGAACTTCCAGAAGTACATATGGAGTCGGATGAACAGTTAGTGACAGGGTTTCATCATAATACAGTATTATCATTAGCTCCAGAAATTATTGATGCAGTAAAAGAGGGGAAGATAAAGCGTTTCTTTGTTATCGCCGGTTGTGATGCACCGGGAAAAGGCGGAGAATATTATCGTGAATTAGCAACGTCACTTCCGCCAGAAACGGTTATTTTAACAACTTCTTGCGGGAAATTCCGCTTTAATGATGTGGATTACGGTGTTGTACCTGGTACGGAAATTCCGCGTTACATTGATTTAGGACAGTGCAATAATTCAATTTCTACAGTGAAAATAGCGGCTGCTTTAGCTGATGCTTTTCAATGTGAAGTGAATGAATTGCCAGTAAGTATTGTACTATCATGGTTTGAACAAAAAGCGGTTGCCATTTTACTAGGGCTATTTAGTCTTGGGATTCAAGATATTCGCATCGGTCCAAAGGCTCCTGAATTTATTTCACCTGGCGTGCTTGATGTATTACAAGAAACATTTGGTTTAAAACTAATTACAAATGCAGCAGAAGACATGGCTATGATGTTATCGTAACGGAAAAGATGTTTTCACTTAATTGTGGCTTTATAAATCATTTGTATGTGTGTGAGTAAACGCACATACAAATGATTATTAATAAAGAAAATCGCTATATCTATAAAATTTATAGAGCTTTTAAAGTATAACACCACATGCCCATCACCTTAAGATTTTAAGTATCCCCAAAACGAAATTTCTACATGAATATCTATAATTTTACCTCTTTTTCATTTGATTTGAAAATAAGCTTTCTATTTTTAAAAACCAACGATACCACCTCAAATTATAGGAATAAAATCCATTCATTTATTAGGAAAATGGATTGAAAATAATAAGGTAGACTAAAAAGTAAAATATTATTTATGATAATCATTCTTTTATAAAATTTAAATTGGAAATAGCCCTACTCATTTTGATTGCGCATTTTCAAAATGGAGGGGCTTTTTTTACTGTAAAATCAATAACTGCATCTTATTTTTGTTGAAAAAATTCTCATTCTTATTTTGAAAGTGATATGGGTACATTTACATGCACATCAATCTTTTATTATGAAGTGGCCCTTGAATATATTGTTTTTTATTGACAGACATAAAAATGATTTATTTGCTGTATTGATAATTTGTAGACGTTATAATAAAATGTTTATGTATATGTAAACTTAATTTATTTTTGTTTGGTTTTATTATGAGGTTAGGCAGTGTTAATAACAATAAAATAATGAATATATCACCTGTAAAAAGAATGAAACCAATACGGAGAAGATGATTTTGTTAAAAATTCGAAAAATAAGCGTTATTAGCTCTTGAAGAAAAATGACTAGAAAAATTACAAGCATATGGAAAATAGGGTTATACAAAAAGTCCTAAAGGGGGACGGAATTATGGAGAAAAGAAAGTATTCAGTAACACCACAAGATCGAATGAATTATGTATTAGGTCTTTATTCTGCAGATCAACAAATTAATGCAGTTCTTTATTTTCCTGTAGGTATATCTAAGGAAATACTTGAAGAATCAGTAAGGATAACGTTGCAATTGCAACCAGTTTTGAACAGCCGGTTTGTAGAAAATGATATTCCTTACTGGGAGGAACATTCATCTGACACTAACTCATCTATTTGCTTTTTTGCAGAAGGAAATAATCAAGAACTTGAAATAATGGCAATAGATTTTATTAAGGAACCTGGTGATCGTATTCAGGGGCCTATGGTTCAAACGAAATTATTACGGGGCACTACAATAGATATGTTAGTTGTGAAATTGTCTCATCTATGTTCAGATGGTGCAGGAGTCAAGGAATATATAAAATTGCTTGGAACAATATATACTCACCTTTCATTGGGACGGTCTAAGAAGCAAATTATAAAGGAATTTGATGAGGGAAATGAGAGTTGTCGAGATCAATCACATGTATTCAAATACGCTGGAATATCGGACATAAAAAGTGCGTATCGTCCTAACCAAGAACAACAGGCATCGTTATGGTCTTTTCCATCTCAACCTAACAAAAATAAATTTCCCCAAATGTCCGTACGGCGATTGAGCCATAAGCAAACTCTACGTTTAACCCAATGGACAAAAGCACAACAGGTTACCTTGAATGATGTAATCATGACTGCTTACTTCCGAGTTTTATCACATTTCACTGTGTATGCAGAACCTCGCACTGCAGAAAAAATGATTGGTTTGACAATTGATTTACGTCGATATCTGCCTAATAATACAACTGGTGCTATTTGCAACTTATCCGGTATGGAAATGCCAGTGATTAAAATGGAAGACGATGAAACATTTAAGCAGACTCTTGTTCGAGTTAAACAATCAATGGATAAAATAAAGTCTCAAAATCCAGGTCTTTCTTCAGCAGCAGGAATGGAGTTACTGGCAGAAATGAAGCTATCTACAGTGAAGGAAATGTATAATCAGCAATATGAACAGGCTATACAGATGGGGATGGCGTTGCCATTACTGACAAATTTGGGAGTGATTGCTGAGGAACCTATTCAGTTTGGTCAAATTCAAGCTGAGGACGGGTATATGGCATCACCTATTATGTATGCACCATTCTTTTCAATGGGAGCAAGCTCTTATAATGGAAGGCTTACATTTACGATCGGTTATCATGCGCCGGATACATCAAAAGAAAAGGTAGAAAAATTTTTAGATAGTGTTGCTAATCAACTATCAGAAATAAAATAAAAGAGAATATAGAGAACAGATTTCTAACAGAATTGTATTTTAGGGGCTCGTATCATGTACGGATAATCTCTGGAAATTTTCTCTGACCGCACTTGCCTTTATGCTTTATATGCAATGGGAATGGTAGTGAGAAACAATTTGTATCGTGAAAAAACAAGATATATCGGTATAAAAACAATAAAACAGAGCTGATTTAAATTACACTTTGAATCAGTTCTGTTTTGCTAGTGTGATGGTCCTTACAACAAAAAAGTAGGCTGTATCCGATTAGGGTAAAGCGGATTTTTAATTTTTTTGAAAATAAAGTTGACATCCATAACTACTTAGTCATACAATGTAGATGTAATAAGTGATACTGAATAGTTCGGATTCACAAAAACTGTTCAGTAAAAAATTCGCCTTAGTACTCTGTGATACTGAATATAAGTCAGACAGAATAGGGGGTAAAGGAGGATCAGGACATGGAAAATTTAACTGAAATGCTGAAAGGTTCACTGGAAGGGTGTGTACTGGAAATCATTAGTCGCCGTGAAACGTATGGCTATGAGATTACCCGCCACCTGAATGATCTTGGGTTTACCGAAGTTGTGGAAGGTACGGTGTATACCATCCTCGTACGATTAGAGAAGAAAAAGCTTGTGAATATTGAAAAGAAACCATCAGATATGGGACCGCCTCGTAAGTTTTATTCATTAAATGAAGAAGGCCGCCAGGAGCTTGAATTGTTTTGGGAAAAATGGGATTTTGTATCGTCAAAAATTAACGTCTTGAAGTCAAAATAGGTTCATAAGATAAAATGTTCCGGCCGATACTTTGGGAATTTCTTGTTCGGTTTTATAAAAAAGGAGGAAAATAAGATGTTAGAAATGTTCAAAAAGTTAATTGGTGATAAAAAAGAGTACAAAATGATGATGGCACGAGTTGAGGATCTGCCAGAGGACTACCAATTTGTATTTAAGAAAATTCAAAACTACATGTGGAATTTTTCAGCGGGTAACGGGATGGATATGTTACACATACAGTATGAATTAATCGATTTGTTCGAAGCGGGTGCAGCGGAAGGAAGACAAGTGCTTGACATTACTGGGGATGACGTGGCTTCCTTTGCTGACGAACTAGTGGCAAATGCTAAAACTTACGTCTCCAAGTATCGTGAAGATTTGAATGAAAGTATTATGAAGAAATTGAGAAAAAAATAAATGGAATAAGTAGTACCGACTGATTAGCTGGTTACACATATGAATTGCCATCATAGCTATTCAGTTATATTTTTAACTCGGTACTAAGTAATACAGAATATCAGTGATACTAAATAGATAGAGGTAAATAAATAGTCTTCGCAAAACATTTTTATAGGGAGGAAAAAAGTATGAGTCATGCAGCGATTTCTGTAAAAGGCTTGAAAAAATCCTTTAAAGATAAGGAAGTTTTAAAAGGGGTAGATTTTGAGGTGCAGCGTGGAGAAATTTTCGCGCTGCTAGGCTCAAATGGAGCGGGAAAGACGACAACGGTCAACATCCTTTCGACACTAATGAAGCAAGATAGCGGTGAAGTAAGTATTTGTGGATTTGATGTACAGAGTCAATCAGATCATGTTCGTCAAAGTATCAGTTTGACAGGGCAGTTCGCAGCTTTAGACGGTATGCTGACTGGGAGGGAAAACTTGATAATGATCGCCAAATTACGTGGTGTTTCCAATCCTGCTCAAGTTGCTGACAATCTACTTGCAAGATTTAGCCTGACTGATGCGGCAAACCAAAGGGCAGATCAGTATTCAGGCGGGATGAAGCGCCGGCTTGATATCGCGATGAGTTTGATTGGGGCGCCAGCAGTTATTTTTCTTGACGAACCAACGACTGGACTTGATCCTGAAGCGCGAATCGAAGTGTGGGATACAGTCAAGGAACTTGCTGGTAGCGGTACAACTATTTTGCTTACGACTCAGTATTTGGAGGAAGCAGAACAACTGGCAGACCGTATCGCTATTTTGCATGGCGGAAAAATTATTACGACAGGTACTCTTGCTGAACTAAAAGAGATGTTCCCGCCAGCAAAAGTGGAGTATATCGAGAAGCAACCGACATTGGAAGAAATATTCCTTGCGATCATTGGAAAAAAGGAGGAGATGTAAATGAAAAGTAAAACAGGTGTATTACTAGGTCGTTTAATGCGTAACATTATGCGCAGTCCGGATACAATTATTACAGTGGCGATTACACCGATTATGATGATGCTATTATTTGTCTACGTGTTTGGCGGCGCAATAAAAACTGGAACGGAAAACTACGTTAATTATTTATTGCCGGGAATTTTGCTAATGGCTATCGCATCCGGTGTAGCTTACACTTCCGTTCGACTATTTACGGATGTAAAGAGTGGGCTGATGGCACGTTTCATTACGATGCCTATTAAGCGCTCATCGATATTGTGGGCTCACGTTCTAACCTCTCTGGTTGCTAATGTACTTACTATCGTGGTGGTTATTCTTGTTGCACTCTTAATGGGTTTCCGTTCCAGTGCTAATATTCTAGATTGGCTCGCGGTAGCTGGGATACTTGGGATGTTTACGCTGGCGCTAACATGGCTAGCTATCATTCCAGGATTGAAAGCGAGGTCTATGGAAGGGGCGACTGCTTACTCGTACCCGCTAGTTTTTCTTCCATTTATTAGTTCGGCCTTTGTGCCTACCGAAACGATGCCAAAAATTGTTCGTGCGTTTGCAGAGAATCAGCCTGTAACTTCAATCGTGAATGCGATTCGTGCTCTTTTATATGAAGGAACTGTTGGAAACGATATTTGGATTGCGCTCGCTTGGTGCGTAGGTATAATGGTCATCTCTTACTTTTTCGCCAGTAAAGCATTTAAACGTCAGTTAGGGTAAGAAACGTGATAAACGAAACCTTCAGGAATAATATATATTTAGAAAAGCACGGGAGATTTTCCGTGCTTTTATTATTTATCATGCTCTCATTGTAGTAAATGAAATGGTATTTAAAAATAGGATAATTATCCAGTGATAAAGCTTAATATTTGAGGCTCACTGCTTATGGAATGTATAAGCACACTCGTTTTTGTAAATCTGCTAATACTTCATCGGGTATTTCTTTGATTTTAATATCCTTCCCTAGAAAAAGCAGCCAATTTATTATTTCCGTCACTTCATCGGGATTGTTAACATTGATAAAAGTTTTTAAAATGGCTGTGGATTGGTAAGGATTAGTATAAGATATTGAAATTTTTAAAGGATGGTATTTTTTGAACTGGGCAATTGCTTTTGGTCCAAGTTCAAGTACCAAGTTGATTATTTCGTCCTTCTTACTTAGTTTTTCTAAAATCTTTTTCTTATTTAGCCTTTTGTTCGTCGTGTATGGTTCGATATTAATGAGATCATCGACAGGAAACATCATCTTCTTTTCTTTTTTTAAGTCAAACCCTTCAATGATCCAATGGCTTTTTTCTTGATAAAGGTGCAATAGATAAATTGGATAAGTCTTGATTTCTTCATCTTCTTTAATGGTAATCAATAAATGGTTATCCAAAAGAAGGATTTGAATGAGTTTTTCTAACATAGGATGGGGGAGATCAGAAAGCTCAAGTAGATCGGGATTATGAGGGTTAGTCCCTTGGAAAAGCAAGAGTTGATTTAAAAGAACGAGATCATCTTGCTGGGTTTCTGAGATGAGTCCTAGTAGTTTTTCGGCTAAAGATTGACGACTCTTTAGGTAGGGAAGTTGTTGATTCCTCGTAGCCATAAAGGCAATAAAAAGAGCTTTTACTTCATTATCAGTAAAGCGAACAACGGGCAGGATAGAGTTGTGCATAACAAAATATCCCCCGGTCCTCCCAACTTCAGCGACAAGTGGCATTCCCATAGCTTCAATTTCTCTAATGTCTCTAATAGCTGTCGACCGTGATATGTTAAATTCTTGTATAATTTCAGAAATTGTAAAGTGAGAGCGGTTGTTGATATACCGCATAATTGTATTAATCCGTTCAACTTTTTTCATTTTAGTCTCCTAAACAGTATCATTTTTTGATATGGTTTAAAGGTATTATAAACGTATCAGATGAAAAGATAAATCGTTTGATTAATAAAAAAAGAGGCAGGTTTTGAATATGAAAAATTATACTATAGAAGAAAAAGATAGCTTTATTGTGTTAGGTATTGGAACTGAAATTAAGAGTGCATACACAGACTTTGCTGGAATAAATAAAGAAAAGGAAGAATTTTGGTCGGCTGTTAAAGAAGATGGAAGGCTGGACACTTTAAAAGCTTTAGCTACAAATGAATACATTTTTTCCGTGAGCGAAGCGGTGAATAACAAAATGATGTATTATGCGGGTGTCATGACAGAAGCACAAATAGAAGAAGAATCTAGAGTAATCCAGTTTCCGAGGGGAGAATACTTAGTAGTGAAAGGGGAGGGCAAAACGGCTGAAGAGCTAAGTAATAAGTTGACTGGTATCGCCTTCGGTCAAGCTTTACCAGATGCAAATGAGTTTGCTTATGTTGGTGGACCAAATACGACGGTTGAGATGGGGAAAAGAAACGGCTTAGTGTTTGGTGAAATGTGGATTCCAGTTGTTAGGAAGTAAAGTGATAAAAGGTACGAATATGGGAAGTAGAGGCTAACAATCTTGGATTGTTGGCCTTTTTAACATGAATATAATATTCATATGTCTATTGTATTTTTTGCGGCAAGATTAAATAGCTTTTTTGTTACTTTACAATAAAGTATACTTAATATCAGTAATTCATGTAATTAGGGGTGGTTTCTATATTTAGAGAAAATACAAAAAGGATACTTCTGTCATTAGTAACAAATCCAATACTAATAATTGTATATGGGATTTTTTGTTATGAGTTGGCCTTATACTGTAAGTACGGAAGAATGAATTATAATATTTACATTTTGTTATTATGTATAGTACTTTTTATATCGATAACTACATTTACTACAATGCGGGTGATAAAAAATAGAGAATATGAATCTAAAAAATTAACAAATTCAATAGCATGGAGATCCATTTCTATTATCATTATTGTTGCAATTACATCATTTTATGGGATGCAGATTTATAAAAGTGCAATAAATTACAATGGTAAATTGGCATGGTTTATAGAAAAGTTAAAACATGAAAGGTCAGTTAAACTTAAACATAATAATATATATAAGTCTGGAGTAGAAGGTATTTTTGAAGATATAAATAAAAAATATCCTTTGCCAAAGAAATTGTATATGGCAACTGATTTTGATCTTACATTTCATTCAGATGGAACAATCACAGCGTTTGATACATTTGTTTATGGGAAAAATGATGATGGGAAAGAAGAAACTTATTTAATCTCTTATAATAAGAAGAAGTCAGAAGATATTACTATAATACGAGACGGATACGCAAAGCCTGATTATAATGATGATAAATTAGTAGAACCTTTAATTGAAACGGTTAAGGCGATTCCAGTTAAGCAAACGGTTAGAAAATGGAATGAAAGTAAGTATGGGTTGATTTATTATGGAAAAAGAAATTGGGGATCCAATACAGAGGGAATTATTAATATTACTGAGGATGGTAAGGGGCAGAGTCTTAAAAAAGCAGCTTCTGATATCATTGGATATACTGTATCTATATTTGTCCCTGGAAAAGAGCAAGAGCTAGTCCCTGCTAGATATAATTTAATAAGTGACGCAAGTTGGAGTAAATCAAAGACGCCTCCAAAAGAAGATATGCTTAAAGAGAAGAAACAACAAGATTTAAAGAATGAAAAAGAACAGTTTTTCCTATCGAAAGAAGTTGGTTATAAACTAAATATGACAGATAAAGCATTAGGGAGCGCCTTTTATTCATTAAGCAAGACTAGTGATGAAGGGAAAACATGGGAGGTTATCAATCCAGACCCATTTAATGGGGGGATTGGTAGTGTATCAGGAATCACTTTTATAAATGATAAACTTGGGTTTTTAGGAGCAATTAGGCCTTCTGGTAATGAAGGAGAGTTATATCGCACAGATGATGGGGGAGTATCTTTCAAAAAGGTAGAATATCCGCCGCATGAAGTGAAATTAGATCATACACAGTCCACAATAAGTCCTTTTGATTCACCTAGTATGCCATATGAGAAAGATGGGGTTTTTAATATGTTAGTTGGACAAGGGGCAGATGGAGACTACAATGGCGATAGTAGTGCACTTTATCAATCAAAAGATAACGGAGAGACATGGGAATTTGTAGAAGAAGTGAAAAAGAAATAATCAGAATTTTTTTGAAAAATAAGGTAACTACTCAGCTATACATTTCATGACGGACAGGAAGAATTTACGAGTGAAATAATTAAAGTTCTTTCTCATGCTGGAGATTGGTTAATATGGTCTACTATTCTTGCATCTTCCATCATGTATACTGTTACTTTATATAAGAATCATCCAGATATCAGAAAAATTATACATGCTCGTTTTGAAGAAATAAAGCAACGAATAAAATATTAATGTAACTAATAAAAAACGTTATTCTTTCTAGTAATTTTGCTTATTTAGAAAGAATAACGTTTTTGTTTTTTAATACTCAAGTAATAGTTTACCTGCAGTTCCTATCATATAATTTATTGAATTTTAATATACGTTATGTATAACAGATATTTACCTTATAAAATAAGGGGGGAATATTATGACTGAGACAAACGAATCTTTAGAAGTTAATTTGAAAAAAGATGTGAAGTTTTCTATTATAATTCCTGCGCATAATGAAGAAAAGTACATTAGAAAATGTTTAGATTCAATTGCAAAGGCATCAGAGGCATATAAAGAGCAAACGGAAGTTATAGTTGTTTTAAATCGTTGCACAGATCAAACAGAGGAAATAGCAAAATCTTATAATTGTGTTACATTGAAAAATAACGATAAAAACTTATCTAAAATTCGAAATGCAGGGGCTAAAATAGCTAATGGAGAAATAATCGTCACTATAGACGCTGATACCATAATGACAGAGTCTATGTTGTCTAATGTAGATAAATATTTAGCTTCAGGTAAATACATTGGTGGTGGGGTAAATGGGAAGTTTGAAAGAATATCTTTAGGAATATTTCTCTCCGCAATGTTAATCATAATCCCCTTACTTTTTAAGTACGGAGCTATATCTGTAGGGATTTTTTGGTGCTATAGAAAAGATTTTATGGCAATCAACGGATTTAATGAAAACATGCTTATGGCAGAAGATGCAGATTTCGCTAAACGTTTAAAAGAGTGGGGAAAGAAAAATAATAAGAAATTCGGTACTATTAAAAATGGAATGATAACTTCATGCAGAAGATTTGATACATATGGAGACTGGACTTTACTTAAAAATCCAAAAGTAATTTTAGCTTATCTAAAAGGAAATGATAGAAAATACGCAGATAAGACATATTATGATAACCAAGAAAGATGAAAATGGAGAAAATCTGCAGGGGAGAGCTAGTACTTTTTTAGATATAATGAGAATCCAACTTAATTTAATAGATATTATAAGAAAACCATCAATTTGATTACCCTTTTTCAAATTGATGGTTTTTATTTTTGAAATAAATATGTATTTTTTTATAAAAATATTTTTTGACCCCCATAAAACTTTGTACTCCTCCGAATATGTATAGTGAAAAAAATAAATAGAAGAAAAATGACTATGAAAGAATATAGAAGTATTAATAAAATTACTAGATTAAGTGGCATCCAAAACGGAAGGATGAAATTACCAATTATATAGAGAAGAGTTATTCAAGGATTGCAGATAAAATAGAAAATGAATAAGCAAAACGAACGGTAGAAAATAAGAAAGTAGATAAAAATACAAACTTAACTTTAGTGCCGAGAGAAAAGGAAAAATCATTAAGAAAACGTTAGACTCTAAAAATATAACTAACAGCAAGAAAACAAGACCGAAGAAAAGTACCAAGAAAATCTGGTTAAATGGTCACTTGTGTAGTGGCCATTTTGCTATTTGAAGGAGGCTGGGAGATTACAAGTGTTGAGTTTAGTAATGAAGATCTTAAGAAAACCGAAAATAGAAGATATCGTATGTAACATACAAAACAACGAAGCAGATAAAGAAGCATTTATCGTACAGTATCAGCCTTTTATTAGAAAATCAATTTCATCTGTCTGCCGCCGATATATTACAGAACAGGATGATGAATATAGCATTGGATTGTTTGCGTTTAACGAAGCAATTGAACAGTATTCCTATACAAAAGGAAAATCCTTTTTAGCGTTTGCTGATCTTCTTATAAAAAGAGATGTAATTGACTATATACGTAAGGAATCTAAACATAACTTTGTCTTTTTAAAAGAAGATGAGCAAGAGGAAATGTTAGAAATGCAAGTGTCGCTTACGGAGTATATGAAAGAGATGGAAAATAGTAACCGTAAGGAGGAAATTCTTCATTTTCAAAGTGTGCTAGCTGAGTTTAAAATCACATTCTCAGAGCTTGCTAAAGAATCTCCTAAGCATCGTGATACGCGTGAGCACTTAATAGAAATTGTAAAAATTATTATAAAAGAAGAGGAAATGATGGAAGAGCTGTTCCGAAAGAAAAAGTTACCGCTTAAACATATTGAACCGCGTGTTAGGGTAAGTCGTAAAACGTTGGAACGACATAGAAAATACATTATTGCAATGTGTATTATTTTTGCAAACAACTATACATATATTCTGGATTACATAAGAGGGGAAAAGCATGATGAATAAAGGAATTGTGATGGATATAAAAAAGCATAGCGTAGTTGTTTTAACACCAAATGGAGAGTTTATTACGTGTAAAAGAAAGGGGGATTCTTGCATAATTGGGGAGGAAATCTCATTTGATGAGCAAGAACAAAAAGCATCGCATTTTTCGATTCCTTCCTTTTTAAAGCCTGCATCAATACTTGTTGCTTGTTTTCTATTTGCAGTGTTGTTTTTCTACAACCAACCAGAAGAAAAAGTATTTGCTTACGTCTCAGTTGATATAAATCCAAGTTTAGAGGTGAGCGTAACAAAGGATTTTCGTGTTATAGATTTGCAGGCTTGTAATGATGATGGAAGGCGTATTTTAAAAGAATTGAAGCAATGGGAAAATAAACAATTGCAAGAAGTAATACGTACTATTATAAAGCAAAGTCAAGAGGATAAGTATTTAACGAAAGATAAGCAAGTTATGCTAACAGCTGTTGCAAAGGACAAGGCACTAGAACCACTTTTGGAAAAGGCAATGAAAGAATTAAAGAAAGAATATGAGCTAAAACATATTACAGTTGAATATCAAAGTAGCACAATGCAAGTACGAGAGAATGCTAGAAAAGCTGGAATTGGCACAGGTGTCTATATAAAGCAAGAGAATGAGAAGAACAAATCACTTACGCCTCCTGCCACCCCGTCTAATCCGGTGGAAAACGAAGAAGAGGTGCAATCACAACCGGAGTTATCTCCTGATGCATCACTGGATTTGTCTCCTGTAAAAGAAAAAAAATATGAAAAGCAAGAGCAGAAAGAACAAAAGAAAACAGAGGAACAGCCATCGAAGCAAATAAAAGAAAACAATGGAAGAGGATCTCAGCAAGAAAATAGAGGGAATCAACAGGAGAATAACAGTAGAGAATCTCAACAAGGAAATAATGGGAATCAGCAAGGGAACAACGGAAGAGAATCACAACAAGGAAATAATGGAAATGGGCAAGGGAACAACGGAAGAGGATCACAACAAGGGAATAATGGAAATGGGCAAGGGAGCAATGGAAGAGGATCACAACAAGGGAATAATGGAAATGGGCAAGGGAACAACGGAAGAGAATCACAACAAGGAAATAATGGAAATGGACAAGGGAACAACGGAAGAGAATCACAACAAGGAAATAATGGGAACGAGCAAGGAAACAACGGAAGAGGGTCTCAACAAGGGAATAATGGAAATGGGCAAGGGAACAATGGAAGAGGATCCCAGAAAGAAAATGGTGGAAACGAGCAAGGGAACAATGGTAGGGGGTCTCAACAAGAAAATAGAGGCCACCAGCAAGGGAATGAAAAGAAGAATCAATAGAATATGGAAGTGAGAGATTCATTTCAAAGCTAAAAGGATTTCTCTCCCTATTGTGGGCAGTAAAACTCCCATCTCAAAATTTGGCTGGAGCAAAGAAGTTAGGTGGGAGTTGGGCTGCTTGTAAATGCCCAATTGGTGAGGGCTGATTAAAGTTACACTTTATTATTTTATAGTTCTATTAAGAAGGAGTATGTGAAAAATATAATGGAGAAAAACATTCAACAAGAGAAAGATAAAGAAAAACCTGTTTTTTATGATCCGAAAGGAAGAAGAAACATAGCCTTTATTTCGTTTCTATGTATCTCAATAGTTAGTGTAGGTGTTGTATTTTATTTTTTCTTTCAAAGTATTTTTTCAACACCAGAAATTCCAAATATGAATACCGCTGTACAACAAGATAATAAACTTGTACCAATTAATCAAAAACTTAGTGATCAGCAGTTAAAGAAGGAAGAATTTAACCCAAATACCGAAACGAAGGATAATAAAAATTTGGTGAATCCGCCGAAGGATAGTAAACAACCTAAAGAAGTGTATGGTTTTTACGTAAACTGGGATGAAAATAGTACCGCTTCTTTAAAAGAAAATATCGATTCCTTAACTACGTTAGTACCAGAGTGGTATCATTTAAAAGCAGATTTAACGATTAGAAGTGAGATCAAACCTGAGATAGTAAAGTTGGCAGAAAAAAATCAAGTGAAGATTATGCCTTTGCTTACTAACTATACTGAGGAAGCTTCTGGTCCTGATAGTGGGCTAATTCATAAGTTACTGAATTCCTCAAATGATGTAAAGACAAAGTTTATTAATGATTTAGTAAGCCAAGTTAAAAAGAATCATTTTTCAGGAATTAATATTGACTTTGAGGCCGTACCTGAAAGTGATAGAGAAAACTTAACAAATTTTATGAAAGAACTTACTACGGAATTTCATGAACATGATTTGCTCGTTACACAAGATGTTCCAGCTAATGATAAGGCTTTTGATTATAGTGCGTTAGCAAAAATAATAGATCGAATGATTGTAATGATGTACGATGAGCACTATGGAGCCGGGGAACCAGGACCAATTGCTTCAAATAAATGGTTCCAACATACATTGAAAGAACTGAATATTCCGTCTAATAAGCTTATAGTTGCTTTCGGTAACTATGGATATGATTGGGAAGTAAATAGTAAAGAAGCTGCGAAATCATTAACTTTTTCAGAAGTTATGGCAATGGCTCAAGGTTCAAATATGAAAATTCAATGGGATAAGAGTAGTGGAAATCCTTATTTTAGATATAAAACAGGAGAGAAAGAACATACTGCTTGGTTCTTAGACAGTGTTACTCTCTATAATCAAGTGAAAATTGCAATGGAGAACAATGCAAAGGGCTTTGCATTATGGAGACTAGGAGCAGAAGACCCTACAATATGGAAAGTTTTAAAAAATCCTATTGAGGTACAAAAAAATCCTAATGTATTACATAAAATCAATAGTTTAGATGAAGTAAATTATTCTGGACAAGGTGAAATTTTACAGATTGAGAATGAAAGAAAAAATGGATTGAGAGATTTTAAAGTAGGCAAAGATGGTTATATTACAGATGAAGTATATCAATCCTTACCATCTGCATATGAAGTGCAACGATATGGAAAACCAAATGGGAAACAAGTAGTATTAACATTTGATGATGGACCAGACCCGAAATATACGCCAGAAATTTTAGATATATTAAAAGAGAATCAAATAAAAGCTGCTTTTTTTGTACTTGGTGAAAACGCACAACTAAATACTAGTATTGTAAAAAGAATATACGATGAAGGGCATGAAATTGGGAATCATACTTTCAAGCATCCTAACATAGCTGATACGTCTTTACTACGAACGAAAGTAGAACTTAATACGACGCAACGTTTAATTCAGGAAGTAACTGGACATTCTACGGTTTTATTTAGACCGCCATATGAAGCGGATGCTAACCCGGATTCATCAAATGAAATATTGCCTATTTTACGTGCACAAAATATGAACTATACAATGGTAGCGGAAAAAGTTGACCCCGAAGACTGGGCAACACCATCAACAAATGAATTAGTAAGACGTGCTCTTAATCCTATTTATAAGGGAGAGGGAAATATTATTCTTCTCCATGATGCGGGAGGGAATCGTACCCATACAGTAGAGGCGCTCCCAATCATTATTAAAGACTTAAAAAAGCATGGATATAGTTTTGTAACAATTTCAGATTTAATGAATAAAGAACGAGATGAAATTATGCCTCCTGTTTCTTCTGAGGGGAAGCAATATTTACTTTACAATAAAGCTGTCTTTTCAGGAGCTGGATATTTTAAGCATATATTAACAACTATTTTTTATATTGCTATTGGATTAGGGATTTTTCGATTTTTATTCTTAATTTATTTTGCATGGAAGCAGAAAAGACAGACGTTATCTCGCTATATTAATTCGTCTTATCAACCTTTTGTTAGTGTTGTCATAGCAGCATATAATGAAGAAAAGGTGATAGCCAAGACGATTCACTCAATTTTGGATAGTAATTATAGAGAATTTGAAGTTATTGTTGTGGATGACGGATCGACAGATGGTACGTCAAAAGCAATGAAAGAAACATTTTATAAGCACCCTAAAGTTCGTTTCATTCAGAAAGAAAACGGCGGGAAATCATCGGCAATGAACCTAGGGTTTCAACAATCGCGAGGAGAAATCATTGTCACTTTAGATGCGGATACGATTATTGCGCAAGACGCCATTTCTCTAATGGTTAGACACTTTGAAAATCAGAATGTAGCTGCAGTTTCAGGTAATGTCAAAGTGGGGAATAGACGTAATTTGTTAACTACTTGGCAACATGTTGAGTATATTACAGGGTTTAATTTAGAACGTAGAGCTTTTGATGAGTTAAATTGTATTACAGTCGTTCCAGGAGCTATTGGGGCGTGGCGCAAGAAGAATGTAGTTGAATCTGGATATTTAAGCGAAGATACATTAGCAGAAGATACGGATCTTACTATTACATTTTTACGTCAAGGGCATAGAATTGTATATGAAGAAAAAGCGCATGCTTTTACGGAATCACCTGAGGATGTGAAAAGTCTCATTAAACAGCGATATCGTTGGTCATATGGTACACTTCAATGTCTTTGGAAACATCGAAAAGCGTTATGTAATCCAAAACATAAAACATTAGGGTTTATTGCACTGCCTAACATGTGGTTATTCCAATATGTTCTGCAATTCATTGCTCCTTTTGCAGATATATTAATGATTATGGGGTTATTTAGTAGTGATCCACTAAAAGTTTTAGGATTTTATTTTGTATTCTTTTTAATGGATCTTCTCGCTTCTCTGTTCGCATTTAAATTAGAGGAAGAGAACCCAAAACCATTGGCATGGTTAATTTTACAACGTTTTATTTACCGTCAATTTATGACTTATGTTGTCATTAAATCGATATTCTCATCGCTTCGAGGAGTAGCGGTAGGGTGGAATAAACTAAAGAGACTGGGGAGTGTTAAACATTCCACGGAACATAAGGAGGCATCATAAAAGAGCAGACTATCTGCTCTTTTTTTCATTGATTTTAGTTAGTTGAATGTAGAGTTGTAGCATAAAAACTGCTGCTTCTATAACGAGATTCCTATTCATTATGAATAGTGAGACATTATGTTAAGCTAATCTTTTAGTTTCGGATTAAAGTTTTTTTATATTTTTTTAAAATGACGGACACAAAAACGCATATACCTTCGAATTATATATATGGATAACATAAATATGTATATAAAAGGGGAGAAATAAGATGAAAGAAAAAAAAGAAATGTTTCAAGAAATCGCTGAGGTGTTAAAGGTATTGGCGCATCCAGTTCGTCTATCTTTAGTAAAAATAATGCTTGCAAAAGGTCCTACTAATGTAACAACAATGTATGGGGATTTACAAATGCCTCAAAGTACAATTAGTCAACATTTATCTAAACTAAAAGCTGCTAAAATGGTTACAGGTACTCGGAAAGGATTAGAAATTTATTATGAGGTAACTGACAATCGCACAAAATCAATATTAGCATGTTTAGTTTAAATAATGCCTTCTATTTCAAAATAAAAAACGCTATTCTTTTCTATGATTTTACAGAGAGAATAGCGTTTTTTACTTTTAAGGGGTATCTTTTTATATGCCTATAGAATGGAGCGAAAGGTTTATGGGCTTAAATGTACCTACTATTACCTTAGGTTCTAATGCGTCTAATAATGAAAAAATTCTCGGTTTAGGGGTACTTCTTTATAGCTTACGTACAATTGAGATTAGAAAAAGTAGAGCGAGCGTTTAATGAGGCGGAAGTAGTGTTTATATGCGAAACTGTATAGAAATCTCATTTTTCTAATTGTATCTTTTTAGATTGATGGATGTGGCGTCACGTCCATCAATCTAAGAAAACAAGTTAGCTAAAAAACGATGAAAATAAACTTTATAAAAACAAAAAATATGAACGTAGAGGATGAAACAAAGTATATAGCGCTTTTTTAGTCATGTAATCTTTTAATTTGATGATCTTTTCCCCATTCAAACAGATTATCCATTATTTGCATTAAAGATTTTCCGTATTCACTTAGTGTGTACTCAACCTTTGGTGGTACTTCTTGATATACAGTACGATAGATAATCCCATCAGCTTCAAGTTGCCGAAGTTGTTGTGTAAGAACCTTTTGTGTAATGTTTGGGATTTCTCGTTTAATTTCATTTGTTCGCATTTTTCCATCCGACAAAATACATAAAATATGAACTTTCCATTTTCCACCGATTACATCGAGTGTTGTTGCAATTGGGCAATTATTATTTTGATTCATATAACACCTCCAAAGGTACTTCAAGGTTCCTATAGTACCTGAAAGTACGTACTTTTCAATTATATGTAACTCATTCATACTAATACGTAAAGGATTGATTAATTTATAAAGGGGCTGGAAAATGATGAGAACACTTGTAATTGTAGCACACCCTCATATTGAAAAATCAAAAATTAATAAAAGATGGATAGAAGAACTTGAGAAACATTCAGATGAAATTACGGTGCATGAATTATATAAGGTGGCACCAAATTGGGAGTTTAATATTGAAGAAGAGCAAAAGTTATTAGTAGAACATGACAGATATATATTTCAATTTCCGCTTTACTGGTACAGCACACCACCATTATTAAAAAAATGGTATGATGATGTATTAACATATGGATTTGCGTACGGATCACAAGGAGATAAAGTGAAGGGGAAAGAATTTGGTTTAGCTATTTCTATAGGTGGATTAGAAAAAGACTATGAAAATAGTGGAATTATAATGGATGAGTTGACGAAACCATTCCAAGCTACATGCTTATATACAGGTATGAAATTTATACCTTCCTTTTATTTATATGGTGCAGAATATAAACTAAGTGATGAAGAGATTGATAAAAGTGCACCTGAGTATGTGCAATATGTAATGAACAAGAAGTATTCTAATATATAATGAAAAATAGCCATTTACTTGTGAAGTAAATGGCTATTTTATATTCTTCTTATATTCACTAAGTGTAATCTTTAGTAAATTAATAATTAATCTGGTAAAATAAAAAACCTAACATATATAAAGGGGAGTTTTACTTGAGAACGATGCGACAATTATTACAAAAGAGAGCAATGCAGTCACCAAATTTGGAAGCGCTTGTAGGAGGGAAGAAAAGATATTCGTTTCAGCAATATAATGAACGAGTAAATCAGCTTGCACATTATTTGTTACATAATGGTGTGCAAAGAGGAGATCGTATAGGAATACTATGCAAAAATAATCACCCATTTCCAAGTGTTATGATGGCAAGTTTAAAAATTGGAGCGGTATTTATTCCGCTAAATCATCAGCTTACTGTATATGAATTAGAAACGATTGTAAAAGAAGCGAAATTAAAAGTATTAGTTATTGATGAAGAATTTAGTGAAGTGTTATTAAATGTTGATGCTGTTAAAGAAATTCCTTATGTAATTCAAACGACAAAAGAAGGTTTTGGTTCATTTGAATTAGAGCTGCAAAAACAGCCAACGACAGAACCGAACGTAGAAGTTCATGAAGAAGACGACGCCATTTACTTATTTACTTCAGGAACGACTGGACAGGCGAAAGCATGTGTAATTGGACATAAAAACTTACATCACTATTTTGCTGAAATTGCGGGACAAAGAGAAATCCCAGCAGGTGAACGCTTTTTATCTGTGCATCCATTGTTCCATATGAGTGGCGTACTTTCTATTTTAAATTGTATTTATCATGGCGTTACGATGATTTTCTTAGCTGATTCGAATCCTACTCTTATTTGGGATAAGATTGAAGAAGAGAAAATTACTACGATGCTTGCGTTCCCTGCTGTTTATAGTTACATGCTTGATGAATTAAATAAAAAAGAACGTAACATTTCAACCTTTAAAGTAGCACAAAGCGGTGGTACAAAAGTGCCAGAAACACTCATTCAAAAATATATGGAAAAAGGAATATATATGGTGCAAGGTTATGGTAGTACAGAAGGTTGGGTTGTAACCTCATGGCATCCAATGATGGGAAAAGAAAAGATGTCTTCTGTAGGAAAGACCTTGAAAAATGTAGAGGTGAAAATTGTTCATCCGGAAACAGGACATGAACTAACAACAAATGAAGTTGGAGAGATTCATGTGAAAAGTCCATACATGTTTAAAGGGTATTGGAATAATGAAAAGGCGACAAAGAAGGTAGTAAAAGATAACTGGTTTAACATGGGTGATGCTGGCATGATAGATGATGATGGATTCCTGCATATTATGGGAAGATATAAAGACGTTATTATACGCGGTGGTGACAACGTATATCCAGATCAAGTAGAAGATGTTATTCATGAAATACATGGTGTTTTAGAAGTTGCAGTAGTTGGAGTTCCAGATGACTTTTGGGGAGAGGTTCCAAGAGCTTACATTGTGAAGGATGGTGAAACAACATTAACAGAAGAAAGTATTATTCAGTATTGTAAGGAGAAGTTAGCAAGTTACAAAATTCCAGAAGTGGTATTCTTAGAAGAGTTACCGAAAAATGCTTTAGGGAAAGTGTTGAAGAGGGAATTAAGAGAAAATGTACTTGTAAAATAAAAAACGATTAGATAATGAGGAATCCAGTTATGTACAAAGCATAACTGGATTTTTTGTTTATGGTTCTGTTAGTAGATATCATAAAGATTTTAAAAATTTTGTGTTTTTGGTGTAATATTGAAAATAAAGGGAGCTAACTAATTTCAGTACAAGGGGGAGAAAAGATGGCTATAAAATTAGAAACTGAGCATTTATGTATAGAACCTTTTACCAATGATGATGTTTTTAGAATTAAAGAATTGGCTAATGACAAGGAATTAGCTAATATTCTTGGGCTTCCGCATCCATATAAATTGGAGTTCGCGCAAGATTGGGTTAATATGCAACCAGAACTTATAAGGAAAGGAATCGAATATCCTTTAGGAATTGTCTCTAAAGAATCAAGAGAAATTGTAGGTACAATTACACTAAGAATTGACAAGGGTAACAATAGAGGTGAACTTGGTTATTGGATTGGTAAGAATTATTGGGGAAAGGGTTTTGCAACTGAGGCTGTAAACAGAATGATTCAATTTGGCTTTATCGAATTAGGTCTAAACAAAATTTGGGCATCTGCCATTTCTAGAAATAGATCGTCGATTAAAGTATTAGAGAAGTCGGGTTTACGTAAAGAAGGCACATTGAGACAGAATAGACTTTTATTAAACACATATGAAGATGTTGATGTGTATGGAATATTAAAGACAGAATACAACGTTTTAAATTACAGATAAGTTTGGTAGTGTGATGACAAAAGGAAACCCTTTAGAACAGGGTTTCCTTTTGTATTTTAATAGAAGCATGTTTATCAAAAACATAATGATTTACTAGATTTTGTATTTTGTGTAAGATAATAAAGAATATTCAAATATTAATCAAGGGAAGAGATGTAAATGAAGCTGCCGCTATTACAGATAGAGACAGAGAGACTCATGATCCGTCCGTTCCAAAATGATGATTATGAAAGTTGGTTAGATGGATTTAATAAGAGGCTGCCATCTCAGTATAAATACGACGATGGTTATCAAGTTATGGCATCATCAACAAAAGAATGGTTCACGGAATGGATTAGAGGATTTGATGAAGCAGCACATCGAGATGAGATGTATGTATTAGGTATTTTTCGTAAAGAAGATGGGGCTAATATTGGAAAGCTAGAGCTAATAAAAATTTCACGTATGGACTATCAATGGGCGATGATGGGATACTCTATACATAATCAATATTGGAGAAATGGATATGGTGTTGAAAGTGTGAAAGCTGCGTTACCGTTATTTTTTAGTAGCCTTGATTTTCATAGAATCGAATTACATATACGTGTTGATAATGAGCCATCAATGCGTCTTGCGAAAAGAGCAGGTTTTTCTTTTGAATGCAAGAGAGAGGCGTTTTCATTAGAGAATGGTAAGTGGATGGATTTTCTTATTTATTATAAAAATAAGGAGATGAATATATGAGAGTGTTTATTACAGGTGGCAGCCGCGGGTTAGGATTACAGTTAGTAAAAGTATTTTATGAAAATGGGCATATCGTTTATCCATTAGTTAGAACTGAGGTTGCGGTAATGCAATTGAAGCAAATGTTTAGTGGTAGATGTTTTCCTATATTGGCAGACTTATCGGCTGATGAGAGTACGGAGCAAATTAAGAAGCAGCTTGAGGAATATACAGAGTATGTTGATTTAGTTATAAATAACGCTGGCATTACTGGGAAGGAGACTGAGATTTTACATACAAATTCAGAAGAGTTAACGGACTTATTTAATATTCATTGCTTAGGTGTAATTCGGGCTGTAAAAGGTACATATGTGGCGTTAGCTAAATCGGATCATCCGAGAATAATAAATGTGTCCTCTCGATTAGGATCATTACATAAAATGGCGAACAAAGAGTTTCCGCAAGGCCAGTTCTCATATTCATATCGAATTGCTAAAGCAGCACAAAATATGTTAACACTCTGCTTACAACAAGAGTTTGAGAATAAAGGAATTCGTGTAACTGCCATTCACCCAGGAAAATTAAAAACTGATATTGGTGCCTTTGATGCGAATATGACTCCGGCTGAAGGAGCAAAAAATATATATGATTGGGTAATAGATTCAAATGAGGATATTTCAGGGAAGTTTATTGAGCCTGGTGTGGGGGAATTGAAGTGGTGATATACGATCTTGCAATCATTCAGAATCTATTTGGCCCTTCTAAAAAAGTATTAAATGGCTTACCAAATGCAGTAACGATTGAAGAGATAGAAGAGAATGTTCTTTATGATGTACAAACTTATAAAGAAAAGATAAGTAGATTTGAAGAAGTTTGTTTTAACTGGGAGTTAAAAAGAGCGAGTATTGTATTAAACAAAAGGTTTAGTAGTTATAACTCAAGTGTGAGAGTGTTACTTGATGCCGGTTTTTCTTTGTATGCCGCAAAGATAGAAGTATGTAGAGAATTGAACAATGTAGAAGGACCTGAAAGACAATATACATATAGATCAATAGCAGAAGGAACGTTATCGGAAAAAGAATTTAAATATATTTGGGAACAATGTATGTCGGGTTCAGGGAATCAAACTTCAATTTTAACTATCGATGAGCATTTTTATTCAGTGCAAACAGAGTTAGGTACGGGCTGGGAAAAGTCATGTATTGTTTTTTATGATAAAACTGAGCCAATTGGTATGTCCATACCGCATATAGAAACTGGAACAGAAAGTGAAGGACGATTATTTTATTTTGGGGTAATGGCTTATTATCGCGGGAAAGGAATTGCTTCTCGGTTGCATCTTCAATCGTTGCATATGTTAAAGGAAATGGGGGCTACTTATTACATCGGAAGTACGCATACTTCAAATGAAAAGATGCAGAGGATATTTTGGAGAAATTATTGTTCGGTGAAAACGGAGACAGAGCTTTATTATAAAATTTTTAAAGTAGATTAGGAGAAAAGAAAATGAAGACTATAAACGTATTTCATTATGACGCATTTACAAATAAACCGAATATGGGAAATCCAGCAAGTATTGTATTAGAAGCAGATGGATTAACGGAAGAGGAAATGCAAATTATTGCTGAAAAAGTTGGATATAACGAAACAACTTTTGTTCTTTCCTCAGAAGTAGGAGATATAAGAATGCGCTATTTTACACCTGGTTTTGAAATGGATTTATGTGGTCATGGGACAGTAGGGACGATATATGCCTTGCGCGAAAAAGGTTTATTAGAAGAGAAAAGTAACCTTACGATTGAAACGAAGGCTGGGATTTTACCGATACAAATAGGTGTAAATGAAAATGGAGAACCCTTTATTAAAATGAGACAGGCAGCACCTCAGTTTAAAGAATTTACAGGTTCAAAAGAAGAATTAGCTCATAGTATCGGTTTAGAAGTAAATGATTTAGATGTAAGTTTACCGATTGTATATGGAAGTACTGGTAATTGGACTGTAATTGTACCGATTAAAAATCTTAATGCATGTGAGAGAATGAAACCTAATAATGCTGCATTTCCATCAGTATTAAAAGAAATACCTAATGCTTCTATTCACCCAATTTGTCTAGAAACTTATGATGAACTAGCACAAATGCACGGCCGTCATTTTTCATCAGCTTACGCTGGGACGATTGAAGATCCAGTGACAGGAACAGCTTCAGGTGTAATGGGAGCGTATTATGCGGAGTATTTAGAGAAAGATTTTGAACATGAATTGGGTTTAATCGTTGAGCAAGGACAGGAAATAAATAAAGATGGTCGTGTAACTGTTTATGTAACGAAAGGGATAGAAAACGAAAAGTTACAAATAGATATTGCTGGAACAGCGGTGTATGTGAAAGAGTTTGAAGTTTTAATATAAAAAAGAAAGCCCGGCATACATCCGGACTTTCATTATCTGTTCAACACTTCAATGTACGAAGCATTTCCAGTTGTTCTTAAAGCGGAGCGGAAATTATTATTTTCTAACGCCACAGCAACTTGTTGTAATTGCTGTGCATCATCATGATGAATAAGTAAGCTGTCAGCACCGCTTTCTTCTATATGAATGTGTTCAATATTTCCAATGGCATCATGTACAGCTTTTAAAAATTCAGGTTTCATATGTGTCCTCCTATATGTATGTAACGTTGTAATTTAGTATTTCCTTATTTATGAAATATAAAAGTAAATGAAAGGAGAAATAAAATGAATATAAAGCAGTTTAACGAACATATAACATCACTATTTGGAGAGGACCTTCATAAATACGGCGATGATGAATATGGTTTTACTCATATAAGTAAAGATGAATTTCACAAAATCGGTTACACAACAAATTTGACATTAGAGACGATTGAAGAAGCGTATAAAAATGGAGTCGATATGATAGTTACACATCATGCGCCATGGAGTTTTTTATTTGGTATGGAAGAGGCTTGTATTGAGAAATTGAAGCAATATGAAATGAATCATTTTTGGATTTACTTGCCGTTAGATTTTGTAAAGTTTGGCACGTGTACTTCGTTATTTAACGAAATTGGGATAGATACAATACTGGAATATTCCACGTATGAGGAAGAAGAACTACCGGGAATAGGAGAATATAAAGAATCGATTCCTTTTTCAAACTTAGTTGGAAAACTTGAAGAAAGAATGGAAGAGAAAGTGAAGAGCTGGAGAAATCACGATAAACCAGTAAAACGAATCGCGATTTTAACCGGTGCAGGAAACAATACAAATTTGATTGAACGTGCATTAGAAAAAGGGTGTGACACGTACATAACAGGTGAAAAAACATTATATACAGTGCAACATGCGAAATTTAAAGGGATTAATTTAATTGTAGGCAGTCATACGTTTACAGAAGTGTTTGGTGTAGAAAGTTTGGCTCATAAGTTAAAAGAAAGAGATAATTCAATAGAAATTACTAGATTAAATGAAGAACATTTGGAGTGAAGAAATTACATCGCATTACCATCAATGGAATGAACTATATGATGGAATATTGAAAGACGCAGTTGCAATGAAATAAAATTATCTTTTGTTATATTAAGATTTTTAGGAGGAATTCCCTTATGTTTGTAAAATAATAGTAAAGTTGTCTTTTGAATTAAGGGAATATTCGGAGTTAAAGGGTGAGAGAATGGATATTTCAATAATCACTGCACAACTAGTTAAGGAGAAAGTGATTTCACATTATCCAAATAGTGTAAAAGTGTTAAACGGGGGAACAACAAGTACTATATATTTGTTAGATGAACAATACGTTGTAAAGTTGAATGAATCGGATGTCATACGTGAAGAAGCTTATTTTCTTCAGTTTTATAAAAAGGATGAATTATTTCCAAAGCTTTTTTATAAGGAACCTTTAAATCGCTATATTGTTTACTCATTCCTTGAGGGCATAACTTTTTGCAAACTAGGCCATAAACGGAACGTTCTTTGTAAACTTGTAAAGGAAGTTATCAATAAGTATGAAGTAGCTACAGAGATTGATGGCTGGGGATGGAAAGAAAACCTAGTTCAATCTTGGAATGAATTTTTAACGACAAATGTGATAGAAGCTCATCAAAATGTAAGACGTTACATAAGTGAGGAAGAGTATAGAACGGTTTTTAAGTTAGCAAATAGTCCAAGTAGGGGGACTGGAATAAATCAGCCATTTTTATTGCATGGTGATCTTGGATTTCATAATTTTATATTTCAAGGAATTAAGCTGCATGGTGTAATTGATCCTTTACCAGTGTTAGGAGATCCTATATACGATTTAATTTATGCGTTCTGTTCAACCCCGGAAGATTTAACAAAAGAAACAATCGATTATGCGATGAAACAATGTGTATTTCATAAAAAAGACCGTGATTTATATGAAGAAATAGTCATAGGATTATATTTGCGTATAGATACATGTTTACGGCACCACCCGAAAGATTTAGAAGATTATTTAGCAGCTTGGCGTTATTGGATGGGGAGGTTGAGGTGACTTTATATTACAAATATTTTTGGGGAGATAGTGAGATGAATGTTGCAGAAGCGAAAAAGGATTTACTGTAATTCCATTATCGGTCACAGTTGTCTATTTACTTACTTTTATAAGTTTATTAATTGAAAATAAAAAAGCAGATCATTATCAACAAAAATCAGCTTAATAAAAATATAGGGATAGGGGAAATTATGATGAAAAATTTCGTTTGTACAACGTGTGGCGTGCAGTATGCAGCGAGTGTAGAGGAACCGGTGAGTTGTCATATTTGTGATGAAGAGAGGCAATATGTGAATCCGAAAGGGCAGTCTTGGACGACGCTAGAAAACTTACAAACAGGTGATACATATAAAAATGAAATAATTGAAGAGGAAAATGGACTTTATAGTATTACGACAAAACCAGGATTTGCGATCGGTCAAACGGCATTTGTAGTGAAAACAGAGTCATATCGATTGCTATGGGACTGCATTACATATTTAGATGAAACGACAATTACGAAAATAAAAGAGCTTGGTGGATTAGATGCGATTGCATTGTCTCATCCTCATTATTATTCAACGCAAGTAGAATGGGCAGAGATATTTGATGTACCAATTTATATACACGAAGATGATAAAGAATGGGTGATGCGCCCAAGTAGTCGTATTATTTATTGGTCTGGTGAGTCTTTACAATTAGCGGATGGGATTACTGTACATCGTCTTGGAGGACATTTTAGTGGTGGTTCTGTATTGCATTGGGAAGAAGGTAATGATGGAAAAGGGATTTTGTTAACAGGTGATATTATTCAAGTTGTAGCAGATGAGCGGTGGGTAAGCTTCATGTACAGCTATCCAAACTTAATTCCACTACCAGCGAGAAAAGTGGAAGAAATGGTGAATCGAGTGAAGCCGTTACAGTTTAATCGTTTATACAACGCTTTTCATCGAGTAGTAAAAGAAAATGCAAATGAGGCAGTTGAACGTTCTGCTGAAAGATATATAAAAGCAATAGAAGGAAAGTTGTTTCATACGTAAAAGGAGAGTAGCTTAATGAAAACGTTAGTATGTTTTGGAGATAGTATTACAGCTGATGAAACGTTTTATGATGGAATGCCGAGATTAACACCACGTTTGCAAGAGATGTTTCCGAACTGGAAAGTAGTGAATGCAGGTGTTCCAGGTGATAATACATTCGATGCGTTAAATAGAATTGAAGAAGATGTAATATCATATAAACCAGATTTCGTAACAGTTTTTCTTGGTACGAATGATGCAGTTTCTTTTTCTCAAGTGTCATTACAAGCATATAACGAAAACTTAGAGAAGATTGTGAACCAAGTTTCATCAGATAAAGTACTACTGATTAGTCCTGCACCAGTTGATGAAGAAAGACAGCATAATAGAACAAATAGAGTGCTGAGTCAGTATGCAGACGTGGTAGAGGAAGTGGCAAAAGAAACAGGAAGCTATTTTCTAAATTTGTATGCTGAAATGATTCAAGAACGGGATTATAAAAGATTTGTAGAAAATGATGAAAAAGATGGATTACACTTTGGGCCAGAAGGTTATGAGTATGTAGCGAAGTTAATTGGTGAAAAGTTAAAAGGGATTTTATAAGGAGCAAAGCACTTAGTGCTTTGCTTTTTCGTATTTCTTTCGCAGTCCATAAACTTATTGATCGCTGTAATTTGGACAGATATTTTGCGTTTTTATCCCGCATTAACTGTCCGTAAACGCCCCATTGGTGAGGGCTAATAATCAGTGGGGGATGAACAAAAACCCCACTGATTAAAGTTTCACTTTATGTGCTTAAAAGGAGAGTTCTGTTTTAAAGTAATATAAATTTATTTTTAAAAATTTATATTTCGTAGTTGAAAATCAATAAAGGTGTAACTATAATAGTTACAGTAAGTTTGTTATTTTGAAATGTACACATTGAATTACAAGAATGAAGGGAGTTTTTATGTAAATCAAAAAGTTATAAAAATCTATTAATTTTTATAATAAGATAAAATGCTTTTCGGTTCATACACATTATGAAATATGTTATTTCTAATAGAAAACTAGAGGTGGAAAAATGAAAAATTTTAAAGGTATGTTGATATCATCACTTGCAATTACAACTTTTGCTGGGGTAGGTACGACATTTGTAACAAATACAGTACATGCTGCTAATGACGATTCTAGTAAAATACAAGTTCGTTCTAATAAGAGTATAAATACAACAACTGGCTCGAGATTCCCTGTATTATCATCAGTCAATCCTTATGATGAACCTAGATTTTCGAGACAGGGATATCTTGAAGAGGCACCTTTAGGAATTAATGCTCCTTATGCTTGGGGAATTAAAGGAGGGAATGGTCAGGGGGCAACTTTTGTAGATTTGGAAGAAGGCTGGTTATTAAATCATGAAGATTTAGTCGGTCAAAATATTGAATTTATGTCTGGAAAAATGAGTAATGATCTTTCTCATGGTACTTCAGTTCTAGGTGTTGTTTCTGCAGCTGACAATGGGATTGGGAACATTGGAATTGCACCAAAAGCAAAGGCAAAAGTAATTTCAGTGATCCGAGACAATGGGAGAATTGATGTAAGAGATGCTATTTTAAGTGCCGTAGATTCTTTACAGGCTGGAGATGTTTTATTAATAGAAGAATCCTTTAAATATGATGGATATGGAGATGACCCTTTACCAGTAGAAGTATACCCGAGTATATTTAACGCAATTCGCAAAGGTACAGATAAAGGCATTATTATTGTAGAAGCAGCTGGTAATGGTGGGATTGATTTAGATGAATTTAAAGACCGTAATGGTAAACAGATTTTAAATCGAAACAGTCAAGACTTTAAAGATTCAGGAGCTATTATAGTGGGAGCATCTACTGCAAGAGTTCCTCATAAACGTTTAGCTTTCTCTAACTATGGTAGTAGAATTGATGTATATGGTTGGGGAGAGTATGTTGATACATTAGATACATATCAAAATCAAAATAGTAAAGGACAAAAAGTTACAGATCAGAACATAATTAATCGTTATACTTCTAATTTCCGTGGTACTTCTAGCGCTTCGCCTATAATTGCTGGGGCTGCTGTATCGATTCAAGGGATTGCTAAAGAACATTTAGGTAAGGCATATACACCAAAAGAATTGAGAGCAATTTTAAGTAATCCTAATACAGGCACAAAGTCTAATAACCCATCATCTGATAAAATAGGGGTTTTACCAGATTTAAAAGCGATTTTGTCTAACCTTGGATTTCATAGTGATTTGACTACCAATGATCCTATGGTATTTCCAGATAACGTAGAAAAAAATGAAGGAAAAGAAAATTCAACTTTCGTATTTCCAGGTGAAGAAACAAAAAGAACAGGTGATAAAAATTCAACTGTAACCTTCCCAGAAGAAGATTTAAAACAGGAGGAAAAAGAAGAGGGATTGATTGTTTTTCCTGATTAATAAAAAAATACTACCTTCCATTTGGAGGTAGTATTTTTTATTTCTTGTCATTAACAAGCAGGCATGAAATTTGTATTTGTTTATCTTTTATAATGAATTTAACTAAAAAAATCGAATATTTGACTGTTAATTTACTTTTTTGTCTCAATCAATTACATGAATCAATCTAGAAATGCTTGCTGCAATGCTCTCAGTCCATCACTGTAAATGCCATGAAACAGATTAATTGCCTCTTCATCACTAACTTCAACAGGAGTGAACGTACCAGACCACTCTACTAACGATGTGTTACTTTCAGTACCTTCTTTCACCTGGATTGTAGATAGATAATTAGTGACTGGGAATGGTGCATTCATGATTGAATACGTGTAGTAGCGTTCTTTATCATTGAATACTTCTAAGCGTTCTATAATTGTATCGCCATCTGGATTAGCTAGATGACGTACACGACCGCCTTCAGTTAATTTACTGCTAGGTATATAAGGTAACCAGTCTGGAAGGGAGTTGAAACCTCCGATTAATTGCCATACTTGTTCAGGTGAACCGAAAATTTCCATAGATGTAGTAGTATGTGCCATGTTCATTACGCTCCTTTTTATCTCGATATTTGCGAGCAAATAATCAGTGGGGATGACCCCACTGATTAAGGTTTCAAATTATTTTACGTTGATTGGTAGTGGTGCATTAGATGCTACTAGTTTTTGTTCGCGCATTTCTTCCCAGAATGCTGCTGGAATTACTGTATTTAAGGCGTTTTGGTCTTCTACAATTCGTTCCGGTTTACTTGCACCAGGAACAACGGCAGCAACTGCTGGATTTGCTAGTGAAAATTGTAATGCAGCAGCTTTGATGCTGATGTCGTGACGATCTGCAAGAGCTTTGATTTTCTCAACTTTTGCAATAATTTCTGGCGATGCTTTTTGATATTCGAAGTGAGCGCCGCCAGCAAGAATACCTGAGCTATATGGGCCACCAACAACAATATCCATATTATGCTTTACAGCTGCAGGCATTACTCGTTGCAATGCACGTTCGTGGTCTAATAATGAATAGCGACCAGCTAGTAAGGATATATTTGGTTTCGCTTCTTCTAAATCAAGCATAAGTTCAATTGATTCTACTTTGTTTACTCCAAGCCCCCAGCCCTTAATAACTCCTTCTTCACGTAAACGTGTTAGCGCACGGAATGCTCCTGTTCGAGCTGTTTCAAATTGTGAAATCCACTCATCACCATAAAAGTCTTGTGCTAAATCATGAATGAAAACAAAGTCTAGACGATCTGTTTTTAAACGTTTCAAACTTTGCTCGATAGAACGAAGTGTTGCATCTGCGCTATAGTCATTGATCATTTTATTTTTGCGACCAAATTCGAAAAGTCCGCCTTTTTCACCTAAATCACGTGCAGATGGATCTTCTAGTTCATCTGAAATCGTTCGACCTACTTTGGTGCTTAAAAAGTAATCATCACGATTTCTTTTTGACAGTGCTTCACCAAGACGGATTTCCGCTAATCCAGATCCATAAAGTGGAGCTGTATCAAAGTAACGAACGCCATTCTCCCAAGCAGCATCCACTGTAGCGATTGCTTCTTCTTCAGGAATATTACGGTACATGTTTCCTAGTGGTGCTGTACCAAAACCGATTTTTTCTTTTAGTAATTTACTCATTATAGATATCCTCCTAAAATGTATTTAAAAATGAATTCATCATTGTAAATGGATGTGAAAATGAAAACATGTCATTTCATCGTCTGACAAAATGTATGATAAAAATACTCACTTTAAAGTACGGGTACCAAAAGGTTATTTCTAATACTGCATGACTCACTCAACTCTTACAAATGCTATTATGAAATGTATTTTACATAATGAAAAGTACGTACTTTAAAGTGATATAGATACTAAAAAGTAATACAGGTACTTTTTGGTGCTGTACTACTCATCTGCTGTTTACGTATGCTATTATGAAACATGTTTAATACAATAAAAAGTACGTACTTTAAGGTGCTATAGATACTTAAAAGTAATATTTAAATCTTTAGCTTAATTGCCTTATAAAATTAATAAAGGAGATTTTTATATGAAAACATACAATATTCCTGTAGAGGCAACTTTAGAGGTTATCGGTGGAAAGTGGAAAGTAGTTATCCTTTGTCATTTAAAGAAAGACAAAAAGAGAACGTGCGAATTAAAACAATTAATGTCTGGTATTACACAAAAGATGTTAACGCAACAATTACGTGAATTAGAAGAAGATGGTGTAATTGAGAGAAAAGTGTATAACCAAGTGCCGCCAAAAGTAGAGTATTCGTTAACCGAATACGGTCATTCTTTAGATGCTATACTCGATTCTCTTTGTAACTGGGGAGAAAATCATCTTGAAAAGAATGGTAACACGTCTATGCTTATAACAGCAGCTGAATAAAGAAGGAAAAAACGAACGAGAATACGTTCGTTTTTTCTTTTTGTATAGAGGGAGATTTTTAAGTGGCATAATTACTTTTTTGTAATATAGGTACTTTTTTGTGCTGTAGGAACTAAAATGTGCCGTATAGAAAATTATTTATTTTTACGCAACAATAGAGAAGAAATTTAGAAAAAAGGAGAGGAGCACGCGTGAAACAATATAATATACCGATAGAGGCAACTTTAGAAATTATCGGGGGAAAGTGGAAGGTCGTTATTTTATGTCACTTAACGAAAGGGACGAAGAGAACGAGTGAGTTGCAACGTCTAATTCCTGAAATTTCTGTTAGAATGTTAACTCAGCAACTACGTGAGCTAGAAGAAGATGGTGTGATTATACGTGAAATTTACAAAGAAATTCCCCCTCGAGTAGAATACTCCCTAACCGATTATGGTTGGTCTTTACAAAATGTATTAAATCAATTAACCGCATGGGGAGAACGATGCATAGATAGAAAAAACACAGAAGTTAAGTGAAATCTCTATATGTAATATTGAAACACCACCCATTGATGAGGTGGTGTTTTTTCAGTATAAAACTTTAGAAAGTTACTACGGTGAAAAGTAAGAATCTATACCAGAATAGCAGCTGTTTAGACGTGATGAATAATTGATTAAAGTTTTAATAGGTACTTTAAAGTGCCTTCATCACTTTAAAGTACGTACTATGCTTCCTATTATAACCGTTTTATAATGACACTCGTAGTAAGAAGTCATAATGGTTTCAAGCTATTTTCAAAAAGACTTGTTAATTAATTTAGTTTTTTTGTTGAATTTTTTTAGTAGGAGATGTTTTTATGGTTGAAGAACTTTTTTATAAAAAAATACTTAAAAATCTGTTTTCAGATCCAGTTCAAATTACACTGTGGAATGGAGAAACAATACAATATGGCGAAGGGGAACCTCAATTTCATGTAACATTCCATAAGCCGCTCTCAAAAAAAGAAATTGCTAAGGATCCTTCTATTGCATTCGGTGAAGCATATATGAATGGAGACCTTGAAATAGAGGGTAATCTTGAAAAAGCAATTCAATCTATTTATAAAAGGCAGGATAGCTTTTTAGGTGATAGTAAGTTGCAATATTTCAAAAGTAAATGGAATTTCTCAAAACAAAAAAATAAAGAAGATATTGCTCACCATTATGATATTGGGAACGATTTCTATAAATTATGGCTTGATGAGACAATGACATATTCTTGTGCGTATTTCCAAAATGAACAAGATTCTTTAACGACAGCGCAGCATAATAAAGTGAATCATATTTTGAAAAAGTTGAACCTTCAAAAAGGTGATACGCTATTAGATATCGGTTGCGGGTGGGGTGAGCTCATTACAGCTGCCGCTAAGCAGTACGGTGTGAAAGCGATGGGAGTAACATTAAGCGAGGAACAATTTGCAAAGACTTCCGAGCGAATTAAACAAGAGGGACTTACGGATTTAGTTGAAGTATCTTTACTTGATTACCGCGATATTAAGAATCGTAAATTTGATAAAATTGTTAGTGTAGGTATGATCGAACATGTAGGAAAAGACAACATTACGCAATACTTTGAAACAGTTAACAAACTATTAAATGATGGCGGGATTTCTCTGCTGCATTGCATTACTTCTCCGGCTAATGGTGGTGCTACGAATGGTTGGATTGAAAAATATATATTCCCTGGTGGGTATGTTCCTGCTGTTAACGAATTAATCACGAACATGACAAACGAACAATTTTTCATTGTTGATGTGGAAAGCTTACGTAGACATTACGGGAATACATTACAACATTGGGCTCGAAATTTTGAAAACGTACTAGAGGAAGTTCGCAAAACGAAAGATGAGCGATTTATCCGCATGTGGCGTTTATATTTAAATGCATGTGCAGCTTCGTTCTTTACAGGTAATATTGATTTACATCAATTTGTATTTACAAAAGGGATTAATGATACAATTCCGATGACACGTTCTTATATGTATGAATAAGAGCATGTAACCAAGTAGCTCTCAAGTCATTGAGTATAAATAAAATGATGATAGGATATAAGTCTATAACGTAAAGTCGAGATGGGAATCAGAAAATGATTTCTATCTCGACTTTTTGATATATAATTTTAAAATTAAAACTATATACTTTTAAAGATAAAAATATATAATAAATGTAGAAACGAAAATATATGAGCAAGGAAGTTGAAGAACATGACATTAACAATGGGCTTTATTGGATTTGGAAAATCAGCTAACCGTTATCACCTACCTTATTTAAAGACACGTAATAATATAAAAGTAAAAACGATTTTTGTACGTCAAATAAATGAAGAATTAGCGGCTCCATATGAGGAAAGCGGTGTTTACTTCACTACTGATTTGGACGAATTGTTGAATGACAAAGAAATTCAAGTTGTGACGATCTGTACGCCAGCACATACGCATTATGAATTAGCAAAAAAAGTTATACTAGCTGGAAAATCAGTTATCGTTGAAAAACCATTTTGCGATACAGTAGAACATGCGAAAGAATTGTTAGCTTTAGGACGAGAGAAAGGTGTAATCGTTATGCCTTATCAAAACCGCCGTTTTGATGGTGATTTTTTAGCTGTGAAGCAAGTAGTTGAACAAGGATTCCTTGGTGATATTATTGAGATTGAATCACATATTGATTACTTCCGTCCGGGTTCAATTACTCATGAAGCTCCAAAAGAAGAAGGTTCATTTTACAGTTTAGGTATTCATACGATGGACCGCATGATTTCACTATTCGGCCGTCCAGATACGGTGACATACGATATTCGTAATAATGAAATGGACGGTGCGGTTGATAACTATTTCGATGTTGGTTTACATTACGGAAATCAGTTGAAGATTAAGCTGAAAACGAACCACGTCGTAGCGAAAGATTATCCACGCTTTATCGTTCATGGAACAAATGGATCATTTATTAAATACGGTGAAGATCAGCAAGAAAATGATTTGAAAGCGGGGATTATGCCTGAGAGTGCAGGGTTTGGTGAAGATTCACCGATGTACTATGGAGTTGCTAAGTATCGTAATGCAAATGGTGACTGGATTGAAAAACAAATTAAAACACCGCTTGGTGATTACGGTCGTTTCTATGATGCAGCGTATGACACAATTGTAAATGGTGCACCAAAACTTGTGAAAGATGAAGAAGCAGTAACGAATATTGAAATCTTGGAAAACGGATTTGCTGCCCCATCACCTTCAGTTTACAAACTTGAGGCTTTACATTTGAATGAATAGAAGAGGGTTTGCAGTATAAAGGAGGTATGGAAATGGCAAGCGGATCAACACAAGTAAAATACCTCGGCATTTATCAAAAGATTAAACAGCAAATTTTAGACGGTGAATATAAAATCAACGAAAAAATTCCGAGTAGCTCCGTCCTTGCTGAAGAATTCGATGTTTCAGCACTTACGATTAAAAAAGCGCTGGATCTATTAGTAAGAGACGGCTACATTATCCGCCGGCGCGGAAGTGGAACCGTGGTACAAGATTGGCATCAGCAGGAAAAGGCACGAATGATTCAAACTTTAACAGGTACGAAAGCTGTTTACGGTAGTGAGGTAGAAAGTAAAATTATCGAGTTTGCGATTGTAGGTGCTGATGAAGTAGTTGCTGAGAAATTGGGAGTTTCAATTGGTGATTTCGTCTATAAAATCATTCGCCTTCGCATCATTCACAGCATTCCGACGATTATGGAGCATACATGGATGCCAATTTCGGTTATCCCAGGTGTTGAGGCTTCTGTTTTAGAGGAGTCGATATACTCACATATTCAAAATAAACTTGGTCTTGAAGTAGGGACATCTGTTGTCAGGGTTAAAGGAATTCGCCCAGATGATAGGGAAAAGCAGTTTATGAACTTAACAAATCAGGATTTCCTAATGCGAGTTGAGCAAGTAGCTTACTTAACGGATGGACGAACTTTTGAATATTCTTACGCAGATCATTTACCGGAAACCTTTGAGTTTGAAACAGTCATTACGGCAAAAAATTATAAAGAGACATAAAAAACGGTTGAGGCAAGTATTGTCTCAACCTATTTTATGTCTTCTACAGTTATGATTCATCAGCAGTAATCAGCATAGATGTGTTCCCGGTTTTTTCAAGGTGAACTTCTCCCCAGGAACAGAGGGAATCAAGTATAGCTCCTAAAGACGAACCGTAATCCGTTAAAGAGTACTCTACTTTCGGTGGTACTTGGTCATATACTTTCCTTTGGATTACACCATCTTCTTCTAGTTCCCGTAATTGTTGCGTTAACATTTTTTGCGTAATACCAGGCATTAAACGTTTTAATTCACTCGTTCTTTTTGTTCCTTTTTTTAAATGACAAAGGATAACAACCTTCCACTTTCCACCAATAACTTCTAAAGTCGCTTCTACAGGAATATTATATGTCTTCATAAAAAAACTCCTTTGATGAATTTAGATTACAGTTGTGAGCCTACATCCGTTGTAATACTAAAATTATTTCTTTTTAGTACCTATAACACTTTAAAGTGCGTACTATTTATTGTGCTAAATATCGGTCATAATAACCGATGTAAGAGAGAAATAAGCAGAATGGCACTTGAAAATGCATATGTTCCTTTTTAGTACCTATAACACTTTAAAGTACGTACTTTTTATTAGGATGAATATAATCCATAATAGCACTTCTAAGCAAGAAATGCGTGAAATGTGCTTTGAAGGAGCCATCATGCTATGGGGAATTTTACATGAGAATAATTTGTTGTGTTATTAAAATTAATCCAAGACTTAACAGTTGATTAATTGAACTGTAAAGTTTAAAATTACAGTAAGATTTTTAAAAGTGAGTTGTTAACGTCTGTAAAATGTAGCATGAATAATAGAGATAAATGAAACATTGCTGAATAACTAACATTATGTGAATTTGATTCTAAACTGTAATTTTTTTTAATACATTTCAATAAGCGATATTTAAAATGTACGTTTAATAACATTAAAGGAGTGAGTTAAATATGGTAATTCTATATACAACAGCAAGCTGTGCTTCATGCCGAAAAGCAAAAGCATGGCTTGAAGAGCATCAAATTGATTATATTGAAAAAAACATTGTATCAAATTCTATGACAGTTGATGAGCTTAAATCGATTCTTCGTTTAACTGAAGAGGGGGCTACTGAAATTATTTCAACTAGATCCAAAACTTTTCAGGACTTAAATATAAATATTGATGAGCTCTCGCTAAATGAATTTTATACATTAATAATTGAGCATCCACTAATGTTGCGTCGCCCGATTATGCTGGACGAAAAAAGATTGCAAATTGGTTTTAACGAAGAAGAAATTCGCAAATTTTTACCACGTAGCGTCCGAACATTTTTAAACATTGAACTGCAAAAGCTGGCTAATTAATAAGTAATATTTTTTAGGGAAAGTGGTATGAAAGGAGGAAGCAGAAAATGATAGAAGTATGTGTTACAGTCAATTATAACGATAGAAATTATCAAACAAATGTTATTGTAAGTAAAGATACGATATGGACAAAAATTAAACAATTGGCAGAAGAACAAGTCAAAAAACAGTGGGGCTTTTAAATTGGATTATTTAAAAAGTGAAGTTACACTTTAGAGGCTTTAACTAAATCTAAGACTTTTCAGGACTTAAATATAGATAAGAAATTTGTATGAAAGGAGGAAGAAGGAAATGATAGAAGTATGCGTTACAGTTAATTATAACGATAGAAATTATCAAACAAATGTTATTGTGAATAAAGATACGATATGGAAAAAAATTAAACAGTTGGCAGAAGAACAAGTGAAGAAACAGTGGAGTGTTTAAATGTATTTTTAACTTAAAAAGCTAAATGAAGTTATGGAATCTATTTCTTTATGCTAAGAGTGGTTCTTATATATTTTAACGTTCAACTAACCTATCTGTAATGTTTATGGCTACAGTATGTTAATATAGGAGAAACAATATTTTTGATTGTAGGAGGAAAACAATGAACAGCGACTTTACCTTGGCCATACACAGTTTAACTTATTTAGCTTTACAGCCAGACCGGATGTCAACAAGTAATGCTATTTCAGAAAGTGCAGGTGTTCACCCAGTACGCATTCGCAAAGTACTAAGTTTGTTAAAAAAACATAAGTTTATACAATCGAAAGAGGGAACTGGTGGAGGTTTTATTTTCGCTCGCGATTTAGATGAAATTAATCTTTGGCATATTTATCAGATAACCTCTGAAGGTGCTTTGCAGCCGAAGTGTCCAGAATCAAACAATCAGTGTGTTGTAGGTTCGAACATGCGAAAAGTTCTTTTCGCTATTTTCTTAGGTGCTGAAGAGCATCTAGGTGAATACTTAAAGAATTATACAATGAAAGAAGTTGTTGACCTTATCAATCAAGAGCGTTAAGCGGCTTAATTATTATATAGCCGTGAGTTCTTAACACTTAAATGTAATGAAAAATATTACAGTATAATTTGTTTTTATATCTTTTTTATCGTCACAAAAAATATTTATAGGAAGGTGAAACGGTATGATGTCAAATAATAATCATGTTTTAAAAGTAGGAGATTGGGTTCGTGGAATATCAAATGAAGGTGAATTAATAGTTGGTTATATTGTATCACTTGATGATGTAGAGGATATAGTTACAGTTAGTATTGTGAAACGTGACGGCCAGTACACAATAAACGAAGCGATTTTACTCTTTAGTAAACACGTTAACAAACTCCCTGAATCAAAGGTAATAAATAAGGAACAAATCCTTTATCTTATAGATCTTGCATTATTAACAGGGGATGAAGAATGGTTTATCGAGCTTTCTTCAAAATTAAACTCGATAAAAGAGCTAGTTAATGAGGGATTTTAAAATTTAAACTTTTGAGGGTGCACACAATCCGCCTTATGGAGAGGACACAGCATAAAAGGAAATGATGTAAAAACAATTCATTACAAACATAGAGATATCCCTGAAGAAGAGCCGAACAAACTACAATTAAGATGATATTGAAGTGATTTGTCTGTGTATTCCTGATAACGATAATTATGTAAATGAGCTGTCCATATGGGGCAGCTTTTTTGTTTTTTGCTCAGTGTATCTTTTTAAATTGTATATGAATTCAGTATTAATAATATATATCCTGAAAATTGGTTTTTGTATTCTGGAATTTTTTTCTTTTTACCTACATTAATTATTTATTAGAATATCTTTTATGTTTAAAATAAAATTTTTTGATAAAAGGGGATATAAGTATCTTTATAATAAGTCACCTAGAAAAACAATGTATTATTGTATTTTTTTACTAACTAATTCAGCTTTAAGCGATAAAAACAATGGCTACATGCTAACTGTAAAATATTATCCATATAAAATTATTCCTCTTTAATATTTCTGAAAATATAAAAATATTAATTTTATAAATATACACGTTATAATGAGGGCGTCGAGAGAAATTTTATTATCTCTGGAGAAAATATAAAAAATGCGATTATTAGTAAGAAAGGTGTGTGATTAGAGGCGAAATGTATGTAATGTGCTTCAGTGGCTTGTGTGAGCAATATCATCAGTGCTACCGAAGTTATGAAAGTAATGTATAGAATTGAGAAAGAAATGCCTCGCAAATGAAGAGAGGCCGGTTTAGCTAAAATTACTTTTAAAAGTAAAAAAGAGAAACCATTAAAGTAATACACTGTTATTAGAAATGTTGCAACGTATTTATGAAGTCTATTCTATATTGTTCTCTTAAGGGGTCTTTATATAAAGAGCGGATATTACGAGTAAACTTTTTTGTGAACGCTAACAATTATATTAGGACGCTAATTAGCGAATGTTTCAATTTGGATTCATTATGATGAAGGACATACAATGTGGGGCAACTTGTAAGGAATTCATTTTCCAAAAAGGGAATATTTGTTAGGTGCAAAGAGAGATGCAGGAATAGATACAAGGGGGAGTTATTATATGAACGGGAATACTGCAAAGAAAATAGAAGTTCAAGCTGAAAATACCGCACTAAAAAATGAGCAATATGCAGATCCGAAAAAGTGGCATAAGCAGGATACTACATGGGCGCTCAGTCTATTTGGAACTGCAATTGGAGCAGGGGTGCTCTTTTTACCGATTAATGCAGGTTCAGGTGGTTTATTATCTTTACTACTAATTACATTGCTTGCATATCCAGTTATGTACTACTCACATAGGGCACTTGCTAAAATGATATACGCTTCTAATTCTGCTGATGAGGGGATCACAGGTACAATTAGAGAGTATTTCGGAAATAAAGCGAGTATCATTTTTAACATCGTATATTTCGGTTCAATTTATACAATCGTACTAATGTATTCGGTTGCGCTTACAAACACTGCAAGTAGTTTTATCGTGCATCAATTGCACATGCCAGAACCTCCAAGAGCTATTTTATCACTTGTATTAGTTCTTGGTCTTATCGCTATACTGAATTTTGGTCAAGATATTACTGTAAAGGTAATGAGTATGTTAGTGTATCCTTTCATAGTTTCTCTACTTTTTATCGCAATATCTTTAATTCCACAGTGGAATACGTCAATGCTTAGTTTTTCAGCTGTTTCAACTGCTTCAACAGGAACAGGCTATTTTGGGACGATATTGATGATTCTACCAATCATCGTATTCTCATTTAATCATTCACCTATGATTTCATCATTTGTTGTGAAACAGAGAGCTACGTATGGAATCGAAGCCACTGATGCTAAATGTGCGCAAATACAAAAGGTTTGTTATATCATGACATTCGCTGTTGTTATGTTCTTCGTTTGGAGTAGCGCATTGAGCTTGACTCCAGATGATATAAAAATGGCAAAAGAACAAAACTTATCAATTCTTTCATATCTTGCTAATGAGCTTAATTCGCCTGTAATCACTATTGCAGCTCCAATTATTGCTTTTGTGGCTATTACAAAGTCTTTCCTTGGCCATTATATAGGAGCATTTGAAGTAATGCGTGACATGATTATTAAGTTTGGTAAATCACGTGGAAAAGATATTGAAGAAAAAACAATTAAGACAATAATTCTTACTTTTGTTGTATTATCATGCTGGTTTGTTGCTTATACAAATCCAAGTATTCTTGGACTTATTGATTCTCTAAGCGGTCCTTTAGTTGCTGCTATCTTATGTCTATTACCGATGTATGCGATTCAAAAAGTGCCAGTACTAGCTAAATACAAAGGGAAAATGAGCAACGTATTTGTTATTATTGTAGGTGTACTTACTGTCTTAGCAAGTATTAAGTCATTATTCTAATTCACTATTATTCGTATTAGTGTAAAAATAGTTAACATGAAAAACTTTTTGGACAAACTTCTCACATTGGAGAGTTTGTCCTTTTTTAGTCATTCTATCAACTTGCCGACAAACAGCCACCTTCCAGGCAGAAGGTGGCTTGTTTCGGTATTAATTTATTTTAACTATTCACGTCTAAATGGACCTTTTGGAGCAATTAGCTCTAAATTAGTACCATCTGGATCGGGGAAGTAGGCAACTCCTGTACCAAATCCAGATTTCTAGCCGTCTTCTTGAAAGATAATTGGTTCGTCATATAGGTGCTATCCTATGCCCATCAAGCTAACAAAATGGATTGCCTCTAAAACAAAAAAATTTTTATTACTATAAAAAACGTAAAGTATCTGTTTTTAGAAAAAAATAATTTTTATAAATTGATGGAGATATAACTCAATTCTTTTATATATTTAGTTAAATAGGATTGTCAGAATGAACTTAAAGTAATTATGATTTCTAGAAATGCGAACTGATGTTTTGAATTGGTTTAAAGTTGCTGGAACAAAATAAAACCAATTGAGCAAAAAAACTTGCAAAAATAAAAAGAGAGATGTATATTAATTGATGTATCAATAATTGATATGTCAATTAATATTTTGACAAGAAAGAAAAGAAACATTTTATGAAGGAAATGTTCGTAAATATCAGTGGAGAAGAACGCAAAATACTTATTCATGTTCTATTACAGATGCAAAAAAATGTAGAGAATATGAAAGAATAGAGAGTGTAGGGGGCAGAATAGTGTGGAAATAATCGCAGCTATTTTAGTCGGGATCGTAGCATTAGAACATTTGTTTATCATGATCCTTGAAATGTTTTTTATTGATTCAAAAGTAGCGAAACGTGCTTTCAAATTACCGAAGCATTTAGAAGGAGATCGAAACGTAGCCATTATGTTTGCAAACCAAGGTTTATATAATGGATTTTTAGCGGCTGGTCTCATTTGGGGACTTGTACTTGGGCTCAATCCAATTGGTTATATGATCCAATTATTTTTCGTGATTTGTGTGGTGATAGCAGCTATTTTCGGAGGTTTCACATCTAATAAATCAATTATTGTGAAACAAGGACTTCCGGCTGTTTTAGCACTGATTGCCCTTTTATGTATGATATAGAATCAAAGTTTCTCAATAAAAGAACTCATTTTTGAAAAATACGCTATTCTTTCTGTAGAATTATAGGAAAGGATGGCGTTTTTGTATGCCTATTTCTATAAGTAGTGAATTATAACTATTTCCTCAAGGGACTCAACTGCTTTTCAGCTTTTGGATATATTTTCATCCATCTTTGTTTCCTCCTATTGTTGGATAGTGTAATAATTGATAAAAATTTTGATGAAATTGAATTATAACGACTGATCAAAAAGTTAGTGATTAAAAATATTATTCTTTAGTACATACATTTTTAAGATGTTAAATATATTTCATAATAGTCTCTGTAAGATAGGGATAAATAGAATAGTACTTTAAAGTACCTATAGCACTTTAAAGTGCGTACTTTTTATAACTTTGAATATCATTCATAATAGCACCAGTAAGAAGAAAACAAGCTTTACGGTACTACTAGTTACCAACGATGTTACAGCAGTTTATTTAGAATCAGATTGATTGAAGGGTTGTACTATATGGCCTAATAATTTCGAAAAAATGTCGGTGTGGCATAAAACAATTATGGAGGTTAAAGATATGAGCACTTCAAATTTGAATGAAATAAGTAAACAAATTTTAAAAGAGGAGGAAACACTTCAATTTTCCTCTTTTACAAATGAAGATGCCTTGCAACTAGGTTTATTTATCGTTGAAACAGCAAAGCGAGAGGGGAAATTGATTGCTGTTGATATAACGAAAAATGGTGTGCAATTATTTCATTTCAAGATGACAGGGACAAATGAGGAAAATACGAAATGGATTGAGCGTAAAAAACGAGTCGTTTCCCTGCATGATCGTAGCTCGTATTATATGCAGATACAAAGTGAAATAACTGGAATTTCATATAATGAAAAATATCTTTTAGATACTTCAGAATATGCTGCGTTTGGTGGATGCTTTCCTATCAGAATAAAAAACGTAGGGGTTATTGGAATGATAACAGTTTCAGGATTACCACCAGAAGAAGATCACGAATTGGTAGTAAGAGCAGTTAAAAATCATTTGAACCAATAGTTGTAACGAGTCAATAGATAATTAATTTTAGGGGGCAACACTATGCCATTAATTGAGCTAAATACTTGGCCAACCATGTCAACAGAAGAAAAGAAGGAATTTATTTATCATGTAACGGAACTTACAATAAAACTATTAAAAATTGTCCCTGACAAAATTCAAGTGTTGATAACGGAACTTGAGAAAGAAAATTGGGGGAAAGCTGGGGCTGTAGCAAGTGATGCTACCTTTGCTGAGAAAAGTAGGGTGTCCGATTGGGAGACAAAAGAGTCTTATTATACACCAGGTTGTAACGTTAATGGAATGGCTATTATTAAGATTGATATATGGAATACATTTGATCAAGAGACAAAGGATAAGTGGGTAAAAGAACTTACACAAGTAACATCTAAATATACTCATGCCCCTTTGGATAAAGTGCTAATTCTTATTCGTGAAATGATTCCAGGGAACTGGGGACAAAGTGGGGTAACAGGATCTAATGCAGATTTCCTTTCCAAAAGTCGTACATTTTAATCGTTAAATAAAAAAGGCAAAAATGAACATATTTCTGTTCGTTTTTGCCTTTTTATTATTTGTCTGTGGTAATGAACATGATCATTTATATGTTTAAGTAATGTCCTCTAAAGTTGCCTCTATGGGAAAGTGTATTTCTTCATTTGAAAGTCTTTTTCATGGAATGTAGATTTCAATTTTTGAGCAAAATAAGTTAGGTTATATAAATGTTACTTTTTAGTACCTATAGTACTTTAAAGTACGTACTTTTTATTATGTTAAATATCATTCATAATAGCACATGTGAGAGGGAAATAAGCTTTATCGTACTAGGAATTAACTATGTTACTTTTTAGTACCTACAGCACTTTAAAGTACGTACTATTCATTGTATTGAATATATTTCATAATAGTACATGTAAGAGAGAGACAAGCTTTACGGTACTAAAAAGTACCTATAGTACTTTAAAGTGCGTTCTTTAAAAAAAGAATGAAACCATTCATAATAGCGTTTGTAGAGATTAAATATGTTTTTTAGAAGATAAAAGGGCTTTTTTATCGCACTATTATGATAGGAATTATAGGGAAGAGGGGGAACTCAATTGAATTCATATACAGCATCGTCTTCAGAAGTTCAGACGAATCGAAGAAGTATATTTGCGTTATTAGCGCTAGCAATTAGTGCGTTCGGGATTGGGACAACTGAATTTGTTAGTGTCGGTTTATTACCATCTATTTCGGAAGATTTACATGTGTCGGTTACAACGGCTGGTTTAACAGTTTCTTTATATGCGTTAGGCGTAGCGTTTGGGGCTCCAGTATTAACGTCATTAACAGCTAATATGTCACGAAAAACGTTATTAATGTGGATTATGATTATTTTCATTATTGGTAACGGAATCGCAGCGGTAGCAACAAGCTTCACTGTATTACTTATTGCGCGAATTATTTCTGCACTTTCGCATGGTGTGTTTATGTCAATTGGTTCAACAATTGCTGCGGCACTTGTCCCAGAAAATAAACGAGCTAGCGCGATTGCGATTATGTTTACTGGTGTAACAGTTGCAACTATTACAGGTGCACCAATTGGAACATTTATTGGTCAACAATTTGGCTGGAGAACATCATTTTTAGCAATTGTAGTAATTGGAATTATCGCCTTAATTGCAAATAGTATTCTCATTCCATCTAATATGAAAAAAGGTGCGTCTGTATCATTCCGCGATCAATTTAAACTGATTACGAACGGAAGACTGTTACTAGTTTTCATTATTACTGCATTAGGATATGGGGGAACATTCGTAACTTTTACGTATTTATCTCCGTTATTACAAGAGGTAACAGGATTTAAAGCAAATACGGTTACTATCATTTTATTAGTGTATGGAATCGCCATTGCGATAGGGAATGTGATTGGCGGAAAATTATCGAATCATAATCCAATTCGAGCGCTATTCTACATGTTCTTTATTCAAGCGATTATACTATTTGTTTTAACATTTACGGCACCATTTAAGGTAGCTGGGTTAATCACAATTATTTTAATGGGGCTATTCGCATTTATGAATGTTCCAGGGTTACAAGTATATGTCGTAATGTTAGCTGAACGATTTGTACCGAGTGCTGTCGATGTTGCATCGGCAATTAATATTGCGGCGTTTAATGCTGGGATTGCTCTTGGTGCTTATTTAGGCGGTATTGTAACGAACTCGTTAGGGTTAATTCATACAGCTTGGGTAGGCGGCATTATGGTAGTAGGTGCTGTTATTTTAACAGCATGGAGCATGACATTAGAAAAAAGAGATCAAGTAAAATAAAAGGAGAGAAAATAAAATGAAAAACTTACAAAGTAAAACAGTATTAAGTAATGGTGTGGAAATGCCTTGGTTTGGTTTAGGTGTATTTAAAGTAGAAGAAGGACCAGAACTTGTAGAAGCGATTAAATCAGCAATTAAAGCAGGATACCGCAGCATCGATACAGCTGCAATTTACGGAAATGAAACAGCTGTAGGTGAGGGGATTCGTGCCGGTATTGAAGCAACTGGTATTTCAAGAGAAGAATTATTTATTACTTCAAAAGTATGGAACGCAGATCAAGGATATGAAGAAACAATTGCTGCATACGAAGAGAGTTTAAAAAAATTAAAACTAGATTATTTAGATTTATATCTTGTTCACTGGCCTGTAGAAGGGAAATATAAAGATACGTGGAGAGCGTTAGAAACACTTTATAAAGAAAAGCGTGTACGTGCAATTGGCGTAAGTAATTTCCAAATCCATCACTTACAAGATGTAATAAAAGATGCGGAAATTAAGCCAATGATCAACCAAGTAGAATACCATCCTCGTTTAACACAAAAAGAATTACAAGCTTTCTGTAAAGAACAAGGTATTCAAATGGAAGCATGGTCACCACTTATGCAAGGTCAATTATTAGGTAACGAAACATTACAAGAAATTGCTGAGAAACATGGTAAAACAACAGCACAAGTGATTTTACGTTGGGACCTTCAAAATGAAGTGATCACAATTCCAAAATCAACGAAAGAGCACCGCATTATTGCAAATGCAGATGTATTTAACTTTGAATTAACGAAAGAAGATATGGAAAAAATCGATGCATTAAATCAAAATCACCGCGTTGGTCCAGATCCTGATAACTTTGATTTCTAATAGAAATGAGTAAAAAGAGTGCAAAAATTGCACTCTTTTTTTATTGAATAGACAATAAAATGTTTCTGTTTATATTATGACTTTTAAATTACTTTAGACGAGCTAAAGAACTGATTAACAGTATTAAAGTTTGACATAAAATAATGGATTCTATATTATATATGCTATAGCATGTAAATTACGATTTATTTAGAGGTGGCATATGGACTTATATGAGTTAACAGGACATCTTGTTCATCATACGGATGTGAAGTTAACAAATTATATAATGTAAGTTTTTAATCACATATTGCTTATAAAATTTATCCTTTGTATGCTATAGCATACAAAATACACCTCTTAACTTGTAATGTTCAAAATTTAAATAACATAGTAGAAAATTCATGAAGCGAGGAGATTTTAGTAATGGAAAAATTCATATTAGCGTTTGATAGAGAACTTGTAATTGCAGAAAAAAAAGACTCAACATGGAGCGTCCAATCGCAGTTTGTAGGTGCGAATCCGGTTGCGTTAGCTTCAGATCCATACGATCCAGAAAGAATGTATTGTGGTACCTTTGACAGGGGATTATGGAGAAGTAAAGATGGAGGAAGTTCATGGGAAGCGATTGGTGCGTTACCTTCCTTTGGTGAAGTGTTCCCAGCAAATGCTATTCATATGAGAGCTATTACAGCAGTTTCTGTATCTCCAGAGAAGGGGGATGACGGTAACGGGATTGTATATGTAGGAACTGAACCGAGCGCAATGTTCGTATCCAAAAATGGAGGAGACAGTTTTGAGCTGCTAACTGATTATCGACAAATGCCATCATATTCATCATGGTTCTTTCCTCAAAGAACATATACACACCATGTAAAACATATTGAAATTGATGCTAATAATCCAGAAACTATTTATACGACTATTGAGGTTGGGGGATTAATTAAAAGTGTAGATGGAGGTAAGACATGGACTGAGGAAAAAGAGGGGAACTATCCTCAAGATATTCACATTCTTACATCACATCGCAATGCCCCAAATCGTTTATACGGGGTGTTAGGTGATTCATTCTTGAAAGAACCAGGTCAAGAGTATGCGGAGAGTAATGATGGAGGTAAGACGTGGAACTATATGTGTAGTGGGCTAAAGCATCATTACGCATATCAAATGGCAGTTAACCCAAATGATCCAGAAAATATTATCATCGCGACATCTTCAAATCCACACGTAGCGCATGATTACAATAATGGAAATTGTGAATCATTTATTTATAAGAAAGAAAAAGATCAGCCTTGGGCGGAAATGAATGCAGGTTTACCAACTCCTAAAGGGACAATCATACCAGTATTAAAGGCAACAAGTGATGGAACGTTTTATCTGTTTAGCAATAAAGGAGTGTATCAGTCAGTAGACGGTGGTTCAAATTGGACATCATTAGAGATTCCTTGGGAGAATAGATTTATGGAACAACATCCTTATGAGATGTTAATTATTAAATAAGTGACAGGTATAGTTTTTACTACTATTCATTGGTAATGTTTAGTTGAATTTAAATTAAAAATGTAAAAAGCCAGGTAATGTGTTATTCATGCTACCTGGCTTTTTTGACCAGCAATTTAAGGTTATTTTCATATTTGTGTAAATATGAAACAAGCAGGATACATGAATAGAGAATGGGTAAAATAATACCGAATGATCACTAGATTGTATCAATGATGCTATAAGTGTTTTTTTAGGGAAACTGAAGCAAGAAGCAGTGGTTTAGATTCAGAATGACTAGCAATTGGTGTTATGGTGTTCAATGGTTCAAAAATGAACTCATTTCAACTCATATTATCTTCGCAATGTATCATTTTGAAGAATATTAAAACTTAGGAGGAAATGAATTATGACAAAAGATTTCTATACTGCACTGAAAGAAAGACGTACTTACTATGGAATTAACAAAGAGGTACAAGTATCGGATGAAAAAATTAAAGAAATTGTGGAGTTTGCTGTGAAATATACTCCATCAGCTTTCAATTCTCAAACTGCGCGATTAGTTGTATTATTTGGTGAAGCTCATGATAAATTATGGGATATTACAACTGAAACATTAAGAAAAGTAGTTGGAGATGGAGATTTCTCAGGAACGCAACAAAAAATGGATTCTTTTAAAGCTGGTTATGGAACAGTACTATTCTTTGAAGATGAGGCTATCGTTAAATCGCTTCAAGAAAAATTTGCTGCATATGCTGAAAACTTCCCAATTTGGTCACACCAAGCATCAGGTATGCACCAATTAGTCGTGTGGACAGGTTTAGAAGCAGAGGGATTAGGGGCATCTTTACAACATTATAATCCATTAATTGACGATGAGGTAAAACAAGAATGGAATGTCCCTGCTAATTGGAAGCTAATTGCACAAATGCCATTTGGTAATCCAACAGCTGCACCAGGTGAAAAAGAATTCCAACCACTTGAAGAGCGTGTGAAATTTCATAAGTAATATTCAAATGTAATAAAATGGAAATTTAATTAGTGGTGGTCTTACTGTCCGCAAATAGCGGGATAAGCTAACTGTATTGCGAAAATAAAACTGTTTAGTTACAAAAATTCTATTTATTATTTCTGTTAATCGAGTATGTATTAATAAAAGTTGTTAAAATCACTATTTTAATCTTTAAAGGAACAAGGTGATCGGTTTGATCATCTTGTTTCATTTCTTAAATTTTATTTTATTCATTAAAAAACGCTAGCTTTTCATAAATGCTTGAAAAACTAGCGTTTTAATAATAGGTATCTGTAATTTGATTACTTAAAACTATATACGAAAAAGCTTTTATGTTATTCCTCAAGTTCTATCCATTCCTGTGACCATTCTTCTATTCCGCGAATAATAGCTTCTAAAGCAAATCCTTTTTGAGTTAAAGAATATTCTATACGAACTGGTGTCTCAGGAAAGACTTTACGTTCGACAATTCCTTCTAGTTCTAATTCTTTCAATCTTTCTGAAAGTAATCTTCCGCTAACAGGAAGAGAAGATTCAAGCGTACAAAAGCGCTGAGATCCAGAAAAAAGTTGGTAAATAATTAGTGCTGTCCATCGTTGGCTAAAAAATTTCATTCCTTTTTCAAAGCGAGGGCATAATGTAGAATCATTCATTTTCCTTCACCTCCTAAAACAAATTATATAACATCTTACTATTAGTAACAAATGTTTTTATAATTAATTACTTGACGTAAATTAATTACGAATGTATACTCACTTACATAAAGTAACTAAGTTGTTTTATGTAACTAAAACTCTTTTCTTTAAATGGCCAAAGTTGTAATGATACATATTGCATATAAGCTGAGAGAAAAAAGAATAGCATCTGTAAAAACACTTACGTTGTGTAAGTTAAACAATAAAAAATATAACAATGGAAGAGAATTTTTAGAGATTCTCAATACTAGGAGGTACCTAATGGTTACAACAGATACAATTCATATGTTAGAAGATAAAATTCAATTTATACATCAAGATGGAAAGGATATTTATTTAGTAGGACCTATCAAATTGCCAATTAATTTATATGGGGAGACTAAAATTTTCCAATGGTATTCTTGGTTACAATGTAGTGAGGTTACAAATAGTGTAGAAGGAATTATCAAAAAACTCTCATCTATTAATTTAGCTGATATGCAGCAATCTAGTGTGCTTGTATATGGTGATTTTGAGAATTCTGAAGATGCCCTAATTCGTATGCATAGTATTTGTCACACCGGTGATATCTTTGGTAGTAAACGTTGTGACTGTGGATTCCAATTAAAGCAGTCTTTACAAATGATTACAGAACATGGTTCAGGTGCTTTATTTTACTTAGCGAATCATGAAGGAAGAGGAATTGGTTTGTTTAGTAAAGCTATGACGTACCTCTTGCAAGAAAATGGGTTAGATACAGTAGAAGCTAATCTGAACCTAGGTTTTGAAGATGATGTTCGAAACTATGATGATACAATTGAAGTATTAAAAGCGCTACGCTCAAAACCTGTAAAACTTATTACAAATAACCCGAAAAAATTAGAAGCGTTACAAAAAGCTGGATTAAATGTTACGAGTCGTGAACCGTTATGGGGTGATGTCTCAGAGTTTAATGAGAAATATTTGCAAACGAAGATTCAGCGTTCTGGACATTTTGAAGGGGGACACTTACATGATTGAGCATGAATTGTATATGAAACTAGCACTAGAAAATGCCAAGGCTATGAAGGGACAAACGACTCCAAATCCATTGGTTGGATCTGTGATTGTAAATGATAATCGAATTGTAGGGGTCGGAGTACATATGAAGGCCGGAGAACCACATGCCGAAATACATGCGATACGTATGGCTGGAGAACAGGCACGTGGTGGTACAATCTATGTAACTCTTGAACCTTGTTCTCATCATGGTAGAACAGGGCCTTGTGCTGAAGCAATTGTACAAGCAGGAATTAAGAAGGTAGTAGTTGCTACACTTGATCCAAACCCGCTTGTTTCTGGACGTGGAATTAAAATTCTACAAGATGCAGGTATTGAAGTACTTGTAGGAGTGTGTGAAGAAGAATCTGAAAAAATGAATGTAGTCTTTAATAAATATATTTTGACAAAGCGTCCATTTGTAACGATTAAATCAGGAGTTACATTAGATGGGAAAATCGCTACGTCTTTATCGGATAGTAAGTGGATTACATCTACAGAAGCAAGACAGGAAGTACACCAAATACGAAATGAAAACGCAGCCATTTTAGTAGGAGCGAATACTGTACAAAAGGATAATCCATCATTGACAACGCGTATTCCAAATGGAAGAAATCCAATTCGCGTAATCTTGGACTCAACATTACGCATACCGATGGAAGCTAACGTTGTTACAGATGGAGAAGCTCCTACCTGGATATTTACAACAAATAATCATGCAGCGAAAAAAAAGAAGGCATTAGAAAATGCAGGAGTCAAAGTATTTGTTACTAGCGGAGAAAAGCATATAAACTTACATGAAATGCTTGATGTTTTAGGGCAAAAAGGAGTTTCCTCCCTGCTTATTGAAGGTGGTGGAGAGGTAAATGCTTCGTTTATTGAAAATAAATTGATGGATAAACTTATATTATATGTCGCACCAAAAATTATTGGGGGCAAATTGGCGCCTAGCTTTGTAGAGGGGACTGGTATTACTAAAATGCAAGATGCGATTGAATTTAAGGATATATCATTTACCCAGGTTGGAAAAGATTATAGATTTATTGGCTATCCAGCATATCGAAAAGATGAGAAATAAGGGGAATAAAAACTACTTATATTTTTCGATAGATGGATGGCAGAATGGAGCGATGAAGAGTGAAGTTTGGATTTGATATCGATGATACATTAATTGATTTAAGGCAGCATGCTTTTCATTTATATAATAAAAAATTAAACAAAAAAATAGGATTGGATATATTTCATTCTTTAAAAACAATTGAAATTCATGAAGCATTTGGCATGACTTCGGAGGAAGGCAGTCATATGTGGAATAGTTTGCTGGATGAAATTTATTATACTTCTTGTTCACCGTTTCCGTATGCAGTAGAGACATTGCAAGAATTAGAAAGACAGGGACATGAAATTTACTATATAACGGCGCGACCTAAAGAGCATGGAGAGCAAACAAAAAAATGGTTAATAGAAAAAGGTTTTCCGGTACATGAAGATCGCTTTTTCTATGGAATGAAGGATGAAGAAAAAATACACTTCATACAAGAAATAAAATTAAACTATTTCTTTGATGATAAGCCGGCAGTCTTAGAAACGTTAATAGGAAAACCGATAAATGTGTATGCAAAAACTACTTCTTACAATCAACATCTCAACATCCCGCGTATTACAAGTTGGACAGAGTTAGGAGATATTATAAAGAAAGAAATGTGAGGATTTAACTGGCAAATCAAATAGAGCTAAGAGTATATTGAGTGTTACAATTTTAGAGGAAAGACATAGGTGTTATGTCTTTCCTTATTTTTTAATACTATCGTTTTTATTAGTGTGATGTGCTAGGAGTACTTCTAATAGAGAGGAAATAGAAAAATGAGCAATAAGAAAAATATTTTTAAGCTAGTCTTGTATGGTAGTGTAATTTATATATCAATGATGGGTTCCCCTGGTGCCACAATATTTTTGGATATTTTGGATGAGAAGTTCAAGAATTAATAGGGTGTGTTCATAATCATGAATTTTTGGAAAACCAAAATTACAATGTTAGGTTATTTTGAATCAGTAGTGGATGATATGCAAAATTGCATATTACAAAATAAACATCGTAATTTTTGGATTCTTGGTATAAAATACATTACTTAAACTATATATTAGAATGGAGAAAATGAATTGGAATTATTAAGAAACAGTAAGGTTGGTACAAAACTAAACATATTAATAACTATATCAAGTATTGCATGTATAGTATTATCCCTAATAGGGTTTTGGGGATTAGAAAGAGGGAAAAGTACTTCCTCTAATATGTATGAGGATAATTTACTACCAATTGAGTGGATTGGTATTGTAGAATCTAATTTTTATCATGTTAATATGAACTTTATGGAAATTATGGTATCAAAAGATGAAAAAAGAATGAATGAATTAATAAGAGAAATGGACGGAATTCGTCAGGAAAATGATCATCTTTTAAAGCAGTTTGAGGCTAAAGTTATTTCTACTAAAGAAAAAGAATTATATAACACGTTTTATGAAACATTTAATAAATTAAGAACTCAAATGAAGAAAGCGCAAGAATTAGGGAAATCTAATAATGAGGAAGCATATGCATATTACCTAAAAGAGATTGAACCTAATATGCAAAAATCAATAAAATCAATTCGTGAATTAATTTTATATAATAGTAATAATGCAGAGCTTTTACAGAAGGAAAATAATAATAGTGCTCAAAATACAATGATAATGTTTGTTAGTATTTCGCTTTTAGCAATTTTAATAATTATATTAATTGGATATATTATTAAATTAACTATCCGAAAACCACTTGTGTTACTACAAAATGATATGGAAAAAGTAGCAGCTGGAGATTTAACAACACGTACTCCTTATAAAGCAAATAATGAATTAGGGCATATTGTTCAGTCTTTTAATAGTATGTTAGATAACCTTCAACAATTAATTGCGAATGTTAAGATGACAACACAAGAGGTTATTTCTACTACGGAGGGCGTATTACAAGATACAAATCGAGCGTCTAGTATTTCAAATGAGGTTGTACAGACTGTTTTAGAAGTAAAAACAAAAATAGAAGGACAGGTATCTAGTATTCAGGAGAGCTCATCCTCAATGGAAGAAATTACAACAGGGGTGCAAACTGTAGCTGAATCTTCAGCAGTAGTCGCTGAGGTAGCAGTAACGACTACAGAACGAATAAATATCGGTAGTGAAGTGATAAATCACTCTATTCTTCAAATGAATAGTGTGCATGATGTTGTCGAGGAAACATCAAAAGTAATAAATAAACTTGTTACACGTACACAACAGATTGATACAGCTCTCGCTGCAATTACTAATATTGCCGAACAAACGAATCTTCTTGCCTTAAATGCCGCTATTGAAGCGGCACGTGCTGGAGAGAATGGGAAAGGATTTGCAGTGGTTGCCGCAGAAGTTCGAGACTTGGCTGAGCAATCTAAAGAATCTGCAAAAGAAGTTAATCATTTAATAAAATCCATTCAAAAAGATACCCAAGATACAGTTAATGTCATGCAAAAAGGACAACAAAAGGCAGTAGAAGGAAAAGAAGCTGCTTACAAAGCGAATCAAACCTTCTTGTCTATTATGAGAGATATTGATAAGATTACAAGTCAAATTCAAGAAGTATCCGCAGCGACAGAAGAGATGTCTGCTGGTACAGAAGAAGTAAATGCTTCTCTTTCGCTAGTTTCTGAAACTGCAACGGATGTGAAAAAGGAGACTCTTCAAACAGTAAATTCAATTCAATCACAGGCCGTATCAATTGAACAAATATCAATTCAATCCAACAAAATGAAAGAAAAGGTGGAAGAATTAACGGAATTGGTTTCAAAATTTAATATTACAGAATAAGATAATTTATTCAATTACAAATGTAATAACATGTATGAAAACACATGAAGACTTAAGGGGCTTCGTGTGTTTTTTTATTGAATAATGTATGAAATAATATTGGATCATTTCATGGTATTTCAAAATTTTTGGTTTTATATTCATATATGCAAAATTACATATATTTAATGATTGATAATCACGAGTTAATGTAACTATAATAATTACACTGATAAATAACTTACTGACGACAGTTATAAGTGAAGAAGGAGGGTTTTATTGTATTTTGTATATGAAAAATAGAAAAGGAGATATGCAAATGAAAAGGTTACTTGTTATAGGCCTAATGTATACAATGTTTTTCCTCATAGGAAATATACACCTGCATGCTGATGAACGAACAAATGTAAAAGAAATTACTAGTTTAGAAGAGCCTACTTGGATATTTCAGGCGGGCATAAGTAAGGGGAAATATCACGATCGACAAGATTTAGGATTTATTTTGAAGAGAAATACACCATTAAAGGTAAGACAAACGAATCCTAATTTTAAAGACAAATTAACATTACGTTTATTGTCTAATGACTCAAAAAATGAAAAATCCATACAAGTAGGAAATGAATGGGTTACTATCCAAGGTGATACGCCTTTAGTTCCTTTCATAGATACTCCGTATGGTGAAGAGCACGCTGTACTTGAGTACCAACTAGGGAATGAAAGTGTTACTAAACCTCTTCCGATTTATAAACAACAAGGAAGTGTATCTCAATTTTTTAGTACATGGGATCAATTTGATGGAGAGTATGCGTTAATTCAAGGGGAGAGTTTTCAATTATTTGTACCTAAAAAAGATAAAGAGTTAGTAAGATCTTTAAAAGATTTTCAATCGTTGGATGAGTTAATTGCATATTATGAAGATATTTTTGCGATGTATGATTCAATTATTGGTTTAGATGGCTCAACGGTTGAAAATAAAAAAAGTCAAAATCGTTATTTCTTAAAAGCAGATATATCTGGTGCTGGCGGTGCCTATTATGGCGTAAATTGGACAGCCAATAGTACAGATAGTACAAAGATGTGGTTAGATAAACTAAGTTGGGGAACTTTACATGAAATCGCTCATGGATACCAAGCTGGTTTTGATAATCAAGGAATATTTACAGGAGAAGTTTCTAATAATCTATTTGGTGTTCAATATCAATATAGTAAATACGGCAAAAAAGCAGATCAAGTTGGTTGGTTATTTAATTTTGGGAAGAAGGAACAGGTAGAACGGAATTTATACAATGCTTTAATGAAAGAAAATAAAAATTATGATGACTTAGATTTACGACAAAAACTTATTCTTTTAACGATGGCGAAACAAAAAGCTGGCAATGAAGCTTTTGCAAAAATGTATCAAGGTTATCGAAAACTAGCTAGTAATGCTACTTTTAAAAAAGGTGACCATTCTTTACCAGATTTAATGAATCAGTATTATAGCGAGAATGTACAAGTTGATTTTACACCCGTTTTTGAAAGATGGGGCTTTAAGCTTAATCATAAACAAATAGAGATGAATAGGGCGAAAGGTTATCCGGCAGTTACTTCTTTAGCGTATATAGTGCCTGAATCACAATTAGCTAAGGCGAGAGCTCTAATTGATCCTGATATTCCGATAAACTCTAACTTTGAAATAGTTACGAATCAGCAAATTGCTTCACTTGGGTTAAAAGGGAATTTGCATATCCATTTAAATACAAATGAAATAGATACATTGAAAGGAGGAAAGATTAAATTAAAAGAAGGGAATACAGTTATTCAAGAAAAAACAATTGAAACAGCAGATATCAATTTACAAGACGTACCAAATGGAATCTATACGGTTGAGATTTCAGGTGGGAAAACGGATAGTATGTACCATTTCAGTACGTATTATGCCTATGTAAAGGAAAAGGATAATAGTTTAACGATTGATGTTAACGAAATGAAAGTGAGCAATTTGGTAAATGAAACGATTCAATTCCTAGGATTAGGAGATGATCAGTTTGCCGAATTAAATACAGACTTAGAGCAAAAGCGAGCTGTTTTTACGGTTACTACTAAAATGCCTCATAGCTATTATGCAGGTGAAAAATATGCATCAATAGAGGTGTTTAATGAGAAAGGTGAAAAAATTTATACGAAGGAAATGGAAGGAACAAATGTAACCGTTGTAAAAGATATCATCCCACTAAAAGAAGGATATAGAATTAAAATCTATCATGATGAAGTAAAAAAACGATTAACTAGTAAAGCTACTATTATTAATCCTATGAATAAAACAAATGAATTTATAATGACAAAATGGGGATTGAAAAATACTTATTTGCAAAATAATCCAGAAAAAAATCTTATACAAAGAATTGATGAAGAAATGGAAGCGATTATAGGCAATCCGTTTTTAAAAGAGATACCAATGCAAAAAGTAGAAATGAAAAAGAATGTGTGGATGGCAATAAATATGTTATCAGAACCACAAAAAATAACGTATATAAATAAATATAAAGATAGCTTATATAATGAGTAATTTTTGAGAAATGAATTGAATCTAAAAAGTAGCAAACCAATCTATTAGCCTATGTATATAGAGGTATGTAAAAACGATTGGCTATAGTTACAATTTTTATCTAAGCTTAAAATTGTAAAATACATTTATTTAATTCGATAATACGATTATAAAGGAGTAAAAATATGAAGAATTTCGTAAAGGTAGGTTTAACTACAGGAGTGGTGTTATCGGCGATTATGCCTTATGGAGGAGTACATGCGGCAAAAGAAGATTTAAAAATGGAAACAAAGGAAGATACGTTCCGAACAGGTAATTTAACAGCACCTTCTCAAAAATCGGCAGAAAATGTAGCAAAGGATGCACTAAAAGGAAAAACAGAACAAGCATTATCATCAAAGCAAGTTAATACGGAATCCAAAGTTAATTATAATGTTACGCAAAGTCGTAAATCTTATGATGGTACTACATTGGTACGTCTTCAACAAACGTATGAAGGACGTGATGTATACGGATATCAACTAACAGCACATATTAATGATGATGGTGTACTTACGAGCGTTTCGGGGGATAGTGCCCAAGATCTACAACAACAGGAAGATTTGAAACAACCTATTACTTTATCAGAAGAGGATGCAAAGAAACAGCTTTTCAACATCTATGGAAATGATCTTACATTTATTGAAGAACCAGAAATTAAACAAGTAGTATATGTAGATGAAAATACAAATAAAGCTACAAACGCATATCAAATTACTTTTAGTGCATCTACACCTGAATATGTATCTGGTACAGTATTAATTGATGCTTTTGGTGGTACTCTATTAAAAGAACTCGTTCAAAAATTAGGTATACAAGTAGATAGTAGTATTGTCCAATCTGCGACAGTAAATAAATCACAAGATCCTTCAAAATTAACAGGTACAGGAAAAGATGACTTAGGTATTAATCGTACGTTTGGAATTACGCAGCGAAGTGATGGAACGTACATGCTTGCAGATTATTCTCGTGGTAAGGGAATTGAAACATATACTGCTAATTATAAAGATTATAATAATTATAGAAGAAATGTATGGGGTTATCTCGATGATTTAGTAACAAGTAATTCTATAAATTTTACTGATCCTAAAGCAGTTAGTGCTCATTATTTAGCAACGAAAGTATATGATTTTTATCAAGAAAAATATGGCCGTAACAGCTTTGATAATAACGGACAAAAAGTAATTTCTGTCGTTCATGGTTGGAACACAAATGGTACGAATAAAGGAAATCCTAAGCAGTGGTTTAATGCATTTAGTAATGGAGCTATGCTAGTATACGGAGATCCAATTGTTAGAGCATTTGATGTGGCAGGACATGAATTTACACACGCGGTTACAAGAAATGAGTCTGGACTTGAGTATGCAGGAGAAGCTGGTGCAATTAATGAGGCTCTATCTGATATTTTAGGAGTAGCAGTTGAAAAGTATGCTAATAACGGAAAGTTCAATTGGACAATGGGAGAACAATCAGGTCGTATTTTTAGAGATATGAAAAACCCATCATCTATCTCTTCTAGATATCCGGAGGACTATAGACATTATAATAACTTACCTATTGATGCTGACCACGATCATGGTGGTGTACACACGAACTCTAGCATTATTAATAAAGTAGCTTACTTGATTGCTAGTGGTGGAAACCATAATGGAGTAAACGTACATGGCATTGGAGAAGATAAAATGTTTGATATTTTCTATTATGCAAATACGGATGAATTAAATATGACTTCTAACTTTAAAGAATTAAAAGAAGCTTGTATTCATGTAGCAACGAACTTATATGGTAAAGACTCATTAGAAGTACAAGCTGTCCAACAAGCCTTTAAAGCAGCTTATATTTAATATTATTGTGATGAATTATAAATTCTTTCATTTTAATATAGTGATTAATTTGTATATATAGACAAAAACCTTGTAGAATTTTTCTGCAAGGTTTTTTTGAATGTTATCCCGCTATTTGCCGGGCAGTAAGACCCCGCCCTAAAATTCAGCGGAAGAAAAGAAGTTAGGTGGGGGTCGGGCTGATTAAAGTTTCACTTTATGTTATATGGTTTTTAGTTAATTAGGATAAAAATAATCCTATAACTGTATGTAAGAATGTGTGATTTTACAACCTTTTCTATGATAAAAAAAGATACTACTTTAGCAAATATAAAGAGTTAGAAATTATAGTTTATAGGGCACTTTTTTGTTCCTATGGAACTTTAAAGTGCGTAATTTTCTTTATCGTTAATATATATCATAATGGTATTTATTAGTTGGTTTTAGCTTTACTCTGCTGTTGATGTGATTTTTTAATATGACAATGATTAGAATCAGAATTATCGAGTAGATCTAAATGCTGATAATTTCGATTTTTAATTCCGTACAGAGTGCAATAGCTACATAATTTTCGTTTATACTCTTTTGAAAAAAGGGTGGATCAGCTTATTTTCTGTTAAAGATAAGAGAAATGAACCAAAATATAAACGTAATTATTTATTCCAACGTAAGTCAATCATGTAGCACATGAATTTGGAGGGATCTATATGCATATGCAATTAAAAGGAAAAACAGCACTGGTTACTGGATCTACGGCAGGCATTGGAAAAGCAATTGCCACTTCATTAGTAGCGGAAGGAGCTACTGTACTTATTAATGGACGCCGTGAAGAAAATGTTAATGAAACGATAAAAGAAATTCGAATGCAGTATCCAGATGCTATCCTTCAACCCGTAGTAGCTGATTTAGGAACAGAACAAGGGTGCCAAAATGTGATTGAAAAGTACCCTGAAGTAGACATTCTTATTAACAACCTAGGAATTTTTGAACCTGTAGAATATTTTGATATCCCTGATGAAGATTGGTTTAAATTGTTTGAAGTCAATATTATGAGTGGTGTTCGACTTACTCGCTCGTACTTGAAAAAAATGATTGAAAGAAAAGAAGGAAGAGTCATCTTTATTGCTAGCGAAGCAGCTATTATGCCATCTCAAGAAATGGCTCATTATAGTGCGACTAAAACGATGCAACTCTCACTTTCTCGTAGTTTAGCTGAGCTGACGACAGGAACGAATGTGACTGTTAATACTATCATGCCTGGTTCGACTTTAACGGAAGGAGTGGAGACTATGTTAAATAGTCTTTATCCTAATGAGCAATTGACAATAGAAGAAGCTGAGAAGCGATTTATGAAAGAGAATCGACCAACCTCTATTATTCAAAGACTTATTCGACCAGAAGAAATTGCCAATCTTGTCACGTTCTTAAGCAGCCCACTTTCTTCAGCAATTAATGGTTCCGCGTTGCGAATAGACGGGGGATTAGTACGTAGTGTATTTTAATAAATTAAAAACAACATAGTATTCTGTAGAAAGTAAAGATGGTAAGACAAATAAGTTGTATTTTACTTATTAATAGAAATATACAAAAAGTAAATTGTGATATGAAAACAGCCGGATTTTCTACTATAAGAAAAATTCGGCTGTTATTTTTTTACTTGTTGTAAAGGTTGGAAAGCTTTTAGCGTTGTGGCATCTCTCATGTTAAATTGGTAATCAAGAAAAAGGTATGCTCCATTTGAAGCATACCTTTTTCGTTTGCAATTTTATTTATTTGTATCTCGCTCGTCTTGATTATCAAATTTCTCTAAAACCTTTAATAAAATAGTTAAGATAATTGTGGATACGATTGCTATAATTAAAATGCCATGAGGTGATAGTTGAACCGAAGTTAATCCAACTTTAGCTATGCCAAAATATCCTACATAAATAGCTAAGAATGATGTAACCACTGAAATCGTAAATCCTAAAAATCCTAATTCATCTAATTTCTTTTCAGGTAATCCACAAACACTTAAAATCTTAGTAAAAATAGCAGCTACTATGAATAACTCAATGGACAGAATAAATAATGACATGACTCCAGAATATACAATTTCATCTGGCATCCATTTCCCTAATGCTAGCATTAGAAGAGCAGGAAGGAAGAGTGGTAAAAATAGTCCTAAAATCATGACTACGATTTCCATTTTATTTGGTGCTTCATTATTATTTTGATTGCTCATAAATCCTCCTAAATAGTAATATGAATGATAGTCTCATGAAGAGTTCAATATATACTATCACATTAAATTAATGAATTTAATATTATTTTTTATTCAGAAAATGGGGTACGATTGAGGTCCTTAGAATAGGGTTATTTTCGTATTTTAACTGTAAGAAATTATATAGTTGGATTCAGCTGGGGTTTTCAAGGATTACATAGTTCAACAGTAAATTTTAGATATGTAGGTACTTATGGAAGAGGGACAGCAATTTGGAGTTTTTATAATTCAGATATATCAATAATCTTTCCGTTAGATATGTATGTAGCATATATGTAGAGGGAATTAAAAACTATAATAAATAAAGTTGCATAAATTGACCTTTATGCAACTTTATTGTTCTTCCTACAATCACTGGCATCATGAAATTTGATAAATGATGTTAGCAATAAAGGAATCTTATTTATTCTGTTACTTTCTAGCAACGAGCAATCATTATTTTTATCGGACTATAATTACCAAACGTTTTTCAACACTATTTTTCCTATTGCTTTATTGGATTCCAAATAATCATGTGCTTGTGCGACTTCATCAAACGTAAAAGATTTAGAATCTAGCAATGGACGAAGTTTTCCTTCTTCTACAATTTGCGTTATTTTCGTTAAGATTTCTCCGCAATCATTACGCTTATCTGTATGTAATATTTTTAACGCCATAAAAGTAACGTGTAGCGAGAGTCCTTTTGCGTGTAAAGGAGAGAGGTCATGGGTTGAACGAGCTGCAATTGTTACGACGGTTCCATTGACTGCAGCAGCTTCAAAAGAATTATCGAGATTCTTGCCACCTACTGTATCAAATATAACTTCAAATCCGTTTCCGTTCGTATGTTTTTGTACATATTCTTGAACAGATTCTTCTTTATAATTAATAGCTATGTCGGCTCCTAGACGATGGGCGATGTCTATTTTGCTTTGCTGAGAAGCGGTTGTAAAAACTTTAGCGCCTGCCCATTTAGCTAGTTGAATGGCTACGTGTCCTACGCCACCAGTAGCTCCATGAATGAGAATATTTTGACCAGGTTTAATATTTGCACGATCAAATAAAGATTCCCAAGCTGTAATTGCAACTAATGGTAGAGCAGCTGCTGCTTCCATTGTTAAATTTTTAGGTTTGTGAGCAATTAATCGTGCATCAGCAAGCATAAATTCTGCAAGTGCACCTCCAGTTTCTTTAAAACCTCCGGCACATCCGTATACTTCATCCCCACATTTAAATTTCGAAACACCTTCTCCTACTTCAATAACAATACCAGCTACATCGCTGTGTAGTATAGCTGGAAACTCAGGAGCGACTGCTGAAACGGCACCACTACGCATTTTTGTATCGATTGGATTTACACTTGTTGCTTTTACATCGATTAGAACATGACCTGGTAAAAGTTTTGGTTTTGAAACTTCTTCTAATTGAAATACAGATGAACCCCCAAAAGAATGGATAATTTGTGCTTTCATAGTTTATACCTCCTGTTTGTGGTTATAGCATAGCAAAGTACGAAAAATAAGTATAATATTTTGAATTTGGTTAGTAACAATTTTATATAAAGAAAGGGAAAGTACGTGAAATAATGAAACGTATTTGCAAAAGCAACAGTACAGCTTTTTGAAGAAAGGATAGATGTTATTTTTGCAGCACGATTTATTCATTATGTTTATTACTACTCACTTAGTATAGGTACTTTAAAGTGCCTACATCACTTTAAAGTACGTACTGTTATTCATGTTATGGCCGATTTATAATAACACTCGTAGCACAAAGAAAGTTATAACGATTACAATCGGCAACAATGTGGTGTTGCAGTGTTGCTTATAAATTTTGAGAAGAAATATGAAAAGTATAGATTTATATGAATGAGGGAAAGTGAGTGAAACACATGGAAAAGTTTGCGAACCATTTTGGATATAATCGTATGTTTGCGAAAGATCAACTTACGTTAGGAGTTCACATTCCGATTGAAAATTATCAGTTTCATGCTCCAACGATGGAAAAACAAGTAGAGTTAGTACAAAAAGCGGAACAATACGGTTTTACAGGTGTATGGCTTCGCGATGTATTGCTGCAAGACCCTGATTTTGGTGATCCTGCAACAGGTCAAATTTACGATATGATGATTTATTTGACGTATTTAGCAAGCAAGACAGAGAAAATCGCATTTGGAACGTCGGCAACAGTGTTGTCACTTCGTCATCCATTGCGTGTAGCAAAAGAAATTGCTACATTAGATCAACTATTTCCAGAAAGAATTATGCTTGGCGTTTCATCCGGTGACAGACGTGCCGATTTTAAAGCGTTAGGTGTTAGTCATGAAACACGAGGTGAAAAGTTTAGAGAAGCATTTGCTTACTTGGAAGAAATTTTGTATAAAAACTTCCCGTCTATCCAGTCGACACTAGGAGAAGTGCATGGTGCGAATTTAGTTCCAAAACCGTCTAAACGTGTTCCAACCTTTATTACAGGTTTTAGTCAGCAAAATATGGAATGGTTTGCTGAACATGGAGATGGATGGATGTATTATCCACGTAGTCCGGTGCATCAGGCGGGAGCAATTGGACAATGGAGAGAACTAGTAGAGGATTATCATCCAGATGTATTCAAACCATTTATACAACCGATGCATTTAGATTTATCTGAAGATCCAAATGAACGTCCTACACCGATACGTTTAGGTTACCGTACAGGGCGTAAGGCACTAATTGAATTACTTGATATATATAAAAGTATTGGTGTGAATCATTTATTCCTTGCTCTATTTGATGGTCAACGTCCAGCTGACGAAGTATTGGATGAGCTAGGAGAAGAAGTGCTGCCGCATTTCCCAGCCTTGTAAAGGAGTGAAAAGAATGAAAGCAATAGGACTTATGCAATATGGAGATAAAAGTGTACTACAAGAGATTGAAATGCAGACACCGCTATTGGGAGACAACGATGTACTGATTGAAGTATATGCAGCTGGTGTAAATCCTGTGGATTGGAAAATACGTGAGGGTTTACTTCAAGACGTAATTTCTTATGACTTCCCGCTCGTTTTAGGATGGGATGTTGCAGGTGTAGTTGCTGCTATAGGAAAAAACGTTACCGCATTTAAAGTGGGGGATGAAGTATATAGTCGTCCAGATATTGAACGAAACGGCACGTACGCAGAGTACGTGGCTGTAGATGAAAAATATGTGGCGGAAAAACCGAGAAATCTATCTTTTGAAGAAGCGGCATCAATCCCTCTAGTAGGTTTGACAAGTTGGCAAAGCTTAGTGAAGTTCGCAAATGTTCAAAAAGGTAATAAGGTTTTAATTCATGCTGGATCTGGCGGGATTGGTACGTTTGCTATTCAACTAGCGAAAAGTTTCGGTGCACATGTTGCAACTACGACTAGTACGAAAAACATGCAATTTGTAAAGGATCTAGGCGCTGATACTGTCGTCGATTACAAAACGGAAGACTTTTCTTTGCTTTTGCATAATTACAATATTGTATTTGATGTGTTAGGTGGGGATGTACTAAAGAATAGTTATAAAATACTTGCACCAAATGGAAAGTTAGCGTCTATCTATGGTCCGAAAGGTATGAAAATTCCGCAAACCGAGATATCAAGAGAGAAAAATATTGAGAGTGACCATATATTTACTGAACCTAACGGATATGAACTTTCTCTTATTACAGAATTAATTGAGAGCGGGAAGATTAAACCTGTTGTCACGCATGTGTTGCCTTTACATGTAGAAGGTGTAAAAAAAGCACACCACATAAGTGAGTCAGAACGTGCTCTTGGGAAAATTGTATTGAAGAAACATTGGTAAAGTATGAGGTTTTAGAGACAGTATGGTGCTAAGTAGCGAATGAACTTATATATTCTATTCTAGCAATTGTTTTAAAAGGGAGAGAACAAATGGATTCAATGACATTTCTTTTACCACGCATTAACAGGCAGTAAGACCCCCACCTCAAAATTCAGCGATATCATAGAAGTTAGGTGGGGCAACTGCCTGTAAAAGCTCGATTGGTTCAACTAATAATCAGTGGGGATGAACAAAACCCCCACTGATTAAAGTTTCACTTTATCCGGAGCGACAGGGGGATTTAGCGAAACGCAAAATTTATCCTGCTTTATATAAGCTATTTAGTAATCAAAATATACCGCAATCTATTTCGATTATCGGTATCGGCAGAAGGGTAATGTCAGATGTGGAATTTCAAACAAAGGTAGAACAATCCCTTGCTACATTTTCTAGAATATCTACTGATGACGAATCAGGAGTAGAAGAATTTATTAGTACATTTCGTTATTGTCAATTAAATACAGCGAATATAGAGGACTATCCAGATTTGTTGCGCCTTGTAAAGATGCGTGAAACAGAATTAAACATTCCTGAAAACCGTATGTTTTATCTATCTGTTATACCAGAAGTATTTGATGTGATTGCTTTAAATATTAAAGAGAGTGGATTGTGGGCTACAAAAGGATTAAACCGTCTTATTATAGAGAAGCCTTTTGATTATAATGTAACGTCTGCTCGCGAGTTTAACGGAAAATTAATTGAAGATTTTGACGAAACTGATATTTATTATATCGATCATTATCTTTGAAAATGAATGGTAATTAGGAATACACTTAGAAAAGCATTACGAAATAAATAGTATGTAATGCAAGACATTTTTATTGACGATAATAATTTATATGGTTAATATACTAGACATAAGATTATTTAATTACTAAAAGTAATCGAATATATATTTGTTTGTTAGGTTCGATAAATAAGTAATCTGTGGTAGAAATGCTTTGAATTGCCACTATTAATATTGGGGACAATTAGAAAGCGAAAGGTATAAAAGGAATTGGAATTTGATAACTCTTTGTTTTTTTATAAAAACAGGGGATTCTGTACAATTCATTTTTAAAATATTGACAAGGATTATACAACAAGAGGGGGACTGAAATTGGAATCAATGACCTTTGTTTTATTTGGAGCGACAGGGGACTTAGCGAAACGCAAAATTTACCCCGCACTATATAACTTATATAGAGATCAAAAGCTTCCAAAGCAAATATCTGTTATCGGGCTTGGGAGACGTGAAGTATCTCATGTAGATTTTCAAAAAAGAATAAAAGAATCAATAGAGACGTTTTCTCGCCATAGAGAAGAAGGGACTTCAGATCTCGAAGGTTTTTTAGATAACTTTCGCTATTGTCCATTAGATGTGAGTAAGCCGGAAGACTATGAGAGATTATTACAAGTCGTTCGCGAAAGGGAAGAAGAACTACATATAAAAGGTAATAGAATGTTTTATCTTTCCGTTGCTCCTGAATTTTTCGAGACAATCGCTTTAAATATTAAGGAAAGCGGACTTGATAAAACGGATGGATGGAAACGCCTAATGATTGAGAAACCGTTTGGGCACGACCTTACATCTGCTCGTGAGCTGAATGATAAGCTTAGTCGCACGTTTGAAGAAGACGAGATATACCGTATTGATCATTATTTAGGTAAACCGATGATTCAAAATCTTGAAGCACTAGAATTTGCAAATCCTGTTCTCCAGTCTATTTGGAATAAAGAACATATAGCGAATGTACAAATCACAGCTAGTGAAACAGTTGGGGTTGAAGAAAGAGCAGGATATTATGATCAGGCAGGAGCCATTCGAGATATGGTTCAAAATCATATGTTACAAATATTAATGATGACTGCTATGAATCTGCCGGAAAAGGTTAATGCATGTGAAATTCGAGAGGAAAAGCGAAAGGTAATGGAGACGCTTCGTAAAGTGAAAAAAGAAGACGTTCAAAACCATATCATTCGCGGACAATATGCTTCAGGAGAGATAAAAGGCGAGCAAGTTGTAGCATATAAAGAGGAACCAGGAGTAAATCCTTCTTCTAACATAGACACATTTGTTGCTGCTCGATTGTGGATCGATAATCCGTTTTGGACTGGCGTTCCATTTTATATACGAACAGGTAAACGAATGAAAGAAAAGTCTACTCGTATTGTAATCGAATTTAAAAATACGTTAAAACAGCAATATCAAGATAGTAATCCAAATGCAGCACCTAACTTATTAATAATTGAAATTAGCCCAGGTGAGAATGTTTCATTACAGTTAAATAGTAAAAATCCATTGAAAAATGGAGAAATTGAACCGATGCGTATTAACTTTACTTGTGAGCAAGCGGATGTGGGAGTACCTGAAGCGTATGAAAGACTCATTCATGATGCTGTGAGTGGAGACGCTACATTCTTTGCACATTGGAGAGAAGTTGAATTGTCATGGGAATGGGTACAACCAATTCTTGAAGCATTCGAGGAAAACTTATTACCACTTCATGAATATGAGTCTGGTTCATATGGTCCAGATGCGTCGAATGAATTATTGCAAGAAAGTGGATTTAAATGGTGGTTAGATCAAGAGACGGAAAAATAAGTACTTTCTTTCATGAAAGCATTTAAGGGGACGATTACTATGACACAAAACATAAATCAATTAGCAGTGAATACACTTCGTACGTTATCGATTGATGCTATTAATGCGGCAAATTCAGGTCATCCAGGTCTTCCAATGGGAGCAGCACCGATGGCTTATGCATTATGGGCGAATCATTTAAGTCACAATCCTAATCATCCGAAATGGTTTAACCGTGATCGATTCGTTTTATCAGCGGGACATGGATCGAGCCTACTGTATAGCTTACTTCATTTAGCTGGATATGACGTTTCAATTGATGACTTGAAAAGCTTTAGAAAGTTAAATAGTAAAACACCAGGACATCCGGAGTTTGGTCACACTTCTGGAGTTGAAGCGACGACAGGCCCGTTAGGACAAGGAATTGCGAATGCTGTCGGAATGGCAATGGCAGAAGCTCATTTGGCAGCGAAGTTCAATAAGGATGGTCACTCTATTATAGATCATAATACGTACGCTTTAGTTGGAGACGGTGACTTAATGGAGGGTGTCGCTTATGAAGCGATGTCAATGGCAGGACATATGAAACTTGGCAAGTTAATTGTACTGTATGATTCAAATGAAATTTCACTTGATGGTGAATTAAACATTGCTTTTTCTGAAGATATTCAGAAAAGAGTAGAATCTGCACATTGGCAATATGTAAGAGTTGAGGATGGAAACGATGTTGATACGATTACAAAAGCGATTCAATTAGCGAAAGACAATACGGATCAACCTACTCTTATAGAAATTAGAACCATTATAGGTTATGGAAGTCCAAAAGTTGCTGGAACGAACAAAGCACATGGTAATCCGCTTGGGGTAGAAGAAGCGACAGCGACAAAACAAGTGTATGGTTGGCATTATGAGGAAGACTTCTTTGTACCTCAAGAAGTAAAAGCTCATTTTAATGAACTGAAACAAAAAGGTATTGAAAAAGAAAATGACTGGAATGAGCAGTTCAACTCATACAGAGAAGCGAATCCTACACTGGCAGATGAATTAGAAAAAGCGATTACAGGTGAGGTTTTAATTGAAGCGAAAGACATTCTATCCTTTGATACTGAAAAAACGATTTCTACTCGTGTTGCAAGTGGGGAAGCTATTAATCATTATGTGAAATCGATTCCTTCTATTTTCGGTGGAAGTGCAGATCTTTCTCATTCTACGATGACAGATATAAAAGGTGAAGCAGTATATGCAGTAGAATCATATGCTGGACGAAATATATACTTCGGCGTACGTGAACATGCAATGGGCGCGGCAGCGAATGGATTGGCGCTTCATGGAGGAGTAAAACCTTTCGTAAGTACATTCTTTGTATTTAATGATTATCTTCGTCCATCGATTCGACTGGCTGCACTGCAAAAGTTACCTGTTACTTACGTATTTACACATGATTCGATTGCTGTAGGAGAAGATGGTCCAACGCATGAACCAATTGAACAATTGGCAGCGCTTCGAGCAATTCCTGGTCTAACAGTTATCCGTCCGTCAGATGCAAATGAAACAGCAAGTGCGTGGGCGTATGCTTTACAGCAAACGGATGGTCCAGTCGTTTTAGTACTGAGTCGTCAAAATTTACCGGTGTTTAATGAAACGAAAGCGAACATAGATAATCTCTCTAAAGGAGCTTACGTATTAACACAAACAAATGAAAATCCGGATGTAATTTTAATTGCGACAGGTTCTGAAGTATCCTTAGCTGCTAGTGCGAAAGCAAAATTAGAAGAAGATCAAGTTTCTGTTCGCATCGTTGCAATGCCGAGCTGGGAGTTATTCGATCGCCAATCGAACGAATATAAAGAATCCGTTCTTCCGTCTTCTATAACGAAACGAGTATCTCTTGAGATGGGTGTATCTCTAGGTTGGGAACGTTATGTAGGACAAGAAGGAAAAGTACTAGCAATTGAAACATTTGGAGCTTCAGGAACTGGAGCTGAAGTCATGAATCTATTTGGATTTACGACAGAAAATGTTGTTCAAATTACAAAAAATGTGTTGAATTCTTAAGCTATGACTGTGAATACCTTTCTAGATTTATCAATACTGAAGGGTATTCAAAATCGTAGTGATATGAATTTTTAATAAAAGATAATCTGAGGAGGAATTATATTATGCAAGTAGGATTAATTGGGTTAGGTAAAATGGGATTAAATTTAGGGAAAAATTTAATGGATCATAAACATGAAGTAGTAGCATTTGATTTAAATGCAAGTGCAGTAGAAGAAATGAAAGAGTACGGGGCAACGGGTACATCTAGTTTAAGTGAACTTGTTCAGTCATTACAATCACCAAGAATTCTTTGGGTAATGGTACCACACGCTGTTGTTGATTCTGTTATTGATGAGGTTACACCACTTTTATCAAAAGGAGATATTTTAATTGAAGCGGGTAATTCACATTATAAAGAGTCAATTCGCCGATATGAGCAATTAAAGAAAGATGGCATTCACTTTATGGATGCAGGAACTTCTGGCGGAATGGAAGGCGCTCGTAATGGTGCTTGTTACATGATCGGAGGAGATCAAGAAGCTTGGGACATCGTTGAACCTATCTTCCGCGATACTGCTGTAGAAAATGGATTTTTATATGCTGGAAAAGCTGGTAGTGGTCACTTCTTAAAAATGGTTCATAACGGAATTGAATACGGTATGATGGCTGCTATTGGTGAAGGATTTGAGATTCTAGAGAAAAGTGAATTTGACTACGATTATGAAAAAGTATCAAGAGTATGGAACAACGGTTCAGTCATTCGCTCTTGGTTAATGGAATTAACAGAAAATGCATTTTCTAAAGATGCAAAACTGGATGAAATTAAGGGTGTTATGCATTCTTCTGGTGAAGGAAAATGGACAGTAGAAACAGCATTAGACCTTCAAACAGCAACTCCTGTTATCGCAATGTCTCTATTAATGCGCTACCGCTCATTAGACAATGATACATTTACAGGAAAAGTAGTAGCAGCTCTGCGCAATGAATTTGGCGGACATGCAGTAGAAAAGAAATAAAGTGAAACTTTAATAAGTAGGGGCTTTATTCCACATCAATCGGGCTTTTACGGGATAAGCATATTAAACATGTAACTCATCAACGTTTAAAAACTGGAGGGAATTGATCATGAAATTTTTTATTGATACTGCAAATCTTGAGGACATAAAAAAAGCATATAAACTTGGAGTTTTAGCTGGTGTTACAACAAATCCTTCTTTAGTAGCAAAAGAGGGCATTAAGTTTGAAGACCGTATTGCAGAAATTTGTCAGGCAGTGCCGAAAGTTGAATCTGTTTCGGCAGAAGTAACGCCAGATGCTGTTACAGCTGAAGAGATGATCGCTCAAGCAGAGGAACTGATTAAGATTAACGGCGGCGATGAAAAAGTTACAATAAAACTTCCGATGACGCTAGCAGGATTAGAAGCTTGTCGCTATCTTACTGAAAAAGGTGTAAAAACGAACGTTACACTTATTTTCACCGTGAACCAAGCACTTTTAGCAGCTCGAGCAGGTGCAACGTACGTTTCTCCATTTTTAGGGCGCTTAGATGATATTTCTGAAGATGGCGTATTATTAGTTGCTAAAATTGCTGAATTATTCGATGTTCATCAATTAGATACACAAATTATTGCGGCTTCTGTTAGACATCCAGATCACGTAACTCGTGTAGCGATGGCAGGTGCTCACATTGCAACAATCCCTTATAAAGTAATTGAACAACTTGCTATGCACCCATTAACAGACCAGGGTATTGAGAAGTTTGCTGCGGATTGGGCGAAAGCTCCTAAATTATAATGCATAAAAGTGAAGGGGCTTTCCGAAAATTGCTTTTCATGAGAGGACAAATCCTAAGTAACTTCATCGTTTAAACTGGATCCTGAGTTTGTAGTCTTACTACGTGAAAACAGCAGAGAAGAAAGTGTCATTTACTTTTGAAGAAGGAAAATATGCTCGTATGAAGCATGTATAAAATAACATTATAATTATGAAAGAGAAATCCCCTTATCAGAGAGAGTAGTTAACATGTATCTCTGATAAGGGAGATTCTTTTTGTATAAATTATTATTTTGTGAAGATGATTTGTATATCGATATATAAATTCTTACTCATGAAAGAACTATATAGGTTCTCTTAATTGTATAGTAATTTTGAAAGGGTTTACATAAAGGGGTGGAACTGAGTATGAATATGTACCTTTTAATGATTACATTATTATCAATCGTAATTGTTATTTTAGGGGTGTCGTGGTGGAGATGGCATGCGTTTATTAGTTTAACGGTTGCAAGTTTGTTTTTAGCAATTATGTCTGGAATGCCAATGGATAAAATAGTGAGTGCTTATGAAACAGGAGTGGGGAGTGTTCTAGGGCATTTAGTAGGTATTTTAGTATTAGGTACAATTTTAGGGAAAATGATGGCAGAGTCAGGTGCTGGAATGCAAGTGGCAGAGTTCTTTATTAAATCCTTTGGGATAAAAAACTTACCATGGGCTATGTTAATTGCAGGTTTTATTATTGGAATCCCGGTGTTTTTTGAAGTAGGCATTTTAATATTACTGCCGTTAGTAATTTCAATTCATAAAACAACGAAACAAAATATTTTATTAATAGCATTACCAGCAATTGCTGGGCTATCTGTCGTGCACGGTCTTGTTCCTCCGCATCCAGGGGCCATAGTTGCAATTGGTATTTATAAAGCGAATCTTGGGAAGGTACTAATGTATTCACTCATTATTACATTTTTTGCAGCGATTATTGCAGGTCCTATATTTGCGAAATGGATTCACAAACGTGTAATTCCTGAAAATGAGCCAGAACTGATTCGTGTAAATACAAAATCAACGAAATTACCAGGAATAGGAGTTTCATTTTTAGTTATATTGTTACCTGTTATGTTAATGGTTTTAGCTGCAGCAGCTCCTTATGTGCCTCTTTCTAATACTTTGATGAAGATTATCACATTAATCGGTAGTCCTATCATTGCACTATTGATTGCATGTTTTGCAGCGTTTTATTTTCTTGGATTTCGCCAAGGTATCGATAAAAAGGCTATTAAGAAGGTAACAGAAGATAGCTTATTACCAATCGGTTCAATTGTTGCGATTATTGGTGCTGGCGGGGGATTTAAGCAAATTCTTATCGATAGTGGTGTAGGCAATGCTATTGCTCAAATGTCTGAGCATTTAGCTCTATCCCCAATTGTATTAGCATTTATAGTAGCAGGACTAATTCGAATTGCGACAGGGTCAGCGACAGTCGCTTTAACAACAGCAGCGGGTATCGTTTCGCCAATCGTTGAAAATACAACAGGTGTGAACTTAGAATTACTCGTTATTGCAACAGGTGCAGGAGCATTAATGTTTTCACACGTAAACGATGCTGGTTTTTGGATGGTAAAAGAATACCTAGGTTTAACAGTGAAAGAAACATTTAAAACATGGACAGTATTAGAAACGTTACTTTCATTTATCGCTTTTGGAGGCGTTTTACTACTCGATATGTTTGTTTAAGATAAAGATGTTTCTATTTAGATAATTGTGGCATACAACGTTATCAATAGATAAAAGGAATGTATTTTTATGGTGGGATACTGTAACAATTTTTTGTTAGGAGGAAGAAATGGTGAGCTCAAAATATATGATTGGTGTAGACATTGGGACAACTAGTACAAAATCAGTTCTATTTTCTACTGATGGATCTGTTATTGCTAGTCATGGAATTGAATATCCTTTATATTCTCCTACGCCTGAAACAGCAGAACAAGACCCAGAAGAAATTTTTCGTGCAGTAATACATACGATTAAAGAAACTGTACGATCAAGTAGTGTACAGCCAAGTGATATTCTTTGTGTCTCTTTTAGTTCGGCAATGCATAGTATCATTGCTGTAGATGAAAAGGGAAAGCCGTTAACGAGATGTATCACTTGGGCAGATAATAGAAGTGCAAGCTGGGCGGAGAAAATAAAGAATGATATGAATGGTCACGAGATTTACCTTCGTACTGGGACACCAATTCATCCGATGTCACCACTTTCGAAATTAGTTTGGCTACAGAATGAGAAGGCAGAGTTATTCGCAAAAAGTTATAAATTCATTTCTATTAAAGAATATGTTTTTTACAAGTTATATAAAGAGTATGTAATTGATTATTCTATAGCATCAGCAACAGGGATGTTTAATTTGAAATCTTTAAAATGGGATGAAGAGGCTTTACATGTTGCGGGAATTACAGATGAAAAGCTTTCAAAGCTTGTTCCAACAACGCACAGTTTAACAGGATTAGATGAAGAGCTTGCCAAAGAGATGAATGTACTTGTTTCTACGCCTTTTGTAGTAGGAGCGAGTGATGGAGTACTATCTAATTTAGGTGTAAATGCAATAGATCCTGGCGTTGTGGCTGTTACAATTGGTACAAGCGGTGCGATTCGTGCTGTAACAAATCGTCCTGTAACAGATCCAAAAGGGAGAATCTTTTGTTATGCGTTAACTGAAGACCATTGGGTAATCGGTGGTCCAGTTAATAACGGTGGTATGATTTTCAGGTGGGCTCGTGACCAATTGGGTACTTCAGAGATTGAACTTGCGAAGCGTTTAGGAAAAGATCCATATGAAGTACTTACTGAAATAGCAGCAAAAGTGAATCCTGGATCTGACGGTTTATTATTTCACCCGTATTTAGCAGGGGAAAGAGCTCCTTTATGGAATGCAAATGCACGAGGATCTTTCTTTGGACTCGGATTGCATCATAAGAAAGAACATCTGATCCGTGCTGTTTTAGAAGGAGTAATTTATAACTTATATACAGTTCTTCTCGCTTTAAAAGAGCTAATTGGTGAACCGAAAAAAATTCAAGCGACAGGTGGTTTTGCAAGATCGGAACTTTGGAGACAGATGATGGCAGATATTTTCCATCAAGACGTATATGTTCCGGAAAGTTTTGAAAGTTCTTGCTTAGGAGCTGCAATCCTCGGTTTATATAGTTTAGGTGAAATAGATACGTTGCATGTAGTTTCTGAAATGGTAGGTGCAGATTTTCATCATGAGCCAAATATGGAAAGTGTGGAAAAATATAAAGATTTAACGCCAATCTATATCCGTTTGTCCCGTCAATTGGAAGAAGAATATGAAAGTATAGCAGCGTATCAAAAAAAGTGGGTTTAAAAGCTATTTACCAAGAAAATATGGTAACGTATAAAGAGGTACTCCGATTTTTTAGGATACTCTTTCAACATAAAATATTTTAAGAAGTATGATGAATGAAAAATATAGGGAGAGAGGGTTATGAAAATGAAGGATAACAAAGAGTTTATCGGATATGTTGGAACATACACGAAAGAAAATAGTGAAGGAATATATAAGTTTACTTTAGACACAGAAGCAAAAAAAATTAGTAATGTAACACTTGCCGCTAAGCTGGATAACCCTACATATGTAACGATTAACCGAAATAATGAATATCTCTATTCTGTTGTTAAGGAAGGCGAATCTGGCGGTGTAGCTGCTTATTCCATTGATAGTCATACTGGAGAACTAAAAGCGAAAAATAGACAAGTAGTAGAAGGTGCTTCTCCTTGTCATATTAGTGTTGATAGTGGGAATCATACAGTAGTTACAGCGAATTACCATAAAGGAACGATTGAGTCTTTTGAAATAAATGAAGAAAATGGAACTGTAAATCCTGCTTCATCTATTATGGCACATGAAGGTTCAGGTCCGAATAAAGAAAGACAAGAAAAACCACATGCACATTACGCGGGGTACACTCCTGATGAAAAATATGTAGTGGGCGTTGATTTAGGGATAGATAAAATAATTACGTATGAAGTAAAAGATAGTACATTAATAGAAGTGAATAGCCTGTCTGTGAATCCGGGAAGTGGACCAAGACACATTGCTTTTCATCCAAATGGAAAATACGCTTATGTAATGACGGAGCTTAGTTCAGAGGTTATTGCGCTAACATATAACTCGGAAGAAGGATCCTTTACAGAATTACAGTATATTTCTACTCTTCCAGAAAAATTTGATGAAAATAGTCAAGGCAGTGCTATCCATATTTCTTCTGACGGCCGCTTTGTATATGCAGGTAATCGTGGTCATAATAGTATCGCTGTTTATAGCGTAGATCAAAACTCAGGCCAGCTTACATTTGTGGAACATACATCTACAGAAGGAAATTGGCCAAGAGACTTTGTATTAGATCCTACTGAAAAGTTTCTTGTTGCTACAAATGAAAAGTCACATAATCTTGTGTTATTTTCAAGAGATGAATCTACAGGTAAGTTAACACTTTTACAATCTGATGTTGTTGTGCCAGAGCCTGTTTGTGTGAAGTTTTTAAATATATAATTTCAGATGCCTAAACAAAAGCAAAGCGATATCGCTTTGCTTTTTATTATTTCTTTTTCGGTCTACGTACTAATTCGCCGCCGCAGTTTGGACAAACGTTATGTCTTTCTTCTGTACATGGTGCGCAAAATGTACATTCATATACACAAATGTATGCTTCAGAATCTTGTTCGAGCGATTGATCGCAAATTTGACAGTTTGTTTTCATTTCTAGTGCCATAATAAGTCTCCTTTTTAGTTAGAAAATTTATAATTTAATTATAATTCATTAAATAGAAATAGTCCTTTTCAATTGAAAGGAAATCGAATGATAAAGTTATGAATTGAAACGAAAGATGCTGGTTTATTTTAAAATTGATTATTTATTACAGTTGGAATATTATGAAATAGTCAAAAGACAACAGGGGGTATAGATTTTGACTAATCATAACGATCATTTAAAAGCAAACTGCGAAAAATGCTTCGGTCTATGTTGCGTTGCATTACCGTTCGCAGCATCGGTAGATTTTGCAGTGAATAAAGATGGTGGTAAACCATGTTCCAACTTACAATCAGATTTTAAATGTAGTATACATAAAAATCTTAGAGGAAAAGGTTATAAAGGTTGTACAGTATTTGAGTGTTTCGGTGCTGGACAGAAGATTTCTCAGGGTACGTTTAAAGGGATTGATTGGCGGAAAGATGCAAAGCATGCAAGAAAAATGTACGATGCTTTTCCAATTATGCATCAACTTCATGAAATGCTTTGGTATTTGAATGAGGCGATTCTTTTAAAGGCAACACAGCCAATTCATAAAGAGCTGGAGAACGCAATTGAGGAGACAGAGCGACTTTCGAATTTAAATCCAGATGAGTTAATGAAAATAAATGTTCCAATGCATAGGGCAGAGGTGAACATTCTCCTTTTAGAAACGAGCGAACTAGTATGGAAGGAAATGAATACTGCGCGTAAGAAACGAATCATTCACCGCGGAGCAGACCTTATGGGAGCGAATCTGAAAAAGAAAAATTTACAAGGTGCAAATTTAAGAGGAGCTTATTTAATTGCGGCTAACTTAAATGGTGCAGATTTAAGAGGAGCAGATCTCATCGGAGCAGATTTGCGAGATGCAGATATTCGCGGGGCTGATTTTACTAATAGTATTTTTCTGACGCAAGTTCAAGTTAATGCTGCGAGAGGGGATAAGCATACGAAATTACCGAAATTATTGTCTCGTCCATCGCATTGGAGTGCGTAAAGAGTGAGGAGTGTTTAGTGTGGATATATTTCAGTATTTAGAAGAGATGCAAGAGGATGTCTTTTCGTTAGCAGTAGAGCAAATAGAAGCGAAGTATTATGATATATACCGATTTGTATTGGTTTTCACGACCAAGATCCAATAATGCGAACAGGCAGAGACTAAGAATCTCTGCCTGCTTTTTATTTCTTTTCAAAAGTAGTAATTAAAACGCTACATATAATAAGAATACCACCAATAAAAAAGTTACTATTTAATGTTTCATTTAATAAGAGCCAACCAAGTAACGATCCAACGATAGGTTGGAAGAAGAAAAATAAGGAACCTATGCTTGCATCCAGTAATTCTAATCCTTTATTCCAAAGGAAAAAGGCACCTGCTGTTGAGACGATTCCTAAGTATAATACGCCTAATATTACGTACGTATTTACTGTTCCGATAGAGGCCGCTTGTAGCTCCCATATCATAAAAGGTGTAATAAAAAAGAGTGAAAAGAAAATTGCGTACGTTGTAATAACTAAGGATGAAAATTGGATTGAAGCGATTTTTACATAAATAGATAGTAAAGCCCACGTAATAGCGGCTCCAACTAAAATGATTGTTCCAATAAAATAGGAGCCAATTTCAATATCCCATCCGATTACGATAATGACACCGATTGTCGCTATTATAGTAGATAAAAGTCTACGAGCAGTTAGTTTTTCTTTCAAAATGAGCGCTGCAAATATAACCATAAATGCAGGTGTAGCTGATGTAACTAACGAGCCTGTATGAGCGTCGGATAATTTTGTTCCGATAAATTGGCATGTGATCGAAATGAAATAGCCGATAAATCCAATCCAAGCGAATAGGAGCCAATCTTTTTTGCGAATGGTTACTTTTTTCTTTTGCTTTTTCTCAGCTAGTTTCAAAATGCCATATAAAACAACAAAAGCGATAATAAAGCGTAGCCAAACGAGTGTTAGTGGTGGAATGAAATCGAGTACGTATTTGCTAACAACATACATACCGCCCCATATACTTGCTGCTAGTGATAAGCATATAGCTCCTAAAATTGTTTGTTTCATTTGAAGTACCTCCGTCTATTTTTAGGGTAATATGAGTTCCCTAAGATGAGGCATAGTGTATGTGTTATAAGCCCGTCTTAGTTTATAGACGGCCTACAGGTTGATCGTTTTCGAATGAAGTGTTGTAGTACATGAGTGCATTCCTCCTCTTTAAGTTATAATGATATTATAACTTAATTTTCTGATTATTGGAGGTTGTTATGAAATATATCGTTATAAAATCACATGTTAGCAATTATCCTAATCCAATTCGCTTAGAAGAGGGGGATGTAGTGAAAATGATAGAGAGTTACGCTGGTCCGGAAAACTGGGAAAACTGGATGTTTTGTCACGAAGAGAAGTATAACCGGAAAGGATGGGTTCCGGAGCAAATTATAAGAAAAGATATGAATGGAACAGGAATTATTATAAAACAATATACTGCGAAAGAATTAAATGTGAATATTGGAGAAAGATTGATCGGATTAGAAGAATTGAATGAATGGGTTTGGTGCGAAGGAAGAGATGGTGAGAAGGGCTGGGTACCAAAGGAAAACTTACAAAAATATTAATAATAATATTTGATCAATAATTAGGAAACATATTTTTGCTTATGAGTATATTGGTTGTAGGATAAAAAGTAGATTAATAGAGAAAGAGGAGGAGATTATTATAACTACAACCGTTATTTCACATTTTTACAATGAAGAGTATTTATTGCCATGGTGGCTTATGCATCATACGAAACTTTTTGATCATGGTATTTTAATTAATAAAGGTTCAACAGATCGTTCCGTTGAGATTTGTAAAAAATTCGCACCGCATTGGGAGGTGCGAGATTCTGTAAATCCAGAGTTTGATGCATATGCGACAGATCATGAAGTGATGAGGATAGAACAAGAAGTACAAGGATGGAAAATGATTTTAAATACGACTGAGTTTCTTTGCGTGCAAGATAAAAATCAGTTTTGGAAATCGCTAAATGAATTGGGGGGGAGGATGTATTGGCTGGACGGGCTTATTATGGTTGATGATCCTAACTACAACTATCCTGACCTTAACTTTGGAATACCTTTAATGAAACAGCGATTTCATGGTTATTTACCAGAAGATTGGCCGTTATGGAGAAGAGGTAGATTTATTCATAATCATGAGCATGGAAGTTATACGGTTGGAAGACATTTATCTGCGCATGAATCGATGATTTATCCACCTCTTGCTTGTATATTATGGTTTGGATTTAGTCCGTGGAACGATGTGATGAGAAAGAGAAAGTTACAAATTGGTCCGACTCTTTCTGAAGCTAGTAAGCATGGGGGAATGGGGACGCACCATATTATTACGCCGGAAAGATTAGAAGAATGGTATAAGGAATTAGCGAGAGGAACGAAGGATTTACGTTTTAGTGACGTATATCGTTATGTTTTTGTATAAATGATTCCCACCATAAAATTGTTTCTTCTATTCCTGTATTTAAATCGTATGTTGGTTTCCAGTTTACTTCAGTTTTTAAACGTTCTACACTAACGCCGACGAATAAAGGTTCATCCTTAGAGAAAGGAATCGCGTCTAGTTTAATTAAATGTTCTTTTCCTATCTTTTTAGCGATGATAGAAGCTAGTTCTTTAATTTGTACAGATTGACCTGAAGCGATATTGATGGTGCCTGTAACGCCATGTTCTAATACTGTTACGAGAGCGTCTGCGACGTCACTCACATGGAGGAAATCTCTCGATTGTTTTCCATGTGTACATAGTGCTTCCTCATTTTTTAATAAGGAAGTGATAATATTAGAAACGAGCCGATTACCTTGTTCGTGAGGTCCATACATATGAAAAATGCGGCCCCAACACATGCTGAGGCCTGTTTGTTGTGCATACGTTTCTAGCCAGGAGTGCAGTGCATTTTTACATAAAGAATACGGGGTTTTATAGGAAAGGAGCGATGAATCTTCAAATAATACGCCGTTAAACCATTCGTACTCTGCGCCAGTACCTGCAACGACAACACGCTTTCCGCCGCATGTTGTGAAGTGTTGAATCAATGAAATACTAGACTTTAGCCAATAGTAATTATTAATAGATACATAGCATGCTGGTGGCACTGCTTCCCAAGCAAGGTGAATGAGATGGCTAGGCTGAACATCCGAAATGAATTGTTTTACTTCGTCATCGCGAAGCAAGTTTACTTTATGCCAATGGCAAGGGAGGTGAGAGGGGTTATTTTTATTATACGTGGCGTGCACTTCATATCCCTTTTGTATAAGTGAATGTACAACATATTTACCTATCCAGCCACTACCACCTGTTACAACAACTTTCTTCATGGCTCGATCACCTCAATTTCTGGAACCGTCACTAAAAATTTACCGCCCCATTCACGAATGAAAGAGCATTCTTTCATAATTTCGTCTTTCAAATTCCAAGGAAGTATAAGAATGTAATCCGGTTTTGTACGTTTAATTTCTGCTGGAGATTTTATTGGAATACGAGTTCCTGGTAAAAGGAGATTTTGTTTGTGAGGATTTTTATCCACTGTATAAGCTAGAAATTCTTTACCTATCCCGCAATAATTCAAAAGGGTGTTTCCTTTAGCTGGAGCACCGTAACCGATAATTTGTTTGTTTAAAGCTTTCGCTTCAATAAAAAACTTTAAAATATTTATTTTCAATTGTTCGATGCGTTTAGAAAAAAGGAGATAGCAATCTAAAGTATCTAACCCGTGGTCGACTTCTTTTTGAATTAATTTTGTAACATTGGAATGGATAGTTGATTGGGCACTTAGATGGTTTACAAAAATCCGTAAGGAACCACCATGCGTTGAAAGTTCTTCTACATCAACAATTTGTAAATGATGATAACTTAAAACTTTTTGAAGGCTTATAAGTGAGAAGTAGGAAAAGTGCTCATGGTAGATAGTATCGAACTGTTTAAAGGATATGAGGTTTAATAAGTGTGGGAATTCAATTGTTATCGTGCCATCTTGTTTTAATAACGTTTTTAAACCGGCAACAAAATCATGCAAGTTTGGAACATGTGCTAATACGTTATTTGCGACGATTAAATCAGCTTGTGGCAATTTTTTTGCTAAGTCATTACTGAAAAAATTCACATGAGTAGGAATTCCTTTTTTGATAGCAATTTCTGCTACGTTTTTCGCGGGTTCAATTCCCAATGTCTCGATATTTTCTTTTTTAAAGTATTGTAATAAGTACCCATCGTTACTTGCGATTTCAATCACTTTTGAATGTTTCGTTAAGTTGAAACGCTTAATCGCCATTTCTACATATTGTTTAGCGTGTAGTAGCCAACTTGAGGAGTAAGAGCTGAAGTATAAATAGTTATGAAAAATATTTTGTGGGGATTCAAATTCATCTAGCTGTACGAGTAAACAAGAGTTACAAACAAATGTGTGCAGCGGATAAAAAGGTTCCATTTTATATGAGCTTTCAGGAGCTACAAATGAATTAGCAAGAGGGGAAACGCCCAAATCTAAAAAAGTGTTGGTTAGTAATGAGTGGCAAAAACGGCATTTTTTCTGTTCCATTTTATAGCCTCCTTATAAATTTTTGAATGCATCGATTTGTTGTCGTGTGAAAGATTCTATATTTTCACCAGATGCATATTTTTTGTACCAATCAACAGTCCAAGCGATAGCATCATCTGTTGATAACTTAGGAGTCCAGCCGAGTTTGTTTACTGCTTTTGTACTATCGAGTGTTAAAACAGGTGATTCATAAGGAGTATTTGTAGAGGAGGAAATGATTGTTAGTGAGTTATTCCATAATTTTATTACAGATTCAATGACATCATGAACGGTTCTGTTAGGTTCATTCATTGGGCCGAAATTCCACGCTTCTGCATATTTAGCATCATTCCAAAGTTTCTCAGCTAAAAGGATATAGCCATGTAGAGGATCTAAAACATGTTGCCACGGACGGACGGCATATTTGTTTCGAATACACAAAGTATGATTGTGCAAATATGCCCGAATGATATCAGGGAATAATCGGTCTTCTGCCCAATCACCACCGCCGATGACGTTACCAGCTCTGACTGAGGCGAGTTTCTGGGTATTAGTGCGGAAGAATGATTTTTGATAGGATGTTGCCGCTATTTCAGCGCAAGCTTTACTAGCGCTATAAGGATCGAAACCTCCTAGTCGGTCATTTTCCACGAACGCTCGGTCGCCACTACCGTCATTCTCATAACATTTATCGCTTGTCACATTAATAATGGCACGTACGCTTTCGACGGACTTTGCTGCTTCTAGCACGTGGACAGTACCTAAAACATTCGTTTTGAATGTATCGATAGGATTTTTGTATGAAGCGGTTACGATTGGCTGAGCTGCTAAATGAAATATTATGTCAGGTTTATGCTGCTTCATGGCATGAAATAAAGAATGGTAATCTGTAATATCGCCTTTCATTGTCGTGCACTCTTTTGCTACGTTACCTTGTTCAAAAATGTTAGGAATGGATGGGGGATGAGAAGAAAAGCCTACTACTTCTGCACCTAAAGAACTTAAGAAAAGGGTGAGCCAGGAGCCTTTAAATCCAGTATGTCCTGTAATAAATACTTTTTTCTTATTCCAAAAAGATGATGAAGCCATATTACCAAACCTTCCACGGAGCGTTATTACTTTCCCATAGCTCGACTAATTTATTTTTATCGCGCAATGTATCCATCGGATGCCAAAAACCAGAATGTTGATATGCGGCCAATTCATTTTTGTTTACTAACTGAACTAAAGTGTCTGTTTCAAAAACAGACTTATCTCCACTAATGTAATTGAAAACTTCAGGATTTAAAACGAAAAATCCACCGTTAACCCATCCGCCATCACCTAATGGTTTTTCTTGAAAAGATGTTACAGACTGTTTATCTAATATGAGAGAACCAAATCTACCAGGAGGTTGTACGGCAGTAACAGTAGCCATTTTTCCATGTTTTTTATGGAATGTAATAAGTTCTTTTATATTTACATTACTTAATCCATCACCATAAGTGAGGCAGAAAGGTTCGTCTCCGACATAATTTTGAATCTTTTTCACTCGGCCACCCGTTTCGGTATTTACACCAGTATCGATTAGTGTAACTTTCCATGGTTCTACACGATGAGAATGGCTAGTAATTGTATTATCGTTTAACTGTATTGTGAAATCAGACATGTGTAAGTTGTAATTTAGAAAGAACTCTTTAATTGCATATCCTTTATAGCCTAAGCAAATAATAAACTCAGTAATCCCGTAATGACTATACAAACTCATAATGTGCCATAGAATGGGCTTTGTTCCAATTTCAATCATAGGTTTCGGTTTTAAATGTGTTTCTTCCCCAATTCTTGTACCGTACCCACCAGCAAGAATAACAGCTTTCATTTTTTCCTCCTAAAATAAAAATTTATTATTTATACAGTATTCATGTTTTATGCAAATGAGATTGTTTTTGATTAAGTGAATGAAAATGTTTGAGGTGATGACGATGCAGAAAATATTACGGTTTGAATTTTGGAAATAATTCTTGATATTCAGGGTTATGACGGAGGTCTTGTGTTAGGTTACTAAGCTCTAAAAAACGTATGTCCAGTACTTCAGGAGATTGACCGTAATGTGTTTGAAGTCCCATTTGAACACCCCTTTTTGAAAGGGTAGGTGTAATTTGTAATTTTCTTGCCTTTGATTGTTCATTCCAAGGGCTAAAATAAAATTTTAAAATAAATGAAGGATAGTCATAAATTATATATCCGTGCCGCGAATGATGTCTACCAGGTAAATATGCACCGTCTAGATGATTGTGAATAAATCTCCAAGCACATCCGAGATTTGGGTTATAAGGGAAGACACCGTGGTATCGCTGTTCTACTAAGGGGATAGAATATCTAGGCTTTGAATAATTATAATTATGATTATCTATCATTAAAATCATTCTAATCGCATACATGTTTTGGCCTAGTGTATGAAGAGATGAAAAAAATTCTTCAGTATTATTACAACAAAAGAATTCAGTAGTATTTAAAACGATTTTCCAACCTGAAACTTCTCTTTCAATTTCCATCACTTCAATATCAGTATTAGTTGGATCAAACTCAAGAAATCTTGAATTTCGTACTTCCCAGTGGGGTGCTAATAGTTTACAAATCTCTACGGAACGATCTGTAGACCCTCTATTAATTAAAATGCCGTGATCGAATATTTTCGTGTGATGCATAAGCCACCATGGAAGTAGGTATTCTTCATTATAAAAATGAGAAATGATTGTCTTTTTCATATTAATTCCCTCCTATACAAGCAATCATTATTAGTAGGATATGCTTTTAAATAAGAAAGGTTAAAAGTGGCAGACAATGTAGTGATTAGGTAGTAGTTTAGTAATTTTATTGTATAAGTGTAGATTACTCGTATTGAATCATCATAGGAGGAGATTGGAATTTTGTATAAATTGTGAATAATAAACCGTCACGTTTGACTGTACAGTTTATGTGTTGTATGATGTAAGTAATATAAACAAGGGGGGAAGATCGTTGGGAAGGTGTATCGAATCGGACAGTTGGCTCTCATGGCTCACGTGTCGAAACGAACGATTGATTATTATACGAATCTAGGTATCTTAAAAGCGGAGCGATCTCAATCTAATTATCGCTATTACGACGAAACAGCATTTGAGACATTACAATTTATTGAGAAGTGCAAAGAAATGCATATGCCGCTTTGTGAGATTAAAGAGAAAATCGAGGAGAAGAAGAAGCTGCTCGGTATCAATGAACACGTTTCGAAACAAGTGAATGAAGTGACAGACCATATTCATCAATTAGAAGTGGAGCTTACTGAGTTAAAGCCGCTTTTAGATGGATTGACTGATTCACAACGTGAAAAAATATCGAAATCTTTATCTGGTCAAACGACAGCTTTAATACAGACACTTGCTCTATTATTATAGAATAAGTGAAATCCGACCTCTTTAATTTTTGTATCGGGCTATGTTTTCTAACAAACAAATAAGAAAACATTATAGTATACAGGAGGTGGACACCTTAGTTTTTTAACTAAGGGGATTCATTGGAAATATTTAATTTAGTCATGGTTGCGATTTTAATCGCATTTACTGGATTTTTCGTAGCAGCAGAGTTTGCGATTGTAAAGATACGTTCAAGCCGTATCGATCAGCTTGTTGCGGAAGGAAAACGCGGTGCTTTAGCAGCGAAAAAAGTAACAACAAATTTAGATGAATATTTATCTGCTTGTCAATTAGGTATTACAGTTACAGCTATGGGATTAGGTTGGTTAGGTGAACCGACAATTGAAAAGTTATTACACCCGTTATTTGAGAAATGGAACTTAAATCCTTCTATTTCATCAGTATTAACATTTGGTCTTGCTTTTATGATTATGACGTATTTACACGTTGTAGTAGGGGAATTAGCTCCGAAAACGATGGCAATTCAAAAGGCTGAAAGGGTAACGTTATTATTGGCAGGTCCATTAATGATGTTCTATAAAATCATGTATCCATTTATTTGGGTATTGAACGGTTCAGCTCGTGTGATAACTGGTTTATTCGGTTTAAAGCCAGCTTCAGAACATGAAGTAGCTCATACAGAAGAAGAATTACGTCTTATCCTTTCAGATAGCTATGAAAGTGGCGAAATTAATCAAGCTGAATACAAGTATGTAAATAACATTTTTGAATTTGATAATCGTATTGCAAAAGAAATTATGGTACCGCGAACAGAAATCGTTGGTTTCTACCTGGAAGATTCAGTAGAAGAACACATGAAAGTAATCCAAAATGAGCGATACACACGTTATCCGATTTTTGGAGAAGATAAAGATGATATTATCGGTATGGTCAACGTAAAAGATTTCTTTATTCGATATATGACCGAGGATCAAAAAGATTTATCATCTATTCGCTCGTATATGCGTCCGATTATTGAAGTGATGGAAACGACTCCAATTCACGATTTATTACTTCAAATGCAGAAGAAGCGAATTCCGATGGCTGTTTTATATGATGAGTACGGAGGAACAGCTGGAATTGTAACGCTTGAAGACATCTTAGAGGAAATCGTCGGTGAAATTCGTGACGAATATGATGAAGATGAAGCACCACCAATTCAACATGTGAACGAGCAACATATCATTGTTGATGGAAAAGTGCTTATCTCAGAAGTGAAAGATTTATTTGGATTACACATCGAAGAAGATGATGTGGATACAATCGGTGGATGGATTATGATGCAAAATCATGAAATCGAAGAAGGACAACACGTTGAGGCGGAAGGTTATGAATTTAAAGTGTTAGAAAAAGACGCTTACCAAATTAAACGTGTTGAAATTCGTAAGATGGAACAAGAACAAGAAGAAGAGAAAGCAGCAACTGTGTAAGTTGCTGCTTTTCTTCTAAAGTACAAAAAATGAGAACTTAGGAGCGGATATTTTGATTCAAGAAGCCTTACGTGTATATCGATTACAATTGTATGTGATCTTTAGTGGTTTACTACTTATGTGGACGATTACTCCGTTTGGAAAACAAGTGACAGGGTTCGGTATTGGATTAGCAGTAAGCGCCTATTGTCTTTGGTTATTAGCTCGCAGAGTGGAGAAACTCGGAAAAAGTATCGTAATGAAGGAAAAGGCTCCTGGATTAGGAGTTTTAAACCGATTTGCAGCTGCTATTTTAGGAGCTATCATCATGTATGAAATTGAGCATGAAATGGAAATGTGGGCATTCGGTACAGGTATTTTAGGTGGTCACTTTTTAATGATTGCAAATTTAGCGTATGCAAATATGCAGTTAGTGAAAGAAGAAGAGAAGCAAAGAGAACATGCTTCGAAAAACATAGAGCTATGATGAAAGGGACCTAATCAGGTTCCTTTTTTAGTTTAGCGATATGATACAAGTAATCAAATTAATGACAAATATAATACGCTTCTTTTTTGTGTTTTTCAATAGTATGAAAAATAATAAAAAAATTTTAAAAAACCCATCGATTTCTAAAGGTTATGTATGTTATTATGACAAAAGACTTTTTGAAAGAGGTGGATACCAATGTTACAAGCGCTACTTATTTTTGTGCTTCAAATTATTTACGTTCCAATATTAACAATCCGTACGATTTTGCTTGTAAAGAATCAAACAAGATCCGCTGCTGGTGTTGGATTGTTAGAAGGAGCTATTTACATTGTCAGTTTAGGTATTGTGTTTCAAGATTTATCAAATTGGATGAACATCGTTGCCTATGTCATTGGCTTTAGTGCGGGACTGTTATTAGGCGGTTATATAGAGAATAAATTAGCAATTGGTTATATTACGTATCAAGTTAGTTTACTAGACCGTTGTAATGAATTAGTAGATGAATTACGTCACTCTGGATTTGGCGTTACAGTATTTGAGGGCGAAGGTATTAATTCTATACGTTATCGCTTAGATATCGTCGCAAAGCGTTCTAGGGAGAAAGAGCTTTTAGAAATCATTAATGAAATTGCACCGAAAGCGTTTATGTCTTCGTATGAAATTCGCTCGTTTAAGGGTGGATATTTAACGAAGGCGATGAAGAAAAGAGCGTTAATGAAAAAGAAAGATGAACATGCATCGTAAAAAAGAGGAGTAGTGCTGCATTAAAAGCGCAGTATAAGTCCAAATGTAAAAGGGAGGAATCTATTTTGATGTAGATTCCTCTCTTTTTTATTGTTAATTGAAAAACTAAATCGTATAATTATTTTTTCTACTCATCCTCAAATTAATGATTAGCCATATAACTTGAAAAAATACCGGTATGATAAACGCGATTAATATAACGATAAGTGATATGGATTTAATTTCAGGTGTTTGAATAACACCAGCACCATCAACCTCTCGTAACCAAATAATAGCGGCCCATATTCCAAAAACGATAATCCAAAATAGGTTACCAATCCACCAAGAAATCCATCGTTTTTTCATGTTAGCACCCCTTACATTTATCTACTGTTAAAAGTATATTTTCGTTCGTTACATTTATAATGAAACAACTTTAAAATTAGTTTTTAACTGTATATCTAACTTGTTTGAAGGTTACTATTTCTCCATCATCATTATCATCTTTCGTTTGCAAAAGTTGAACTTTTGGTTTGTAGTCTGTCCGATGAGCGTGTTCGATATCTTTAATGTTAAGCTTGTAGGATTCACCATTCTTTAGCTTTTGTTCTAACACTTTTTTATTAGCAACATAAATAAAAGTTACTTTATTTTCATCAATTCCCTCGGTCTTAATTTCTAACTCATTATCTTTTGCTGTGATTGTTGGTGTTAATAATTCCATACTGCCTTTCCCGCTTTCTAAAGAATTCTCTGCTATAGTTGAACATCCTGATAGTATGATTCCGGTGAATAGAAGAACAAGTAATTTCCTTTTCATAACATCCCCTCCGATTCTATGTGATTTTTGATTTTGGCATTGTTAGACTGCTAGTGTGGAGCGTAAATGTTTAGCTAGTACTCTTTTTATTGTACCATAATATGTAAATTAAAAAAGGCTGTATATCCAATGTAAGAGAGACTGAAAAATTTACTTATTGTTGTAAATTCGTGTGTTTTAGCTTCTAGTTCAATCGAAATGTAGACAGGAGAAAGAAATTTTTTGTGGGAATTACAATTTTTACATTTTACAATAATGATAGGGAATAGATGAATTCATTCACTTCGGAGGTAGTTATTTGAACATTAACGAGAGGGCAATTGAAATGTTTGAACAAAATAAATATGAGGAAGCAATGGAACTGTTTCAACAAGCAGTACATAAATCTAGAGGTGTACAATCTCTCAATAATCTTGCTTGGATGTATTTTTATGAGGAAGAGAATGATGATAAAGCTCTTGAATTAATAAGAGAAGTTGTTAAGTTGAATCCTTCTTCATACTTTCCTTATAACATCTTAGGGGACATTTACATGAAACAAGAAAAATGGACAGAAGCGAAAGAAGCATTACAAAAGTTTATTTCAAGCATATCATAATGTAGCTGTAGCGCATTATAACCTTGGAGAGCTGGAAAAAGCTTCAGAATTTTTCTTGCGAGTTGCAGGGGATTCGGACTATATCATGTATAGCTATGTAAAATGTTTAATTGAGGAATATACAGAAGAGAATAATTGTTATAAAACAATGGTAGAACGTATCAAATCTGGATACGTTCCAGGATTAGAGTTTGAAACTGATTATATAGGGGCTTGCTATTTATTTGGTTGTAAAAGACATAATCACCTTGAATATGAAAAATAAAAAGATTCGACTGTCACATATGATGGTCGAATCTTTTTCGTTATAGGTCGCTTGTATTACATAGGTGTATATCCTCTTTAGAGGCCACTTTTTTTATATTTAAAATATGTAGTGATATAAAACCAATAAGTCCTATTCCGCCAAAAATAAGCCATGGTGTATACATTCCGCTTAAGTTGGATGTAAAAGATGTACCGGTATAATTACCAATGATAAAACCAAATGCGAGTGATAGTTGATAAAATCCGAAGAAAGTGGCTGTATATGATTCATTACTGTAATTTGCAATAGCGATATCAGCGTTAGGTAATACGAGTGTTTCACCGATTGTAAATAAAATTATACAAATAAAGAGCCAATATGGATGTTCGAATAATGGTATGAGTAAAAAGGAAATACCCATGAATAAAACACCGTATTTAATAAATGAAAGTGTGTTGTATTTATGAAAGAGTTTTCGGAATAACACCATAAATATGACGCCAGTTATTGCATTTATCGTAATAACTAATGTAGCAAGCTGATTGCTATTACTAATGTTTTTCATATGAAGTGGAAGGGCGACAGTAAGCTGAGTAAACATAATATAGAAGAAAATCATGATAAAGGAAAACAGAAGGAAAAACTTGTTTTGTAAGATGGCCTGTATTCCTAATGTAATAGACGTGTTTTCAGTAGTGACTTGGAAGTGATTTTTAAGTAAGTAAAAGATAAAAGCAAATAACAGCATAAGAGATCCTGTTAGAGAGAAAGCGTAGAGTGGATCGAGTAAGAGTAAGAACCCTCCTGCAATTGGTCCGATTATTGCACCGCAATTAAAGCTAAGGTTTAAATATGTAAATAAATTTTTTCTCAAATGAGCTGGTTGTGAACCGAATATGGCGCGCGCAGCAGGTTCGTAAAATGCAGTTCCGAAGCCAATAAGTGCAGAAGAAATAGAAATTGTATAGAAATCAGAGCATATTCCTAAAGCGATAAATCCGATTCCTCTCAAAAATAAACCGGCTATCATCATAATGATATAGCCTATTTTGTCAGCAATTAACCCTGAGAATAATGGGATAACTCGTGATGTAATTGTCATAACCGTCAACACTGTTCCTACTTGGACAGCAGAAAAATGAAGAAAGGTTAATAGATAAATAGCTAAAAATGCGTATACTGCAAAATACCCAAAAGACATAAAAAATGAAGAAATAAGCATGAAACGTATCGGTGTTGAGAAACTTTTCATAGAAATCCTCCTAATTATGTAACCAGTAAAATCATTTGATGGTTAACTATTTTATACTATAATTATACATAAAGTCAGAAAAAAGTAAATTTTAAGAAGAAGGTGGATCGAATTGAATCAAAACGCTCCAAATGAACTAGAATATATTCGGGAATTTTTAAATACATGGAGAATACCAAACGATACGAGAGAGCCAATTGATTTGCTGCAAACAGAAGAAGACATAAAGCTTTTTATGAAAGAATATTTTGATGAAGAGTTTCCATTTCATACGATAGAGGAATTAAGAGGTTTTCGAGAAGATATTCGGATGACAATTGAAGGCGAAGGATCATTGCAAAAATGGTTAGAGAAATACCCATTTCATGTACATATAAAGGATGATATGAAAGGTATTACATATGAACCGGTATATGAAGAGAATGTGTATACAAAAGTGTTAAGCATTGTGTTAATGTCAATTCAAGAAAATGTATGGGGAAGGTTAAAAGCATGTCCAGATTGTCGCTGGGTATTTTATGATCATTCGCGAAATGGAAGTAAAAGATGGTGCGGTATGTATGCTGGAGAAGAAGGAGGAAGAGCATGCGGTACGATTGCGAAAGTGAAAAACTACCGGGCGAAGAGAAAAGGGCGATCTGGTTATGATATGTAATTAATATTAGAGAAAGAAAAATGGATGGGGGAATGTAGAATATGAAAGGTACGCAAATGTTAGCTTTAAATAAAAAGTGTTGGGAGACAGTTGCACCTTATTTCTTTCAAGTGGATTGTTTACCTAAATATGGTCCGTATACGGCGTCTGAAGATGAGATTCGTTTGTTCGATTCAATCAGAAAGAAAAAGGTTCTTGATATTGGCTGTGGAAGTGGGCATTCGTTGCAATATATGGCGGAACAAGGGGCAGAGGAATTATGGGGGCTTGATCTTTCAAGTACACAAATTGAAATAGCGAATAAGACGTTAAAGGATTGGAATCCAAAGTTAGTATGCGGAGCAATGGAAGAAGAAGGCGATATTCCGAAAGGATATTTTGATATTGTATATTCCATTTATGCATTAGGTTGGACTTCGGATTTAAGAAAAACGTTGGAACTGATTTATTCATATGTAAAGTCAGGGGGAAGTTTTATTTTTAGTTGGGAGCACCCGGTATATTCAAACTTACAGTATGGTACGGAAGAAGTTGCTATAAAGTCTTCTTATCATGAGGAAACGCCCATTACGTTTGAAACATTTAAAGGAGAAAATGTACAAGCGACATTATATAAGAGAAAAATAAGTACATACATAAATGAGTTAAATAGAGTGGGATTTAAAATTGAGAGAATAGAAGAGCCTGAACCATCAAGCTCGTTTGATGGAGAACTAGCTGAGCCGTCTACGAAGTATTATTCTTTATATAAAGCTAGAATGGTGCCGACTACTTTTATTATTAAAGCTAGAAAGTAAAGTGTTTTTATAAAAGAAGCCTATGATTTCAAATAGATGAAATCATAGGCTTCTTTATTTTAAAAAAATGAGGTCAAAGGTGTACTTTTCTTATAAAAATGCATTTCATATAAAAGGTGTAATTATTTTGGGGAAGGGGGATTGTTGTGCGTCATCATAGAAAGTGCAAAAAATTTGGAGTGGCACTGCCTCTTCCGCTTATAGGAGCAACGGGTCCGACAGGTAATAGTGGTCCAATCGGTCCAACTGGAGGGCATGAAGGTCCTGTTGGTCCTACAGGGGTGACTGGACCGACGGGAGCAACTGGGCCCCAAGGTCCTCAAGGTATCAGGGGAATACAAGGTCCCCAAGGGACAACAGGAGCACAAGGAATACAAGGGGCTATTGGTGATACAGGAGAGCAAGGTATAACTGGCCCGACTGGTCTCCAAGGTGCTCAAGGATTAATCGGTAACCAAGGTCTAATTGGTGATATTGGAGTACAAGGATTAGAAGGAATACAAGGAGCAACGGGTCCTGCTGGTAGTCAAGGTATACAAGGCACACAAGGAATACAAGGGGAAATAGGCGAGCGAGGACAAACAGGGGCACAAGGAATGCAAGGAGAGAGAGGCATAACTGGAGTCTCGGGTGTAACTGGTCCACAAGGCCCTCAAGGTGTTCAAGGAATACAAGGAGAGCAAGGGGCTATTGGTATACAAGGAGAAGACGGCTTCCAAGGTATACAAGGAATTACTGGAGAGGAAGGCCCGCAAGGAGCTCAAGGAATACAAGGGGAAGTGGGTCCAACTGGTTCTACTGGAATGCAAGGTGCCCAAGGTATAAGTGGAATAAAGGGGATAACAGGTGCAATAGGTTTACAAGGACCACAAGGTGTGCAAGGAATACAAGGTATAACGGGAGCAACAGGTTTTCAAGGGATAAAAGGAATAAGAGGTATAACGGGAGCGACAGGTAGCATTGGTATTCAAGGCTCAGAAGGACCACCGGGCGGTCCGACGGGAACAACTGGTCCAATTGGTCCATCTAGTGGGGTGACTGGACCAGCTGGACCACCCGGTCCACCAGGAGGTCCAACAGGTCCAACGGGTGCGACTGGTTCAACAGGTGTAAGCGGTGGGATAGGACCAATTGGAGCGCAAGGAGTGCAAGGTATAACCGGTCCAACAGGTCCTCAAGGTGTAAGAGGAGCGCAAGGTTCCCAAGGTGTAGTTGGAGCAGTTGGAGTACAAGGGGCACAAGGTCCTCAAGGTAACCAAGGTATAACCGGTCCAACGGGTGCAGAAGGTTCTCAAGGAATACAAGGTCCGCTGGGAGTAATCGGTCCAACAGGTGCAGAAGGCCCTAAAGGTATTCAAGGTATTCAAGGTGTAATCGGTCCAACAGGTGCACAAGGAATGGTGGGAATACAAGGTGTAGCTGGTCCAGCTGGTGTTACAGGAGCGGAAGGAGCTCAAGGTGCACAAGGAATCCGAGGAATAACCGGTCCTGCTGGATCACAAGGTATACAAGGAGTTCAAGGGATACAAGGAGAAACAGGAGCAGCTGGAATACAAGGTCCTCAAGGTGTTCAAGGGATACAAGGGACTACCGGATTGACAGGCACACAAGGTGCACAAGGTCCTCAAGGAGTGCAAGGAATAATAGGACCGACTGGAGCTATTGGCTTGCAAGGTTCTCAAGGATTACAAGGAATAACGGGTCCAACAGGAGCGCAAGGAGTGCAAGGAATACAAGGAGTGCAAGGAATTATCGGTCCAACAGGTGCACAAGGAATTATCGGTCCCCAAGGAAGTGCAGGGGAAGTCGGTATAACAGGCCCACAAGGAGTCCAAGGAGCGCAAGGTAGTCAAGGCCCACAAGGCCCACAAGGAAATGTTGGAATTACAGGTGCAACGGGTGAAACTGGGGCTACTGGAGCAACCGGGGCAACTGGACCACAAGGTGTGCAAGGAGTGCAAGGGATTACGGGAATACAAGGAATAACGGGAACGACAGGCAATACAGGTGCAACGGGTCCGCAAGGAATACAAGGTATACAAGGGATTCAAGGGTTGCAAGGCCCAATTGGAGCAAGTGGGGTGACAGGTGCTAGTGGTAGTATAGGCCCAGTTGGAGCACAAGGTAGTCAGGGCCCAAGTGGTGTGGTGGGACCGACAGGAGCAACTGGTAGTGCAGGTTCAATAGGTTTCTTGGGAATAGCGGGAGCGACAGGAGCGACTGGCTTACCTAGCGGGGGCGGTTATTTCTTTTCTACTTCAACGAGTACAATTGCAGCGAATGCGTTAATACCAATTAATTCTGGATCTACAGTTTTTGGTTCTGATGTCAGTTTAACAAATGCAACAACTGTAACGTTAAGTACGCCGGGAATTTATTTAGTAAGCTATTATTTTCAAGGCGATCCAACTGGGGGGAATGAAACGATTTCAGTGAGGCTTACTTTAAATGGAACACAAGTCACAGGGAGTTTTATTCTTTATGTTACAGGAGGTACTTTTGTATTAGAACCAGCGATTTCTAATACGATGGTCATAAATGTTGTTTCTTCAAATGCTACTTTATCTTTACAAAATGGCCCATTAGCTATTGGGCATGTAACGACATTATCTGGTGTGATAACAGCTAGTTTAAATGTATTAAAAATAGTTTGATACGTTAGTTATAACGGGGGAGATGCTTGTGAAGAATCAAGATAAGTGTAGTAAGTTTCAAGCACCTATTCCTTTTCCACCGCCAGGTATTACGGGGCCCACTGGTCCAACCGGTCCAACTGGTGCTTTAGGTGGACCAACTGGACCGCAAGGAATACAAGGCGTACAAGGTCCAATCGGTCCAACCGGCTCACAAGGAATACAAGGAGTGCAAGGGGTGCAAGGAGAAAATGGTCCAACCGGCCCAACTGGTTTAACTGGACCACAAGGTTCTCAAGGTAATCAAGGACCTATGGGAGAACGAGGCCCACAGGGAATACAAGGTGTTCAAGGAATACAAGGAGAAAGAGGTCCGACTGGTCCAACTGGTATTCAAGGGATACAAGGAATTCCTGGCCCAATCGGTCCGACCGGTCCAACAGGAATACAAGGCATACAAGGAATGCAAGGAGAAATCGGTCCAACCGGCCCAACAGGAGTACAAGGAATACAAGGAGTGCAAGGGGAAATTGGTCCGACTGGACCAACTGGAAATACTGGTATACAAGGTGTGCAAGGTAATTTAGGAGGTAGTGGTTTACAAGGTGTAACCGGAATACAAGGAATACGGGGTCCGATTGGTCCAACAGGGCCAACTGGTTCTCAAGGAATTCAAGGGGAGCAAGGACCAATGGGTCCACAAGGGGAAACTGGTGTTCAAGGTTTACAAGGTCCCCAGGGAGAAATGGGGCAGGTAGGTCCAACAGGAATACAAGGAATACAAGGAGTGCAAGGTGTAATCGGTCCGACTGGTCCAACCGGTTTACAAGGTGATCCAGGTCCAACCGGCCCAACAGGAGCCACTGGGATAACTGGTCCGACAGGTTCTGCAACTGGCCCGACTGGAGCAACCGGTCCAACTGGTCCACCAGGAGGTCCAACTGGTCCAACCGGTCCAGCAGGATCACCAGGGGGTCCAACTGGTCCGACTGGAGCAACAGGGGCAACAGGAGCGACCGGAGCAACAGGAGCGACTGGAATTCAAGGGGTACAAGGAATCCAGGGACCGACCGGAGCAACTGGTGTAACAGGTTTGCAAGGAGTACAGGGACCAATGGGGGCAACGGGTCCAACGGGTGATCAAGGCATTCAAGGTCCACAAGGGATACAAGGAGTAACCGGTCCGACTGGTCCGCAAGGTCTACAAGGAATCCAGGGACCGGTAGGAGCAACCGGTCCGACTGGTCCACAAGGAGTGCAAGGGGCACAGGGGCCAATCGGTCCAACCGGCCCTCAAGGTCTACAAGGCATACAAGGTGAGCAAGGAGTAAGGGGAGCGACCGGTCCAACTGGTTTACAGGGGCTACAAGGAATCCAAGGTCCGAGTGGTCCAACCGGTCCTCAAGGAGTGCAAGGCGTACAAGGTCCGAGTGGCATAACCGGTCCAACTGGTCCTCAAGGAATACAAGGTATTCAGGGACCACAAGGAAGTATAGGCCCAACCGGTCCTCAAGGAATACAAGGAGTGCAAGGTCCACAAGGCCCAACCGGCCAGACGGGAGCAACGGGTCCTCAAGGAATTCAGGGAATACAAGGTCCAATTGGTCCAACCGGCCCCCAAGGAATTCAGGGGATACAAGGCGTGCAAGGTCCACAAGGCCCAACTGGTCAGGCAGGCCCTCAAGGTCTACAAGGAATAACTGGCCAGGCGGGCCCAACTGGTCCAACAGGAGCAACCGGACCTACTGGTGCAACGGGTCCCCAAGGTCCTCAAGGAATTCAAGGACCACAAGGAGCAACGGGGCAGGCGGGAGCAACCGGACCTACGGGAGCAACGGGTCCTCAAGGTCCACAAGGAATCCAAGGTCCACAAGGGGTAACGGGGCAGGCGGGAGCGACCGGCCCTACGGGAGCAACAGGTCCACAAGGAATCCAAGGAATCCAAGGGCCACAAGGTGTGACGGGAGCAACCGGAGCAACCGGAGCGACTGGAGTGACTGGTGCAACCGGACCGACCGGAATACAAGGCATACAAGGAATAACTGGAGCAACAGGGGTAACGGGGATAACGGGCCCAACAGGTGCCACGGGTCCAACAGGCTTAACTGGAGCAACAGGATCATCTGCTATATCGACAGGTGGCGGATATTTCTTTTCTACATCAACAAGCACAATTGCAGCAAATGCCAACATCCCAATTAATTCTGGATCCACTGTATATGGAACTGGTGTATCTTTAACTAGTGCTACGACAGTCACAGTAGCGACGCCAGGAATATATTTAGTAAGCTACTATTTTCAAGGGGATGCGACTGGTGGGAATGAGACAGTATCTGTTAGATTGCTATTAAATGGAACGCAACTAACAGGGAGTTTTATACAAAACGTAACGACATCAACTGTAGTAATCGAACCAGCCATTTCAAATACACTTCTTGTGAATGTGACGAGTGCCAATTCAACATTAATATTACAAAATGGCCCGTTAGGTGTAGGGCATGTGACTACTATAGCAGGTGCGATTACAGCAAGCTTAAATGTAGTGAGAATTTTATAAAGAATATAAAAAACACAAGGAATGTCTTTGTAAGACACACCTTGTGTTTTTTAATATTAAATAAACATTTTCTTCATCTTTTCGGTTGAAAAATATGCTGAAAGAAGTATTTGTGATGTAAGTTATCTACAACCTTATTTGCTTGATATGTGCGTTGTTTTTCAATTCGAAGTCTTTGCTCCATCATTTTAATTGCGTGATCAGATAAACGTAACATAATACATTCTCCTTTTCTATAAATATAGGTGACTATTTGATATCGATCCCATATTTATAATTAAGGAGGCAAAATGTGTAACATAGGCAAAAAGCACCTTCCTCTCCCATTACGCTTACGAGGTTAGCTGTCGGACTCGGGAAGTGAGAGTTTCCCTACTTAAAAAAGATTCGCCCCAAGTAGCATAGCTACAAAAATGGTTCCCCCGCTCCAAAATTTGGACTCAGCAAAAGGTTTTATAAAGTAAAAAATAACATAAAGGAGCGAACAAGTCAAATTATTTTGTGTATTCTGTCTTTTTTAATTGCGTAAGAATCATACCGTCAGGAAGTATTGTATCTGATACTGTAATGAATCCGTGTTTTTTATATAAAGTAATAGCAGGGGTATTCGCTTTACCTGTTTGTACAATATATGTCATTGGAGAGGGAAACATGTTAAATATATAAATTAGGAGTTTCGTTGCGATTCCTTTTTGAAAAAAATCGGGCGATACAACTAGCCTATGGATATCGATTAGTTTTTCTTCTTGTACAAAAGAAATAAAACCGACAAGTTTATTTTCAGAAAAATATCCATAGAATGTTTCAACGCAATTTTGAATATCGTTTACAGTATCATATAAACGAGGTATGGCAGTACTATTTAAGTAGTCTGCTTCAACTTTATAAGCTGGAATTTGAACCTGTAAAATGGATGTTGCTACTTCAAAAGAAGTGGAATTTAACTTAAGAATCATAGATAATGAAGCCTCCTTTAAATATGGTATATGAATATAATTGCTTTATGGGTGAGTTTGACAATATTTTTCTTTTTTGCATATAATATATGTATCTCCATATGTAAAATAGTAGTAAATATATTTCTATAGTGAAATATGATTAGCAATGATAAATACATATGTTTGTATTGAATCATACAAACTATAATAGAAATGGAGGACTAAAAATGGGATGGATTATCACATTAATAGTTGGTGCTATTATAGGTGCAATTGCTAGTTCTATAACAGGTAAAAATTTCCCAGGTGGTATGTTCGGAAATATTATCGCAGGTTTATTAGGTGCTTCGTTAGGTGGTAGATTATTTGGATCCTTTGGGCCATCATTTGGTGGGATTCATGTCGTGCCGGCATTATTAGGTGCAATCGTGTTAATTCTTATTGTATCATTTGTAGTGAAAGCTGCAAGGAAATAGAGATATAGATTATGATGAAGAGCCCTGAATAAGGGCTTTTCATCATTCGAAGAGGTGGTTTCATTGGAGAAAATAAATATAAGAAAAAGAGATAAGTTAAGAAAGTTTTTTAGAGAACAAAATTATTTGGCGGTATTACTTGGATTTGCGTTATTGTTCATTAATATTTTATTGCTAACAAAAATATCATTTGTTTTTACACCGTTTATCGTATTTTTAAAAACAATTTTCTTCCCAGTACTATTAGCAGGCGTGCTATTTTATATTTTGCATCCATTCGTTTCGCTTTTAGAAAAGAAAGGTGTTTCAAGAATCGTATCGATAGCTTCCATATATTTAATCGTACTAGGATTATTTGTATTTTTAGTTGTAACGGTTATCCCTATTATTAAAGATCAAATTGATGCATTAATTGATAACTTACCGTATTTTGGCCATGAGATTGAACAAGCAGCACGTAGATTCGGGGAAAGTAATTTACTCGGTAAAATTCAGGAGAATTTAAATATTAATGTTGCGAATATGGTAAAAGAATACACAGTTGATTTTACAAAGTCATTATCATCAGTAACTGGGAATGTAACTGGATTTTTGAGTACTGTTACAGAGGTTGTTTTGACATTTGTAATGGTTCCATTTATATTGTTCTATCTTTTAAAAGATGGTGAGCAATTGCCGAATCACTTTTTAAAGTTTATTTCAGAGCAAAGACAACCAGCAGCAATGAGAATACTAGATGATATGCATTATGCGATTAGCTCGTATATTAGAGGTCAAATTATCGTCAGCTTATTTATCGGTATTATGCTATTAATTGGTTATCTTATTATTGGTATTAAATATGCGGTATTACTTGCGATTTTAGCGATGATTGTAAATATCGTTCCGTACGTAGGACCAATTATCGCGATTACACCAGCGTTAATTATCGCATTTATCGACTCGCCAGCAATGGTGTTAAAAGTAATTATCGTTATGATGGTTGTACAATTAGCAGAAGGTAAATTTATTTCTCCGCAAGTTATGGGTAAAAAGTTAGATATTCATCCGATTACTATCATTTTTATCATTTTAACTGCCGGAAACTTATTCGGGATTATGGGCATTATTTTGGCCATTCCAGGATATGCGATATTAAAAGTGTTAGTTACACACGGTTATAGATTTGTTAAGTTGAATACGTGAAAAAAAGCGCTAAAACAGTGGGAACTGTTTTAGCGCTTTTTTATTAACAATTCATTTGCATATTGGCGTGCCCATTGATCCGCTTCTAATATAGCATCTAGTGAAGGATCTTTTACGTTATGATGAGCTTCAACTGTTTTGTAAATTGTTTTTTCAATATCGAAAAAGGCAATTTCATTTTTTAAGAATAGCGCATTCGCAATTTCATTTGCTGCATTTAATACAGCGGGAGTAGTACCACCGATTTTGCCACATTCATATGCGTATTGTAGACAAGGGAACTTCTCTAAATCTGGTTTTTCAAAATGTAAACTACCGATTTCTAATAAATTTAATTTTTCATAGGAAGAAGGTAGCCGAGTAGGATAGTGAAACGCATATTGAATCGGCATTCTCATATCAGGAGCACCGAGCTGTGCCATAACTGATCCATCAATAAATTCTACTAAAGAATGAATGATACTTTCTTTATGAATCATTACATTAATTTTTTCATATGGAATATCAAATAGCCATCTCGCTTCCATTACTTCGAACCCTTTATTCATTAATGTGGCAGAATCAATCGTTAGTTTTGCGCCCATTAACCAGTTTGGGTGCTTTAAAGCATCTTTTGCTTGTAATGTTTGCATTTCATCACGTGTTTTATCACGGAAAGCACCACCGGAAGCTGTTACAATTAACTTCTCAATCTCTTTATTATTTTCTCCTTTTAAACATTGGAAAATAGCTGAATGCTCACTATCTACTGGAATTAAGCGACATCCGTTTTGTTTCGCTAGTTCAGTTACGATATGTCCAGCTGCAACCAAAGTTTCTTTATTAGCAATAGCGATATCTTTCTTCGCTTTTAATGCTTCAATTGTTGGAAGTAATCCTGAAACACCTACAACAGAGCTTAATACAAGATTTGAATCAGGGTGAGTAGCTACTGCAATGAAGCCATCAGTCCCGTGTGTGATTTTTGTATTTGCTGAAATACGCGTACGAAGCTTGTCTGCTAAGTCTTTTGTCGCAACGCTTACAATACGAGGTTGAAACGTTTTGATTTGTTGCTCAAGAAGATCGATATTATAATTTGCGGTTAAACCGACGATTTTAAAATGTTCAGGATGAGCTGAAACGACATCTAATGCAGATGTGCCGATGGATCCTGTTGAACCTAAAATTGATATATATTTTACCATGAAAAAACCTCCAAAGTTGTTTCGAATATTTCAACAAACCTATATAATATTAGACAATTGAAGTGGAAATTCCTGCTATATAAAATAGAAAATTAGGGTTTGTTTGGAAGTGAAATGTGATAAACTGTAAAAAATAACGAAAAAGCAATGAAAGAGAAGAGTACATATTCGAAACTTTTCAGAGAGCTGATATGTGGTGAGAATCAGTAAGGGATGAATATGGAATGGACTCTGGAGCTTCTAACTGAAATGAGTAGGTAAAGACGGTTACTTCACGTTATTGAAGTATGAAGTGAGCTAATGATAGCTAATTAAGGTGGTACCGCGGGAGTCTCTCGTCCTTTTTTAAGGATGAGGGGCTCTTTTTATTTTGCGAAAGGAGGAGTTAGTGTGAGTGAAAAAATAATGTTAACAGGAATTAAGCCGACAGGTTATCCACATTTAGGAAATTATATTGGTGCGATTAAACCTGCATTACAAATGTCAAAGAATAATGAAGGAAAAGCATTGTACTTTATAGCTGATTATCATGCATTAAATGCTGTGCATGATTCAGAAAAGTTCAGCAGTTATACGAAAGAGGTAGCAGCTACTTGGTTATCGCTTGGACTTGGGGAAGATGTTGTTTTTTATCGGCAAACAGAAGTACCGGAAATTCTAGAATTAGCTTGGATTTTAGCTTGCCTAACTCCGAAAGGTCTTATGAACCGTGCACATGCGTATAAAGCGAAGGTGGAGCAAAATAAAGAAGCAGGGTTAGAGGTCGATGCGGGAGTGAATATGGGGTTATACACGTACCCGATTTTAATGGCAGCTGACATATTATTATTTCAAGCTACTCATGTACCAGTTGGAAAAGACCAAATTCAGCATATTGAAATTGCGCGTGATATTGCGACGTATTTTAATCATACATTTGGCAAGACATTTACACTACCGGAGTATGTAGTGCAAGAAGAAGGAGCTATTTTACCTGGTCTTGATGGAAGGAAGATGAGTAAAAGTTACGGAAATGTAATCCCATTATTTGCAGAGCAAGAAAAACTACGAAAATTAATATTTAAAATCAAAACAGATTCTTCACTTCCAAATGAACCGAAAGAATTAGAAACATTATTTATGATATATAAAGAGTTTGCGACAGAAGACGAAGTACAGTCATTACGTGAAAAATATGAGACTGGAATCGGATGGGGCGATGTGAAAAAAGCGTTGTTTCGCGTTGTAGATCGAGAGTTAGCTGGACCTCGTGAAAAGTACGCAATGTATATGAATGAGCCGGATTTATTATATGAAGCATTAGAAAACGGTGCTGAGAAGGCACGCGCTATTGCGAAGATAAATTTAGCTGAAATTAAAAAACGGATTGGATTTAAGAGGGAACGTTAAGCGTTCCCTTATTTTTTTAGATAATCTGTAATAATCTTCTCGATAACAGGAGGAAGATTATTAGGTAATTCATCAAGTGAAAAGAAGCGTAGTTCTTTTGATTCACTTTGATCGCATACAAGTTCACCATAAAATTCTCGGCAAATATAAACAACGAGTACACCGTGTACTTGATCACCATTTGGATAGATTTGAAAGAAATCTGGTCCTGAGTATGTACGGAATAGTTCTGGATTTTTAATAATAAGTCCAGTTTCTTCAAACACTTCTCGTTTTAAAGCATCTTCTAACGTTTCGTTATATTCTAAGGCACCGCCAATAATGCCCCAGCGGTTAAAATCTGTACGGAGCTGCAGCAATACTTCATCTTTTTCATTTAATATAATGGCGTGTGATCCTATTAGAATAAGTGGATGATTTCCTACTAGATTTCTCATATCTTCAATATAACCCATGTCATTGCTCCTTGTATTTAATAATAGTTAGGAAGTTCTTTTAACATTCTTTCTGTTTTACGTGCTGTAAAGGCTAAGTTATGGTCATCTTTCGTTCTGAAAAATAATGTGCGTAAAAAGGTTTTAATATTGGCACATAAAATACAATACTCATTAAGCGAAAGGCGTTTTCTAATTTGAGGAAGCCTTTTTATTTTTTTATGAATAATAGAAATTAAATCGTTCTGAGGAAAATCATGATACAGCATTGCTAGTAATGGAGTAACAATGCGTTCATCTTCGTTATTATGAAAAAGGTCAGATGGAATAAAGATTTTATTTAATAAACAATGAATTAATTCTTCGTACCATTCAAAAGTTGTATACGTATTATGAACAATTTCAGTAAAGGCATCAGATACATGAGCAAGACAATGAGCCCATCCTTTATTTTCAATATAGCCCCGAAAATCCGTTTCTAAGTTTGTGTATGTAATGAGTTTATTTTTTATTTCTTCGATATCCTCCTCTGTACAAAAGTAGTGCGAATTAGCGAATTGGAGTATTAACGCAATTAACGAAACAGTGTAAGAACGTGTGAAAACCCCATCTGTATGTGGGGAGTAAATGTCACAATATAAATACTCATCACTTAAACAAGTTTGCAGAAGTAATTTCAGCTGATCGTCCATAAGGAATTCATGATGAATGAAATGCGCAAAACATTTATATATAAGTTGGTAACGAACGTAGCTATCAGTCGTTCCGATATACTGAAGCATGTTCAAAGTTAACTCATTTACGTCTATATGTTGCAGTTGCGTGTAGTCATTTTGTTGTATAAGCTCTAACTGTTGTTGCAATGCTGTAATATCCAATGGAGAACCTCCTCCGCACTTTAAAGATGCGATCTTTTCTAGTATTCTATATATTCAAGGACAATCCTGCTCATGCAAGGAGAACGATTAGAAATTCGAGTATGATATAGATGAGGGAAGAATATGACGACGATAGAACAGTTAGAAAAACATTTTAAAATAAGGAGAAGTGCTTCTTCTATTATGATAAAAGAAAATAATGCAGAGGTTTTTACAGAAGAGCAATTAGAAGAGATGGTGCAATATTACGTTGCTGAAGCTGAAAAAGATGGATTAGAAAAACTACATTTTGAAGTCTCTTCAAAAAGTCCAAATTATGATGTGTATAAAAAATGTTTTGAAACGTATTCATTTGAATATGTTACTGAAAATATGATTGTATTTAAAGATATATATGAAGTAGAAGATGTAGAAAGTGAAATTGATTTTAAGCTTATTGAAGAAGTTGGAGAAGAGGCTTTTTATTCACTGTGGAATGAAGCAACGGGAGAACCAGTCGCTCATGATCAATTTGTGCATATGATGCTAGAAGAAATTGGTGAGCAGTGGAAAGAACATTGTTTAATAGCGAGTGTAGGTGAAGAGCTGATAGGAATTGTAATTCCACATATTGAAAGAGGTGCGTTAGAAGAAGGGAAACTTATGTACTTCGCAGTTACTCCAAATATGCGTAATAAGGGATATGAAGCTGCGTTATTTGCAGGTGCGATGTTTGTCTTAAAGGAAATAGGTGCATCTTATTATATTGGTGAGACAAATATACAAAATGAGTGGATGAAGGATGTTTTTGAAAAGAACGGATGTCAGTTGTTTAGTTCAACTGAGAGATATGTGAGAAAGTTTTAGGAGTATGAATGATGTATACTCTCGAACTCGTATAGCGGGAGGGGACTATATATGTTAAAGCAATCCATGCATTCATTCGTGTTATTGTATCCAAATGTATTGTTAGAAGGCTGGAATGTTGAAAAAGTTTCAGAACGTTATGAAGGTGAAAAGTGGGGAACTTTTTGGTTTCAGGTTGTTACTCCAACTGGGATGTTTCGAGTAAAGGAATTTTTTCTCGATATAATGGAACCAGTATTTCCGGATAGCTGTATTTCTCAAGCAAAAGGAGATTGTTTTCAATATAAAGGGCTTGTGTATTGGAAAGGTATAAATTATAAAGGAAAAGAAAGTTACGTTACATCTATATGGAAAACACAAGTTGAAATTTCTGTTGATCATGGATATGTAAACCAAGACGAAATGGAACGATTTCTATTTGAATTACAACCAGTAAATATGGAGCTTGGGAAAACGATATTACATACATCATTTCACTTATTAAGCTTTCAAGCGAAGAGAAGTGAAATGGGTGAGATAGGAAGATGTAGAGAGTGGAATGCTCCAGATGACGTATCCTATGTAAATTTGTTAATTCATGAAAAACTAAATTGGAAACTTGAATCGGTCGGTTTCGGAAATGACGAAACGCAGTATGTATACTGGGACGAAGTTAATAAACTATATGCACTTTGGGTTTGTAGACATAAAAACAAAGCGTATTATCCTATTTCTTCATGGACAATGAACTATGGCCCAAAACAAATTATAAACGGGTTAGAGTTTTATTCGCACCCTAATCGCGGAACAGTTGTATACGAAGATTTAGGTAATGAACAAATCGCATACGTATTTCGCGGTAATCCATGTACAAATTTTGAACAAGTAAAAGAACTTTTCGCCTGTTTGTAAGATAAAAAGAAAAATGAGAACGACAAAATGGATATTCCCATAATACAATAGGGTAAGATTCAATTATAAGAGAAAGCGTTGGTGAAAGAATGGAGCAGCAAAGAAATTGGCTACAAGCAACTGTAGAAAGAATTGAAGATAATACGTTACAAATAAAGTGGGAAAATAATATAGAAGAAGTTCGTATTTATTGGAGTACTTCGCCAGATCATATTGAAGAAAATGGAGAATTACTTTCAACTGTAAATGGAGAATTATCATATACAATTGAAAACCCGAGCGACAATGAGCGTCCATATTTTAGACTAGTAGGTAGTAATGGACAAGCAGTGACAGTAGCTGAGCGTAGATTGCCATTACAAGGTGCGTTTAACTTCCGTGATATGGGTGGATATGAAACGACAGATGGACGTAAAGTGAAATGGGGCAAATTATACCGTTCTGAAGAATTAGCAGGACTAACAGAGTGGGATATCGACTATTTACAAAAGTCTGGTTTAAAGTTAATTTGTGACTATCGTACAGACTTTGAGGTAAAGCATAAGCCCAATCCTGAGATTACAGGTGCTCGTCAAGTGTGCTTACCAGTTATGCAAGACTTAGCGAAAGACTTAAATATAAATGAGTTTTTCCAAGTTGGTGACCTTTCTATGTTAGGAAAACCAGGTGAGTATCTTGTGAAAATGAATCAAGATTTCGTAAGTGGTAACGAGGCATTCGTGAGCTTCTTAAACTTAGCGCAAAACCCGGAAAACTTACCGTTAGTAAACCACTGTACAGCTGGAAAAGATCGTACTGGATTTGGTTCAGCATTATTACTACTTTTACTAGGTGTACCAGAAAAAACAGTAATGGAAGACTACTTACTAAGTAACGGATTCCGTGAAAAGCTAAATGAAAAAATGATGGCCTTTTTAGGTGCGAAATTACAAAACGATGAGAGCAGAGCGATATTAGGTGCAATGTTTGAAGCACGTGCTGAATACTTGCAAGCTGCGATTGGTGAAATTCAAAAGCAATACGGATCAGTTGAAGCATACGCTGAAAGGGCTCTTGGCTTTACGAAAGAGTCGTTAGAGAAAATGAAAGAGTTATTACTAGAAGACTAATAAGTAAAAGGAGGCTGAGCGGATTAGCCTCCTTTTACTATTGTTGCTATAATTTTGTTAATGAGGATGTTGTGCACCGAGGAGAAAATGGATGAAAAGAACTTAAGAATCGGGGGATAAAATGATTTATACACGTGTAAAAGCAGAGGGGTTAAGAGAAAAGCTGGCAACAATACTAAGTCAAGAGTATAAGGAACTAGCTATTCAAGATTTAAAGGTGATTGGAACGGGAGTGCAAAATATTGTTTTTCAAGGAGATTCAGAAAAGGGGTCTTTGGCATTTCGAGTACCGTGGGAAAGAGAAGTGGAAAATATAAATGAAGACTTATTTAACAGTCGGATTTCGTTGCAAAAGGAAGCGGAGCTGTCTAAGTATTGTCATTCAAAAGGTATTCCAGTACCAAGGATACACGGATTGCATCTTTCAACCGAACTTGATTTTTTAATTTCGGATTGTGTATATGCTGATCATATGCCAATTTCCGCATGCAAAATAGGGGAGTTAGTGAGCAATCTTCATAGTATGCCAATTGATGGTTTGTATTACAAACAAAATATTAGAGAGCCCATTAGTAAGTATATAGCAGAACGAATTGTAAAACGGATAGAAGGGTTTAATACAATCACGAACTGTAAAATTAATCTTCCGGATACAAAAACAATTGAATATATTCTTAGTACAGCAGATCATGTAAAATGTTTATTACATATGGACATTCGACCAGCCAATTTAATCGGGTATAATGGAGAAGTTAAAGCAATAGTTGATTGGGATAACGCTTTAATTGGTCATCCATTGCTGGAGCTTATGAGAATAGCTGAAACAAATGAGGTTAGTTGGGATGAATTTAAAGATGGATATAAGAATGATAGTATCTTTAATGTTACTCCTCATATTGTTAGTTTATTTTATAGACTAGATACAGCAGTCATGCTAGCAAACTTATTTATAGCACATTTGAAAATAAAAGATAAAGGTGTATTCTATAAAGAGCGGGTTAAAGCGCTTCATCACGAAATATATAAAAATTTATAAGCAATGAGAACGAAGCTTTTAAAATAGGAATTGAGGAGAACATCATGAAATACAAAGTTATATTATTCGACGTAGATGATACATTATTAGATTTCCCTGAAACGGAAAGACACGCATTACATAATGCGTTTGTACAGTTTGATATGCCTACAGGGTATAATGATTATCTTGCAAGCTATAAAGAGATTAGTAATGGATTATGGAGAGATTTAGAAAATAAAATGATTACGCTAAGTGAATTAGCAGTAGATCGATTTAGACAATTATTTGCACTTCATAATATAGACGTAGATGCACAGCAATTTAGTGATGTATACCTTGAAAATTTAGGGAAGGAAGTACATCTTATAGAAGGCGCAGTACAATTATGTGAAAATCTACAAGATTGCAAGTTAGGTATTATTACGAATGGATATACGAAGGTGCAACAATCAAGAATCGGAAATTCACCTTTATGTAATTTCTTTGATCACATTATTATTTCTGAAGAAGTTGGTCATCAAAAACCAGCACGTGAGATTTTTGATTATGCGTTTGAGAAGTTTGGGATTACTGATAAATTAAGCGTACTAATGGTTGGAGATTCGTTAACTTCTGATATGAAAGGCGGAGAAGATTACGGCATTGATACGTGTTGGTATAATCCGAGTTTGAAAGAAAACGGGACAGATGTTAACCCGACTTATGAAGTGGAGAGTCTGCTACAAATTTTAGAAATTGTAGAAGTGGCGGAAGAAAAGGTAGCTTCATTTTAATCATGCTGATATTTGTCGAAAAATCGATATATTGAAAAAATCGTTGATATATTGTAAGTTGTGATAGATATATTTGAAAAATCGTTGATATATTGTAAGTTGCGATAGATATATTTGAAAAATCGTTGATATATTGTAAGTTGCGATAGATATATTTGAAAAATTGCTCATGTAAATTCATATACTAAGATATAGAACAAAAAAATAGAGCTACTATACAAGGTCATTCACGTGTTATAATGCGTGAATTAAATATGCGTATATAAATAGTTTCCTAGCGTGATGCGATGTCATGTATGATTAGTGTAACAACTAGAGGTGAATAAAGGATGTTAAAGTTTTTATTTGAGTTAGACAAGAATCTCCCGCAGAAGGATGAGCCACGGTATGATGCTTATTCAAAGGGCTTTATCGAAGGAGATGTAACGATTTGCGCGAGTGACAGCGTATTTTTTCAAAAATCATGTATGAAGGTTGCAGAGCTGGGGATTTATTTAGGTCAGTGGATGGAACAAGTTCAACATGGGCAGAACGTGCCTATGAAATATGAAACGGCTGACCGTGAAGAGGTAATTCTTGGTTTCTTCTATGAAGAGGATCATAATCAATGGAATGTTTTTTCCAGCTGGCAAGAATTTGAACTTCAAGAGCGTATAGCTACTACAACATTAATAGAGAGTGTTCAACGCTATTTGTATGAGTTAAATAAAGAACTGCGCATGATAGAATATCCTGTGACGTTTGATCAGTACTTAAGAGGAGAGCGAATGATGCAGCTCTCTTACAAACGACCGTGTGATAGTAAAGCAGATACGACACCGATAGAGGTTTATAATGGAATTGAGCAAGTAGGTGTAGTAAGGGGCTATTATAAAAATACGCTGATGAGAGTGCTGGATTTTATTCCGAAAATTGGTAGTAATATTATTTATGAAATAAAGGATAGTAAGGACAATATTCGCGTCATTGCAAAGGATGTAAGTAGGCAGCGCCAAAGAAGGATTTTAGTAATGTACAAAGATAATCATGATGCAGAGCATGAAATACTTGTATGTGACGGAAAGTTATTGGATGCAAATTTCTTATTTACCTTTACATATAAGGCAGAAGAATACGTTGTTCATAAAACTTCATTTGGAATGGGAAAATTATTACGAAAAGGCTATGTAATTGCAGATTGGAATATTCGTCTTGAGGAAGATATGTATTACATTGAGATGAATGTATATGATGGAGATTACATGGAGGATCAATACTTACTATTAGGCGTATTTCATGCGGTTTTATATGGATAATCAATGAGAAATACCGTCATTCTTCTTGGAAAGAATGACGGTATTTTTTTATTTATCCTCAAAAATAAAAATCTCATCAATCGTACTATGTAGTGCCTTCGCTATATCGTGAGCAAGTTGTAAGGAAGGATTGTATTTACCTTTTTCGAGATGACTAATTGTTTCACGTCGCACACCAACGCTCTTTGCTAAATCTTCTTGTGTCATGTTCAATTTTGCGCGGTATTCTTTTATCTTCGTTACGAACGCCATGGTGCATCTTCCATTTCATCAACAGGTTTATCATAAAAGAACATAGAAAAACCGAATGTAAGAATGAGTGTGCCGAAAATAAGAGCGATATCAATCTCTTGTAGCGTAGAGTTTGGAAATAACATTTCAATAAATATAATGATAGCAGTAGTTAGTAAAGTAACGATAAATGCATTGCGACACGATTTATTGACAATTTGTTCAAACAGTTCATCGTGTTGAACTGTTCTATACGATGTGAAAAAGGAGAAGAAACAGAACATAGTAAACAATCCTTTTTCATAAAAAAATCCGAGGAAACCGAAGAAACCGAGAAATCCTAAATATTTTATCCAAGTTGTTTTCATGATAGGTCCTCCTTACGTTGTTAGAAATAAGTCACGTTATGTTACAAATATATCACAATTGGATAGGAATGGTAATAATAGTTTTCCAGTTTGCTTCATAATAATAGTAAAAAGAGGAAATATGCTGCGAAACAAAGAGGATAATATTGTAAAATGGTTGTAAGGAGGGGGAGGAAGGTATGCTAAATTGGATTATGATCGTTGTATTACTTGTAGTCATTACTGTAGTCGCGACGGTGTTAATTGGGCGAAAGGGTGATGCAAACTATAGTAAAGCGACAAAGGGGAATATTAGAAGGCTTACGATGATTTATATTATACTAGCTGTCGTTTTGATTGTTGGATTAGGTCTGTATATTTATTTCAAAGGTTAAAAAACTGAAAAATACAAAAATCTAAAAATAGAAGTATGCTATAATATCAATATAGTTATTTGGTAATTAAGGAAAGGATTGGATGGAATGATTGAAATTACGAATGTGTCAAAAAGTTATAATGGGTCTACCTATGCAGTAAAAGACTTAAGTTTATCTGTACCTAGCGGCGAAATCTTTGGATTTTTAGGACCGAATGGTGCGGGTAAATCAACGACAATTAAGATGATTACTGGTATTCACGGGGTGGACAAAGGGACTATTACGATTAACGGAAAAAATATTATGGAAGAGCCGATGGAAGCGAAGAAGACGTTTGGTTATGTACCAGATAGTCCAGATATGTTTTTACGATTAAAAGGAATTGAATATTTAAACTTTATGGCCGATATGTATGAAGTGCCGAAAGAAGTACGACAAGAACGAATAGAGTCTTTAGCGAAGAAGTTTGATCTTTATAATGCTTTATCTGATCAAATTCAAAGTTATTCGCACGGTATGAGACAAAAAATCGTTATTATTGGTGTGCTCGTACATGAGCCAGATGTATGGATTTTAGATGAACCATTAACTGGGCTTGATCCGAAATCTGCATATATTTTAAAAGAAATGATGAGAGAACATGCGGATAAAGGAAAGATTGTATTCTTCTCTACACACGTATTAGAAGTGGCAGAAAAATTATGTGACCGCGTCGCGATTATTAATAAGGGAAACCTTCAGTTTAAAGGGAATTTAGATGAAATGAGAGATCATTTTAAATCCAATGAATCACTTGAAAAAATGTTCTTGGAGATGACGGGCAATGAGTAAAATTTGGACGTTAACGAAAGTATTATTGAAATTAAATTATGCAGATTTTATAACAGATAAGAAGAAGCGATGGGCGTATGTATTTTCATTTGCAGCTATTTTATTTGTCGGCTTTTTACTGTTTGGTTCTATCACGCATGCAATGTATGAGGGAATGATACATTTAGGGCAAGATCCAGGAATGATTATCGCAATGGGACTTGCGATTGCGAGTATATGGGTATTTTTAATGAGTATTACGAACATTTTAACTGTATTTTACTACAGCAATGACATTGAAATGTTATTACCATTACCATTAAAACCAGCGCAAATTATTTCAGCCAAATTTTTAACAGTATTAATTACACAATACGTAATGAGTTCATTTATTTTATTACCGATCTTTATTACGTACGGTTTAAAAAGTGGCGCATTTATTACATATTACATATATATGATTTTCATTTACTTACTCTTCCCAATTGTGCCGTTAGTACTAGCTTCGTTACTGATGACAGTTATTATGAGGTATACAAATATAGCGAAAAATAAAGACCGAGGAAATATATTTATTGGAATCGTAAGTATACTATTTATTGTAGGAATTAACGTATTTTTGCAGTGGAAAAATAAAAGTTCGTTTTCTGAAGATGCAATTGCGGATTACCTTGCAAACAACCAGTCTTCTCTTTTAGTACAAATGACAAACTATTTTCCAACTACATATTTTGGAGCAGTAGCATTAGTAGAAAATGCAAATTGGAAGGGACCTTTATATGTAATAATCTTTGCAGTTATTTCATTTGTCTTCTTTGTGTTGTTTTATTACATAGCAGAGCGTACATATTTAAAAGGGGTTATTGGACTTTCAACGAGTACAGCAAAGAAACAAGTTATTTCGGCGGAAGGTTTACAGAAATCAACAGTACAAAGTTCGCATTTAAAAGCGTATGTGAAAAAAGAATTTAAAACGTTATTCCGTACACCACAATTTTTCTTAAATTGCATTGTACAAACTTTCGTTATGCCAATTATGTTGTTCTTTATTTTATTTGTGCAAGATGGAAATTTAAAGTTTATTACAGAGTATATTAACAATCCAGAGACAACGGGATTTGCAATTGGTGTTGGCCTTTGTGCATCGTTATTTTTAATGGGTAGTAACGTCATTGCAACAACGTCATTTTCACGAGATGGAAGCTCTTGGTTTGTGAATCGTTATTTACCAGTAAAGGCTTCGGATATCTTTTTTGCGAAAGCAATCACTGCTTGGTTAATTAATGTGATCATTTTAGCAGTATTCGGTATTACGATGGCAGTTGTAGCTGGGATTTCTCCAGTCTTTATGATACTGTGGTTTTTACTAAGTGCGAACGGGTTGTTATTAATTAATTTAATCGGAACACGCTGGGACGCGCAAACTGCAGATATTCATTGGGATACAGAGCAGAAATTATTTAAAAGTCGATATACAACTTTATGGAATTTTTTAGCTAATATTTTAATAGCTTTAATTATTGTGGGGGGAGTAAGTGTATTATACTTCTTCCTTCATGTCGGACTGTGGGTTATGTTTATCGTTTTATTTGTAATGTTTACGATTGTAAATTATATCTTTATTAAAATGTTAAAATTAGGTGCTGAACGTATACTGTCAAATATTCAATAAGAAGATAGATCCTCTGTATTCATGCAGGGGATCTGTGTATAGATGGAGGAGAAAAAGGTGAAGAAAATAGCAATTGTAACAGGGGCAACTCGTCTGAATGGAATTGGTGCAGCTGTATGCAAGGTGCTTGCTCAAAAAGGGATAGACATTTTTTTCACGTACTGGCCAAAGTATGATAAAGCGATGCCATGGGGAATGAGTGATCAAGAACCCTTTTTGCTGAAAAAGGAAATTGAAAGTTACGATGTTCGATGTGAAATGGCAGAAATCAATTTATCGCAGTCTTATTCGTCAAATCGTTTGTTTTATATGGTATCAGAACGGTTAGGTGATCCATCTATTCTAGTTAATAATGCAGTATATTCTACTCATACGAGAATTGAGGAATTAGATGTAGAGCAGTTGGATAAACATTATACAGTTAATGTTCGGGCTACTATGCTATTAAGTTCATTGTTTATAAAACATTATTCACTTAAAACGGGCGGGAGTATTATTAATCTTACTTCAGGACAGTCAGTAGGTCCAATGCCAGATGAACTAGCATATGCAGCAACGAAAGGGGCAATTGAAGCATTTACAAAGTCAGTAGCACCAGTTGCGATGGAGAAGGGGATTACAGTGAATGCTGTAGATCCAGGACCGACGAATACAGGATGGATTACAGAGGAGCTGAAGCATCATTTAGTATGGAAGTTCCCGCAAGGTAAAGTAGGAGAACCGGTGGATGCTGCGCGCTTAATTTCTTTTTTAGTAAGTGAAGAAGCGAAATGGGTTACTGGGCAAGTCATTCACTCGAATGGTGGTTATTCATAAAAATATTATGTTAACAAATGTTGAGAAACAAAAAACGAAAGAAAATTTTATTTTTTTGTATAAATAAAATGTCAAGAAAGATAAAAATTTGATAGAAGAGTATATCGTCATATGAAGATAGTAATTCTTAATGTGACAATATACTCTTTTTCTTTTACTTGCGAGTAGAAAAATGAAGTAGAAGAAACTCGAATATTAAAATGAGTTTATCAGTTTTTGTACGTATTATTATGAAGATTACTGTCGGAAAGATGATAATTCGTATGAAAAGGGATTTTTTAAGGGGGAATCGAATCGTAAAGGGGAGGATAAATTATGTAAAACATAGGGGGATTTATATGAAAATGAAAAAGGTCGCTATCGCATCGATAACAATTGGTACAATGCTTACTATGGCAGCTTGTAGTCCTTCAGCAGATAAAGAAACAGAAAAGAAAGAGCAAGTAACTGCGCAAAATGATGGAGAAGCAAAAACGACAAGTGCAGATGAAGCGTCAAAAACAATGAAAGATACTGAAAAAGAAACAAATACTTCTTCAAATGAAAAAACAGATAAGGATGCAAAAAATACGAAAGAATCATCAGGGACAGAAAGTAACGGCAAAACGTCAACTCAAAACGAAAATGTAAAAACAAAAGAAAAAGAGACGACAGGAAAAACGAATGATCAAACGACTAGCGGGAAAACAACAGATCAAAGCACAAGTACAAGCACAAACAATAATGGAAAGACAACGAAAGATCCGAAGAAAAGTGTTGCTGTGAAAACGAATGTTAAAGAAGTTGTAGCATTAATTGATAGCTTGGACAAGCAGTTAGCTGCTAATCCAAAATTGGAAACAGTGAATAAGCTTGGCAAACAAATTAATGAAAAGTGGGATGTGATTGAAAAAGAGCTAGAAGCATCACATCCGACGGATTCTAAAACAATCGGTCAAAGTATGTATCCGTTAATTGTAGGAGCGGAGAAAGAAAAAATCGATATTAATAAAATGAAATCATTAACGACGAAAACGAAAAAAGATTTAAATCAGTTATTGACGAAACTTTCATAGTTTCAAAAGCCTACTCGTGTGAGTAGGCCTTTTTTAGGTTGTTGTAATGTGCACAGTATAACTTATTTATTTTCATTTTCAATTACGATGCGAAAGGAACTGAATGCTTGTTGACTGATATAATCTTCTTCGCTAACTTTATAAGGAAATGGAAAAGCGACGAGTTGCAAATTACTTTCCTGATCCACTGAAGGCAATGTGAAATTAAAGATTTGTCTTGTTTCAGGTGCAACCTTAGTATAAACGACTTTTCTATTGTTAAATATTTCAACTTGTTTCCAATCTTTAAAAGCCACGATTGCGTAAGTCATTTCATCATTTGTTTCATTACCGTTTGATAAAATTAATTGCTTGCCTTCCTTTTCAAAGAAGACAGTTTGTAAGTTCTCTTCACGGTTCGTAACAAATACTGGTTCGTAAAGACCATCTTTTAAAATAGCATCTGGATCTATAAGGGAGAGTTTTATTTTTTCGTTTTCTTTCTGAAGAGGATGCATTGAATATCGCATACTTAGAATATCTTCTAAAATAGCTGCTTTATTTAAGTTATTATCTTTTAATTTGTATTCAGGTTTTTTAATTATTAAAAAGGTTAATTCACTTGCATTAGGAGAAGTGTGTAAAGAGATTTTCGTAGTAATTGAACTGTTTGGTTTCATATCAAAAAAATAGTGTGATATTTCATTAGTAGTATCTTCTATTTTAAAAGGTTTTTGTTCGTAATCTTCTAGAACAATTAATCCATATTTTCGGTTTTCATTAATAGTATGTACGAATGATAATGTTACATTAATTTTATTATCCTCACTAGTAATTGTACTACCATTGTTAATATGTTGGCCTTGATTATCCTTCAATCCGTAAGAAATAGTATTGGTTTGTTGCTCTCGTTTATTTTCTATGGAAGGTGGATGAGGTTGTATGAATGAAGTATTGAACAAAATATAAATTGTAAGTAATGAAATAAGTAAAACACCGCTAATAATATATATTTGTTTCATAAATAGCACCTCAATATATGTAAAATATTAGAGAAAAAAGATATGCAAGATACATATCTTTTTTCTCTTTCTTACCAGAAAGCTTTTGTTTCGTGATTCACATCATTATAACCACTTAATTTATAGGTATGATTACCGATAGCGTAATCATCTCCATAATAAATGCTTGTGTTGGTCGCTGTAGCACTTACAAAGGATGATTTTTTTGCACTATTACTTTTCGTATTCACTAATGAGCCATCGCCATTGAAAGTTCTTGCTTTTGCATAAACATAGTCTTCGGTCGTAGTTGATTTCGATTTAGCAACTGTATAGGGGTTACCAAAAAAGGGAGTATATACGCTAATGTTAGAGTCATTCTTAGGTGCAGCTGCAATAGTCAAACTAGGAACACTAGATGTTTTTGTTGATTGAATTGTATCAAAGTCAACTAAAACGGGCTGCTTGTCTACAGTATCGACCTCTGAAGCACTTGCGTTATTAGTAAAACCAAAACCTAAAACCGCTAACCCTAAAGTTGTCACCGATAAAGATTTTTTCATATTCACTAATTTTCCCACCTTTTTAAATTTTTGAGTTCGAACTCAATTCATACAATATATGAAAATTTCGAAACTCTCAATGGTTTATCCCATACTTAACGTTTCTTTTACTTTCGATTCAACATGTCTTCATTTGCAAAAAAGCGAATATATCTTCTAATGCTTAGCCAGCAAGGGATACAGGTTTAATTTTATGAAATTCATGTAAATTTAAATCTATTCATGTCAGAATCTCTGTTATTTTTAAGTTCATATGGGAAACTTATTAAAAAAAGGATGGTGACAAAAATGACAATCGATCGAATTTGTACAATTGGACCCGCAAGTAATAATAAAGAAACGTTAGCACAGTTAATAAAGAATGGTATGAAAATTGTTCGACTGAATTTATCGCATGGCACGCATGAAAGTCATAAAGACATCATTCGTTTAGTGAAATCATTAGATGACTCTATTAAATTTTTGGGTGATGTACAAGGACCTAAAATAAGATTAGGTGAAGTGAAGGGAGAGCAAATTACACTTCAGGCAGGAGATTCTTTTATTTTACATACACAATCAGTTACAGGGAGTAATACAGAAGCGAGTGTTGATTATGAAGGAATTGCGAATGATGTAAAAGTAGGCAGTAGAATTTTAATTAATGATGGAGAAGTTGAATTAATTGTTGAAAAGATAAGTACGGACAAAATAGAAACGAAGGTAAAAACAGGTGGCAATATCTCATCTCATAAAGGAGTTAATTTACCAGATGCGGCTGTTCGTTTACCAGCTATTACAGAGAAAGATAAAAAAGATATTCAGTTTCTTTTAGAGGAGAATGTTGATTTTATCGCGTGTTCTTTCGTAAGAAAACCTAGTCATATAAAAGAAATACGAGATTTTATACAACAGTATAAAGAAACGTCACCTAATATAATTGCAAAAATAGAAACGATGGAAGCAATCGAGAATTTTCAAGATATATGTAAAGAAGCAGATGGAATTATGATTGCAAGGGGCGATTTAGGAGTAGAGTTACCGTATCAATGCATTCCGCTTTTACAGAAAATGATGATTCAGGAATGTAATCGAACGAATACATATGTCATTACAGCAACACAAATGCTTCAATCTATGGTAGATCATTCTATTCCAACAAGGGCAGAGGTGACTGATGTGTTTCAAGCTGTACTGGACGGAACGAATGCAGTTATGCTTTCAGCTGAAAGTGCATCAGGAGAGCATCCAATCGAAAGTGTAAGAACATTACGTCTCGTTTCAGAATTTGCGGAACATGTTAAAAAAGATGGACCTTTTGCGATGAAAGATGTACTGCAATTACTGCGTGAGTCTCTGGATGAGTAATAAATAAAAAGAGGGCGGATATACATCCGCCCGCGTGTTTTTCATTCATACTATTCTTGCTCTTGCTCATCCAAAATCTTTTCAAACGCAGCAGATACTTTATCAAACTCTTCATCATTTTCAATGTATGAAAACTCATTATCTTCTTCTACTTTTAAAAAGAAAATATCAATGTCTTCCTCAGTTTCTGTTTGGATATCTTCAACAAAGGCAACTGCAATATATTCTGCACCTTCGACATCCATCGCTCCAAGTACTTCTACTTCTTGCTCTTCGTTATTCTCATCACTAAGAGTAAACACTTCGCCAACTTCAATATCAGACATATTCATTCTCCTCCTGTTCGACTCTAAAAATAGAGCACTCAAACTGTATACATACTAACATATCTTTCCATGAAAAACCAAATTCATACATAAGAAAAACGACTGATAGTTCTTTAGTATAAGTATCCAGCTATTAGGAGCATTATTTGTCTGTGCTATATTACTTAATCCATTCAACAATTGTATCCATAGTCTGTCTTGTTTTGTCACGCTTTGGCTCTTCTTTACGGTAACCAAAGGCAACCATAACTGATACTTCAAGATTATCGCCTTGTATAATGCCTTCTTGACGAAGTAAAGAATCTACTTCCTCTTTATCAAATCCTTCTATTGGACAAGAATCAATACCGATTTGAGCTGCGCTCGTCATCATATTACCTAAAGCGATATAAGATTGCTTGGATGCCCAATCAAATACAGCACGATCGGATTGTAATAAGTTAAAATCTGTTTCCTGGAACTTTTTGAAGAATTCATATCTAATTTTTTGAGTGTCTTCAGGCAATCCAATAATATCGTTCATCATATATTTAATATACTCTGCATCATAATGCATATCTTTAATGTTTCTTGAAAGAACAATAACAAAATGACTAGCTGTTGCAAGTTGCCCACCAGCGCCCCATGAATACGGTTGTAGTTTTTCTCTTAATTCTTTATTTTGTACGACAATAAATTTCCAAGGCTCATATCCAAAAGAAGAAGGAGATAATCTGCCTGTTTCTAAAATGAATTTGAAATCCTCTTCTGAAATTTTGTGCATAGGATCGAATTCTTTACATGCATGTCTGAAATGAAAAGCCTCCATAATCTTTTCTTTTGTAATTTCGTTTGTATTTGTCATAAAAGTTCCTCTTTTCATGAATTTATTTTTGTAAGTAAATTATATTTTTAAAGTAACATAGATACAAGTACGCACATTTATGTGGTATAGTATCAAAAAAGATACTAATGTTAAGGGAAGGGATTTATTATGGATTGTCCAAACGAAAATAATATAAATTACCCATTTTTAAATAAATATTCTTGTCCAGTTGAAGCTATGGTTGAGGTGATTGGAGGGAAATGGAAAGGGGAAATTTTGTATCATTTATTAGATGGTACAAAGCGGTTTAATGAATTAAAAAGATTAAAACCAAATATCACACAAAGAATGTTAACGCTGCAGCTGAGAGAACTTGAAGCTGATGGCATTATACATCGTGAAGTATACCGTGAAGTGCCACCTAAAGTTGAATATTCGTTAACTGAGCTTGGTGAATCACTACGTCCAGTGATTCTATTAATGATGGAATGGGCAACTCATAATATGGAGAAGGTTTTGGAGAATAGGAATACGAAAAATAATAGTTAAGAGTTGAAATTGATATAGACGAGTTATGTGAAATAGTTGTAGAAATAAAAGGTGTTTCCATACGTGAAAACACCTTTTATTTCTATATTTTTTACTTTTTAACTTCAACTGCTGAAGTTGGAAAGTTATTTAAGTTTGCAGTTTGACCATACCAATCAGCATGTTTAAAAACAACACCTTTTCCATATCCGTCAGTTGAAGTATGTTCCCATAGTGTTGTTGAATAGCTAGCAGTAGGAGCTGCTGTACGTACAGAAACAATTTGATTTTGCCAACTAGCAGACAAGTTTTTATAACCGCTACTTAGAGAAAAATACTCGCTACCTTGATTTGTGAGTTTATAGAAGTCTGTACTACCAGGTCCGCTTCCTCCAACACCAAGGAGAGTGATTGAATGATTCAACCTTTGTTTATCCTTTTCAATAAAAGACTCTAAACTTTCTTTGCTCGAAAATCCATAAGATAACCAGTCTCCATTTTGATTTTGTTTCGGTAGAACTAACGTTATTTTTACGTCTTCCTTTGATGGAGCACTCAATTTGTTAAACGAATCAACAGTCTTTTCATCTACAGTTACATATTCGAAAGAGGAAATCGTATAATCTTTTTCGGTACTAGCTGATACTAATCCCATTCCTCCAGTTAACGACGAAACAGTTAATAATGCACCTGCTACCAACTTTTTAAGCATGGATTCATCTCCTTAAAACTTAGATTTTTTACATAACTAAAATGTATGTTAATTCGAATGTATTATAAATATTTAGAAATTTATAAAAATTAAACAGAATATTCTTTTATTATTCTGGAGTAAGGAGGGGAATTTAAAAAAGGATTTACTTAAAAAGTAAATCCTTTTTGGGTATTAGCAATGAAGTTATTGTGTAAGTTTTGCAATTTGCTAACCGACTTCAAAACTCTACTGATTAAAGTTTCATTTCATCCTGTTATGAATCATACACTTCTTTTGCATTCGTAGAAGCAGCATCTAATAAAAGGAAAATGGCTGCTATCATATGTAGAAAGATGTCTATATAAGGAAAGAAGGCAACTAGAGTAACGATAATACCGATATAATGAGGGTACGTATTCATGCCTTCTTTTTTAGCTAATAAAATAGTATTGATATGTAAAACAATCAATAGTAGTAAAGGTAACCCATATAGGTTAACAAGACTTGGAAATACATAATAACAAGGAAGTAATAAAAGATGATAGATCCCTGTAGTCCACTTTAGTGCTTGAATGTAGGTTTTCAAAGTGAATCCTCCTAAAACAATTCGTATCTATATATTACCAAAAATAATAGGTAATTGGATATTGTTTATTTGTATTTTTAATAGATTATAATAATTTTATGTAAACTAATTGTTAGGTATCTATAAAATAGAAAAACCACCCAAACGAGGGTGGTTCGTATTATAAATAATTACTTAAAGAAGAAATCGGAACCTTCACCTCACTACCTTCCTTCATATTCCGCAACACAACAGTGTTTGTACTAAGTTCGTCTTCCCCAATAATAAGCACATAAGGGATATTCTCTTTATTGGCATAATTAAGGGCACGTTTTAATTTGCGTCCTGCTAGTTCTAGTTCGACTTTTAAGGAAGTGGTAGAACGTAATTGCTGGGCAATTTGTAAGCATTGTAACTCTGTCCCGAGTGGGATGATAAATAGATCCGCTGTAGATGAGATTGTTTCTTTCTGCGATAGTGCTGTATAAATAACGTCTAAACCGAATGAAATACCGACTGTTGGATAGTTTATATTATCACCACGGAAAGCTCCGATAATGTTATCGTATCGACCACCGCTACCGATGCTAGATGTAATCGATCCATCTTTTAAAAAGATTTCATATACAGTACCTGTATACATTGTGAGTCCTCGCGCTAAAAACGGGTTGAATATCGTATTTTCATTTATTCCAAGGGCGATTAAATATTGCTGTAATTGTTGTAGTTCGTTTACTCCATCGGCAACGAGTGGATTATTGAAAGCTTCTTTAAAGTCAGCGATAGTAAGTTTTAGACAAGATAATACGGTATTACATATCGTATCAGCCATTTCTTCAGAAATTCCGCGCTCTAATACATCTTTTCGTACACCATCAATCCCAATCTTTTCGATTTTATCTAATGATAAAATGACGTCACTTGTTAACTCAGTAGGGATGTTAATGGCCTGAAGAATACCATTTAACAATTTTCGGTTATTATATTGAATCGTTATCTCTAAGTTTAACGTTCGGAACAGCTCAAACGCCATAGCCATAAGTTCAGCTTCTGCCATGACAGACTCAACACCGACGATATCAACGTCGCATTGTATAAATTCACGAAATCTTCCTTGTTTAATTGGCCCATCTCGAAATACTTTCCCAATCTCATAACGTTTAAAAGGGAGGCGGAGGTTCGGATTCATTGCCACAACCTTTGCGAATGGAATAGTTAAATCGTATCGTAAGGCGAGCTCACGTTTTCCTTGATCCTGAAGTGTATATATTTCTTTTAATATTTCATCGCCACCGCCGTACTTGTAAGACATAAGCTCATACATATTTAACGTCGGCGTTTCTAAAGGTTTGCATCCGTATCGTTCAAACGTATCTTCACAAGCTCTTTTAATTTTATTTCGCAGCACTTGCTCCTCTGGTAAATAGTCTTTCGTTCCTTTTACATTTCTCATTTCCATCATAATCACTCCTTTTTCAAATTAAAAAAAGCTATGCAGGTATAAAAATACCCACATAGCTTTATGAACGCTTCGTGGGTCAACAGGAAAAGCCCTGTACCCACGAAGAAAAATTTTTCTTCGGATACACGGCGTTACGTTTGATGATGAAGTTGGAAAGAAGTATTAAAATTTAGCATTGCAAATCTCTCCTTAACGTAAGTTTTTCCAAATTATATCAGATGATTTTTGAATTATCAATATTTTTAGTTTTGAAATATACGTGAAGTTATGTAGGAGAAATGGAAAAGGGTGTATAATAAAACTTAATAATATGAAATAACCTTTTAAGGAGATCACTATGAAAAAAGATAAAACAAATGCGATGCGAATATTAGATAAAGAAAAAATTGAATATTTGATGATGTCATATGATCCAGACGATGGGAAAATTGATGGCGTATCAGTAGCCGAGAAAATTGGAAGAGAAGTGAGAGAAGTATATAAAACGTTAATCGCTCAAGGAAATAGTAAAAATTATCATGTGTTTATTATTCCGGTAGATGAGGAACTAAATTTAAAAGCTGCCGCAAAAGCAGTAAGTGAAAAGAAAATTGAAATGATTCCTGTAAAAGATATTACGAAAGTTTCAGGATATATTCGCGGTGGTTGTTCACCAGTTGGAATGAAAAAGCTATTTTCTACATGTATTGATGAAAGTGCCCAATCACTTGAAACGATGATTGTAAGTGGAGGGAAAATCGGTATACAAATTGAGCTTAAAGTAGATGACTTGGCGAAAGTGACGAGAGCGCAGTTTGGAGAGGTAACGAAGTAAATATACATAGGAAAAGAAGTTCTAGTTTTATCCCGCTATTTGCCGGGCAGTAAGACCCTCATCTCAAATTTCAGCGGAAGCAAAGAAATTAGGTGGGGATCAACTGCCCGTAAAAGCCCGATTGGTGAGGGCTGATTGTCCTTTTTTATTTACAAACTGGATAAAGATTGAATGTTTAGTTTGATATAGGCATGTAATCTGAATTGTTTGTTTGGCTTTGGGAGAAGGACTTAAAATAAACAACTAGAGTCACTTTTAAAGATAGACAAAGGACGGGAGAGTGTTTTAATGAAGGTTCAAGAAATGCAATAAGAAAGCGTATATTCGGGAATGTCAGTATGTTTGAACCCCCCTATGCTAAGAGTATGCAAGATTTTATACAGTTTTTTTGCTAATCCAGTAACAAACAAGAACCCTAAAACGGTACCAGGATAGGAATGTATACAACATGTATTGAGTCATAGAACTAAAAAGAAGGTTCCTGTGTGAGAGCAGGGTTCTCCTTTTTCACTGCTACCGATAATGAGACGTTATGTTAACTAGGTTTGAATATTGTATACAGACTAAAAACAGAGAAAACTACCTGTCGTGTAGGTTGTTTTTTCTGTTTTTTTGATGATAGTTGTTAACTGATGTCTCACATTTCAAAAAACAACTTTTTTGTTTGCTTGTCCACACCATTTCACCTCTTTATGAATTATATAGTATTAAAGGAGGTGAAAAGAATGAATGAAGATATTATTTCAATTGGGGCAAATTGTATAGTGAGAATTAGAAACAGATTCTTTCTTCTAGTAGAAATTGAAGTGGAATTTGGAAATGTAGCCATAGAGGAATTTGTTTTTATTCGAATATCTGAGCAAGAAGCTAGAACATTGTTAGCAGGGGGGATTCAACGTTGTACTATTTCTAATTGTATTCCTAGGTCTCATGATGATTTAGAAGTAGAATTCATTTGTGTTTTAATCGTGGGTGGGGAAGCATTTGCGGTTTTTGATGTAGAAGACGATGTTGATGAAGCTGTACTTGTTCCAATTTCATTAAGAGAAGCCGAGCGTTTAATCTGTAGAGGAGCAAGACGATGTACAGTTATTAATAGATAAGAGTAAGCCTTTTGGGAGCTAAAGAGGTTTCATTTTGTGTGGCTTCTTTTAAGAATGATTATGTAAATATGAATATCCTCCAGAGTACTTAACTGGAGGATATTTTTGTAGACTTCTAGATGTATTAACTACCAATAACGAAAATTATGTAAATAAAATGTTCACTGGATTCCCATAGAAAACTGTGGTGAGATGAAATGTTTGATTTTGAAGCACTTCAAAATCTTAGCTAGATTGCCATGTATCGGTACCCCACAATAAAAAGGCAGGAACATATCAAATATGTTCCTGCCTTTCATTTTAGAGAGATGTTTCCTAACAGTTGATTTTGTTAACGAAAGTCGACTTTAAATCCATATTTTGTGTGAAATAAAAGCATATAATAAAAGTATGAGGTGATGATGTGAAGGAGATAAACATTCATAAAATAATTGCGGATAAGAGAAAAGAAAAGGGAATTACGCAGGAAGAGTTAGCGATGTATATTGGTATTACGAAGGCATCTGTTTCCAAATGGGAGACAGGGCAGAGTTATCCGGATATTACATTTTTACCACTGTTAGCATCGTACTTTAACATAAGTATTGATGAACTAATTAGTTATACACCACAAATGGAGCAGGAAGATATTAAGGATTTATATCATAGACTAGCGGAAGCTTTTAGTGAAGAACCATTTGATGAAGTAATGATAGAGTGCAGAGGAATAATCAAAAAATATTATTCTTGTTTTCCGTTATTACTTCAAATGGGACTACTTTTTATTAATCACCATATGTTAACAGAGGATACGGATAAAAGAATTGAAATGTTAGAAGAGGCAATGTCTCTCTTTAGCAGGGTACAGGAAGAAAGTGACGATGTTTCTCTTGTGAAAGAGGCGGTATCGTTTCAAGCAACTTGCTATCTTATACTCAATAAACCAAATGAGGTGCTTCAATTACTTGGCGGAACGATACGACCTAACGTTCCAGCGGAAGATCTAATCGCACAAGCGTATCAAATGCTTGGAAATGTTGAAAAGGCAAATGAAATAATGCAAATTAGTATGTACCAACATTTAATACAACTCGTTGCGACAATACCGAATTATGTAGTAGTAAATGCCTCAAGCGCTGAAAAGGTAGAGGTAATTTTAAATAGAGCTTTCATGTTAATAGATATATATGAAATAGAAACATTACATCCTAATATGACTTTAAAAGTATACTATGCTGCTGCGCAAGTATATTGTATGCAAGGTAATTTTGAAAGAGCATTAGAAATGTTACGGAAATATGTAGCGGTTTGTGCGGCTAGCTTTACAGTAAATAGCCTGCATTTACATGGAGATTCCTATTTTGATGCGATTGATGGATGGTTTGCAGAGTTTCCGCTCGGCGCTAAAACAGTTAGAAATGAAGAGATTATAAAGCGAAGCATGTTACAAAGTATTGCAGAGAATCCAGTTTTCGCTCCAATGAAAGATGTAAGAGAGTATAAAAATATAATAACGAGTTTGAAATTTAAATTGGATATAAAAGAATAGGGGGACAAAATGATGACTTTTGATGAATATGAAGTAGCGATCAATAGTGAGTGTACTTTACAAGGTACGATTACAAAGCCAAAAGCTGATGGGAAGTATGCGGCTGTTGTCATTATCGCGGGATCTGGAGAGATTGATCGTGATGGAACGATCGTACCGCTAAAGCTTGAGGCGAACATATATAAAGATTTAGCGAATGTAATAGCGGGGCTGGGTGTAGTGACGCTCCGCTTTGATAAGCGCGGAGTAGGAAAGAGTGATGGAGAATTTCTGAAGACTGGAATGTGGGATTTAGTTAGTGATATAGAGTCTACGATTACGTATTTAAAAGAACAACCATTTGTTGATCCAGAAAATATCATTTTAGCTGGTCATAGTGAAGGATGTATGTTGGCAACAGTAGTAAATGCAAGAACACCAGTTAATGGGCTTATCCTTCTTACAGGGGCTGCGGAATCATTAGAAGAGGCTACGAAAAGACAAAGGGAAATTGCATATAAAGAACTAAAGGAGCAGAAAGGAATAAAAGGAAAACTAATGCGCCTTCTCAATGTAGAGAAACGTGGAGAGAAGCAAATGGAAAAAATAAAAGAGAAAATGATGAATACAGAAAAAGATACGATTAAAGTTGGTTTTAAACCGATGAACGCAAAGTGGTTTAGAGAGCATTTTCAGCATGACATTTATAAAGATTTAATGAAAGTAACGTGCCCGGTATTAGCAATCGCTGGTGATAAAGATATTCAGGCTGATCCTGAAAGAGCGAAGCGGATCGGTGATTATGTGAAGGGTGATTCTGAAGTACATGTAATAAAAAATATGGATCATAGTTTGAAAGTTTTTGAAGGTGAGTTTAAAGCATTAGATTTTAAAAAGAATTATGAAGAAGGGGCAAGAAAGCCACTTCATCCAGAGTTGGAAGAAATAATTGTGAATTGGCTGGATACAATTTTTAACTCGCAACATGCGGGTAGTAAGATTCCCGGCTCAATATTAGGCGAAAGTGAGGAAGTCGGAAGGAAGAGTAATTGTCTGTAAAAAAACGGTTGTTGTAGGTTGATTTAGTTTAGTATATGAATTTATTTTTTTTGCGAATTCATTCATTATAAAATGTTCGTTTTTATTAATTAACGAGATAAAAACGAACATTATTTTATTTTAAATAAATTGGGTAATTAGACTATAACATTAATGCTTATCATTGAATATAATAATGATATAATGGAGGTGGTGTTATATGGCTCTTACTACAGGACCAATTGAAAACGTAGGAAATCAACCTGCTAATGCAAATAAAGTTAGGGTGAAGATCCTTAACCGTACTGCGGGCCCACTTACTGGAGTAGCTAGAGTTTTTAGACTTGACGGTTCATTAGTATTAATTGAACATGTAAACTTCAATGTGAATTCTAATGCTTCTACTTTTGCAACTCTAAGTTTAGTTCATCCTGCTCTTGGACAAGCATTTGAATATGAAGTTCAAATTGTTCCTAATCAACCTGGTGGACTATATAATGTTTATGGACTAACAGCTGAAAATGTTATTATTACTGCACAACGTGTTGTGAACTCAGAATTGACACAGTTTCTTTAATTAAAATAGATTGGTGCCTACATGGTATCCAATCTATTTTTGTACGTATTATTCAGAGAAAGAATGGTTTTACACAAAAATAAAGATAGTTATGGAAAAGGGAAAAGTCGAGCTATCATCTTAATTTTTATTATTTCTGTCTTAGACCGTATCTGTTTTGTGGCACGGTTTTCTTTGAATGCATTTTATTCAAACTGTTTTTTAAAGTATTTATCAAATATGCATTATTGCATAAATAAATTTAAATTTATAAGTTAATATTAAACTACTTTTTAGTTGTAAAGAATATGTTAATAATCTTTATAAGAAAAGGATATTCCTTGTAAAAAGTGAAATTGTTTGGAATGTGAATAAACAAAAAGTTTAGAAGTGATACAGACTGGATAGAGTCTTGTATTAAATAAACAGAAAAGGGGTATGGGTTTCTAAAAGGTTTCGGGGGTTAGAAAGCACTTTTTAGTTAATAGCTTTAAATTATATTTTAAAGGGGAATGGGTATATGAAGTTTCGAAATACAAAGATTGCTATGGTTACACTATCTTCATTTTTTATTTTAGGTTCTGCATCTCTATCATTCACAGATACTATACACGGTGAAGTGGTTCCTGCATCAGCACAGGAGATTATTGTAAAAAATTATGACGATACATATTATAATAACGCAATAGGGAAAACGGGGTTAGAATTAAAGAAGGAACTGCATAATATTATTGATAATCATACAAAGTTATCATACAGTGCGGTTTGGGAAGCGTTAAGAGATACTGATGAAGATCCAAATAATAAAAATAATGTGATACTCTTATATACTGGTCGTTCGCAAGGGAAACTTACGAATGGATCAGGAGTAAATAACTGGAACCGAGAGCATGTTTGGGCAAAATCTCACGGTGACTTTGGAACGACTGCAGGACCTGGAACAGATCTACATCATTTAAGAGCGACGGATGTATCTGTAAATAGTTCACGTGGAAATCTAGATTTTGATAATGGTGGTGTGAATCATTCTGAAGCGACAGAATGTAAATATGATAGTGATTCTTGGGAACCTCGTGATAGTGTAAAGGGAGATATTGCTAGAATGCTGTTTTATATGGCTGTTCGTTACGAGGGAGACAACGGCGAAATAGATTTAGAACTAAATGAAAAAGTGAATAACAATAAAGATCCATACATGGGGAAACTATCTGTCTTATTAAAATGGAATGAACAAGACCCGGTCGATGATTTAGAGCGAAAGCGTAATGAAGTGATTTTTACAAAATATCAACATAACCGCAACCCTTTTATTGATCATCCAGAATGGGTAAATAAAATCTGGAACTAAGATTTTTAAAGGTATTATATTTTGATAAAAGGGATTGATCATTATGATCAATCCCTTCTTATATTTTTACTAGAATAAATGATTTTTATAGGACTAGTGAGGGAAATAGAATAGATATTTATATGGAACGATAGTACTTATTTATCTAGTTAAGTATTTAGTAAGGTCCCCACTCAATATTCACCCCAACAATAAGAAAAACAAGTCCAATGATAAACCAAATGAGTGCAAGTGGAGCCATGAAACGAATCCATTTTCCATAAGAAATCCCGCTTGCTGCGAGAACGCCCATTAAAACACCGGAAGTTGGATTTAAGCAGTTTACTACACCTTCTCCGAGCATAACAGCCTGTACTGTAACTTGGCGTGTAATGTGCATGAAATCAGCTAATGGAGCTAATATCGGAATAAAAATAACCGATTCTCCTGTCCCGGATGAAATAAGGAAATGTAATGCAGCACTACTTACGTACATACCGATAACGCCAAATACAGGGCTTTGTCCTTCAAGAGACTGTGCGAGCTGGTTAACGATAGTATCAAGTAATTTGCCTTGTTCTAAAATGACTGAAATACAGCGAGCCATTCCGACAATTAAAGCACCATAGATAAGGTTTTGGCAGCCAGTTAGAAAAGTAGAAGCGATATCGTTTGCTTTCATGCCACCTATTATTCCGGCTGTAATTGCTATGAAAATAAAAGTAGCGGTCATTTCTGCGTCCGTCCAATGCAGACGAAAAGCGCCTATTAAAAATGCAATTAATGATAAAGCTGAAACGAGTAAAATTAATTTATGACGTATCGTCCAAGGAACTTCCTTTTTCTCTGCTTCTTTTTCGCTTGAAAGAGTGTTACTTGGAAACCAGTTGTCGCCAAGGATGCTTCCTTTATTCGATTTTTTCAAGCGCTTTACATACCAATTTATATATAGAATGGTAGCAAGTAAAAAAGATATATAAATTGCTGTGCGTAAACCAATTCCCGAAAACATCGGAAGTTCTGCGATCTTTTGTGAAATGCCTAAAGGTGAGGGGGATAAAATAGTAGCATTAAAACCAGCATAAGTGCCTAAATAAATAATTGCTACGCCAACGATAGCGTCCCATTTTAATGTGCGGGCAACGATGATGCCGATAGGGATAAAGCCGATAACTGAGTTAACGATAATGCCAGTCGTTCCGAGAATGGAAAAGAGTGCGGCGACAATACATATGAAAAGTAATTGCTGATTACGAAATTTGTTAATAACATGATAGATTAAACCGTCAAGGGCACCTGTCTTTTCAAGAATTGCAATGGCTCCACCTGTAAATAAAATTAGAAAGATAATAGGAGCAGCAAGTGTCATTCCTTTTTCAATAGCGGTAAAAAAAGAAACAAATCCTACAGGTGATTGCGGAACAGAATGGTAGCTACCTGGTATTGTCGTTGTAACGGTCCCGTTTGTAACCCTTTTAAATTCTCCAGCAGGAACGAAATAAGTAGCAATGGCGCAAAGTAAGGCAATAAAAAATAGCAGTACGTACGCATCAGGCATTTTAAACTTTGGTTTACTAGGTTGTTTTTTTGCCTCAGTTTGTATTTGCATAAAATCCCTCCTTCTTCACTTGGTTAATTTTTAATATTCTGAATTTAATCTGTGAAATAGATTATAATAAAGGTAGCTTCTTAAGGCAATAGTTTTTATATCCTTTTCCCGCACGTACAAATTATTGCAATATTAGACAGGGAAACGATAATAAGCCAAGAATATGTTATGTAGAAAGAAAAAGGAAAAGAGGGAACAAGATGTGGAAAACTACTGATCTATGTGATGAATTTGAAAAGGAATTACAAATATGTCGCCAGTCTTTTCGGTCTTTTGGGAAGAAAGAACAATTCCACGGGAAAATTGCAACTGTAAAAGTGAAAGATGATAATGTACTAGTGAAGGAAGGATTGCAAACATTACCAGAAGGAACAGTATTAGTTGTTGATGGCGGAGCGTCTACGAATTGTGCGTTACTTGGTGATAATTTGGCAGCTATTGCGGAAGAAAGAAAGCTAGCAGGAATTATTGTGAATGGGTATGTTCGTGATTCTAGTGAACTAAAGAATATTAATATTGGTATTTTAGCGTTAGGAACGATGCCAAATAGAAGTGTGAAAGAAGGAAAAGGAGAACGAAATATTTCATTGCACTTTGGACAAGTGGATTGGAATCCAAATGAATATGTCTATGCGGATGAAGATGGCGTCATTATTAGTGAAAAGAGTTTACATCGTTAAGAGTTAATAAGTTATTATTCTTAGAAAATAAATCCGATAAAGCATGGACAAAATTCTTTGTCAATAGTAAAATAATACAGAAATTTAAAATTTACAGAATGTATAGGTTTATCGTTTTACGATAACTTAAATGGAAGTAAGTTGTGCCAAAAAAAGTGAATGTTATCACAATGATACGTTCATAAACAAAATTATTTTTCCTATACAAATATAGCCGCGAATAATGCGGGTAGGAGGTGTTGTACATTTTTGTTCGACACTTACAAAAAGAGAGTGTCAATCGCACGCCCTTGAAGGGCCTTTTTTTGTGTAAATGGTAGTAAGGGAGGAAATTTTGGGATGGCAATGTTGAAAAAGTGGCTGCTTACGTCGTTAATGGCAGTGACACTTGTATTTGTTTCTTTTGCGAATACAGTACATATTACGTTTGCTGAAGAAAATACAGCAAAACTTGCAATTATTGGGGAATCACAAAAGGGCATTATGTTATGTCCGAAAGAAGAGCAAATTAAAGATGGGGAAACAGCTTTAAGTTTGCTGCAAAAGGTCATGGGGGACAAAGTAGAATCTGAAACGATGTCGTTTGGAACATATGTAAAAGGAATCGATGGTTTAATGGCCGGGGCTACAAGTGCTTGGCTGTATGATGTAAATGATAAGTCTGCAGAAGTCGGAGCAGATAGTTATAAATTAAAATCTGGAGATGTTGTTGTCTTTCGCTTTGTTTCAGACTGGAGCAATATAAGCCAGGAAACATTGAAAGAAACGTTAGATAAGTTCGGGACGTGTAAAACAGAAGAACCTAACGGTGGCAAAACAGAAGAACCAAAATCAGAAGGTCAAGATGATAAAACGCCAGGTGGGAAAAACCAAGGTGACCAAGACGGTAAAACGCCAGATGGGAAAAACCAAGGTGACCAAGACGGTAAAACGCCAGATGGGAAAAACCAAGGTGATCAAGATGGTAAAACGCCAGATGGGAAAAACCAAGGTGACCAAGACGGTAAAAAGCTAGATGGGGAAAACCAAGGTGACCAAGATAGTAAAAAACCAGAACAACCAGAGCAAGAGAATGTTCAAATTTCAGCGAAGCAATTAGAGGAAGCAATCTCAAAAACATCTGAAAAAATGTTACAAGATGGAATTGAAAGTGACTGGGTAGCTGTAGCGCTTTCTCGTTCTGGAAAGAATGTGCCAATTGAGGCAAAATTAAATTATGTTAAGTCAGTAACTGAAAAAGTAGAAAAGCGCATTAATCGTTTTTCAGCGACAGATTTAGCTAGAACAATTATTATGATGAATGCAATGAGTGCAGACCCTAAAAATGTAGGTGGACATAATTTAGTTCAAAAATTGTATGAGTCAGATAAGGTGAATTCTGTTACAGGTTATGCATTTGCTTTACTTGCATTTGATACGAAGAAGTATGAGATTCCAGTTGAATCAAAATGGAACAGAGTTGCTCTAGTGGAAGCACTGTTAAATAATCAACATACAGACGGTGGATGGACTTATAATAGTTCAGGTAGTAAAGATAGTGCTAGTAGTGTTGATGTAACAGGTATGGTTTTATCAGCATTAGCTCCTTATCAAGAGCGATCAGATGTGAAACCAGCTATACAAAAAGCTGTTGCATATTTATATAACGAACAGCTGCAAAATGGTGGTTTTTCAGCTGATGGACAAGAAAATTCAAATAGTACTGCGCAAGCAATTATTGGATTATCGCTTGTTAAAGATGTAGATCAAAATCGTCTTCATAAGGCAATGCAAAACCTATTATCATATCAACTTTCAAATGGTGAATTTAAATGGTTACCAAGTGATCAAAATGGTAACGGAATGGCTACAGAACAGGCTCTTTTAGCATTACTTCAATTTAAGGAAATGGGAAAATCTATTTATGATTGGTCTAATGTAGACGCTGGTGATGTAATTAAGCCAAAACCGATTGAAGAGCCAGAAAAGGTCGTTGAACCAGAAAATAATGTAGTAGAAAAAGAAGTTACTGAAGAACCGAAAGAACAAGACCAAGTACAACAAGAAACAAAAGATGAAAATCTAAAAGTAGTTGTAGATAACGAACCGGTTAAGAATAAAAAAATCGGAAACGGTAACAGTCTACCAAAAACAGGAGCATCTTCTCATAGTCCAGCAACAGAAGTAGGTATGGGTGTATTATGTATTGCTTCTGCATATGTATTATGGAGACGTAAAGCAGCTTAACAAAAAATTAGGAGCAATTATTTGCTCCTAATTTTCGTATGAAAGGTGAGAGATAGGATGAGTAAGGTGAAATGGTTCATTTCTTTACTGCTTTCGCTCGGGCTACTTGCCGGATGTGAAGAGACAGCTGTAAAGCCTGAGAAGAAGGTAGAACCGAAGCAAGAAGAGGTAGCGAAACAAGAAGAACAAAAAGATGAAGCGAAGCCGGAAGAAAAAACAGAAGAAAAGCAAGCTGAATCAGAGCAAAAGCAGCAAGAAGAGCAGAAAGAGAAACAAGAACAAAAAGTAGAAGAGAAGCCGAAAGAGGAAAAGCCGCAGGCACAACCAGAGGTAAAGAAAGAAGAGAAACAACAACCGAAAGAACAGCCGGCTGTAAATAAGCAACCAGAGCAGCAACAAGCACAAGAAGAGAAACAACAACCGAAAGCACCAGAAGTAAAAGAAGAAGCAAAGGTTGTGAATCAGCCGAAAGAAACACCGAAGCAGGAGCAAAAAGAAGATCCGAATAAAGCGGAGAAAACGATACCGACTCCGACCGTTCCAAATTCTGAACAACGAAAACCAGATCCGGTTCCACCGCCTAAACCACAAGCAAAACAAGTAACAATCTCGGTAAAAGGAAATAACGGATATATAATGGGTGCGAAAAAGATGGATGTACAAGAAGGCGATACAGTGTATAAAGTATTGCAACGTACAGGATTAGATGTTGATGCAAGCGGATCTAGAGATAGTATTTATGTAAAAGGTATTAATGATTTATATGAAAAAGATATTTCGGATACTAGTGGTTGGAAATATCGTGTGAACGGTGCTTTTCCAAACCATAGTGCTGGTGTAGCTACGGTAAAACCAGGAGATACAATTGAGTGGGTATACGTATTACAATAAGAAAGGCATTCGGTAAAGGGCTATGAAAATAAGTTTTTCTTCTTTACATCCTTTTGTGAATTTTTTCTATTATATCGGGGTGATGATACTATGTACGATGTGTCTTCATCCTCTTTTTTTAATTGGAGCAATAGTATTAATTATTATGTTAAATGTGATGCAAGGAAATAGCGAAAAGATAAGAAAGATGCTACCGAGCACAATTGTTTTCTTTTTTATGGTAATTTTATTTAATTCGTTATTAACGCATAGAGGTCGAACTACGTTATTTTGGTTAGGTGATAGCCGTATTAAGCTTGAGGCGATTATGTTTGGAATAGTAATGGGGTTATTACTAGTTGCAGTTATGTTTACGTTTGCGTCATACAATGATATTATTTCCAGTCATAAATTTTTATATTTGTTTTCAAGAATTTCACCGAAAGTTGCATTGTTAACGATGATTACAGTGAGATTTGTTCCTTTGTTTATAAGACGATTAAAGAAAATCACACTCGTCCAAAAAACGAAAGGTGTGCAGGTAGATTCAGGTTCGATAATTGAACGCGTCAAAAATGGTATGCAATTGCTGCAAGTATTATTAATTTGTTCATTAGAAGATGCACTGCAAACGGCAGATTCTATGCAAGCTCGTGGATTTGGTGTAACGAAGCGTACGACGTATATTCGCTATAGAATGGAAAGGCGTGATTGGTATACGCTCAGTTATTTAATCATTTTATTTATAGCTGCTATTGTATGTAGTAATTATGGCGGAGGGAAATTGATTATTTATCCGAAAGTCGAATCTATTTTATTCCAGCAATACGATAGAATGATGTTTGTATTATTTACACTGTTTATTAGTTTACCAATTATGATGGAAGGGAGAGAATGGATATGGTGGCGCATGCAGAAATAAACAATTTATCATTTGTATATGCTGATGAAAACGAAGACGCGTTACAGCATATTTCTCTTTCTGTTCAAAAAGGTGAGTTTATTGCACTTGCTGGAGGATCGGGATCTGGGAAGACGACGTTATTAAAACATTTTAAAAAGGAGTTACTTCCAATTGGTACGCGTTCTGGAGAGATATTTTATGAGGGTGTTTTAATAGAGGAAGTAGCTGATTTGTTATCTGCCCAAGAAATTGGGATGGTATTTCAAAACCCAGAAAACCAGATCGTTATGGATACAGTGATTCAAGAATTAGCATTTTCTTTAGAAAATATAGGATTACCATCACATATTATTCAAAAAAGAATAGCAGAGCTTATTAGCTTTTTAGGATTTCAAGATTTATTGCATCAATCTGTTCATACGTTATCTGGTGGGCAGAAGCAGCTTGTCAATTTAGCTGCGGTATTAGTTATGCAGCCGAAATTGCTATTATTAGATGAACCGACAGCGCAGTTAGATCCAATCGCTGCAAAAGAATTTTTAGGATTATTAAAACGGATTAACGAAGAACTTGGAATTACGATTATTTTAAGTGAACATCGCTTAGATGAAGTTATCCCGCTTGCAACACGCGTTGTTTGTATGGATAATGGCCGTATTATGTATGATGGTAGTCCTAAAATTGTTATTACGGATATGTGGGGAGTAGAAACATTCCGTCCATTTATTCCGCAAATTCCAAGGCTATTTTTAGAGTGGAATGTGAGAGATATTCCGTTTACAGTGCGAGAGGCGCAAATGAAAATGAATGATTTTGCAGCGATATCATATGTAAATGAGCCAATAGCACAAAGTGAAAAGCAAGAGGTAATTTTAAGCGCAGAGCATATTTCGTTCCAATATGAAAAAAATAGTCCGCTTATTTTACGTGATTTATCAGTTTCGATTGAAAAAGGAAAATGGGTAGCGCTCGTTGGGAAGAACGGTACAGGTAAGTCTACACTGTTAACGATTTTAGCAGGATTACAAAAAGCGAGAAGAGGGAAAGTAAAGTGGAACGGAAAAGTGATACATAAAATCGATTCGAAAGAACGATTTAAAAGTATTGGGTATGTATCGCAGCATCCGTATTATCATTTTACATTTGATACAGTATGGGATGAGGTTTATGAACGTGCACGTGAATTATACGGAGAACAAGGAAAAGAAATAGCAGAAGATACGCTAAAACAGTTTTGGTTGTATTCGCTTAAAGAACGCCATCCGCACGATTGTAGCGGAGGAGAGCAACAATTACTTGCGTTATGTACGACGTTGTTATCAAAGCCGACTTTATTATTACTGGATGAACCGACAAAGGGATTAGATCCATGGAAGAAAGAAAGAGTAGGAGAGCTATTTAGGAAGCTACAAAAAGAAGGTACAACAATTGTAATGGCAACGCATGATATTGAGTTTGCAGCGAAATACGTGGATCAATGTATGATGTTATTTGATGGAACAGTCATTATGAATGATGCACCGAAAGAATTTTTTAGCGGCAACTTCTTTTATACAACATCTATTAATCGATTCATTCGAAAAGACTTGCCATATGCATTAACGTGGGAGGATGTGTACGAAGCTTGTCCAAACGATATGTTGCATTCATAATATGTATCTTTGCAGTAATAATCGGCACATTGCTTTTTACGACACTTGTTATGGACGGTTATTACATGTTAAGTAGTTTGTTTATATTAGCGGTTATTATGTTACCTTTCTATATCCGTTTTGAAAGAAAGGCGTTTGTTTCACGTGAAATTGTTCTCGTTGCTGTATTAGCGGCAATTGCAGCAGTAAGCCGGGTGCCATTTTCTATTTTACCAAGTGTACAACCAACTTCTTTTGTCATTATCGTTTCTGCAATTGTATTTGGAAGTGAAACTGGTTTTATGATTGGTGCTACAGCAGCAATCGTATCTAATATTTTTTTGGGACAAGGTCCATGGACACCGTGGCAAATGTTTTCGTGGGGCATGATTGGTTTTATAGCAGGTTTACTTCGTAATACATTTTTTATGAAAAAGCTATGGGGGAGACTTCTTTACGGAGTAATTGTTGGCTTTTTATTTGGCTGGATTATGAATTTCTGGGGCCTTCTCGGTTTTATACGAGAAGCAACATGGGAAACTGTCATTTCGTATTATATCGCAAGTTTTTACTTTGATTTGAGCCATGCGATTTCGAATGTTATTTTCTTATTACTATTTAGTACTTCATGGATTACGATTCTTACAAGATTTAAAAAGAAATATGGTATATTAGATGAGCATAACGTGACATAGAAAAGCATACTCATATAAGGTAGGGTCGCGACTTACATATTCGTTTGCCTCTTTCATGCTTCTTACATATTGTAAGGAGCATTTTTTTGTCAAAAAATCGATTTAATATGCATCCGCTATTATATAAAATTATTTGTATAATTGTAGGTGAGAACTTTTTTCAAAAGGGAGGTGTATAGTTAATGAAGTTAGTTATTCCGAAGCAACATGGTGCATGGGCTATGCTTGTTATTCCTTTTTTATTAAGTGTCATACTTGGGAAACCTACTATTTATCATATTCCATTGTTTTTAGCGTGGTTCTTTATCTATTTAGCCACGTATCCATTTCTTACGTACATAAAGCAAAGACGAAAAAAAGAGTTTTTACAAGTTGCCATTATTTATTTTATTATTGCGTTCCTATTTGGGATGATTTCTTTATTATATGAGTGGCGAATTCTTTTATTCGTAATAGTAATGATTCCATTATTTATAGTGAATATGTATTACGCTCGTCAAAAAAATGAAAGAGCACTATTAAATGATATTTGTGCGATTATTGTGTTTTGTATCGGTGGGTTAATTAGTTATTACTTTTCAATGAAGCAAATCGATCATACAGCTATATTCATTGCACTTATTTCATTTTTATACTTTTTAGGCAGTACGTTCTATGTGAAAACGATGATTCGTGAAAAAAATAATCCGAAGTATCGTCTTATATCTTGGGGATATCATATCGTATTAACGATAATTGTATTTGCGATTAATCCGTGGTGTTCTCTCATTTTTATACCAAGTGTCATTCGAGCAATTGTGTTGTATGGCAAAAAAATTTCTATTATAAAAGTAGGAATTTTAGAAATTGCTAATTCTGTATATTTTTTAATCATAACGGCAATAATTATGAAGTATGCCATTTGAAAAAACTTCCCATCAATTGATGGGAAGTTTTTAATCTTTTTCTAAAATGTGAACGGTGTACTCGCAACGTTGAATAGCTTGTTCAACAGCATAAAGTGATTGTTCAATACGAGCGCGATTAAAATCTTTTTCAACTGTTTCGAGCGCTTCTTCTAAACAATTTTTAGCTTCTTGTAATGATTGAAAAGAATCTTGTACATATCCGCGAGCATTTTGATGCATTTCATAATCCTCCTTGCGTGTTCGTATATGGGTAGTATGAACAGTAAGGAAGAAAATATAATTTATTATATTTGTTTGACAATTAAAGTGGAATTACGTATAGTAAGAATTAAGTGAATATTTTCTTATCCAGAGAGGTGGAGGGACTGGCCCGATGAAACCCAGCAACCGCGATGCAGGTGCTAATTCCAGCAGAACATATTTGTTCTGGGAGATAAGACGAAGATATATACGTAACTTCTTCTTATCGGAGGGGTTTTTTTATTGCAAAAAAACCGATTACGAAAATTTATATTAAGAAGAAAGGGGTTGCGCATTACTGTGACACTCGAAAAATACGTAAAACTGCGTAGTACAGTTTATGAATATATGATAGAGCAAGATAAGCCGATATCATTGTTAGATATTCAAGAACATATCGTTTCGCATCATGAAGGAAAATTCACGAAAAAGATGTTGCATCAATTTTATTTATCAAGATTATTAGACGAACTAAAACTGGATGGGAAAATTACATTAGCTGATGAATATCTCTATGCTGAAAAAGGGGTATTGTATAAGGCGAGAAAAGGGAGCTAAGCTCTCTTTTTTCTTAAAATAACGGAGTATGTAGAGTAAAAGACTGCTAAAGCAGCCTGATACAGGGAATGGTGTTGAGTGTGTAGTGTCAAAAATTGAATGTGCCTGAAAGAGGCAATTCATATCGGCTGCAAATGAAAAGAGACACCTTCGCCGAATAGGTGTCAGTCGTTTTGTCACGTAGACTTGCTACTTAACAGTAATTAGAATAACATGCAGGATTTTTGAAGTCAAAAGGGAATTAAAGGAAGGGGTACAATTATGTACGCTTACTTATTAAAAGATATAACGAAATGGATCCCAAAGTACATTGTAGATAAGGGATATGAATATTATGAAGATGGGCATGTAGAAGATGTTGAAATACAAGATAAAAAAGTGTTTGCTTTCGTTACTGGAAATGCAGGGAATTATGAAGTAGTTATCGATCTCGAAGATTTTTCAGAAAGTAACTGTGAGTGTCCCTATGAAAATTATTGTAAACATATGGTGGCAGTTGTTTATGATATTCAAGGTGCTGGTGAGAGTGCAGTTAAAGAGAAACTGAAAGATTTAGAAAAAGAAGAGTTACTTATATTATTAAATCGATTGTTGCAAAGTTCGAAAAACGTACAAATTGTAGAGAAGTTATTAAAGAAGGAGAAACTTTAACGTATAGAGGGAGTTGTTTTGTAGTGAACGTACTAATTATATATGCTCATCCTAACCCTTCAAGTTTTAACGCGGCGATTTTCAATCATGTGCAAAAAGGACTACAGGAAACAAATCATTCAGTTACCGTACTTGATTTATACAAAGAACAATTTGATCCAGTCCTCGTATTTAATGAAGAGAAGAAAAGACGCGATTTAGTAAATGAAGAGGAAACAGCTCGGTATAGAACGTTAGTAGAAGAAACAGATACACTTCTATTCATCTATCCAATATGGTGGTGGGGGATGCCAGCAATTTTAAAAGGATTTATCGATCGTATTTTCGTAGCTGGATTTGCTTATAAATATGAAGGGGCTCTGCCGAAAGGATTATTGCAAGGGAAAAAAGCATGGGTTATTAATACGTTAGACTCGCCTCTATGGTACGTCGCATTGTTATATCGATCAGCAGATTGGATTATGATGAAGAGAGGTATTTTACGTTTTTGTGGCATTCGCGATATAAAACGGTCAGTGTTTCAATCTGTGAAAACGAGTAAAGTATCAAAGCGTGAGAAATGGTTATTACAAATAGAAGAAAAGGCTCGTGCATTATGAATGAAGTCGATCGTATTATAAACTGTGTTCAGTATGATGGCGAACTTTTTCGGAAGTATGTTACATGTTTACTTCAATTGAAAAAATGTAGCGAAACATTTCAGCAAATTCAAATAGAGTTAAGAAATGATTATTTAATAAGAGGAATTTGTGAAAGAGAAGTTGATGAGGTAGTACGGGGAAGTAAAGAATATGAAATGCATTTTCTTCCTAAAGTATTACAGTGGAATTTTTTGAGGGGAAATCCACATCTAATTGAAAAAGTGTGCGAAGATTTTTTTGCATTTGAGTCATTACATCTTACGGAGTCAGAGTGGGAGAAGATTATAAATTGCGTGGGAAATAAGTGATTTATTATGTAAAAAAGCTAGTATAAAACTAGCTTTTCGTTTAAATAAATAAGAAACATAGACTAATGATAAAACCCGCATATAGTAAGTTCACAACACAAAATCCCATAATGTCACGAGCACCTAAACCAGCTATCGCTAATGCTGGTAATGCCCAGAAAGGTTGAATTAAATTCGTCCAAGCATCGCCCCATGCAATTGCCATTGCTGTTTTTGCAGCAGGTACACCAAGTTCAGCGCCAGCTGGAATCATAATTGGTGCTTGCACAGCCCATTGACCGCCGCCAGATGGAACGAAAATGTTAACAATGCCAGCACTTAAAAATGTAAAGAGCGGAAAAGTCGTTTCATTTGAAATGCTAATAAAGAAATTAGAAATAGCTCCTCCAAGTGAAAGTCCTTCACTATTTACTCCAATCATCATGCCCATAATTCCTGCGTAAAACGGAAATTGAAGTAAAATGCCAGAAGCACTTTTCGTAGAGTCTGAAAAAGCACGAATATACTGAATCGGAGTACGGTGGAAAATAAGACCTGCAATTAATAACATAAAAATCACGATATCGAGAGTAAGGTTAAAACCTTTCGTATAAAAGTAATTGAAAATATAAATGAGACCTAACAATCCAACGCAAAGTGTAATAATAATGCTATTTTCCATCTTTTCAGCGAACGTATTTTTTTCTACTTCTTGAGCAGCAGCTTCTTCATGGAACACGCTAGGATCTACTGTAATCGTATGTTTTTCATCTGGATGCATCGCTTTATTAATGAGAGGCATCGTAATGAGAAAAATAATAACTGGAACGAGAGCGTATGGTGAGAATAACGTTTCTGTTATTGGAATCGCCTCTTTAATACTTCCAGCAGTCGTTTTAATTAACGTTTCACCGCCTGTTGCTAACGTAAGAGGGATAGAGGCAGAAAGACCGGCATGCCAAATGAGAAATCCAGAGTAAGAAGAGGCGATTGCTAGTCTATAATCTAATCCGTCCAGCTGCCTTGCCACTTCTTTTGCGTATAAAACAGATACAACAATTCCAAAGCCCCAGTTTATGTATGCACCGAGTAAACTTACAATTGAAATGGCAATAATGCCTTGTCCAGTTGTTTTTGGTAGTCTGGCAGCTTTCGTTAATCCTTTTTTAATAAGAGGAGCATTTGCTAAAGCAGATCCAGTCACGAGTACAAGTGCCATTTGCATAGAAAAGGCGAGGAGTCCCCAAATTCCATTACCCCAGTGATTAATCATTTCTACAGGTGTTTGGTGAGTCGCAAACATACCAAAGAAGATAACGAAAACAGTTAGTAAACATGATAAAATAAACGGTTCTGGCAAGAAGCGTTGCACTAAGGCGACGCAACCATTTGTAAAGGAACGAAACAAAATAGATCAACCTCCTTATGTATATGTATTACAATTATTCGAGGTTGTTTAGGAGATAACCTTCAAAGTAAAGAAAATTCAGATATTTACAGAGTGTTAATTTATTGATAGATTGATATAGAGCCTCGTATCAAATTCTGCTTTTAATATACTAGAAGAAAAACGGTTGGAAATGGGGTAGCACTTATAGGGATAGTATAGAGAAAGGTTACTAGCTGGCTTCAAAGCAACTGTTGCAAAGGGAGAGGAGATTCAATACAATAGTGTTGCATTACATGAGAAATATGTTTTAGCACAAATCTAGCTAAAAATGTTTATACAAATACATTTAAAATTGATGGGGGAATTATGATCAAAAGTTTTTATCTTTTAAAGCCTAAAATGTTTACGGCAGATATATATTATAAAGTTTTTATTACAGGTGACTGTATATATTTTATAAAGATTGGCGGACAGTTTCATAGCCGACATGCTTATAAAAAACAATTACCTGGTATTTCAGAGCTATTGTTTTTGTTTTGGTTCAAAAAAATTGAGAAAAAACAATTAAACTTAGAAACTGAAATAGATGTAAAAATACATACTGGCGATGTACATGAACTCTTGCAATTAAAGAATAACTTTTCAATTGAAATAAATATAATTGAAGAGGTACTATTAAATAAACGAGGAACGTTTCATACAGGTTTTAATGATAATGGAACGATTTCCTTCATGTTAAAAAATGGTCAAAAAATAAAGTTCATCATCCCGGAAGAAACTTTATTTTCATCTATAGAAGAAATTTTCGACCAATATGAACAGACAATCTTTGTAAGGGAAGTGTTTTAAAGGAAACGATTAATTTATTATCTTTTTAATAAAGTGATAGAAAGCTTCATTAAAAAGATGAAGCTTTTTACTTATAAAAGATAACAAAAGTAATACATTCATTACTACATTTGTGTGTGAATTCAAGAAAAATTAAACCACCTAGCCCCTAAAGAGAATATAGGAAGCAGATGGTTTAGGTGTTTTGAGAGGTATCCTGTTTTCAGGATTTAGTTCAAATTATTGATTTGCATTTTTATATCGAGTAAATTTAAGTTTCTGGAATAATTGTAATAGCGACAGTCCGAACCGGAGTCTCTATTTCGTCGCCTTTACTTTGGCTATTGTAGTATTTAATCATTAATTCGTTAAGTTCGTTTTGAAATTTTCCAAAGTGTTCTTCATCTAGCTTTAATTCTACTACAGAAAAAGTAGCAGTATCTTCTTGACTGTTTTGTTCCTCTAATTTCTTAAGGTAACTTTGATATTGTGTCATAAGTGATAACTGATAATAGGAAATGTAGTTTAACTTTTCATCATCAGATAATCCTTTCCATTCACTTCCTTCAATTTTTGCATCTTCTTCATTGATTGCGTAATATTTTTCAGAAACAGATTTTACCTTTTTTTCTTTAATTACATGAACGATACCTGAATCAACCATAGTTTGTAGCTGTCTATATAGTGTTGCTTGTGGTACATTTTTAATGATTTTTACCATTTCTAATGGTGTTAACCCATCTTCTTTATTTCTCATTAACACTTGGCAAATTTTCATTCTTACCGGATGCATTAAAATTTCAACTTTATTACTCATTATATCACCTTATGTATTGTTTTTTATTCTCATTATAAATAATGAGAATAATGATTGCAATCCATCCGCTTTTGTTTTATCATTATCAATAATGATAATGAGATTTAAAAGGAGTGATGACAATGAAAATACATTATGGATTGAATGATCTTAAAGACATTGATATTATGGCTTTTCTACCCATTATATTACCAGTTATTGCAGTGGGAGCACTTTTAGTTTTAATTGCATTCATTGATTTATATCGACATAGGAAAACAAGAAAAAATGTACTTGTATGGACGTTAATTATTCTTTTCGTTAATATATTGGGACCTATCTTGTACTTTGTTATAGGGAGAAAGGACAGTGAGAAATTATGAAATTAGAGATTAAAAATGTAACAAAATCATTTAAAGGAAAAATTGCTGTGAATAATTTCTCGATGGAACTGCAAGCAGGGGAATGCGTCGGATTAATTGGACCAAACGGAGCAGGGAAATCCACATTAATAAAAGTAATTTCGGATATTACTAATCCAACTGCTGGTGAAGTTTTATTGAATGGGATAAAAATATCAAAAATGAAAAGTGAAATTGGTTATTTACCTCAATATCCTAATTTTTTTCATTGGATGACAGCGAGAGAAACGCTTACGTTTATGGGCCAACTTTCGGGGTTGAAAAAAGAAGAATTGTCAAAGTCGATTCCAAAAATGTTGGAGAAAGTTGGACTAAAGGAAGAAGAAAATGCAAAGGTTAGTACATTTTCTGGTGGAATGAAACAACGACTTGGTATTGCACAAGCATTATTGCATAAACCTTCGCTTATTGTCATGGATGAACCAGTATCCGCATTAGATCCGATCGGCCGGCGGGAAGTATTGAATCTGATTAAAGAAATAAAAAAAGATACAACCATTTTATTATCAACCCACATCTTAAGCGATGCAGAAGAAATCTGTGAACGATTTGTCATTATAAAAGATGGAACAAAAATAGAAGACACAACGATTACGGAGCTTTTACAACGTAATCGTGAAAATAAATTAATGATTGAAATAACAACTAAAGATCAAAATTGGATTGAAGTTGTAAAGAAATTACCGTATGTGAAGAATGTAGAAGTGGTTGGGCTTAAAATCAAAGTGAAGGTTGAAAGTATCGAAATAAACAAAAATATGTTACTGCAAAATGCACTCGAACATAAAGTGGACATTGTTAAATTTAAAATGAGCAACGATACTTTAGAAGAAATTTTCTTGAAATTGGTGGTGTAAAAATGAATAACTCAATGGTATTGATAAAAAAAGAATATGTTCAAATGTTACGTGATTTTAAGATTATTTGGCTACCAATTGTTTTTATATTTTTAGGTGCAACACAGCCGATAGTAACTCATTATTTGCCATCAATTCTAGAAGCATTAGGTGAAGGCCAGGGAATTACAATTGATCTGAGTATGGCAGCGCAAAAAGGGGGCGAAGTATTAGCGAGTACTTTAGGATCCCAGTTTGATCAGCTTGGACTTATGATTCTAGTGATTTCTATGATGGGTGCAATTCAAACAGATAAAGCTAATGGTATGTTGGCCTTTATTTTAACAAGGCCCGTTACTGTTACTTCATATGTAGGTGGGAAAATAGTGTCAAACTATTTAATGGTAGCGTTTAGTGTAACAATTGGATACGTAGCTTCTTATCTATATGTAAATTTTCTTTTTACTGCCGTTCCATTTGCACACCTAATTACTGGATTACTATTTTATCTAATTTGGGTTCTTTTTATCGTATCTTTCACAACAATGATAAGTGCTATTTTTCACAGTCAAGGTATGATTGCATTAATTTCAATTGTTTTCCTTTTAGCCTGCAGAGTAATCGTCGGTTTGAATCCAATAATGGATCAGCTTAATCCAGCCGGTATGAGTAAGTATGCAATGGAAACGTTAGTCACGGGGGTAGTAAATTCAAACGCAATAATTACTGGATTACTAACTATAGTGTGGATTTTATTGACACTCTTCGTAACGTATTATTGGATTGCTAATAAAAAGTTTCATTATGAATAACCGTGATGAGGGTAGTAGTTTCAAATAAAACAACGCAATAAGAAGAAGCTTTCACTACCGTGGAAGCTTCTCCAAATGATGTGCAATATCAATATACATATTTGAGTAAACCGAATGTATTTCATTACTTGGCGTTGCGTTAGAAGAGAAGTGAGCGATTACCATATTTGCTTTCGGATCGATGTAAAGTGTTTGTCCGTAACTACCTAACACTTCGAAAGTACCTTGTTCATTGTGGGGAATCCACCATTGATTATGATAAGAAATGGAAGCTCCAGGGCCAATTGCAAGTTCACCTTCTTGGACATTTTTTACACTTTCTGTAATAGAAGAAGGGAGAATTTGTTTTCCGTTATATTCCCCATTGTTTAATAGTAATTGCCCGAATCTCGCCATATCTCTAGCAGTTGCATTTAATCCAGCACTAGCTTGTTCTACTTTTGTTTCATCTGTAACGTAATACGCGTTTTCTTCCATACCAATTTGAGACCAAATTCGTTCGCTTACATTTTCAGCTAGTGATTTACCAGTAATAGTTCTAATAATCCAAGCGAGCGTTTCTGTTGATCCGTTATTGTAAGAAAAGGAAGAACCAGGCGGTGCAGTTTCTTCGGCTTCTCGTAACATATCATAAATTTTCATCGGACCGTCGTAATTTTTGCCGCGGGGTAAAATATTGCTAGCTAAATATAATTGTGCATCTTGATTTTCTAGCCCAGGCTGCTCATATCCGTGGGTCGGGTATTCTGCTGACACTTGCATGTCCATTAATTGCTGAAGTGTGGCATTACCGAACGGTGTGTTTTTTAATTCTTTTATGTAAGTGTCAGCTGTTTTCTCTAAATCGATACGATTCTCTTCAGCGAGAGATTGTATAATTGCCCCGGTAAAGACTTTTGCTAATGATGCCATACCATGAGGTTCATTCTGTTTATACCCATTGAAATATCGTTCGTAAACAAGTTGTCCATTATGTACAACGACAAAAGCATCTGTTTTGTTATCATCTAAAAGTTTTTTTAGAGGAGTTGTATTTCCAAATCTACGCTCCACAGCAAAATCGTCTAAGTTTTGCAATGCGGAAGGGAAGTGAGCAATTTGGTCAGGATTGTTTTTTACGTCATTAACTAAAGTGAATTCTTTCATGTGTGTGTACGACCAACGTAAGTAAGGGTCATTTAACCAGTTTTCTTTTGTCACATTATGTTTTGATGGGGTCGTTTTATTTTGTTTGAAGTAAGTAAACCCAAGCCCTGTAATTACAAATATGAATGTTAGTATAAGTAAGAGTAGGGGAGATTTTTTTAGTTTCATATATGGCCCTCCTTTTTATTTCTACTATAAGTATACGCTCGTCTTGAAAGAAATACAAAATAAGGAAAGTAAACGGGGAAGTTTACTTTCCTTATTAACGTTAAGCGGAAATTTTTCCGTCTGTAGGTTGTTTCTTGAATTTTTGTTTTCGTCCGTGTAATCCATAATATAAAAGTAAAGTGAACGCAACGATAATAGCTGCGATAAAATACATATTATGATAACTGGATTTCGCTGCGACAATACCTAAAATGAAAGAACCAAAACCAATACCACTATCAAAGAATGAGAAATACGTAGCTGTCGCAGAACCACGTCTATGGTTTGGAGCGGCAGAAATCGCAATCGTTTGGAAACTCGGAATTAATGTCCCGTAACCTAAACCGATTAGCATACCTGCGCCAAGGAACCAAAATGAAGTTTGTGCTTGGCTTAATATGAACATTCCGATTGTGAAAATAATGATAGCAGGGTAAACGAGTACATTTTCACCGAAGCGATCAAAAATCTTTCCTGTAAATGGACGAGAAATGACAACAACAAGTGCGTATAAAATAAAGAAGTAACTTGCAATTTCACTTAAACCGAGTTCTTTCGCATAAATAGGAATAAAGGATAAAATACCACTATAAGAAAAGGCTAAAACAAATCCTGTAAGTGCAATCGGAATAGAAGATGGTTCGATTAAGTCTTTCCATTTCATTTTTTCACGTTTTTGTTTGCTAACAGGTGCTTCGTGCGGAATATCTACAAGTAGTCCTAATAAAAATGCAAGTAATGAAAATACGGAACAAACGATAAATAATACAGTAAACGAAAAATGAGAAATAATTGTTAAACCTAAAAAAGGACCAATTACCATCGGCAGACTCATAAATACGCCGAAATATGCAAGCGCTTCGCCTCGTCGATGAGCTGGCGCAACATCAGTTACAATCGTACCAGTAGCTGTCGTTGCCATCCCGAACCCAATACCGTGCAAGAAGCGAAGGGCAAGTAATAAGAATAAACTTTGCGCACCGAAATACATAACAGTAGCGGCTAAAAATAATGAAAGTGAAATAAATAATATTTTCTTTCTTCCTAAATCATCGAGCCATTTTCCTGTGAATGGTCTACATAAAACAGAAGAAATAAGAAACACAGTTGCAACTAAACCAATTTCCTCAGGTTTTCCTTTTAGGCCGTCTATGACATAGACAGGCAGAGTAGTCATAAGCATGTAAAATGTTAAGAAAAGAAATAGACTACTAAAACAAGTTCCGAGGAAATCCTTCGTCCAAAGTTTCTCACTTTGCATCGTCATCCCTCCAATTTAATCTAAATTTTTAATAATTTGTTGTAACACTTGAAATGCTTGATGTAAATCATCTTCATTAATACCTTCTAGCGTTTTTTCTTCGAAAGTATCAACTTCTTCTTGCCATACTGGAATCATCTTTATCGCCGTTTCGGATAAAGAAATGAGCTTCTCGCGGCGATCTTTACCTTCTGTACGAATAATCCATCCCATCGTTTCCATACGTGTTAACGTACGAGTCATCGTTGGTGATTCAACATTTAAATACTGGCACAATTCTGTTTGCGTACAAGAACCAGTTTGATTAATGCGGAAAATAACAGCCCATTGCGCACTAAATAACCCTGTTGGAGATACACGTTCATTAAATTTCTTCGTAAACTTTCGAGAAGTCTGGCTGACGATGTGAAAAAAATGTTGTTTTTCGTCCATGTATTTTGATCCTTTCAAATTAGTTACCTAGCTAACTATATACTTTTTTATAATAATTGTCTAGTAATAGACATGTTGATTTATGTAAAAAATTCTTATAGGTTTTATGTTGCGAACGTATATTCTACGTGCTATTCTTTAATTAAATAAAGAATTTTCTTTCTATTAAATAGAATGGGGGAACTTGTGATGATTAAGCCTGCAACAATGGAGTTTGTTTCACTATCGAACGGAGAAACGATTGCATATCAGGAAGTTGGAAGGCGAAATACAGATATTCTTGTACTCATTCACGGGAACATGACATCGTCACAACATTGGGATTTAGTTATTGAAAAGTTGCAAGATCAATACCATATTTACGCTCTTGATTTAAGAGGGTTTGGACAATCAACGTATAATCAGTCGATAGATTCATTACAAGACTTTGCAGACGATGTAAAATTATTTATTGACGAGTTAAAGCTAGAGAAATTTTCATTAATGGGCTGGTCAATGGGTGGTGGCGTTGCGATGCAATTTACAGCGAATCACCCAACTTTTGTAGAAAAGTTAATTTTAGTAGAATCAGTAGGAATGAAAGGATACCCAATCTTTAAAAAAGATACGAATGGGCAGCCGATTGTATCAAGTTTAGTAAAGACGAAAGAAGAAATTGCGCAAGATCCAGTACAAATCGCTCCAGTATTAGATGCGATAAAAAATATGAACAAACTATATTACCGTACAGTATGGAATCTATTAATATATACACATAATCAACCTGAACCGGATCGTTATGAAAAGTATTTAGATGATATGTTAACGCAACGTAATTTCGTAGATGTGAATTATGCGCTCATTACATTTAATATTTCAGATGAACATAATGGGGTTGTAGAGGGAAGTAAACAAATTCATCGTATTAAAGCGCCAACACTCGTCATACAAGGTGATAGAGATTATGTCGTACCGCAAGTAGTCGGTGAGGAATTAGCGAAACATTTGCCAAATGCAGAGTTGAAGGTATTAGAAGATTGCGGACACTCGCCGTTTATTGATTGTTTAGATGTATTTATAAAACATGTAGAGGATTGGTTAGAACAGAAATAATCCCCGAAATGAGAAGTGTTGCATATACTATAACATTTGTATGTATAAGGGGAGATTATCAATGCATAAACCATCCTTAATCGCTTATTCGCCATATAATCATCATATCTATACAAAAATAATGATAGATCCGATGTATATGCAAGTTTCACCAGCTGTAGTTCCTTTACAAATGCAGCAGCCACTAACAGCTCATATGCAACATTACTTATATGGACCTTCATTTTATGAAAATCCATATTTTAAACACTTTCATTACAATGTGAAAGCGCAAGTTTGGGAAGGGTAAGATAACAAGCTAAAAGGTTCATTCTTTTAGCTTGTTTTTTATTGCGAATATTCGTACACGCATTTGAAGAAACAGTTTATAATGAAAAGTGGAAGCGTGAGAAGGAGAGGGACAGAGGATGTCAATGCGTTTTACTTTTTGGATTATGGTTGGGATTGTAGCAATCTCGGGTTTGTCACAAGGAATGCTCTTACCGGCCATTGCAATGATTTTTGAACAAGAAGGGGTTAGTTCAAGTATTAATGGTATTCATGCGACGGCATTGTACATTGGGATATTAGTTATTTCGCCGTTTCTTGAAAAACCGATGCAAAGGTTTGGAATGAAGCCGATTATTGTTATAGGTGGGTTTCTCGTTATTATTTCATTATTCTTTTTTACACAAACATTTTCATTTTGGGTATGGTTTATCCTTAGATTTCTAGTTGGAGTTGGAGATCATATGCTTCATGTCGGAACACAAACATGGATTACGACGACATCAGACCCAAGTAAAATAGGGAGACAAGTATCGATATACGGTGTATTCTTCGGAATTGGTTTTGCCGTTGGTCCGTATTTAGCAAGCACTGTGCAGTACGGTCTTGCAACGCCATTTATTATATCTACTATACTTTGTTTAATAGGTTGGCTTTTACTACTTCCAACAAAAAATGCATTCCCAGCGCAAGATGAAAGAGAAGTGAAGAGTGAATCATCATTTTCTCGTTATAAACAAGTTGTTGGAATAGGATGGATTGCACTGCTAGGACCACTTGCATATGGCGTACTTGAAGCAATGTTAAACAGTAACTTACCAGTATACGCACTTCGTAAAGGGTGGTCTGTTTCAGATGTATCCTTCTTGTTACCAGCATTTGCAGTTGGGGGTATTATTACACAAATTCCGCTCGGTATATTAAGTGATAAATACGGAAGGGACCGTATTTTAACGTGGACGTTTAGCATAAGTACGGGCATTTTTCTACTTGCCGCCGTATTTGATCAATATTACTGGATCGTCTTTGCCTGCATGCTTTTAGCGGGTATGGTTATTGGATCGTGCTTCTCTTTAGGGCTTGGATTTATGACTGATTTATTACCGAGACACTTACTACCAGCAGGTAATATATTATCCGGAATCGCTTTTAGTTTAGGAAGTATTATGGGACCTGTATTAGGCGGCGTATTTATAGAAAAAATACAGTATACAAGCTTTTTTATTGCGGTTATGATTATAATGGGAATTCTCGCAATGTTATATATGGTCTACATGAAAAATCAATTCGCATCAAGAAAAATAGAAAGTAGGTTAGGGCATGACAAAACAACCTAATAAAAAGAAATTTGAAGTACTTGAAAATGAAACAATTACAGACTGCTTAGCACGTATGGAACAAGAAGGCTACGCTCCGTCTCGTCGTATGGAAGAGCCAATCTTTCATGAAGTAAAGAAAGACGGCAAAACAGTAGTTGAGCCGTGCGGTAGGAAGATTGTTTTTGAAGGGAAATTGAAGTAATCCAATAACAAATTCTCTTTATAGTATAGAGCCATCCAATAGTTGGGTGGCTTGTTTTTTTATTAATCAATGAAGGAATTGAATAGAATGAATCTCTCGTTCATTTCTCCTAATTGGCTTCTTTATATGGGGCAAAAGATTGCTACTTTTTTCGTATATTGGTAAAATAAGTTCTTGGGTCTTACTTATTGTTATCGGTATAATGTTTGTCGCTTGAATGAAAGAAATTAGTTGCAAAAATTTCGCACTATGTAAAGGGGTACAGCAACGATCCCTTTTTTGGGAGGCACCTTAAACATAAAGCGAGAGAAGAGGCTATATGAACGATTCTCCTATCTTGTTTAAATATTAAACGAGTTACTGCAATTGGAACAGGTATATCAAACTAGTCGACATCCTGATGGATCATCTTTTTCTAGTAATCTATCACTTCTGATGGAATCGATAGATTGCTAGAAAGCGGAAAATAATTATTAGTATATTCCGAAGCAGGTGTAATAGAGTGTCCTTCCATAATTAAGGGTAAAACCAAAATACGTTGTTGTAAAGAATGATTTGTTAGAACTAGTTATAAGGAATAAAACAGAAAAGAGGATTACATGTTAGATACTTTACAGAGAAGTAAAAAGTTTTTTTTAGTATGTCTTATTTTTTTAGTGCTTTTAACCGCTTGTGGTAATACTGATGTTAAGACATCTAAAGCTTCATTACCACCGGCTGAATCCAATATAGATACATCATTAAAAGCACCAAATTGGGTAGAGAAAAGTCCTATCCAACAGTCTCCTAATTTTACGGAAGATAAAAAAGTACAATCGGTTGTGAATTTAATAGCAACGGGTGATAATTTATATCATGACGCAGTAATTAAAGATGGCAAACAAAAAGACGGTTCATATGATTATAATTATATTTATGAAAATATCAAAAAAGCTGTTAAATCAAGTGATCTTGCTATAGTGAACCAGGAGACTCCGATTGCCGGAAATAATTTAAAAGTACAGGGATATCCGACTTTCAATACACCTGAAGAAGTAGGCCAATCTTTAGTGGACACTGGATTCAATATAGTGACGCAAGCGACAAATCACGCTATGGATATGGGGATTAAAGGTGTTGCGAATACAAGAGAATACTGGAAGAAATATCCGGATGTTATCCCGGTAGGTATTAATGAGAGTAAAAACGAGCGTAATGAAATAAAAACGATTACAAAAAATGGTATTCGTTTTGCGTTACTCAATTATACATATGGTACGAATGGAATTAAAATTCCAGCTGATAAGTCTTGGGCTTTAAATTTAATTGATAAAAAAGCGATACAAAATGATGTGGAAAAGGCGAAGAGTAGCTCTGATATGGTAATTGTTATGGTGCATTGGGGAGTAGAATATACCTCAACACCTTCAAAGCAACAAAAAGAAGTTGCTCAATATTTAACAGATTTAGGTGTAGATGTAGTAATTGGAAATCATCCACATGTAATTCAACCAATTGAGTGGAAACAAAATAAAGATGGACATGAAACGCTAATCTATTATTCTCTTGGAAATCTTATTTCTGCGCAAGAAAAACTAGAAACATTGGTTGGAGGATTATCTTATGTACAATTTGTTAAGTATGAAGATAAAACTTTTGGTATACGACAAGCGGCAATCGTACCGACAGTAACCGACTATGCCGATGGTAAGAAACAATTTAAAATTCAATTTTTAAAAGATTATTCGGATGAAAATTCTAAAAAACATGGAATTAAAAAATTTGTCGGCCCCGTTTCTTTGAAGGATTTCAAGGAGATTCCTAGAGACGTGTTGGGAAATTGGTATAAAGACTAATAAACAAAAAGGGAATGAGATACAATTAAAAAATTTATAATTTTAGCATTGGTATTAGCAATGGGATGGAGTCTTGCTGCTTGTAGTGGAAAGCAAACATCTCAGGCAACTACTAATAATAACGATAAAAATAAAAATGAAATACATGCGAAGAAAAAAGATGTTTTACCTATCTCTGATGTTAATGATTGGAGAATTATCCTTGTAAATAGAGAGCATATGTTATCAAAGGAACTAGGAATTGAATTAACAAGTATCACCCAAAATGCGAAGCCAAATATGAAAATAGATAGTAGAATTGCAACTTCCTATCAGGATATGGTAGCAGCTGCAAAAAAAGAGGGAATCAATCTTTATTTAAGATCAGGTTATCGAGCTATAAAATTACAACAAACTTATTATGATGCTTCAGTTAAAAGCTATAAATCTCAAGGTTTGTCGGATAAAGAGGCTAGTGCTAAGGCATTGGAATATCTTCAGTATCCTGGTGCAAGTGAACATCATACTGGATTAGCGTTAGACATTATTTCAGTTGAATGGCAGAATACTGTAGAAGATTTAAATGCAAAATTTGAAACTACCGATGCATTCAAATGGTTAGATAAGAACGCTGCAGAATATGGATTTACTCTCCGCTATCCAAAAGATAAAGAGAATATTACTGGCATTAAGTATGAGCCGTGGCACTATCGTTATGTAGGGAAAGAAGTTGCTGTTTATCTAAAAGAAAAAGGGTTAACTTTAGAAGAATATAACGAAAAAATTAAGTCTGGTAAGTAAAAATATGCTTTAATTTTATTAAACATTATGCACTGCTACAAGAAAAGGTGAATCTGAGGATGTGTTAACCTTCCGCCTAGTATTGTAAAAACTGAGTATGATAATTTGAGCACGTATGAACCAGTTATCGTGTAAAAAGATGTATGTATTAAGAAATTAAAGTTAAGGATCTGATATTCATATCAGATCCTTTTTCTATTGTTCTTTTAATCGCGACTGAGCCAAAATATTGGAATGAATATAGAAATAAAACAGCCTAAGGAATAGTATAACGAATCAGGGAGCCTACTCGTACGCTTCATTGGGATTATCCAGAAATAGTTGTTGATGAAATAAGAAAGAACTGGTCTTACTCTCAAGCAAGGATTTAATACGAATGAATTGGATAAAAGGTAGTAATAAAAAACACTGCGCCTGGCAGTGTTTTTTATTATTTCTGCACATAAATACATAGTCAAATTGATTAAAGTTTCACTTTATTGAAGAAAAATGCGAAAGCCATTCATAAAATATGGAAATGTTAAAATCCCTTTGATAAAATAGCAATATGTAAAAATAATTATTTGTTAATTCTTAATGTAATGAATATTCATGTTTAAATATACGGATTTAACTACATAGTTATTGTGCTAAAGGGGGAGAAAGATGTTAGATGAATTGTACAATGCTTTTTTAAATGCGTCTGGTTTTACAGAAAGTGCGAGGAAACGAGATCGGTATGATGATTTACATGATTATTTAAAAGATAAAGAAAGAGAGTTAAAGCAATTCATTCAAGAGGCTGAATCAGCAAAGAGAGAGTATGAGAGTAAAAGTAATGGCTTAGAAGCTAATAAAATTCCGGCAGTTGAATTTGAACAAAAACGTCATGAAAAGGATGAAGACTTAAATACAGTATTATCCTATTTTAAAAGTGCATTAAGCGATATTGGATCTGCAAAAAGTACAGCTTATGCAAAGTATTTGGAATATAAAGCGAAAGCAGAATCGGAGAAAGCGTCAGCATACGCCGCAGCGACCAAGGCTTTTGAAGAAAAGAAAAAGGAATTTGAAAACTTTATCCATTAAGCATACAAAGAATGGAGGGAACCAACATGAGTGGTAAAGAGGTTGAAATTATAGGAAGTAACACTGCAAGTGCCATTTCTTACGCACAAAACATTGAAAATGGTATGAAGGATTCTTTAAACCAAGCGAAAGACTTAAAAGCATATGTCACAGGTGCGAAATGGAATGGAAAAACGAGAGATGCATTTTTAAGTTATCTTGATTTGATCATTCAATATAATTCAGAAATGGTAGAGGCATTTGAAGGACATACGAAAGCTTTGAAAGAGTTAGATAAAAGCATTCAAACGTACGGAGATAAATCGGAAGTAAGGGCGATAAAACAACTGTGATGGAGAAACGAGGGATAAAAGAATGGGGAAAGAAATGAGTTTTGCACCTGCTGAATTATATGTTCTCGCAGGTGCAGCTGGGGTTACCGATATATTTGGATTGCCAAACCGTGACGCAATTATTTTACTTGATGCAGAATGTGTCACGAAAGCAACTACGAGTTTAAAAGAAAAAGGCCTACTTACAAGTGAAAATGGAATTACCCCTGCAGCTTTTCAAATAATTGAACTATTAAAGGAATATGAAAATTGTCATGAATACACGAGAATGAATAATGTATTAATTGGCTTTTTAAAAGAGGATAAAGATCGAGTGGCTGTATTAACGGAAATAGAGCCAAATAAAAAATACGAGATCGACTACATACCAAAGCCAGACGTATATTTTTCATTATTAACACGCATCCCTTTCTTATTGAGAGAACCGAGGGAAATAGAAGATACATTTTTCTCAAAGAGAATGACAGAAGAAGAACAACAAACATTTGAGGAAAAAGATTTATCAAATAAAGATGTTATAGCGATAGAAACGTATACGAGGCCTCGGAGTAATAGAGGAGGAAAATGGGAATGTTTCTTATATTTCACTGAAGGAGAAGATTTCGTTCAAATTGATGTAGAACGTAATCGATATGACTGGGTGAGTCTCTATGCTGTAAATAAGAAATTGTATGACGTGTTAAAAATGCCGTATAAAAAATTAATTGACCCGAGACAATTTTCGTTAGGAGGTATTGAATAATGCAAGTATCAATGGGAGATGGTGGTTCTGGTGGTGGAGAAGAAGTATTAGTTAATTTTCAAGAACTACTTGATATAGTAATGAAATTAGAAAATATATATAAAATCCATGTAGACGTCATTGGAACGAATATTGAGAGTTTATTAAGCTGTGATTTTTATCAAAAAGGTGAAGCGATGAGAGTAATTGAAAAATATCCTGATATATTACACAAAACACTTGAATTGTCTGAACACTATTTGAGGTCGGCGAAAGTTGTAGGAAATGTATGTGTAGAAATGCTTGAAAAGGACGAACAATTACGTGAAATATTAAGTAAGTTGTAGAAATCACCATACGGCTGGGGGATGAAAACGAGATGGATGTGAAATATAGACCTGAACCATGGCAAAACATGGGAGATGGTATGAATCGAATTACAAAAGATGCACTCATGAAATTACGGGAAGCAAATGAGTCATTAAAAAGAATTGATGGAAGAATACGAGATTTAGACTCGGATGGTAGTATACATTTTAATCCTAAAGATCAATCGCAAAAAATCAGTGAATTACTTGATAGTTATACGACATTACAAAAATATTGCGGAGAAGTAGGGCGAATAGTCTCTGAACATATAGATAAACCTTTTTTAGTAGAAATGGATAAATTCGCTCAAAAAATGAGAGATACATCTATTCTCAGTTTCGAAACAAATAACCGAATTGGCTCTACAACAACGACAGTATTACCAGGTGCGCATGCAGGCTACGGAAGTGTACCACAAACAATACAGAAGAAGAAAGATAAAATAACAGTAGAAGATATTTTTAGAGATTCACCTGCATTTGATAACGTACTGAGAGGGGAGTACAAAGAACTAAAAAAACAAAATCCAGATGCAAAATTAAATTATGAAGAATACAAGAAAGTAGTCCCATCCACACGAGGATTTGAATACAAATCGATAGAAGATGAACAGAAAAAACTAGAAATGGTGCGAGACATAGGAATAGGCGTAGGAATCATCATCACAACAATCCTTTGTCCACCACTCGGGGCCGCTGCCGCAGTAGTATACGGAGGTGTACAAATAAAAAGCGGTATCGACGGAGAAGACTGGGGAACACACCGGAAATTGAGCCAAGAAGAGCGGGTAGGAAACATCATTTTTGGCGGATTAGATGCAATCCCAGTTGTTGGAGCGGTAGGAAAAGGAGTAAAAGCATTCAAAGGGACGAGTGAATTAGCTGATTTAGCCAAATTATTAAAATTCAAAGAAGGAATGCCTGGTTTTAATCCAAATTTGGGTAAAAATGTGGTACAATCGCTTAAGGAAAATAAGACTTTAAAAAATGCACTAGATGCTATGAAAAATACTCCTATTCCAGTAGCAGTTAGGACGGTGGATACTGGAATAGGAATGAAGCTTCCTTATATAGAATCTTCAACTGTTGGAGAAGTAGCTGGAAAGTTTTCAAAGGCAAGTACGGCAGCTAAGGATGACGCTTATCAACTTGCTAAGGGTAGTGGAGGGGTTAAGGGTACGGGTAACACTGTTCATAGATCAGAAATTGACGAAGTAATTAAAAACGACTACGATATAGACGGGAATTTGGTTAATAGGTCAATTGTGCCTAAAGGTTATGATAGTGTTGAAGACTTTTTAACAAAAGTAGATGATACTACTATTAAAGAGTTTGGATATGATAGTGTTGAGGAATTTAAAGCGGTAGTAGGGTATGTTGATGCTCATTTAAATGCTTCACCAAAACATAATATAATTAATAAAGGGCTAGCAGGTGGCACACATATGAAAGGTATAGATTACGATGTTTTAGGTTTTCCGATTTTTAAAGGTGAGGATGTTAAGTTTACTCATAAGTTAGATGAAAGTTTATTTATAGCTAAGGATGATGCACAATTTGAAGAGTGTACAAGGCAATTGAAGGCAGCCATAAACAAAGGAGAGATACCGAGAGATATTTTTACACCTAAGCAATTAAAAATGATAGAGTTGGAATTGCCACGAATTGTAGATTTAACATGGCATCATCATCAGGTGCCTGGAAAAATGCAATTAGTTGTTTCAGCAAAGCACAGTGTAAATCATTTAGGTGGTAATAAATTATGGGGAGGCGGAATTAGATGAGAAAAGATTTAACATGGCCAGTACCAGATGAGCCGGTTTCAGCAGAATATATATATGAAGTGGGTAAGCAGATGGATTTTATATTTCCAAGTGATTATGTAGAGTGTGCTACTACTAATAATGGTTCAGCGGTATTACCATATAAGTTTGAGGTGGATGGAGTAACAAGAGTGTTTGGGACATTGCTCTCTTATGATACGGATAGTAGCGAATATATTGTTAAAGTATATCGTACTTATGCCCCTACTATACCTAAAGAGTTAGTTCCTTTTGCTTTTGACCCAGCAGGAAATTTAATATGTTTTGACTATAAAAATGACAAAAATAACCCTGTTGTGGTATTTTGGGAGCATGAGAATGCTGGCGAAAAAGAAATGTTAATGCGTCAAGAAGGTTTAACAGAAGCACAAGTAGAAGAACTGGCAAGAGAAAATGTATTTTATATTGCAGATACATTTACTGATTTTTTAAGTAAATTACACGATTAAAAAATATAATGATGAATGAAAAATAAAGTTTATGTGAAATGGATAGAAAAAATAATAGGGTGTTTGAAAATATATACTCCATGATGGTTGTACCGTCATAGAGTAATATGTGCAATGATAGAATAGAAAACGAAGTACGAGCTTAGGCGATATGACATTTTACATGGCGATGAATATAAACACATGGAATGTATATTAAACTAACGAACTCGTACAAACTTGTAAGTTTTAACGTAGTAGTTGTCACAATATATAAAAGGTGTCAAACTGCACTACAAAAATTATAAAATTATCCATAATTAAAAACATATTAACTTAAAGTACTTGATTGCCGACTAAAGGCAACAAGTGCTTTTTTAATTGAAAGGTATACTATAAATTTATAAAAGTTATTTTTATGAATTAAAGCTAACAGAAACTATTAGTATTATATAATTGAAAATACATTAGCAAAAGGTGTGGACTCTGTAACTCCATTCGTTAAAGGTGCAGAAATACTGCCAGATGGAAGTGTCGCTAGAACTGGAACGAACTATAGCGGGAAATTCCAAGGAGCCCATGATACCTCAAAGGCGAGTATTCAGAGTAGAATCTCGAATTTGGAGAGTGGTGGGGTTAAGGGTACTGGTAGTAACGCAAACCCAAACAAAATTAAACTAACCCCGGAAAGAGAAAAATACTATCGAATAAAAATAGATGAAGCCAAAGCACGGGGGGATTACAAGGAAGCAGATAACATTAGGTATAATCGTCATTGTGAAGAAACAAAAGAGCCTTTAGAACGTAAAGAGTGGGATGTTAAGCGTGAAAATTTAAGGAAAAGTCAAGAGCGTGGAAGAGAAGAAGAAATAAAAGGAAGAAAAGCTTTGGGAGAACACCTAAATCGTACATTAGAGGACAATAACTCCGGCAAGGTTGTTACGTATACATCCAGTGAAGGGCATCTTACGCGTCCAGATAGTATAGGTCGTAATGCTAAGGATGAAATCGATTTAGTTCATGATCACAAACACAAAATAAGTGACAAAGAACACGTTATTCATAATGACAGTCAAATGCGAGCTGAAAGAGAGATGCTCGAAGATAAAAATGGAAGTCATATTGTGACAATATCAAGCGATAAACCCGATTTGAATGGGATTCCTCCTCATCCAAGACCAAGTGGGCCTTTGGGTAAGGATAGTGATGTTTACTACACTGATCCAAATAGCGGTAAAGTGACTCATAAATGGGAGAACAATACACGTTTACCTGGTGGAGGTAGGTGGAAAAAGCTGTGAATAAAAATTATTATGTGACTATATTTTTTAATATTAAGGGGGATATACATGAAACCAGATTTTTTCACAATTACAATGTATCCTACAGTATCTTTTAACGAAGAAGAATTATTAGGTCGTCTTTTGGATGTGTTTGAGTCAAATGAAAAATTTGCTCCTACTCATTGGGGCAACTGTGAAACGGTACGGGTAGAATATAACCGTCAGGAAATTCTGGAAAAAGTAGTTTCAGAGCGTATAGTATCAGAAGTTTACCTGTATCGTGATAAATCTGTGAACTACACAGGACGTTTTCAAGTTAACTGGAGCCATCGTTCATTTTTAGAGTTTGAGTTTCATAAATCAATACCTAAAAAATTATGGTCTGCTTTTTTTGAGTTATCTGATCAAATCGCAGAAGCTGCGAAACCAAGTTACGGAGTAACTCAAATTTTTTGGCCTTTATCATATCCGTGGAATACCGACCGTGAACGTTTACAGATGTGGATGGAAATATCTTCCCAGCCAATACCGGTTAGGTTTCTTCCTAACGGTCCCTTAGGGATAGGCGCTAGAACATACTTTAGTGGTCATATTTTAGAAATGTTTGATAAGGAATTATTACAAAATAGTCCAGCTGTGGTATCTGAGCTAGATTGGGGTGGCCTTTGCATTGATATTTTAAATAATCCATTAGGGAGTGATAGTGATACATTACTTGATAATTGGCTACAAGTAATGAAGTATTTGGAACCAGCACAAGTAATGGCTATACCAAGTTTTGATGAAGATCAAATGGGTGTAACTTATTCTCCAAATATTGCTTGGAAGGACTATCTGAAAAGCTAAATGAAAGGAGATCGTAATAATGAATGAGAATGGTAATGATAGAATAAGAGTCATGGAAATATTAAATAGATCTCAATACAATGATGAGGTTATAGATGGGCTAGATATGAGCAATTTAGATCTTACTTTTTCAGATTTTTCAGAGGTGATGGCAGAGGGTATCATGGCAAAACAAGTCCATTTAAGAGCTTCTTCACTAATGAGAGCATCTTTTTTTGATTGTGATTTTGAGTTTGCTGATTTCAGGAGCTGTAATTTAGAGGAAATACATATTGCAGATTGTAGATTTGGTGAAGCTAATTTCTCTAAAGCCAATATGAAATATGCAAAGGTAAATATAAGTAGTTGTTTTGAAACATGTTTTGATGAAGTTGATTTTTCATATGGAGAATTAGTTGGAACAATATTAAATCATGCTACTTTTCGACAAGCAAATTTATATAAAATAGATGCAAAACAGGCCGACTGTACGGGAACGGATTTCAGCAACGCGAATCTTACAGAAGGTAACTTTGAAAAAGCATATTTAGAAGATGCTAATTTATCAGAAGTAGATGCTAGAAATACAGATTTTACAAACGCGGATTTAACAGGAGCGAACCTTTTAAATGGGAATTTCACGGATGCGAATTTTACCGGTTCCAAACTAGACAATGTAGTTTGGAAGGGAGCACAGGTAGAAGGAGCCAAGTTTGACGAAAATGTGAAGGAACAAATCTTAAAAATGATTTAAATATGATGGGAAGTATATACATTTGAGCACTCGAAAACCTATTATTGGTAGCGAGTGCTTTTTTCGTAGAGATATTAGAGATTACTAAATTAGTGAAAATCAATATAGATTATTTTTAAGGATTATTAGATAGATTAAGTCGGGAATATTATATAATTGAAAATACATTAGCAAAAGTTGCGGACTCCGTATCCCCAATCTTTAAAGGTGTAGAAATACTGCCAGATGGAAGTGTCGTTAGATCTGGAACGAATTATAGCGGGAAATTCCAAGAAGCCCATGATGCCTCAAAGGCGAGTATTCAGAGTAGGATCTCGAATTTGGAGAGTGGTGGGGTTAAGGGTACGGGTAACGCTGTTCATAGATCTGAAATTGACGAAGTAATTAAAAATAATGACGAGATGGAAATTTGATTAATAGATCAATTGTGCCTAAGGGATATGATAGTGTTGAAGATTTCTTAAAACAAGTAGATGATACTACTATCAAAGAATTTGGGTATGATAGTGTTGAAGAGTTTAAAGAAGTTGTAGAACTAACAGAAACATATTTGAATACTAAAACGAAAAATAATATATTAAATAAGCCTTTAGCAGAAGGAACACATGTGAAAAAAGGAGTAGATTTTGATATTTTAGGATTCCCAATATTTAAAGGGGATGATGTTAAGTTTTCTTTAAAGTTAGAGAAAGATTTCTATGTTATGAAAGATACAGATCAATTTAGGGAATGTACTAAATTGGTAAAAGAAGCAATTGAGAAAGGCGAAATCTCAAAAGAATTATTCACTAAAAAGCAGTTAGCTCAAATAAATGATGGTTTGCCTAGAATAGATGGATTAATATGGCATCATCATCAAATACCGGGGAAAATGCAATTAGTAATAAAAGAAGTTCATAGTGTGAATCATTTAGGTGGAAATAGATTATGGGGAGGCGGAATTAGATGAAGAATTTAGAATGGAAGTATGCGGATGATTCGGTTACGGAAGAATTTATGGAGAAAATAGGTCAATCACTGGGAGTTGAGTTTCCAAAAGATTATATCGAGTGTGCAAAGGTAAATCATGGTGCTAATGTAATACCATATTGTTTTGATGTTGAAGGAATAGAAAGAGTTTTTGGTGCATTACTTTCTTTTGATGAGGAGAGTAGTGATTATATTGTAAGAGATTATAATCACTACCGTGCTACCTTACCTAGAGATGTAATTCCTTTTGGAATTGATCCAGCAGGAAATTTAATTTGCTTTGATTATAAAAATCATGAAGAAAATCCAATTGTTGTTTTTTGGGAACATGAAGATGCATGGGAAAAGGAAGCGCTGATGGAAAGTGAAGGGATTACGGCAGAAGAAGCAGAGAAAATCGCAAGAGAAAATGTATTTTTTGTTGCTAATACGTTCACAGAGTTCTTAAGTAAATTACATGATTAATAGAGCGTTAAAATTAAAGGGGTATCTTATAAGTGGCGGGTTTCACCTGCTTATGAGATACCCCTTTTAATTTTAGAATAGAACGGTTATTTAACAGAGAGGTTCAACAAACTACTACCTATGCTATTGCAAATTTACTAAGTATGGAAAAATCCAGAATTCATAAGGGGATAAGCTTGGCAAAAAATAGCGAAAAGCATAGATGATATGAAAGTCAAATCGAAAAGTTTTAAAAGTGACGATTAAGGTTTAATAACGTCTAAACGAAGCTGGGTGAATAAGCATCATACAGAAAGTAATAAGATTATAGATGATAAGATTAAGGGTGTAGAGGCTTCTCTTGCTAGTAAAAGAGTAGATAATACTGGTAATAAGGTCGCTGGACTTGATTCAAATGGGGAATTTTTTGATGATGTATTAGAATCTAAGTATCAAGATTATGTAAAAAGAAAGACTAAATCTGGTAAAAGTGTTCGTGACCGATTAGATTGGAAAGAAGCTTCTGATAAGTGGGCGAAACTACGGAATCAAGGAAGAGATTTTGAAATAGAAGCAATAAATGAATTTAAGAAAGTGGCTACTGATGTTCAAGAACAGATAACAATTGTAACTAAGGACGGAACAAAAATTAGAGTAGATGCAATTGGATATGATAAAAAACAGGAGCATTGTTAATAGAAGAATATAAATCTTCTGCTACAGCTCCACTAACTTCAAATAAAAGAGATGGATTTGTGGAATTACTTGAAAGTGGAGGAGTTATTGTAGGAGAAGGGAATATTTATTAATGGAGTCGAGATTCCGCCTGGGACTGCTGTTAAAATCGTTAGACCCAACATAAGGGAGTGATATAATATGAAACTTAAAAGAAAAGATTTAGATAAGAAGATTAGTGCCTCGATAAAAAAAGAATTGAAAAAATATAAACTAAAATCAAGAGGTGGAATTTATTATAAGAAAATAGGACAATATTTTATATATATGCATATTGGTGCGACTGGTGTGGAAAATGATATTGTTAGAATTAGAGGGCATGTGAAGCCATATATAACAGATGATATTTTTTGGGAAGTTTTTAATATGGAATCTAATAGTAATGAACCTATTGGATTACGAGCAAACGCTGCATACAAAGTTGACGGATTTGAGGCTTTTTACAATGATGTAAAATATGGTGATGTAGAAAGTCTAGGAGATGTTGCTAATGAATTAATAGGTAAATGCTATGAATATTTGGAGCAGACTGTAGAGTCTTTTGAAGATTTTGAAGATTTCCTTTCTTTCTCTAAATCTTCGGATAAAAATCAACTTTATGATTATAACCTTGTTGATATGTTATTATTAATAAATACAGGAAAGTATAAAGAAGCTAAAAGTATTGCAAAAAATCTAATAGCAAAACACGAATATGGAAGATTTATTAATGAAGAAAAAAATATATATGAGTACATTGTAGATTATTGCAATAGCCATATATAGGATAGGAGAAAATATGGCAGTTATAGATGTGGATCAGATAGAAGCAATTGGAGTAGAAGGTAAAAATCTAAAGTTGTCAATAATAGACTATCTAGATTGGGAATATGAAGACATGCATCTAGACGTACTACAAGAAAAAATTAATAATTACTTAGTGTATATTGAAGATAAGCAGTATTTTAAAGATTATGGAGACAACTTTGAGAAAAAATAATTGATATAAAATTTCAACATAGTATTTCGGAAAATGGAATGAAATTTCTGAACGTAGTTTCCAGTCAATTAAATGATACTGACATATTCATCAATATTCACTTACCAAGAGAATAATTTTTTATGACTTGTTTACGTTCTAATTTATTTTGTTAGATCTTTGAAACAAGGAAAAGTTTTGTAGAATTGTACATTTAATAAACTATTTTACCTAGCTTTGAGTAAGCGAAGGGAAAGTAACAGATGGGCTTGATGTATAATTACAAAAGTTAATGAAAAATGATGTTGAAGAAGTATTTAACTTTAATTGGGAGAATACTTGTAAGTAAGGAAGAGTAAGCGGTAATTGGTAACCCAGTTACCGCTTTTTGTTTTAACTAAGGGTACGGGTGAAGGTGGAAAAGGGAATTCTGATTTACTTGATAATACTGGTAGATTTAAAGATGCTGAGTTGCAATCTAAGTATGATGTATATTGTGAAAGGAAATATAAGAATAGTGAAGCGCCTAAAGAGCCACTGGAGTGGAAAGAAGCAAGTGAAAAATGGGCATCACTTAAAGAGCAGGGGCAAGAATTTTCTGATGAAAGTTTTAATCTATTTTCACAACAATATGAAAATGCTGAACGAGAAATAACCATTGTTACACATGAAGGGACTAAGGTAAGAGTTGACGCAATTGCATCTGATGAATATGGGAATGTTATTATACAAGAATATAAAAGTTCCGCTACTGCTCCCTATACTACTAATCAAGAAAAGGGATTCCCTGAATTGAAGAATTCTGGTGGAAAGGTCGTAGGTGAAGGAAAGGGAGATTTTTCAGGGGGATACGAAGTGCCTAGTGGAACAAGGCCGCAAATTGTTCGTCCTGAAGGGACAACTTATTTTGATGAATAAATGAGGTGAGAGATAAGTGTCAATATTAGACAAAAATAAAATAGATGGAATTGGCAAGAGTATGGGTGAAAATAAGTTAGCATTAATGATTGCAGATCATTTAGATTGGGAAAATGAACTTCAGCACTTAACATTGTTACAAGATAAAATTAATGCCTATGTATCTTTTATTGAAAGTGGGCAAATCTATAGTGTTTATCCGGATGCTAAGTTAGTAGATGGCTTTATATTCGATTTAAGATTTAAATATAAACCAACTGAAAATTGTAATAAATTATTGGAGGTTTTTAGGAAGAATACTCAAGATTTGAGGATTGAGTTTAAAATATATGAATCTTAGGTAGTTTGAATTGGAGATGTAATATGAAAGCAAATAAAGCATTTGAGCGCGTATGTAATCTAATATCTGAAAAGTATTTAGATAATGGCTGGAAATATTCTAAGTCTGGTCATTGGATGAGTAAAAAAGATAAAAATTTCATTTATAAGGTACTCTTTTATACAAGTTGGAATAATATATCTGATAAAAATGTAGTATTTTATGGTGAATGCGCAATTCTTCCTTTAAAATCTAAAGATAAAATATTTCATATTAATACACGTCAGTGCAATGTACCAAGCGGTCAGTTATATTGGAACATAGCAAATGAGGAAGAGTGGGAGCGGACAGTTAACGAATTCACTAATTGGTTAAATAGTGTATTTATGCCAATTGTAGAAAGGTGTACGAATGATTTGAACAACTTTGTAAAAGAGGTTGTTGAAAGGGGTTTTTATCCTCAAAAGGGTTATATGGTAGATATTAATTTTATATTAACGCACGGGTCGCGTGAATTGGCAGAGGAAGCTATCAAAAGATACTATGACAGTTTGGAAGAGTCAATAAAAAAAGAATTTAAAGATAACTATGAAAGTATGGTGTGTGGTAATGAAGCGGTTAGTGCATATGGTAATAATATGATGAGAAATTACACCAATTTTAGAACTATCATAGATAATAAAATAATTGTTACTTTATAGTACATAAAATGGTTTGACTTAGTAAGTGATAATTGGTACCCCAGTTATCGCTTTTTGTTTTAACTAAGGGTACGGGCGAAAATCAAGAAATAGTAAAGTTTACAGAGGAACAATTATCTACTAAACCCTTATATTCTAGAGATCCTGAAAAATGGCAGAAAAAAGGTGGGGGAATTGAAATTAGCGAGGAAGGAATATGGACTTATATTGATTGGGAGATTCCTCCAAATCGAGTTTCTTATCCTGGAGGTTTTTCCGACTTTAAATCTGCTGGGTTGGAAGACAAGAAGTTCCGATAGGTGAATTTAATAGATATGACATTGATTTTGCTAAAGCTGATGAATTAGCTCCAAATGGAACAAAATTAGATGAAAACACATGGCACCATCATCAAGATTTAACAACAATGCAAGAAGTTAGTAAAGAGATGCACAGAAGATTTCGACATATGGGTGGAATGTCATTAGCTAAGAAGTTAAAAGATTAAATAGGAGTGAAATAAATGAATTTAAATGCTTTTGGTAAAGCAACTGAAGAATCAATTGAAGAATTAGAAGAGTTTTTAGGGTTTTTACTTCCGGAAGATTATAAAAAATTTTTAAGTGAATATAACGGAGGGACTTCGAAAGTTAGGTATAGTAAATTTTTGGTTAAAGAATTAAATCAGGAAATCCCTTTAGATGTTTTGTATGGTATAGGTGTAAAAAAAACTTTTGATTTAAGTGAATGCTATGAAGAGTTTGAAGAAGATATGTTACCGACCAGTTTAATCATAGGAGATGATCCGAGTTCAGGGTTAATTGTACTTATTACAGATACTGAAAACCATGGTGTATATTATTGGGATCACTCTTTTTATTTTCCACAGTCTAGTGAAGAAGAAAATACGTATAAAATAGCTGATAGCTTTAAGGATTTTATTAATGGATTGAAGAATCCTTAATTACCAACTTTTATATGTTGTAATTAATAATTTAAGATATTAAGCAAATATACGAAATGGATTACAGTAATTTTATAAATGCTAAAACTATACTTTATATATGAGAATGCTAAAAAATGTGGTGCTTGGTTAAAGATAACAATCATATATGTAGATGAATAGAAAATAAAGTGTATTTGCAGTGGAAAAAAAGAGTAGGCTATTAAAAAGTGCATACTTCAAAACACATGGAATGCATATTAAACTAACGAACTGATAGAAACTCGTAAGTTTTAATGTAGTAGTTGTCATGACATATAAAAGGTGTCGTACTGTTACTAAAAAACTTACAGATTTATGCTATTTAAAAATACATGAACTTAAAGCACTTGATTGTCTCCGAAAGGCAACGAGTGCTTTTTTATTAGATAGACATGCTATAAATTTTTAGAAATTATTTTTTATGAATTCAGGCTAACATAAATTATTAGTATTATATAATTGAAAATACATTAGCAAAAGGTGTGGACTCCGTAACCCCATTCGTTAAAGGTGTAGAAATAATGCCAGATGGAAGTGTCGTTAGATCTGGAACGAACTATAGCGGAAAATTCCAAGAAGCCCATGATGCCTCAAAGGCGAGTATTCAGAGTAGGGTCTCGAATTTGGAGAGTGGTGGGGTTAAGGAGACAGGTGAAGGTAGTAATACAAACCCAAACAAAATTAAACTAACTTCAGAACTTGAAAAATACTATCGAATGAAAATAGATGAAGCCAAAGCGCGAGGAGATTATAAGGCAGCAGATGATATTAGATATGATCGTCATTGTGAAGAAACAAAACAACCTTTAGAGCGTAAAGATTGGGACGCTAGGACTGAAAATTTAAGGAAGAGCCAAGAGCGTGGAAGAGAAGAAGAAATAAAAGGGAGAAAAGCCTTGGGAGAACATCTTGATCGCCAATTAGAAGACAATAACGCTGGTGAGGTTGTTACATATACATCTAGTAGATGTCTAACGTTTAAATATAGGAAGAAAAACAATTAAGCTTTTATTTTATTTAAAATGGATACTCTATTAGTAGTGAATAATAAATAATTTTGCTTTACTGTCTTAATTAAAATACGATCAGTTGTACCATATGCTGTTCCAATTCGGATTGCGCTTTTTTCTTCAACACCAGCATATGTATTATCTTCCGTCACCTCAGTGATTTCACATAATGGAATATGAATTTTAGAGAATTGCCATGAAATAATTAGTTCATCTTTTGTTTTTTCAACATGAATACCTAACATATTAACAGAACCTTTCTATAATAAAATTTCACTCGTACTATTTTATTATACAAATTTATAAATTGAATTTCTATTTTTTTACAGAGAGTATACAATTAACAACGAGAAAAATGTTCATCATTACTTTCATTCCTATTATAACGAATTCTACAATAGAAAACAGAACGTATATTTGGTATAATCGAAATATACTATATGAAACGATGTACATGAGTTTGGGATTTATGAAAAAAGGTAACATAATAATACATACGCTATAGGATTCAGTTCATGTTATACAAATCAATCGTTAGAAAGGAAAAGAAGTATGAATCAAATTTCATTCGAAGATTTATTTGAAGAAGAAAACAAACGAGAAAAGGTGGAGGTAGCTGAGACCCCCGTGCCTTTATCGCCCTTACAAAAGGATATTTTAGAGTTAATTAATTCTGAAGAAATAAGTGCACTTGAGTTATGCGAACAATTAATACGAGCTGGTAAAATATCAGATGAGAGATTCACAACGAATAAGCCTAAAGCATATGGGCAAGTATGCTTACTATTAGAAGGTTTTGTTAAAGAAGAAAAGCTTATTTTTGTCAAAAGTGATGAGAAAAGAGATAGAGTATATAAATTGAATGAAGAAGATTCTAACGAATAAAATGTGTAAAGTATAGTAATGAAATAAAGAAGTCCTCATATTTGTGTTGAAAGATTATTTTCACATAAGCGTGGGGATTTTTTTTGAGGGAGGATGTATGAAAGCTATATTGCTAATAATTTTACGGAGTTTTTAAATAAGTTACATGATTAATAGTGGAAAGGATTCAAACTTATCTGGCAGTGATAAATGAAAATAGTTACATAACTTCGTTTCTAATAAAAAGGGGGGATTAAAATGAAACCGAATTATTTTACAATCGCAATGTATCCGACTGTAGCATTTAACGAAGAAGAGATATTAAATTGTCTTCTAGATGTATTTGAGTCAAACGAAAAATCCGCTCCTACTCATTGGGGAAACTGTGAAACGATGCAGGTAGAATATAATCGCCAGGAAATCATAGAAAAAGTAATTTCGGAGCGTAGAGTATCTGAAGTTCACCTGTATCGTGATAAAACAGTGCATTATTAACTCTACATCAGTAGAGTTAATAAATTATTTAAATAAAAAACTGTTAATAAACAACGAGAATTAATGACGGGTTATATTCACTTAAGAATATAACCCTATTTATTAGAACCAGTAGTATATAAGGAGATTATTCTACGAGTTATATACAAATATTAGACGAGGAATATTTGACGCTGTAAAAGAAAAAATATTGATTCTTATATCATTATTGATATTGTCCTCAATTTTCCTCATGTAGCACTTGAAAATCAGTAACAAGTGAAACGATTTTTCCTGCTTCATCGATTCCCCAATAGGAAGGATAAAATCCATCTCCATAACCTGAACGGAATATAATGATATTACTTCCTGTTTCCTCACAAACCACGCAATTTCCCCAATCTTCATCATGTTCTGTTAGTATGTCATCTATAAGATCATCATACAAACTAGTAAATTCTTCTCCTAGTTCTTGTTGTAACCTATCTTCTATTTCTTCTAACTTATCAATTGCTTCAACATCTGCAAAGCACCCTAAGCCTGTATCAACCGGGTAACCAAAAATATATCCGTCTTCCAGTTCACTGACATTTTGTTCTGGTTTTGTTGCCATCGTCCATCCTACCGCTTTTGACTCCGACAATTTCAATTCAGCACCAGCAATGACTCCATCTTCCTTATGCCACCAAGCAACAATTGAATATGTACCTGGCTGAATTGTTTGTTCGAAGTGATTTTTATTAAAAATAAGAGGATCACAAGCAACAATTTTACCTGAAGTAACTTTTAACTGTTCTAGTGCTTCGGAACGCAGGGCCTCACTATCCGGTTTAGATAATTCACGTAATAACTTTGACATAATGTTTCTCTCCCTTTCCTTTTAAAATATTTGTTGGTGCTGCCTCCCATATATTTTTACATGAGTTACATTTGTGTTCTGTGGTATTTCTAGCGCCTTTGTATGTTCTTATAACTTCGATATTATCGCCATGAACTTCTAAAACCTCTGCGGCATATCGTACCCGCGTTTTCTAATAGTTCCGCAACATATTCTTCATGCGTTTTACGTTTTCGGATATATTGCTCCGTACAAGTGTAGATGGAACAAACCTTTATTCATTGAAAAATATAACAAATGAATTTGACTTTAAAATTAGACCCAGTTTTGAGGATGTAAATAATAATCCACCCATTGATTATATTATTTTAAGGGTAAAAATGCATTAATTAAAAATTCAATAAAAGAAGATTAGACTAGATAGTCTTTCTAGATTAATCTTCTTATTTTATATTCTCAAGGGATATCCCACTTCACTGCGACTCATTGCAATATGTCTACTTCTGTGACACATTACACAATTGTACAGTGATAATGAAGTAATATGAAAAAAATATAAAAATTTAAATTTAATCCTATATATTTTTTATAAATTCTAAAAGTAAATCCCTTATTTTTGGTATGATTGACAGAGACTATTTAATTTCTTATGAATATTCTTGAAAAGGGAGTGATGCTGTATGAAATCAATAAATGTAAATGGGAATATATATCATATTGAATCCGTTCCTTTTGAAGATAAGAGTGAGCAGGATGAAGAAGGATACTACGAATATTTTTACAAAGGAGTCAATTTATCGTTTCACTCGGACAAAGAAATAATTAAAGCCCGAATTTATGACGACGAAGAAATAATATATTTCTTAAAAAATCCATTTCTTGCTTTTGGTAAAGATTTTGAAGCTATAAAAGTATATATAATTAAAGAATATGATGTAAATAAATTTAAAATTCCAGGTGAAAAAAAGCCTATATAGAATTATAGCTATAATTCTATATAGGCGTTACCATGACCAATTATAATAAAACAGGAAAACTCACAAAGTACTTATGCCTGTGGGCTATGAAAGGAATGTATTCGAAATTGAGTAAATCAAGTGAAATAAGTAGATTTGAAAATAGATTCTCAGAAAATGTGATTGAAATAGCAGCTGTCACAGGGGCATTAGGAATCGGTGCATCAAAAGGCGGTGACAACATTTTGTGGACTGCGTCAATTGATTTGATTGCGTGGAAAGACTTACATAACAATGAAACGATTAGAAAAGAAGACATACGACTGGCATGGTTGGTTGATGATGCAGAATGGAGAAAATCAAAAGACATTTTGACAGCAAATACAGTTGTAGCATTACAGATGCGCAAGTCAGAAAATTCATTGATGCTTGTTAAGGTTTTGGAAACACCATATAAAGATGATGAGTTGGAAATCATCTTACAAGATGCAATGAAACCGCTTTTTTATCATGATGAGATGTTGGGTGTGTTCGAACTCGATAAAAGAGTGAAAACTTTTGAAAAGAGAATATCTTGGGCTGGTGAAGAATGTCATTTATATTTTGATTGGAGTGAAGACAAACATATGATGAAGTCTGCACTGGAAACAGCACATGCACTTTTCAAAGAGCAAGATGAATGGAAAATGAAAATGAAAATGTACGCTGCAAAAGAACTGGTAGAGTTAGCAAATGAATGGCTACAAGATGATGATGAAGCAGAAATCGACGAAATTACAAAAGAAATGTTCATTAATTCCATCACATTAAGCAGCTTAAGCGTTTATTCAGAAGGTGATTTTGAAATATTCTTTTCGGATGGAGATATATTTTGGGGACATTCTATCATTGTAAGCGGAAATATTCATGAGGGGCTCTCTTCGGCTGAGATTGCAGGATAAAGTGAAACTTCCATTTGCAGCATGTTTATTAGTATATTCAAAAATGATTGATAAGGCAGTAGAGATAAATGGTGAGGATGCCTTTATCGATAATAATATACCAGAGTTTACAATAAGTTGGTTGAAGGAAGAATTGAAAAAAATTGATGATAAGTGTATGGAAAAGGGTTCTTTTTGGTGTATGGAAATTGAGAGCTTATATGAATAATTGGAAGTGAAAATGAAAATGTATGGTGCATTGAAGAGGAGTATGGTGATAGTGAAGAATGCTATGAGTACATATTTTAAATTAAGAAAAGAATATTTTGATAGAGGTTTGAATTTCTTATTTAAAACACCGTATAACGAAAAAGTCAATTTCGTTATCTATCATGGGGAAATAGAGGAAGAAGAAATTTCATGGAAACCGGTTGAGAAATATATTAAAACTAATTTAACAATACTTGAGGAGCGGTTCGGAATTAAGTTTCATGATTCAGTTCATCACTATTTTAATTCATATTGGTTTACTGATTTGGATGGGTTTATCGGTGACCATTATATTAGTTTAGAGGCTGTATTGCCAAATATAGAGTTGGACTCTTTCAAAGAGAAGTTAGAAAGGTATGAAAAAAATCATCGTAAGCTAGATAAGATTCCTATAGGAGTAGAAGGAAATGGTTTACTAGTTGTTTTAAATAATGTAAGTGGCAAAGTCGAATTGGAGGATTTCGAACGTGGGTTGTTTATGGAGATTTCGAACAGTTTAAATGAGTTGATTTCTAGTTTGAGATTACAAAAATAGTAAAGTAAAGAATGTTTATATGAATTATAGACCGGCTAGATGGGGTGGGAAAGTGGAATGTAGTGGAATGGCTTCAGTTTGGTTTGGAATTTCTAAATCACTCCAAAATCTTGAGGAGTATGTCGAAATAGATTACACGATAGATGGTGATTCAGTTCATTCAAAGTTTGGGACGAGCTTTGAATTCGGTTATTATGATGAAGATAATATTGAAATTTGTTTTTATGAGAATAATAAAAGGGAAATTGAACATATTTTAAATGATTTTTCTTATAGTGAACGAATTATTTCTAAAATAAAAAAGCTAGTAAATGGAGATAGTTTAGCGAACGATATTAACTTTGCTATTGTTCTTTATGATTTTAAATATAATGAAGTGAAAAGAGAGGATATGTTTGATGGTTTAGAGGTTACATTTATTGGTTCTATGCCGTACAGGTAGTTTGCAGGGAGCTGCAAATTCATTTCATAAACACATGGATAAACCTTGTAAAGGAGGGATACAAATGCATGCTTTGCCAAATCGTTTAGAAGAAGTCTTGGAAGAAGATATATATAAACGGGAAGATAAAGGTCAGGTGAATGAAGTAATAAATAGGTTAGGTGTAGAAGTGTCTAATACATTTAGAGAGTTTTATTATCGATTTGCAGGACCATTTTGGGAAGTGCATGTTCCTTATGAATTACTTGACATTATAGATGAAGAGAATAATATAAAATATTACACAATTATTGCTCGAAAGGAACATGGATTTCCTAATAAGTATTTAGTATTAACGGAAATGACAGCAAATGCTGTATTGGTCCTTGATAGTGTAACCGATAAAGTTTACTCAGTAAATTTTGAAGGTGGAGATGAATTACTTTTAAATGGAGAATTAAAGGAGAGTTGGCCAACGTTTTATATGTTTTTGAAAGAGTATTTCAAGTGTTAAGTGTTGATGGAAGTTAACAAGAAGCAGGGACACCTTAGTAATAAGTGCGAGAGGAATGACAGATAAATGAGAGTGAACAATTCAGTTTTTGGAGAGATTGAATATAATTATGCTTGGGCTAAGTGTATGCCTATAACTTTTATAGGCAAAATGTAACTGAGATTGATTTGATGATAGATGGTGAAGAAGATGGAGTGTTTGATGAAGGGCAGTATGTAGCATATCAATCATTAATAAAAAATTGGGAAGAGGTACAAATAAGTTTATTACATTCTATATTAGATTATTACAAACAAAGGCGATGTGAATTAGGATATGATGTTGGAATGCAAGAAAATTATCCATTAATTGAAACAAATGATCAAATACTAGAGATGATTAGTTTAGATGGTATTGTTGTTCCGTATGCAGATATTATGGAGGGAAAAGAGGTTGGAATTACATTTAATTGTACGTGGGATATAGAAAATGGTGTAGGAGTTCGTTTATTAAATGAAAAGGTAATGGAAGTAGGTTATCAGGATATTATTTTTTAATATAAGTCAGGAGATATATAACCTGAAGGAAAAAGGTGTCAACCTTTCTCGAATTGACACCCAGATACGAATCTGTTTAACATCTTACATACTTACGCTTGAAACCAAGTCTTCCTCTATCAAGTTCTTTCTGAATACTCTCTGTAGCATTTAACAAACTGCTTTTTTTATTATCACGTTTAACTTCAACTATACCAACTTCTTTTGCAATCTCGACTGCTTTTTCATGTAGTGGTACATATGAGATTGCCACAGTGTTTAGGAAATTATTCATAGCGGATTTTGTTCGTTCTGGAGAATGATGAATTGTATCTTTCACCATTTCAAGCATATCGGAAATTTTACTTTCGGAAAACTCATTGTCTTTGCGATTTCCTAATAGCCAACAGTAGCAACTCCAGCCTGCAGACATTTTAAGCTCGTCCCCACTTGCAATCCATTTATCAGCAACATCTTGTGCGATATTTGACTCCGATAAAGTTACTGCCACCACATAATCGGATAGCATATAAAAATATGCCCCGTCTATCCAGCGATCAAAATCAGACTCACTCATAGCTTTTGGATCGGCAATAATACCTGCAAAGTACATAGCATCGTAGTTGCCTGTGGCATACAGTTCTTCAGCTAATTCTTGGTTTACTTTTATTTTTTTAGCGATTGGTTTCATAGCGCCTGTAGCTACGCCAAAAACTGGCTCATGGGCGCCGTTAGATATGTATATTTTTTTCGTTCGTTCCTTACCTAGAGCTTCAAGTTCTTGCATAACTGTTTTAAGATCCATAGTTGTGCAACTTCCTTTCTTCATGTGAAAGCCTTTTTAAGCTTTTCGTATTTCATATGTTAATACTAATTGTATTCAAGAGGTATGTCTACTTTCTAAAGGTATCAAAACCAGTTAGTAATTTTGAAGCTTTTGATTTTGTGACTGCTACAAGCTATCTATAATGGTAAGAAGGTCACTGTAAGGTAAGGAAGAATGAAAAGTATGTATAGTTTTTCCAATAAATATTTGGTATGATGGTGAATGGGAAAAATATACAAGTTGTTAGTTTTTCAAAAAAGGGGGATTGAATTGAAAAGAACACCTGAATTTGTATTAGGTTTAATTGGTGGCATTTTGGGAATTATTATTTCCATAATATTAATAGTTGTAGCGTTTAATATTATGGAAGGTGTTGATTACGAACTTTTAGCTTATTACTCTATTATTTTAACGGTTCAAATAGGATTGTTCATTTTATCGTGTTTAGTAAACAAGGTTAATAATAAAGTTTATGGAGTTTGTATGATTGTGATTCCTATAGTTATGTTGTTTATGTCATTATTCTTTTTACTTATTCCGACAATTTTACAAATTATATCTGGTTCATTTGCATTTAGGACATTAAAGTTAGAATCGAATGTAAGCTAAATATAATTATCAACGTCTGAATATTCGGTTTTTTAAACATTTTCGTTTGCAGTTCAAATTAACATAAAGTACAAAGTTGTACGCTTTAGGAGGAGAAATAGATGATTATTTGGTCTGGTTGGGGTTTTTTGGTCGCAATTATTGTAATTATTAATACTCTTTTGGGTAAGGCTATCTTTGGATCTATAACGGGGGACGCTACATATTTTCAAGACCATAGTTGGCCAATGGCGGTAATGTTTATTATATCAGGTGTTATGTCTTGGTATTTAGGTAAATATATTAATAAGCCAGATGGGAAAGTTTATATAGATGCCGAAACTGGTGAAAAAGTTATGTTTAACAAAAAGCACTCATTATTTTTTATAAAAATGGAATATTGGGGACCGATTCTAGGAGTTATTGCGATTGTAACTTTAATTACAAGATAAAAAAAGAGGATGGGTATAGCAAGAGTAATCTATTCAAGTAGAAGGGGAAATCAGTCATGAATGCAAAGAAACTACTAGGGGTAGCAGTTCCGGTCATGTTGTTATTTGGTTGTGGAGTTTCTGAGAAAACGAACACTTCTAAACAGGAGAAAACGGAAGAGTCTAAAGTAAAAGAATCGAAGTCTAATAGTAAGAAAGAAAAAGTTTCAAAGGAAGACTATCCTAATAAAGTGTATAAATTAGGGGTAGAGTTTGATAAGTTGTTTGCGGAGCATAACAATATTACAAGAGAGGTTTTTGACGGTAAGAAAAAGAAATCAGATATAGTAGATAGTGTGAAAGAATTAAATAAAGTGTTAGATAAATTTGAGTCGATAGATCCCCCTGCAGAGTATGTAAATCAACAAAAGGATTTTGAAAAAGCAATTGGTTATTTTAGAGAGTCTTTTTCTTTAATAAATGAAGTATTCACCCGAAAAGAAAAAAGAGAAAAAGGCGATAAGACTGATAAAGAGTTAATGGAGAAATCCGAAAAGTTAGTGAAAGAAGGAGATATTTACTGGCTTAAGGCATTCAAAGATCTTGAAGGGGATATTAAAATCGGTGACGGTACAGTATCTGTGAAAGATTTGAAAGAGTTAGATAAGAAAGCTGGAATTAATACGGATAACGTTATGAAGAATGTGAAAGATGGTACGGAATTAATCGGTAATTGGGGATTCAAAGGAACAGACGGTTTCATTATGTCACTTATTCTAAAAGGTGATAAGACATTTGAAACGTATGGTAAAGGTGAGTATCCAAATAAAAAGAATTATATTGAAGGAACTTGGGAATATGATAAGGAAGCTTTTACAATCTATTTACATCTCAATAAACGTTTAGTAGACGGTGTAGAAGATACAATTCAAAAAAAGAAAATAGCATATAAAGTTCAAGATTATGATGGGGAAAACTTGCAATTATTTAATGAGACGTCATTTCATACAATTAAGTATGTGAAGCAAAGTTAAAGTTATGTAGGACTAGGTTTAAATGGCCTAGTCCTTCATTAAAGTGCGAGTATGTAAATAATATGTTATCTTTCGTTCTGTTTACTTAATATCATGTTATTCTTTAATAGAAGTAATAAATGGAGTTTTACATTAAATATATGAGGTTGGTTACAAATGATAAAAAAATTTACTAGATTCGTATTAATAGTGGTTATGCCAATCAGTCTTATTACAGGTTGTGGGGCTGCTGAAAAAGCTGAAGCACAAAAGCCGAAAGCGGTACAAACGGAGAAAAAGGACTATATGGATTACTCATATGGTAGCAAAGGTATATTAGTAAGTGGCAAAGCGAAAGAACGGCAACAATACGAGATTGGATATATGGATGATAATAAATTAATTGGGATTGATGAAAATATTGAAGACAGCATTATTTTAGATAATAAAGATGAAGCAGGTCTCATTTGGAAACAAATAGAGCGTGGATCTATTATTGAAGTGCAATACGGTAAGGATCGCAATGATATCGTAGGCGTGCAATTCGTAGGAGATCGTGAGTCATATGAAATTAGTGATAAGTTTGATCGGAATACGATAAATGAGATTGTTGAAAACGTTAAAGGGAATTTGTAATAGATGTATTTCGATAGTATAGGATCTCTTATTATGAAATTGTATGCCAGTTATTTGTCTAAGTTTAAATTGATTATTTTGACGGTATTTGTAATTAGTTGTAAAATAATGTTTGTTGATGAATTTTATAAAAAGTATGTTAGATGAAATTCATCTGTAGGGATGACATATAAATATTTTCTTAATGGGTATAAAATATGATAATTTAAATATACGAATAAAAAGAAAACGCATTAAAAGTACATAGTAGATTCATATTTTAAAAAATTAATGTGACAATAAAGGGAGGTTGAGATACATACACGGCGGGAATGTGTATGTATCTATTATAATAATGAATAAGACAATCAAACAACAAGTAATCGCACTATCAACAAGTCTAGTGATTTTAGGGAGCGCACCTTTATCAGCATCAGCAGAAGAGATCAACAAATCTCAAACTGATCAACTTAATATTGCCCAAGGAGAACACGGAACGAGCGGATTAAATTATTCTAATTTCAAGTTGGAAGTTCCTGATCATGTACAAATTAACGAAGCAGAAGTATCTGAAAATGAAAAAATGCTTTTAGAAGAATATAAGCATAAACATGATGAAACAGAAGAATTAAACAAAATGCAAGATGCTAAGAAGGGACAAGTAGCAGAAAAGGAAGCTATTTCAAACATTGAAAAGGCATTTGAATCTGTAGATGGTCGAAATGATGGATCTGATCGTCAAATGAAACCTGTTGCAAAGCCAAGAGGTATTCAATATAGTGCACAGAGTACGAAGAAATATGGAACACTTGCAGGAGTTCCATTTGTGGAGTGGATTGTTCCAGCAGGAAATCCTGATATTCGTCCTGCGAATCCGATGAAAGCACGTTACATTACAATCCATGAGACCGCAAATACAGCCGCTGGTGCGAATGCTGAAAATCATGCGAAATATTTATACAAGCAAGCAACTGAAGGCACTTTCCGAACAGCTTCATGGCATTTTACTGTAGATGATAAACAAATTTATCAACACTTACCAACAAACGAAAATGGTTGGCATGCAGGAGATGGAGATGGTTCAGGAAACAGGGAGTCTATCGGTATCGAGATTGCGGTTAACCAAGACGGTGATTACAATAAAGCGTTAGAAAATGCAAAACGACTTGCAGGTTATTTAATGAACAAAGAAGGAATTGGTGCAGATCATATATACAAGCATCAACAATGGAGCGGGAAAAAATGTCCTGACATTTTAATTTCACGAGGTAATTGGGCTGGTTTCGTACAAGGAATTCAGTGGTATGCAAATATAAATGCGCAGATTGATACGCCTTTACAAGATAAAAATGACTCATTTAATCCAAATGAAAATAATCCAGCTGAACCTAGCATGGAACTAGTGGTAAATGGTAGTGGCATCAATGTACGTAGTGATGCGGGCATTGAACATCGTGTTGTACGTAAAGCTTCAAACGGAGATCGTTACAAAGTATTAGCGGTTAAAAATGGTTGGTATAAAGTAGGTATTGGAGAATGGATTTTCTATGACCCAAGTTGGATTAAAATTAACTACAATGTACCAAAGGAAGAAGTGCAAAAGCCTAAGGAAGAAGTACAAAAACCAAAAGATGATATTACAGGTGGATGGTTTGAAGGGCATATTCGTAAATTAAACAGTCTAGGTATTATGCAAGGCGAAGGCAATGGTGTATTTGCTCCATATCGAAATGTAACGAGAGCGGAGTTTGCGAAATTAATCTCGAATGCTCTTAAACTACCAGAGGGAAATAAGTCATTTGTAGATATCAATGAGGCACATCCATCACTTCATGACGGTATTAAACGTTGTGCAAGTGCAGGAATTATTAATGGTCGTGGTGAAGGGATTTTTGATCCTAACTCACCAATTACTCGTGAAGAAGTATCTATTATGATTGACAAAGCATTACGATATAAAGGAATTACAGGTGAGTTAGTAGCATTACCATTTACAGATAAGCATTTAATAACATACAAAGAATCGGTTCAACGATTATACAGTCTAAAGGTAGTTAATGGTATTGGAAATAATGAGTTTGATCCTCGAGGCACAGCAACTCGTGGTCAGGCGGCTGCTTTTATTGTGAAGATGTTAGATTCAATGCAAAAATAAAAGGAAACTTTAATCAGTGAGGGCCACTCGCATTGCAATCAAGCAGTTTATTCACCAAATTTTGAAATGAGAGTTTTACTGCCCGCAAATAGCAGAAGAAATTGTATGTAGAAGCTGACATTGGTAGAAGTAAAAAATAAGACGAATTTGAAAGGAGCTATCCAAAATAATAATTTGGAATAGCTCCTATTTAGTAGGAAGAACAATTGTATTTGATAGATTGTAATGTAGAATGCCCTTCCAAGCCCCTCATAAGCCCCTACCAAGTAATAAATCACTAAGAAAAAACAAAAACAAAAACAAAAATAAAAACAACTACAAGAACAAAACAAGCGCGAAAAAATGAAACCGGCGTTGTAGTAGTAAAAAAATTGTAATTCGAATGCCAAAACCATTCCCGCATGCCTATCTTTATAATGAAGGATTAAAATTTTCCTATTTACTAGCAAAGAGTGGAGGGAAACATATGGCAGTATACCGTAATGTGCAGGTGAACTTTTGGCAAGATGAATTCATATTAGATTTAACGCCAGAGGAGCGTTATTTTTACATATATTTGTTAACTGGTACGAAAACGAAGCAATGTGGTATTTACATATTACCGAAGCGTGTGGCAGAGCTTGAAACAGGTTACAGTATGGAGACTGTTGAGAAGTTGCTAAACAGGTTTGTTGAGTATGGAAAGATTCTATATGATACGGAAACGAAAGAGGTATTCATAATAAACTGGTTACACTATAACCCTATTTCAAATACGAATGTGGAGAAGTGCGTATTACGTGAGTTAAAGACTATAAAAAGTAATGAGTTCATACATATATTTTTACGTAAATGCCTTGAAGAAGAATACAAGATTCCATTATTATTGCAGCATTTTGGTATGCCAAAAGAAGAGGATAATAGTAGTTCACAAGTAGTTATTGAAGAGAAAGAAGAAGCGGAAGAGGAAGAGATAGAGGTGGAAACCATAGAAGAGGACGTTCCAAATAGTGAAGTTTATAAGTTTTATGAACAAAATATTAGTAGTTTATCCCCATATATTGTGAATGAATTGAAGAATTGGATACAAAGACTTTCTGGAGAGAAAGTGTTAGAGGCACTTAAAATTGCGTTTGAAAATAATAAGAAAACGTTAGCTTATGTGAAGGGGATTTTGAGGAATTGGTGTAAGAAAGGACGAGTAGATTTTAGTGAAGGAATGCATAGGAGAGAAGTATTTGGTTCGTATGATCCATAGTTTGGATAAGGATTTTTTCTAGTCTAAAAGGTTCTTTTACTATAGAAGCGAATAGTGTGAGAAAGGGGTGGTTATATGGAAGTCGTTATAAAGAAGAAACGAAAACGGGGAAAAAGAATTTTTATTTGGGCTAGTAGTATCGTTCTTTTGTTAGTTATTTCCGCTGCGATTTTTTTGAACATATATACGCTGAAATCTATGCCAAAGATAGATGGAACGATAAAGCTAGAGGATTTACAACACGCTGTTACGGTGAAGCGGGATAGTAAAGGTATCCCGCATATTAAATCGGAAAATGCACATGATTTATATTTTTCACAAGGATATGTACAAGCGCAAGATCGGTTGTTTCAAATGGATTTAAGTAGAAGACAAGCTTCTGGTATGTTAAGTGAAGTTGTTGGGGAAGCAGCTGTTGACCGAGATAAATTGTTTCGAACACTCGGTTTACGGCGAGCGGCCGAAGCTTCAGTTAGTCAATATAATGGAGAAGCGAAAGATGCCCTGCAGTCATTTGCTGATGGGGTGAACGCTTTTATACGTGAAGCGAAAAAGGAAAAGAAATTACCAGTTGAGTTTACTATATTAGGTTATGAACCTGCTGAGTGGTCAATTGTTGATACTTTAACGATTGGGAAGTATATGGCGTTTGACTTAGGAGGACATTGGCACGGACAGGCATTTCGATATTGGGCGCTGAAAAATCTTCCGAAAGAGCAAGCGAATGAGCTATTTCCTGCATATCCGAAAGATGCTCCTAGATTGCTAGCTGAACTGAAAAATACAAATGTGGACGTAGCACAAAGTTTTTCAAAAACGATAATTCCGCCGGAGTTTAACGGTAGTAATAACTGGGTTGTGAGCGGTGAGAAGAGTGCGTCAGGTAAGCCAATTTTAGCAGATGATCCTCATTTATCTCTTGCGACGCCTTCTATTTGGTATCAAACGAGACTTGAAATGAAAGGTTTAAATGTGAGTGGCGTTATTTTCGCTGGAGTACCAGGTGTTATATTAGGACACAATGACAAAATAGCGTGGGGTGTTACGAATACAGGGCCTGATGTGCAAGATTTATATATTGAGAAGAGAAATCCTAATAATGAAAATGAATTTCTGTATAACGATAAATGGGAGAAAGCTACCGTTGTAGACGAGTATATTAAAGTAAAAGGCGGGAAGATAATTCCTTATAACGTTACGATTACGAGGCATGGACCAGTAATTTCAGAGTTTGCGGATAAGGGGAAGGAGAAAACGAAAACAGTATTCTCTTTAAAGTGGACAGCTTTAGAACCGTCTGCTGAGTTAAAAGCTGTATTAAATATGAATAAGGCGAAAGACTGGAATGAGTTTGAAACCGCTCTTCAAGATTTTCATACACCAACCCAAAACTTTGTGTTTGCATCAAACGACGGCACAATTGCTTATAAAGCGAATGGAAATATACCAGTGCGTAAAAAAGGTGATGGTAGCTTACCTGTTCCAGGATGGACAGATGAATATGAATGGGAAGGGTATATCCCGTTTGATCAACTTCCAAAAGTAATTAATCCAAAACAAGGGTTTATTTCAACTGCGAATAATAAAATTGTTGATGATGATTATCCGTATCATATTAGCAATACGTGGGCGCAGCCATATAGGCAAATGCGTATTCAAGAATTTTTGCAAGAGAAGGAAAAGTATACGGTGAAAGATTTAGAAGAGTTACAGATGGATCAAAAGAATTTATATGGGAAAGAGTTTACTCCTATATTTTTAAAAGAGTTAAATAAAGCATCTTTAAATGAGGTAGAGAAAGAAGGCGTAGACCAATTAACAAAGTGGAATTTTTACGATAGTAAAGATGAAGCGGCACCATTAATATTCCATTTGTTAATGAAAGAGATTTCAAATACGTTATTTTCAAAAGAAATACCGAAAGATGTAATGGAGTTATTTGAAGGGAAGTCACAAGTTGTTGATGAATTGATTCGAAAAGAAGTAGCGGGAGAAAATAGCGTTTGGTTTACGAAGTACGGAGGTTTCACAAAAGTTGTGCATACATCGTACGAGAATGTAATGAAGAAATTGCAGAAGGAATATGGACCCGATATTGGAGAGTGGAAGTGGGGCGATTACCATCAACTCGCTTTTACACATCCAATTTCGAAATCATCGAGTATGTTAGCATTACTCGCTTTTAATCGTGAGAAACCAGTTCCGATTGGTGGGAGCCAAGTTACCGTGCAAGCAGCGAGTTACGGCGAAAACGGCATTGTAAATCACGGGGCGTCTTGGAGATTCATTATTGATACGAAAGATATGTCAAACGGTTATCATATCGTAGGGCCAGGACAGTCGGGCCATTTTAGAAGCGATTGGTATCATGATCAAATAGATGATTGGGTAAATGGCACGTATCATACGACTACATTGAATACGGAGGGGATAGAGGGGAAGGTGCTAAATTTAGAACCGAAGTGATAGGGTGTTTTTGTTTGTGGAGGGAACTAGTAATACTCTTTTTGATAATGAAAGCTTATCATTTAGAACATAACCCAGTTCTTAAATAATTTTAACAGCCAGCCTACTATCATTTAATTTGATAGTAGGCTGTTTCCATCTTCGAAATACGCTGTAGCAACTTCTTCAGGATTACGATTATTTCCACATGCTGTAAGTGCTGTAACTAATAAAGTCATTACAACTATTAACATGATCATTCCAGTTTTGAGGGGAATTAGTTAACAAAGACTAGGTATTATTTGCAACAGAACTGTTCCTCTATCCCCCTTGTTTCATCATTTTTCTAGGCCAGCCAACTTGACAAATGTTTTTTTATCAAACTACAATGAAAATCATTATCAATAATATAGGGAGGATACTTTGGTCAATAAATGAAAAACAATATATTTATAGGTTAATAATCAGATTTTGTTAAGTTGTATGTACTATTTTTAGTTTAGCGTTTCCCAGAATGTACACCAATTAATCTCGCGAATTACAAGAAAACTATTATTGAAATGAGGCGTGTATTGTGAAGTTAGACGTGAATGAGTTAGCAGAGTATCTTGCCAATACTCCTTTCCGAGTAGAAGGAGTATATCGTTATGCTAAAAATCCAGGTGTGCCTTTTGCTGAATCTACAGATTCTTTCCCAGGATTTGTATTTCCAATTACAGGGAAGACGCAATTTCAATTTAATGGTACGCCGTATACTCTTTCCCCAGGAAAAGTTATACATGGGGGTGCAAAAATGACATTAGCCCATAAAATGCTTGGTGAAATAAACTGGGAATATATTCTTGTTTTATATCGGATAAGCAATTCAGAACGAGAAGACTCTGGATTTACTCATCAGCATTTTGAATTATTAACAGGACAATCTCCTCGTCTTGTCGAATTACTTATGCGTCTTTGGGATGTATATAATCAGCGTGGAGGCATTTCGATGTTTCAGACCGAAATGCTGTTTCGCGAAGCGTTGAATGAAGCTTTATTAAGTGTTTTCAATAGAGAAAGCAATTATGAGTCGCATACTTTATTCGAACGAATATCTAGTTACGTTCGTAAATACTATTATAAAGATATTACAATTCATACACTTACAGAACAAAATAATGTTAATCGAAATCGTCTTTCTTACGTGTTTAGAAAGCATGCAGGTATGGGGGCAGCAGAATATTTATTGAACTATCGTATAAAGATGGCTCAAAAAATGTTATGTACAAGTGATGTGCCTGTACAACAAATTGCGCAGGCTGTTGGAATCGCAGACCCTTTTTATTTTAGTAGAGTTTTCAAGAAGCGAGTTGGCATTTCGCCTACTAAATATCGCGAGAAGTTCATCAATAATCCATACTAATGTCAACAGGGGTCCATTCTTATTTGAAAATCACTGTTCTATACTTATGGAGAGTTAAAGGAAACATTGGATTGAAAGTACTTTCATTGAAATCACTCCTTTGTACTATCTGAATGAAAAGTTCTGGCCGGAGCATTTTCTTTTTAAGCGTAATAACGACTTTTTTACTTATATTACTGTAATATAGTGGAATTTGAAAGTGAGGAGGGATTATTATCCATTACCAACCTATTAAACTAAATGACGAGTTATCTAAAATTAACGATTATTGGTATCCACAAGTGATTGGTGAAATGAATGACGATCAAATTCAGCTTTTTAAAGCTAATGGAGATTTTATATGGCATGAGCATCCTAATACAGATAAGCTATTTATTGTGCTTGAAGGGGAGATGTTCATCGATTTTCGTGATGGACAGGTGAAAATTTCTAAAGGCGAGATGTTTATTGTCCCGAGAGGCGTTGAGCATAAACCTTTCACTGAAAAGGAATCCCATATCATGTTGGTAGAGCCTAAAAGGGAAATGGATTGATAATTGTAAAAAGATAAAAAAGGAGCGGAAATCCGTTCCTTTTTTATTTATCTTACTATTTTTAGGAGCTTAGTATGAGTAAGATGTGAATAAAGGATGAATAGCATTTTTATCAATAAAAATTTATTGGATTTTTTGTGGAATATATATGAAACGTTGTATAAAATAATCAAGAAAGCCAAAAATTATAGGGGGAAAGTTGTGAAGAAAAATAAGAGTTTAATAAGTTTTTTAGGAGTGTTTCTTATGTTGTTTTCTTTTTGTTTTCAAGGAAATGTACAGGCAGATGTAAATACTGTTCAATCTGGAAAAATCAAATCAGGAAACGTAACAGTATGGGAAGTTGGAAATGTAGCGAAAGTGTTAGCTGATGTAGAGCGTTTAAATTTAAATACAGTAAATGTACCGATTCAAGTAGATATCCCAAATGTGACTTCTACGAACATGGTAATTAATCAAGCGCAAAAGCAACAAGCTATTATTTTAATTCAAGAATTATTAAAGCGTAATATTCAAGTTATAGTGGAACCGTTCCCGTATATTCAGCAGGGGAATGTTGGAGAGACAGAATGGAACCCAAGTAACATTAATGATTTCTTCTGGAATTGGAAGACGGTTATTCTGCAAGATATTTTTAATTCCATTACAAGTAAATACAATGTGTATGGACTAAAGATTGCTTCTAATTTCGTGAATATGGAGTATGCAGAAGGATACTGGAGCGATACAATTGATTTTGTTCGTAATCAGTATAAAGGAAATGTTTTGTATCAAATGAACTGGTGGTTAACAGCAAGCTGGGACCCTTCTTATGAAGCGAAGTTTGAAGAGAAAATCAATCGCCCGTATTTAAAAAAGGTGGATATTGTTAGCATAGACAGTTGGTTTGAAGTTTCAGGAAAAAGAAATCCAACATATGAAGAAGTGAAGCAAAGTTTATTTGCGACAACAGTATATAATCGTGGGCAAAATGTTGTTCAGCAATTGGAACAATTACATAATGCAACAGGAAAGCCAGTTTACTTCGGTGGATTTAACGTTCCAGCACGTGAACTTGGATTACAAAATCCATGGAATCCAGATGTTTCAAATGTGTTTTCGAAGGATGTGCAATTAAATGGATGGCGTGCTTACCGCGATGTATTAGAACCGAAACCATATTTTAAAGGTTTTTCAATTTGGTTTATTGGCTCTAATGATAGTACACATGCGTATCAAATACATAGTAAAGAAGCAGAGGCAGTTATTAACGGGTGGTACAGAAAATAAATTTTATAAAATAGGTAAGTTTTAAAGTTTACTACATATATTTCTAGTGAAAGGCCTTTCACCATCTTATCACCTAGGGGGCAATCATAATGAAATTTTTGTCTTACCTTACAGTAATTTTGGTGATTCTTGGCGGTTTGAATTGGTTATTTGTAGCGTTAGATTACAATGTAGTTGAGAAATGGTTTGGTTCTATGCCGGCGCTTGTGGACACTATTTATTGGCTCATTGGTCTCTCTGCTATTTATCAAATTTTTGATCGGTTCTTTACGAACGATTAGCTATTATTCTTTCATTATTAGAGTGTTAAGTACGATTATGTACTTAACACTTTTTTATATGTCCATAAAAAAGTCTGCACTTGCAAGCGATTCCATCGCGTCTTGCGCCCTAATAATAGAAAACAAATTGACCGCATATTATATTTTGGGTTATAATTCAGAAAGTTTAAAAAATAATCCGATGAGAAATAGGGAGGTTATGAGGGTAATGGAGAGAGTCTATAATTTTTCAGCAGGACCATCAATACTCCCTTTGCCAGTTTTAGAGAAAGTGCAAAAGGAGCTATTAAATTATAACGGGACAGGCATGTCTATTATGGAAATGAGTCATCGATCTTCTTATTTTCAAAGTATTATAGAGGAAGCGAGTAACTTACTTCGTGAATTAATGAGCATCCCTGATGAGTATGAAGTTTTATTTTTACAAGGCGGTGCGTCATTACAATTCTCTATGATACCGTTGAACTTAATGAATACGTATAAAAAAGCTGGATACGTACTAACTGGCTCATGGTCTAAAAAGGCATTGCAAGAAGCCGAAAAAGTTGGGGAAGTACAAGTGATTGCTTCTTCCGAGCAAGAGAAGTTTACTACGATTCCTAAACTGGACGGTTTATTAAGTGATGAAAAACTAGATTATGTACATATTACAACGAATAATACAATTGAGGGGACAAAATATGTGGACATTCCACATGTAGAAAAAGTGCCGCTCGTTGCGGATATGTCCTCAAATATTTTATCAGAGCGATATGATGTTTCGAAGTTTGGTCTTATATATGCGGGGGCGCAAAAGAATTTAGGACCTGCGGGCTTAACGATTGCTATTATAAAAAGAGATTTAATTGGGGGAGCAGATGGCTCTTGTCCGACAATGTTAAATTATGAAACTTACAGTAAAAATAACTCCTTATATAATACACCGCCGTCCTTTAGTATTTACGTAACGAAACTTGTACTAGAGTGGTTGAAAGAGCAAGGCGGAGTATCTGCGATTGAAGAACAAAATAGAATGAAATCTTCACTTCTTTATAATTTCTTAGATGAATCAAAATTGTTTACTTCACCAGTTGATCCTACGTATCGATCACTTATGAACATTCCGTTTACAACACCGTCAGAAGAGCTGAACAATGAGTTTTTACAAAAAGCGAAAGAACGAGGACTTGTTACGTTAAAAGGGCATCGATCAGTCGGTGGTATGCGCGCTAGTATTTACAATGCGATGCCAGTACAAGGCGTACAGCAATTAGTAAATTATATGAAGGCATTTGAGCTTGAGAATAGATAGGGAGATGGGGATATGTTTCGTGTTCAAACGTTAAATCAAATTGCAGAAAAAGGTTTGCAAGTTTTTACTGAAGAACGTTATGAAGTAGGAGATAGAATCAATCATCCAGATGGAATTTTGCTTCGTAGCTACTCTTTACATCAAGAAGAGTTTTCAAAAGACTTAAAGGCGATTGCAAGAGCTGGCGCTGGTGTAAATAATATTCCTGTCGAGCGATGTACAGAAAAAGGAATTGTAGTATTTAACACGCCGGGGGCAAATGCAAACGCTGTAAAGGAACTCATTATTGCCAGTCTTATTATGTCTTCACGTAACATTATTAATGGTGTAAGTTGGACGAAAAACTTAGAGGGTGAAGAAGTACCACAGCTTGTTGAATCAGGAAAAAAACAATTTGTTGGATCAGAAATTGCAGGGAAACGTCTAGGTGTTATCGGACTTGGCGCAATCGGTGCTTTAGTTGCGAACGATGCGTTAGCGTTAGGGATGGATGTTATCGGATATGATCCTTATATTTCAGTTGAAACGGCTTGGCGTCTTTCTACACATGTGCAAAGAGCATTTAGCCTTGATGAAATTTTTGCAACGTGTGATTATATTACACTGCATATTCCTCTTACGAATCAAACGAAGGGGATTATTGGGGAACACGCTGTAGAGAAGATGAAAAGAGGGATGCGTCTATTTAATTTCTCTAGAGGAGAACTTGTAGATGAAAAGGTTCTTCAAAAAGCATTAGAAGAAGATATTATTACACATTACGTAACGGACTTCCCGAATGAAAATGTAATAAAGATGAAAAATGTAACAGCGACGCCTCACCTTGGTGCATCTACGTCTGAATCAGAAGAAAATTGTGCAGTAATGGCAGCACGTCAATTACGTGAATATTTAGAGACAGGAAATATACGTAATTCAGTCAACTATCCAAATGTTGAGCTGCCATATATCGGAAAGAAACGCATTACAATTATGCATCAAAACGTCCCGAATATGGTAGGGCAAATTACAGGATGCTTAGCGGAACATCATATTAATATTGCCGATATGATTAATCGTAGTAAACATTCTTGGGCATACACAATGATTGATATCGATAACGGAATTGATGATATAATAAAAGAGAATATTGTAGAAAATATAAGCAAAATTACAGGTGTTGTAGCCGTTCGAATGATTGTGTAAAGGAGAGAGGAATGTGGCAAAAATACGACCGTTTCGGGCCATTCGTCCAGTAGAGGAAAAAGCGGCACAAGTGGCAGCTTTACCGTATGACGTATTAAATAGTGAAGAGGCAAGGGAAGTTGTAAAAGGGAATCCATATTCTTTCTTGCATATTGATAAAGCAGAAATTGATTTAGATCCTGAACTGTCACCGTATGATGATCGCGTGTATGAAAAAGCGGGAGACAATTTAAAGCAATTTATACGAGAAGAAGTGTTCATACAAGATGAAGAGCCAGCGCTATATATTTATGAACTGACGATGCAAGGAAGAACGCAGTCAGGCCTTGTCGTTTGTACATCTATTGATGAGTATGAAGATGATACAATTAAAAAACATGAAAGAACACGTCATGAAAAAGAGCTAGATCGTATTCGCCACGTAGATGTGTGTGACGCAAATACAGGTCCGATTTTTTTAACGTACCGTACAAAAGATGAAGTAAAGCATTTAATTAGAAGCTGGAAAGAAGAGCATGCGCCAATTTATACATTTACAGCAGAAGACGGTGTTAAGCATGTTGCGTGGAAGATTGCAGATGAAGATGTAATTACGACTTTAGTAAACGCATTTGAAGATATTCCTAATCTTTATATTGCAGATGGGCATCACCGTTCTGCATCAGCTGCAAAAGTAGGACTTATGCGAAGAGAACAATATCCAAATTACACAGGAGAAGAGGAATTTAATTTCTTCTTATCGGTTCTATTCCCTCATGATGAATTATCGATTTGGGACTATAACCGAGTTGTGAAAGATTTAAATGGCTTATCAGAGGAACAGTTTTTAAATCAAATTACGCAGTACTTTTATGTAGAAGAAGCAACTGTTTCTCCGTATAAACCAAATGAGCCCAAATCATTTGGTATGTATGTAAATGAGAAGTGGTATAAGCTCACAGTGAAAGAGGAAACGTTTGATGCGAATGATCTTGTTAGAGGTTTAGATGTATCTATCCTGCAAGATCATTTATTAAGCCAAGTGCTTGAAATACATGATCCGCGTTCTGATTCACGTATCGATTTTGTCGGAGGAATCCGCGGATTAGAAGAACTAGAACGCCTTGTGAACAGCGGCGAATACAAAGCAGCATTCGCATTATATCCGACATCTATGGAAGATTTATTAGCAATCGCAGATGCCGGAGAAGTCATGCCGCCGAAATCAACGTGGTTTGAACCGAAACTGCGTAGTGGGTTGTTTGTTCATTCTTTAAAATAAATAGACTTCTTTAGTTAGAAAAACCGAAATGATTTTTAGTTTCGGTTTTTCTTATTTTGGCTCAGTAAACGTTTAATGTTGATTTTAATGTTAAGATTGAAATATGTAACAACAGGTCGCTACAAAAAAAATGGAGGAAATACGATGAAAATGCAGCTGCAAAAAAGTTTTTATGTTGAATTGAAAAATGCAATTCGTTGTCATTATAACGAACTTTTAACAAGATGCGGTGTTGACACAATATACGGGTACTCCATATTAACAGACGATTGTGTCAATAGCATTGGACCAGTGGCAAATAAAGAAAGACTAATCAAAGTTAATAAATCGGACCCTTTATACAATTATTATAGATACGGAGCTGTTGAGTGGAGCGAATGGAACGATTTTGGAATGTTTGATGAAGTGAACAAAATTATTAAGAAATATCATAATATCGTCGAAGATGACTTTAACATACGAGTACATACACTGTTGAAAGAAACGTTAAATGTGTTAATGGAACTTGAATCAGAAGGGTTGTTTAGAGATAGAGATGATAATCGATTTATTGTCATTTGTGTAACTGATTCATCGAACGAAATCATGATTGAATCAGCTCGATTGCTTAATACATTAAAGACATACGAAGAATATGCTTCAGAATTTGCATAAGAATGAACATAAGTAAAACTGCGCTCTATAAGAGGCGATTTTCATTTAATAGAAAGTCACCAATTAATAGTAACCATTCGTTGTGACGTAAGCATTGAACAATTAGAACCTGATGAAAAAACGTCCAAAGATAATTACGATGTTTATATGTATGAATCAACTTGGAAAAGAAGTAATGCAGGGGAGCTTTTCAGGCATTATTCTTTGATTGGTAGGAAAAGTAATGAATAAGTGGGCCCCCGATGCCTCCCAGGCTTAGCGTTTCAATTCCCTCCATAACGTATACTCTGTTCTTTTCTTAACTATTAGAAAATAGTTGAATAAGCTCGTCAACAAAAAGGACATTCCTAGTATTACAAGAAATGTCCTTTCCACTAAATTATAGGATATTTTACTAAAATTCAAACTCTAAAATCAGTTTACTAGTTTGACCTGTAAACTGATAATTATAGGATCCTCTCAGGTTTTCTAAGTTACCGGTAGCTTTAATAATTGTTCCTGGGGAATCTAAATTTCCTTTATCAAATATTCCTTGCTCTATAGCTGTAAATGTCCCTTGTTGCCCCTTATAAATCCCTTCAAAGTGTAAAAATCCAGAAATTTTAGCCGTAGCCAAGTGACCATCATTTATATTTGAGTCTAAATAATATAATAAGTATTCAACAAAAGCCTTTCCTTTTAATTCCCCATCAATATCATATTCGACATGAGCAATATTAATAGGAAAATCTTTTCTAGTATCATCAATTGGTTTTTCATCCCATTTACTTACTGTAAATGTTACTTCCATACACGTAAATCCCCCTTTATCATTAGATAAGTAATCTCCATATCATTTAAAAAGTACCAATTCACTGTCATATCTCATAGGAGTGTTTTTATTTATTTGAGTCCTGTCATATTGCTATCAAGCTCATCAAAATAAAATACACCCTAAAATGAAAAAAAATTATAAAACTTATGGCTAAACTTATTTAAAGTTTTCCTTTATTCCACACCACTCTCCAAAATAGAGAAAGATCCATTCTCACAATCAATTTCTGCCATTGCACCGTAAGGTAAAATAAACTTCGGTTCAGTATGGCCAAAATTTAAATTATAAAGAATCGGCAAATCTTCTAAGTTATGTTCCTTCATAACCTGCAATATTTCCTGTTTATATTCTTCATAGTATTGTTCATCTTTCGGTTTACCAAAAATGATTCCTTTTGCTTTTTGCAGAATACCTTGTGCTGCATAATTTCGTAACCAATATTTTATATAACTTGGTTCTGGATGATCTTCAGAAGTTTCAAAGAAGAGAATACTATTCTCCCAATGTTTTTTCTCAGGCCAAAGTTCCGTTCCTTTTGCAAATTCCAATACTTCAATACAACCACCAATTAAGCGCCCATGTACAGTGGTAGAGCCTTGAAGTACCTCATATCCATTGTTTTGCTGCATCGTACGTCTTGTATCCTTATTTATTTCAATCCATTCTAAATGCTCACTTGTCCATTCATGAGCTGGTTGAATCTCGCCAATCGTTTCATTTGAAAAGAGGGTACGATTTACCATTTCAATTGTGTATGGATCCATTTCTACATTTTCGGCAAAATCGGTCAGAATTGCTGGACCGTATAAAGAGGAAAGCCCTGCTTTATGACAAAATAAATGTGTAATAGTAACGTCAGAGTACCCCATAAAAATTTTCGGGTTTTCGCGTATCACATTAAAATCTATATAGGGAAGTAACCGGATGCTATCTTCACCGCCAATATTCGCGATAATTGCTTTCACGCGTGTATCTTTAAATGCTGTCATTATATCTTCCGCACGAGCCTCTGGATTGTTATAAAGGTATTCGCTACCTTTTAAGCTATTTGGCATTGGGATAACCGTAAGACTAAAAACTTCTTCTAATCTTTTTACTCCTTGCTCATATCGCCATCTTATTTCAGCATCACCTGCTCCTCCCCACGAAGGACTTACTGTCGCTACGATATCTCCTGGCTGTAATCTCTTTGGCTTTATTAACATATGAATCCCGCTCCTACATAATGTAATGAACTACGGCTATACAAACCGTAGAGTTGATGAACATTGTACATGACATTAGTTTCTCCGCCTTCAATAAGTTCACCTGCTGTAATTTGAGAATTTAGTATTAGTGCTGAATATAGGAATAATCTACAAATATTTTTTGCTAAAATTTATATTTGAAAATCACAGTATGCATCATTGCATGAGGAAAACGGTTGTTATTTTTATAACCTGTAACTATAATGATTACAGGTTGGTCGATACCAATCAAAAAAATAAAATCATCATGAATGGAGATGTTACATATGGGTATGAAAAAAATAATTTTAGCAGGTGCTTTAGGGATCGCAGCATTATCAGGAACAAATGTACCAGGATTAGAACTAACAAAAGCGAGTGCAGCTTCTATTGAATCGAATTTCTCGACGTTAGAAGGACGAGTAGTAGAAGTAGATAACGGTGTGATTGTTGTAAAATCTAAGCAATATGAGGAACCTGTTAGTGTGTATATTGATTCACTTTCAAACGTGAAAGTAGGAGATGAAGTAAAAGCTACTGGATCTATGATGCGTAATTTTACAGAATATATGGTTGCAACTGCAGTTGAAAATACAACAAACAAGTTAGGTATGCACATGAAAGAAGATGGCTCACCTAATTATGTAATTGGAGAAGTATCAAAAGTAGGAACGATGGAAGATGAGGGAGACAGTGCTACTAAATATGTTGTAGTTGAGTATCCATCGTTAAATGGGAAGAAAGATATTATTGATGTTTTCTTAACAAAGGGACAAGTATTTAATGTGGGTGAGAAAGTGAGAATTGATATGAAGTATGTAGGGTGGGGCGGAAGTTCTATTAACTGGAACACAGTTGACCATATTGAAAAAGTTCATGAAGCAAAGACGAACGTTGAAAATAATGATGATGTATGGATTTGGTCTTAATAAGGCGAGTATAAATCGTTATTTGCAATTTTCTCCAAACAATACATGTAAAAACTAAATGTATCATGCAGTACCCATCTAATTATCATTGTGTATGACAATTAGATGGGTACTTTTTTATTTGAAATTTGTGCAAGTCAATGTTCAGCATTTCTTTTTAAGAGTAAATTACGGGTGAAATCAAAACTTTATTTGCAGTACATAATAAATAATGTTGATTTTTTATCTTATATTAAAATAAAAACAAACCACTGTTCGATTTGAATATTCCACGATATAATAGTGAGAGTTTATGGCAGAATAAATATTTACATAAGAAGTGAGGTACTGTATGAAAAAAAGAACGACAGACATTATTTTTATTATTATCGGTGCATTTCTTTTTGCGTTAGGTGTCAATTTATTTGTTATTCCGAACGAGTTTGGTGAGGGCGGGGTAACAGGTATCACGATTATTACGTACTATTTATTTGAGTGGTCACCAGGTTTAGTTAACTTAATTTTAAATGCGATTTTGTTAATAGTCGGTTATAAATTTTTAAATAAGATTACAACGATTTATACGATTATCGCTGTAGTCACTAACTCGCTATTTCTTCATTTAACAGAAGGCTGGACGATTGCTTCTGATGAAATGCTCGTAAATGCCATTTTCGGTGGAATATTTATCGGGTGTGGTATTGGTCTTATCATTCGCGTTGGTGGAACAACTGCAGGTACTACGATTTTAGCGAGGATGACACATAAATACTTAGGCTGGAGTATTAGCTATGGTCTACTGTTCTTCGATTTAATCGTTGCGTTTTCATCTTATTTCATCATTGGTGCAGAAAAACTGATGCTGACAATTATTATGTTATATGTAGGAACGAAAGTAATGGAATTTGTAATTGAAGGTTTAAATCCGAAAAAGGCCATTACAATTATTTCTGATAAACCAGATGAAATTGCCGGGAAGGTGACTACTTTAATGGGCAGAGGGGTTACTGTATATTCAGGGCATGGCTATTACACGAAAACTCCGAAGGACATTCTTTATGTTGTTATTAATAAGCAAGAAGTAGTGAAGCTAAAGCGGATTGTTCAAACTACGGATCCCGCTGCGTTCATCGCTATACACGATGTTCGTGACGTATTCGGAGAAGGATTCGTTGATATTTCGAAGGCTTAAAAATTGTTTTTGATTAAAATAATCTTAATACTAAAACGTGAGAATCTATTTTGAATAATCTTTTTTCAAAATAGATTCTTTTTCTTTTTCTTGCAAAAAATCCAATTGTTTCTTAATGTAGTGATGTAGAAGGATGAACGAGAGAGGGTTTAATGAAGATGATACATATTTTATTAGCTGATGACGATAAACATATAAGAGAGTTATTGCATTATCATTTACAAAAAGAGGGGTTTAAAGTTTTTGAGGCGGAAGATGGAAAGGTAGCGCAAGACGTATTAGAGAAGGAAAATATTCATCTTGCGATTGTAGACATTATGATGCCTTTTGTTGATGGTTATACGTTATGTGAAGAAATTCGGAAGTATCATGATATTCCTGTTATTTTATTAACTGCGAAAGACCAGTTAGTGGATAAAGAAAAAGGATTCATTTCTGGTACAGATGATTATATCGTAAAACCATTTGAACCAGCTGAAGTGATTTTCCGTATGAAAGCTTTATTACGCCGTTATCAAATGCTGAGCGCTGACATAATTACACTCCATGGAACGACAATTGATCGTAAAGGTGTTGAAGTAAAGTGTAACGGCCAGACGATTTTACTTCCTTTAAAGGAATTTGAATTATTATCACAACTAGCTAGTTATCCTGGGAGAACATTTTCAAGAGAAGAATTAATTGAATTAGTATGGGGAATGGATTTTGAAGGAGATGAACGAACAGTTGATGTTCATGTGAAAAGGCTCCGAGATCGTTTCTCAAAACGAACGGATGATTTTCAAATTACAACGGTGCGCGGCCTCGGGTATAAGTTGGAGTTGAAATAAGATGAAATCACTATATTCTAGATTTGTATTTATGACGGTCGGCATTATGCTACTTAGTAGTATTATCGGCTTTTTATTAACGAACGTATATTATCAAGTGAAGTTAAAACCGTATAATAGTGAAAAGATTTTAAAGTATGCGGAAGAAGTTAAATCGTTATATGAAAAGCAAAGTGAAGAAAATCAAGAGACGTATTTGCATTCTATTGCAAAGTTAGGGTATGAAATTTATATTGTCGATGATCAAAAGAATGGAAAGCGTATCGGTAATGCGTTTCGTAAGACGTCTATTAGCGATGCTACTGTTCATAAAGTATTGCAAGGAGAAACGTTTAATGGTGTTTCTACGTATCCAACGCGTCTTTTTATTACAGGATTTTTCGATAATGAATTAATAAATAGTGTTGGTGTACCGGTAAAGCACGGTGATAAACAGTACGCGTTATTTATTCGCCCCGACATTCAGAACCAATTTGGCGAAATGCGAATTTTCTTAGCGGTATTACTTGGGTTTATCGTACTATTAAGCATTATCTTTATAGCGATTGCAGCAGGTTATATCGTTCGCCCAATCCGTAAATTTACGAAGGCTACGCAAAAAATTGCGAGTGGGGAATATAAAATTGAATTAGACGTAAAACGAAAAGATGAAATAGGAACGTTATCTACAAGCTTCCAAAAGATGACGAAAAGTATTAAAGAACTAGATGAAATGAGACAAGAATTCGTTTCGAACGTTTCACATGAATTTCAATCACCACTTTCTTCCATACAAGGTTTTTCAAAAACGTTGCAAACAGAAAAGATGAGTGAGGAAGAAAGAAATCATTACTTACAAATTATTGAAGGTGAAAGTAAGCGAATGTCTAGTTTATGTAAACAGTTGCTTACGCTCGCTTCATTAGATAAGGAGGAAAAGGTTTTACAAATAAAAGACTTTTCCTTACAAAAACAAATAAAAGACGTCATTTTTATGCTTGAATGGAAATGGCGGGAAAAAGATATCGCCGTTGAATTTGATGTGCCGGACATTACAATTCAAGGTGATGAAAACTTACTTCATCAAGTATGGAGTAACATTTTCACGAATAGCATTAAGTTTTCAAACGATGGTGGAACGATTGAGTTTTTCGTGGAAGAGTTAGAGTCTAGCGTTATAATTTCTATATCAGACAACGGAATCGGTATGGAAAAAGAAGAAATGGATCGTATTTTTGATCGTTTTTATAAGGTGGATACAGCGAGAGCAAGAAACGTAGAAGGTAGCGGTTTAGGGTTATCAATCGTGCAGAAGATTGTTGAACTGCATAAAGGGACCGTTTCGGTATATAGCACGAAAGGGGAAGGGACGACTGTTCGGGTTGAACTTCCTAAATAGATGAAAGAGGCTGTTTGGGAACAGCCTCTTCTTTTTTTGTCGCTAGTATACGTGTAAAATGAAAAAATATGAGTCATTTTAATTGCATAATCGGATGAGTTTATGGAGTGGGATTAGGAGGAAGTTTATTTAAAAATGTAGAATCTCTACAGAGTTAGAGGAAGTGTATTAAAACTTGAACTGTGTAGGGAGGAAATTACTTTGAAACGAATTGACTTGTTATTAAACGTACTAGATTCAACATTCGACAAAGAGAGTTGGTATGCACCGTTTAAACATGCTATAGAAGGACTTACAGCTGAACAGGCTATGTGGAAACCAGCTGGAGAGACAACGAATACCATTTGGGAGAATGTTAATCATCTCACTTATTACAAAGAAAGACTTGCTGCAAACTTGGAAGGACGTGAATGGACACATAATCTTGACGGTAATGACACCTTTTATCTTACTAAGCAATCTAATAATGATACGGAATGGAAGGAAGTCGTTGAACGCTCTGAAAATGCTCAGCGTAATTTAAGACAGGTATTAAGTGCAATTTCTGAAAGAGAGCTTGAACAAAATTCACTTGAAGGTAAATTACTGGACATCATGCTTCATGATGCTTATCATACAGGCCAAATTATTCAATTAAGGAAAATGCAGGGGGCATGGCCATCAAAGCGTTAACTGCCGTTTTAGGTTGGTGCTTTTGTTGAATAAAATTTAGATATTCAAACGACTTTATTATTATATTTTTAACCCCGTCCCAAATTTAGAACGGGGTTATGTTTGCTGGCTATAAAGCAGCACCTTTCCCGCGCTCCTCCTTAAACTGCACCCCAAAAGTATCCGCTGTAATCTCATCAGCTTTCGGCAATGCTCGTAAATTCGGATGAAGTAGCCATACGAGAGAAATAAATAAAATCCCGATGCTAGCGAGCGCGAAAATGAGTTGGCTACTAAATACATTTGCAGTGTATCCGCCAATTAAAGAACCGATCGGCATAGCAATTGTGCTCATACTTCGCATGACTGAATTGATGCGGCCAATATATTGATTTGGAATTACAATTTGGCTAATTGTCGCAAATAATATGTTGGTTGCACCAATTGGAATCCAAGCTAGGCCGAATAAGAGAATAGATAGCCATTGAAACGGTACGATTGTAGAGAGAAACCAAAAGGTAGCGCCAGTCGCAAAGCCAATAATAGAGACACGGCCAACATTACGTTTACCAACCCATGAACTGAATAATGCACCGATGAGACTACCTGCTGATATAGCAGCTAAGAAGAAGCCATATGATTTCACGCCCCCTAAAGAATCAGCGAAAGAAGGGAGTATGGCCATCGTCATACCAATTGAAAAATTAGCGACAACGGAACCGATTAAGAATACGCCCATTAAGGAACGGAAGACAATTGAAAAACCTTCTTTTAAATCAGAGAAATATTGTTTAGTTGAAAGTGATGTGCCCGTTTCGGTTTGCTTTGGTATTTTCAATGAAAAGAACAAAAGGGCAGTAATCGCGAATGTGAAAGAGTCAATTACATATAAAGTGATCGCGCCAAATAGTGCTACTAATATTCCAGAAAGCGTCGTACAAATTAAATCAATGCCTTGATACGCAAATGAGAAGAGAGAGTTTCCTTTTAATAATTGTGTTTTATGCAGTAGAAGTGGTAAAGCTTTCGATTGTGCGGGATAGGCGAATTGTTCGATAAAGGCTACGATAGGCATAATGATGAGTAGTAGTTGGACTGTTAATAGATCGAAGTAGTGTGTAATAGGAATGATTAAAATAAGAATGCATTGCAGAACTTGTGTAATGACGAGGGTGTGTTTAATGGACCATCTATCAACGAATGGACCAGTAAGAAATTGAAGTGCAGAAGGTAATAATGTAAGAAAACCAGCTAATCCAGAATAAAAAGGATTACCACTTAGCTTATATACGAGCCACATCGCGGCTACATAATACAAACTATCTCCTATGTTTGTAAAAATTCTCCCTAAAAATAATAAGAGGAAATTCCGGTTTTTTAATATGTCCACTTTATCTACTCCTTTATAATAAATTTATTCGGTAAAATAAATTTGACCGTCTCAGTAAAAAAAATCGTATTACGATTTTTCTTCTTCTTTAATAAATTGCTGCATTGTTCTCTCAGCGATTTGAAGTGCAGTAGTAGAAATATAATAAGGTTTACTATTCGGATCTTTATCTGCACCTTTTGTAATTTCGTTTAATTCAGCCATCAATTGATGAAACTTTTTCACCCACACTTGAAATTGTTCTGGCGTAGCATCAAACTCCCAGCAAGATGAAACGTAATTCCAATCAGCAGGATCTTCGCTTTCTTTTCGTAATGTAAAAGCTTCTTCTGGTGCAGCGAGAATTTGGCTTTTCGTTCTTTCTATCATTTGTAAAAAGATTTGGCGACCTGATTTACTTAATATTTCTAAATGAGGTAATAGATCTGTAGCAGGGGTGAAGCCTTTCGCGACAGATTGATAAAACTTTTGAATAATCCCATTCTTTTCTTCTGTATAAACGATCTCTATAAGACCATTCTTTTCTAATTCTTTTAAATGATAATGAATTTTCGCCCTTGAAATGCCGAATTTCTCAGATAGTAATTGTCCAGTATAAGGACGTTCGCATAGACGTATCATCATTTCGGCACGTAGTGGATCGCTTAATGCTTTTAGTTGGCTATAAGTAGTTAGTGTTAATACGGGCTTCAAAATGATCAACTCCTTAAATGAAATTACTCGGTCAAGATTATTTGACTGAATTGTATCAAGGATTTCGAATGTTTTCAATACTTTCTGAAAATTAAATCTTAATCTCTGTAATCTTCTGTTCATATTCCGTTCATATTTCTTTTTTATGATAAGTGCATAGAAAGAAAGAGGAAGGAGCGAGCGAAATGTTTTTAGCTCTGCGTGAATTAAAACAATCAAAATTAAGATACGGATTAATCGGATTGATTATGGTGTTATTATCATTTTTAGTCCTTGTTATTTCAGGATTAGCAAATGGATTATCATATGATAATGCTTCATCGATTCAAAATATGGAGGCAAATAAGTTCGTTTTAGCAGATGATGCGGAAAATAAATTACTTCGTTCACAAATTAAGAAAGACGATGTAGATAACGTAGTAAGTCAAGTAGGCGAGAAAGAGGCAGTTCCGTTTCGTGTGAAAGTTTCAACATATGAAAAGAAAGATAGTTCGAAAAAGGTTGATATCGCTATTTTCTCAAGCGAACGAGATTCATTTTTAGAACCGAACATTGTAAAAGGGGAGAAATTAGGTACAGCAAACAACGAGATGGTTGCTGATGAATCGATTAAAGAGAAGGGAATCGATATTGGAGATACAATTATCGATCCTGTTTCAAAGAAAGAATTTACAATCGTCGGATTTACGAAAGATCAAATGTTTAGCCATACACCAGTCGTTTATGTAAATGAAGACGTATGGGGATCTATTTCACAACCAAACCAAAAAGATTATAGTGCAATTGCACTTAACACAGATAAAGAAATTAAAAATGCTCACGTTATTGATAAAAAAGAAGTACTGCAAAGTATTCCAGGATTTAAAGAAGAGCAAGGAACATTAACGATGATCATTGCGTTCTTACTTGTGATCGCTGCGTTATTAATTGGTGTATTCTTCTATGTTATTACACTACAAAAAACACAGCAATTAGGTGTATTAAAAGCAATTGGTACAAAGAACTCATATTTAGCAAATAGCTTAGTCGTACAGGCGTTATTCTTATCAGTCGTTGCGATGGTAATTAGTATCGTTCTTGTACAAGGGTTAGAACAAATTTTACCAGCGGGTATGCCGTTCTTATTAACAACACCGATGATTGCACAATACGCAGCAATCTTTATCGTAATTAGTATTTTAGGAACACTTATTTCGTTATACCAAGTATTAAAAGTTGATGCATTAGAAGCAATTGGAGGCGGGATGTAATGACTTCATTATTGAAATTAGACAAAGTAAGTAAAGTGTACGGAGAAGGGAATACGGAAGTAACAGCCCTTCATCCGATGTCGCTTGATGTGAAAGCTGGAGAGTTTATCGGAATCGTCGGTCCTTCTGGATCAGGGAAAAGTACATTATTATCAATCGCGGGTGCACTATTATCACCGTCAAAAGGGGATATTTACATTCGTGAGCAAAATATTACGAAGCTATCAGAAAAGGAAATGACAGACATTCGTTTGAAAAAAATCGGCTTCATTTTCCAGTTCGCAAATCTTGTTCCATATTTAAATGTGAAAGAACAATTACTTTACATTGCTAAGTTAAAAAAAGAAAGTAAACAAGAATCAGAAAAGCGTGCGGATCATTTATTAGCGGCATTTGGATTAGGAGAAAGAAAAAATCATTATCCAAATCAACTATCTGGTGGGGAAAAACAAAGGGTAGCAATTGCTCGTGCGTTCATGAACAACCCAGATTTAATATTAGCGGATGAGCCAACGGCAAGCTTAGACTCAAAACGCGCACGTGAAGTTGTTGAAATGATGAAACGTGAAGTGAAAGAGAGCCAAAAAGCAGCAATTATGATTACACATGATGAAAGAATGCTTGATGTATGTGATCGTATATTGACGCTTCGAGATGGACAGTTAATATAAAGAAAAAGGCCAACCGTATATGCGGTTGGCCTTTGTATCATTGTTTTTAATAAGTATAATGGCTTTATTTTGAGAATAACGTTTTAATTTTATTGCGTGTTATTAATAAAATCCCGCCTAATACAGATAGCATTCCTAGAGCCATATTGTTTGATTGCTCGCTACCAGCGTTAGGAAGTTCTTTAGCGTTATTGTTTTTAGTACTATTATCTGCTTGCGTTTGTTTAGACTGTGACACTTCATTAATCTTGTTATCAACATTTTGCTTCGTTGTATGTAACTCAGCTAATTTGTCGTCAATTTTTTTCTCAGTATGCTTAAAGTCGTTGATTTTAATATCTAAGTCTTGTTTTTTCTTTGTTAAATCGTCTGAAACAGTTTGTTTCGATTGTTTAATTTCGTTAATTTTATTTAGTAAATCTTCTCTAGCCTTTTGTAATTCAGCTAGTTTGTTTTTTACATCTTGTTTAGCTAGTTCTAAGTTAGCGGAAAGACTGTCTAAATTGCCTTTAATTTTCTTAAGTTCCTCTAACGTATTACCAGTATTCGGCTTGTTTTCTTTTAGTTCAGCGAGTTTGTCCTCAGCAGTTTGTTTCGCTTTTTTTAACTCAGCTAATTTTTCATCTACTTGTTTTTTAACTTCCTTAAGTTCATTAACCTTTTGATCAATGTTCTCTTTATGTTGCTTCATTTCATTCACTTTTTCATTGACAGTTTGTTTATGTTCTTTAATCTCATTCACTTTGTTATCGATATTTTGCTTATGCTCTTTTACTTCAGCAACTTTATCTTCTACTTGTTTTTTATGCTCTTTAATTTCAGCGATTTTATCTTCGGCGATTTGTTTGTCTTGCTGAAGTTTTGCATCTAACTCTTGTTTATGTTGTTTAATCTCGTTAATTTTTTCATCAGCAACTTGTTTACGTTCATGTAGTTCATTCACCTTCGTATCAACATTTTCCTTAACCTTGTTAAGTTCATTCAATGTTTGATCCACGTTTTCTTTGTGTTGCTGCAATTTCGCATCTAACTCTTGTTTATGTTGCTTAATTTCAGCTAATCGATCTCCCGTACTTTGCTGAGGAGTAGCATCATTTACTTCCGCATGAGCAGGGTTCGCGCCAGCAATCATTGCTAAAGCTAGTGTAGACGCAGCGATTGTTTGTTTTGTTTTCATATTTTTGTACCTCTTTTCTTTCATATGCATGAGCTGTTTTGTGTAAAATTGAGCATATAGAAGTAGATTATCTTATTATTATATACTATGTTAGGCGCTTAGAGGAAGGATTTGCATAATAATCTATGATTATGTAATTTTTATAATCTCTTATTTGGGGTAGGGGAGTACTCTTTAGCAAATGTAGTTTTTCCAACTGTAATGATAACTAATCTTTTCATGACGCCCTCCATTTGTATTGTTATGAACTGGAATATTCGGTGTAGATCGAAATCTTCCTGCTAGAGATTACACAAATTATTGGAGCGTTAGTAGGCTGGGAGCTTGACAAAAAAACTTATTTATGCTATAATTTACCAATATAAAAATAAGGTGTATAATAGGGTTCTCCTGGCCAGGGGAACCCTATTTTTGTTGTGAAAATGAAGGAGAGTGTATGTGCGTGAAACAAGGTGAAGCAAGTGTAACGTCGTTAGTATCAGCTTTCAGCAGGGCATATCATAGTGAATTTGATAATCCGAAAATCTTTGATGATTATGTAGCTAAAGAGTTCATTTCGCCAAAAGAACGAATTAATATTGAAACGAATATGGTTCAAGGAATACATTTTTTCAATACAGACATTGCACAGCAGTTTCAAGACAATCCAAAAGAAATATTAAAATGGATTACGCAAGTTCAGTTATCGCCAACACCTTTAGCACGTGCCGCATATTGTGAAAGAGTATTACTACATGAAATTACATTAGGAGCGAAACAATACGTCATACTCGGTGCAGGCTTAGATACGTTCAGTTTTAGACACCGAGAATTAGAAAATAAAATAGAAATATTTGAAGTGGATCATCCTTCTACGCAGGCGTTTAAGAAGGAAAGAATAAAAGAAACAGAACTTGAAGTTCCAAAAAACCTTCATTTTGTTTCAATGGATTTTACGAAAGGATTTTCCTATGAACAGTTACGCAATGAAGGATTTGAACATAAAAAGACTTTCTTTAGCCTTTTAGGTGTTACGTACTATTTAACGAAAGAGGAACTTGCTAGTTTAATAGAGTGCTTGTTTAAGATAGTTCCAGTAGGGAGTTCTATCGTTTTCGATTATCCCGATGAAAACTTATTTACGAAAAAAGGGTTGTCTAACCGAGTTGAAAATATGGTAAAAATGGCAGTGGTAGGCGGAGAACCGATGAAGTCATGTTATTCTTATCGCGAAATGGAAGTATTGTTAGAGAATTCAGGTTTACTCATTTATGAGCACTTATCACCAGAGGATATAAATACATTATATTTTGCCGGAAGAAATGATTATTTGAAAGCTTTCGAGACGGTACATTATGTGCATGCGGTGAAGAGGTAGGAAATTAACAGGCATGGAGAGGAATCTCTGTGTCTTTTTTCTAATGATATAACCGGATTCAGGACTTTTAACCAACGTGAAAAGTCCTGAGTTAGAAAGTATGGTAGAGTGCTACTGTCAGAAGGAATCTTTTTTTATGTTTTCTATTACTAACGGCGGAGTTGATCTACAGCATCTGCCGCATCCCTTGCCGCATTTGCAGCCTGTTTTGTTGTACGTATTTGCTGTTTCAAAAGATTATTTTGTTCTTCTAACAAAGTATGCTGCACTGTACTTGTTTCAGTAACTTGCCAGATTGCTAAAGCTTCTTTTAAATCATCTGCTGCTCCGCTTTCTAGCGCTACTATACATGCATCAATTTTTTTGACTGAAAAATACTTAATTGGGATTGGTATACTACTTTGAAATTTTTGATCATATTCTTGAATTTGAGGATCATATTTAGAAGCAGTAAATTTTCTAAACACGTGTATTATAGATGGCCACGCAGCAACAAATACAATTAAAAAAACCCACATAATAAACATACTACTTGTATCATTATAACTAAATAATCCTCCTGGTAAGATCATCAATAATACGAATGCAATTAATATCCCAGGTATACGGCTAGGACGTTTGTGTATCTTTTTCATGATACTTTCATAAGAAGTTACATAATATCGACCCTCTTTTAATCTTTGAACCCATTCTTCCTTTTGCATATACATGGCACCATCCTTTTTTTGTGAAGTATATTACTACTTAATTATATAACTTAAAGGGGTAAATAAACAGAAAATTCAGTGTAAAATATTTTTTCGCCCTGTAGGAAAATTATTTCATTTAATAAATCTATCTAGTTGTAGAGTATGCTCTAGTTTTTAATCCTTATATACTACATCCATGAATAATATGCGAGATTTATTATATGATGCAGACAACGGGAATATCGATACATTGGGATTTAGTAAACATTCAAAAACCAGGGTATGGAGGTGGTGAAATTTGGTTTGATGATGTACTGATAAGAAAAAATGGACATTTTATTTTACAAGAGTTATTCAGATTAAATGAAGAAAATTTGAAGGGGTAAAGCGCTTTATTGAGAGAGTGTAAAATAGATTAAAGTACAACATACCAAACCAAGAGATTTATCGTGTAACTTTACATTCATTTAATATTAATAGGATACTTGAAAAGGTAGCGCTATGGAGTGTGTAAAAAAGACAAAATCTCTTAAAAAAAACTTAAATTTTTACTCCATCAATCTTTACAATCACCCCCTATAATGTGAATTGGACAAGCACCTAAGAGAAAGCAGAACATGTCAGTTTGTACATTCTATTATTAGGGGGAGAATTTGTATGAAAAAGACAGTTGCTTCGTTAGCAGTTATGACTGCATTATTACCGACGTTTTCAGTGCATGCGGAAGGGAAAGAGCAAGCCCGAAAATCAGCTACAACTTTTAATGTTATTAGTGATATTCAAGGGGATTTAGGGGATTTTGATCATGTGCTAAAAGATATGAACAAAGTGACGCCACTTTCTAGAGCGCTTATTATGAATGGGGATATAACGCCGACTGGACAACAGTCACAATATGATGATGTAAAGCGTGTGTTAAATAAAAATAAGCATCCAGAAAATGTATGGTCTACTGTTGGGAATCATGAGTTTTATGCTGGTAAATGGACAGCAGATGGAAAACTCTCTCAAAGTACATGGCCAAATGGTGTAAATGAGGAAACTTTATTTAACCGCTATCTGAAATTTAGTGGACAAGAAAGGGTATATCATAAAAAAGAATTAGACGGTTATCCGTTTCTATTTTTAGGAACGGAAAAATATATGAAATACCACGATTCAAAAATGTGGGACGAAGTATATATGAGTGATGAGCAATTAGGTTGGTTAAAACAAAATTTAGAAGAGTACAGCCAAAAAGATAAAAATAAACCAATTTTCATTTTCTCTCATCACGTTTTACCTGATACTGTGTCTGGGTCAAGACAATCACCATATTTACAAGACTATTTAAACGTTGATAAATTGTACGATATATTAAAAGACTATCCGCAGGTCGTTTTCTTTACGAGTCATACGCATTGGGATTTAAACTTACCGGACTGGGCTGGTAAAAAGAAAATTGCAGGCGGAGATGAAAAAGGTTTCACTGTTGTAAATACGGGCGGGATTGAAACAGGCTGGATGTCAGCAGGACCGAATGGAGGAGAGAAAACTGCTCCAGATGGCTATTCATTTAAACAAGGGTTACAAGTGAAAGCATATGGTAACGATGTAATTGTGACAGCTTACGATTACAAACGTGATAAGGATATAAAGAAGTTATTAATTAGTGATTCAAAAATTGCGCAGATGGCACCAAATGTAATGGCAGATGATCGTAAAAATATAATTGTCGGTGCAAATGAATATATGGAGTATTCTATAGAAGGAACGAATGAGTGGCATACGTATAGTAAAGCAAACCCTCCGAAATTTGATGGAGATAAAACTGTATACGTACGCCATAAAGGTGAAATGAATTTAGAGCCGGGATTAACGCAGTTACTTCGTTTTTCGGTAAATAAGTGATTGGAGGGAGTCTGCATTTGAATGTGTGGGCTCTTTTTTTGTTGATGAGAAAGGGGTTGCCTGTCTGTCGTTTTTTGTCGATAGATCGATATATTAAGAAAATCGTTGATATACTGCAAGTTACGATCGATATATTTGAAAAATCGTTGATATATTGTAAGTAATGAACGATATATTTAAAAAATCGTTGATATAAATTTCATGTACCGTAATTAAGTTAAAATCATTAATACGGTTTTACTTATCAAAATGAAATTCTAATACATTTTTAACCGAGAAAGATGACTTCACCATTTTTACGTGTAATAATAGTAACGTTACATATATTGTGAAAGAAGTACAAAAGGAGCGTTACAATGAATTTAGCTAAATTCCCGAGGAAAAAATATACAGAATCATATACACCAATTGAAAAGTTAAACAACTTTTCTGAAGCACTTGGTGGTCCGACTATTTATTTTAAACGAGATGATTTACTTGGTTTAACAGCCGGTGGCAATAAGACGAGAAAGTTAGAATTTCTAGTTGCAGATGCACAGGAAAATGGTGCAGATACGTTAATTACAGCTGGTGGTATTCAGTCAAATCATTGCCGCCTGACACTTGCTGCTGCGGTAAAAGAAAACATGAAATGTATTCTTGTATTAGAGGAAGGGCTTGAGCCAGAAGAGAAGAGAGACTTTAACGGAAACTATTTCTTATATCACTTATTAGGTGCTGAAAACGTCATTGTTGTACCGAACGGAGCAGACCTGATGGAAGAAATGCATAAAGTAGCAAAAGAAGTAAGTGAAAAAGGAAATACACCATATGTAATTCCAGTTGGTGGATCAAACCCTACAGGCGCTATGGGATACGTTGCTTGTGCGCAAGAAATTATGGCGCAATCATTTGAGCAAGGAATTGATTTCAGTTCAGTTGTTTGTGTAAGTGGTAGCGGCGGTATGCATGCTGGTTTAATTACTGGTTTTTCTGGAACACAAAGCCATATTCCTGTAATCGGGATTAATGTAAGTAGAGGAAAGGCTGAGCAAGAAGAGAAAGTAGCAAAACTTGTAGATGAAACTTCAGCACATGTTGGTATTCCAAACTTTATCTCGCGCGACGCTGTTACGTGCTTTGATGAATATGTAGGACCAGGCTATGCGTTACCAACGCCGGAAATGGTAGAGGCAGTTCAGTTACTTGCGAAAACAGAAGGTATTTTACTTGATCCAGTGTATACAGGTAAGGCAGTAGCGGGATTAATCGACTTAATTAGAAAAGGTAATTTTAATAAGGAAGACAATATTTTATTCGTACATTCAGGTGGTTCACCAGCTTTATATGCGAATACTTCTTTATTTGCGTAAGTGTAAAAAGCATTGGGTATCCAATGCTTTTTTGTTATATACTGGAATTATCGAGAGGTAGGAGGATGATATGAATTCAAATTTAAAATGGATTATATATACGGTACTCGGCATTTCTATTCTATTAATCTTATTTGTGGCTTATGGGGTGTATTCTTATTTTACATTTTAAAAGCGTGATGGAAGTGAACCATAATGTAATGTATGTTATAGTTTGATATGTTAATTAATTACAATACTTTCCACAAGGAGAATACATAATGAGAGCAAAGAAACTAGTAACGTTAGCAGTTCCATTTATGCTGTTAGTCGGATGCGAGGTAGGAGATAAAGATTCTACTCATAAGACTGAGCAAACTAGTAAAGCAATAACAATACTTTCCGAACAACAGTATCCGTACTACATATGTGAGCAAGTGGTAGAGTTCCAATTTAAGAAGGATGAACTATTACTAAACTTAGGAGAATCCTTAAAGGATAAAGAAAAAGCAAAAGCTGTTTTAAAAACATCAAACGAGATAGATAAAATTTTAGATAATATGGAACACATAAAAGTACCTGATACATACAAAGACATTCACAAATCCATACAAGAAGGGGTAACAGAGGCAAGAAAAGCAACGAAGTTAATTAAGGATGCTGGTAAAGAAGATAAACAGAAGATTCAAGAAGCTGCAATGAAAGGTACTGAATTTTTATCAGGTGTAGACGGAGAGCATTGGAAAAAAGCAGTTTATGAGTTATCACAGGAAAACAAAGATGCTTATAGTAAGGCACTTGATAAGAAAGTAAAGGAGTACTCAAAGTAAAACAGTAACTTGTAACAATACATATCCACCTAAAATTTCCGCGAATGCTATGCTAGGAAGTTAGGTGGGAGATTACTGTCCTTAAATGTGGCTGATTAAAGCTACAGCCACATTCTCCTGTTCTAATTAACTAAAAGAAGAACTTCCCCATCCCGATTAGACTACTAATCATTCCTATTCCACTCATGGTGCCTTTTCCTGCTGTAAGTAAGTTTCCAAGCATTCCTAGCTGACCGTTACCTCCGTTATTTCCCCATCCCATTGGGGCCCACGGACCACCCCATCCTGGAGGGTTTCCAAAAACACCTGAGTTATTGGTATTGAAATGAAAAGGCTTGGCTGGCGGCGATAGTAAAGCGGCAAGATGACCTTGTGCGAACATCCCTGTATGATTGAATGGTTGGGCCCAGGGGAAGGGAGGTTTTTGAAAATTAAAACCTGCATGACTTGGTAATGGAGTCCAATTAGTAGGGTGACCTTGTGGTATTATCCCTGCATAATTGATTGGCTGCTGCCCCCAAGAGAAGGGAGGGGGTTGGGGATTGAATCCCGTATAATTGGCTGATGAATCCCAACTAACTGGATAGACTCGATAACTCCAATTCTCAGGAATCTTCAAATCATTCATTACCTCAGATTTAGTTATTTCGGGCTGTGAATATAATGAAATTTGGTTAGTATATTGTTCCCCGTTTCCCTTTGAATTCAAATACCAATATTGGTGCATACGCTTATTCTCCTCACTTTAAAAATGTAATGTTAGACTTAGCCTATGTAATATTCCTTTTTATGGATGGTTACATAACTAGATCTACAAGCCTGTATTTAAAGGAATGGGTGTGTGGACTTGTTGATTTAAAGTTTCACTTTATTTTAGAAGGGTATTTTCAGTTGCTTCTTTTATATATTTCAGCCTAATTTAAATTCCGTTAATAAACGTTTTTATAAAGGTTTAATCAACAAAAAGATTTTAAAATGGTATGTTGAGCAAGTGGAATTGCTAAAAAGAGAATATCCATTCGAAGAGTTTGGCAAAATACTGCAAGGGTAATGTTTTCTTGTGCAAATATGTAAACGATTTAAACGAATCAATGAAATTTATAATGAAGGGGCAATTAAATATATGAGTGAAACATTACATAAAAGAAAACCACCATATTTAATGCTTGTAATTCTTTTTATTGGGGCATTTGTTTCATTTCTAAATAACTCGCTTTTAAATGTAGCCTTGCCATCAATAATGAAAGATTTAGACATTCAAGATTATTCAACGATCCAGTGGCTTTCTACAGGGTATATGCTTGTAAGTGGTATATTAATTCCGGCATCAGCATTTTTAATAACGCGTTTCTCGAATAGAAGCCTATTTATTACATCTATGTTGATTTTTATTCTTGGTACTGCCTTAGCGGCTGTAGCGCCGAATTTTGGTTTATTACTTACTGGTCGGATGGTTCAAGCGGCAGGCTCTTCAGTTATGGGACCTTTGTTAATGAATATTATGCTAGTAAGCTTTCCGAGAGAAAAAAGGGGAACAGCAATGGGGATTTTTGGACTAGTTATGATTACAGCTCCAGCAATTGGACCGACACTATCAGGTTATATTGTAGAGTATTATGACTGGCGTTTGCTTTTTGAAATGATTTTACCGTTAGCAATCATTAGCTTACTGTTAGGGATTTGGAAATCTGAGAATGTCATGAAACAAAACAAAAATGCAAAACTTGATTATCTCTCATTACTATTATCTTCTGTCGGTTTTGGCGGTTTGTTATATGGATTCAGTTCTGCAAGCTCCGATGGTTGGACAAATAAAGTTGTCTTAACAACCTTAATCATAGGCGCTATTGCCCTAATTGCTTTTATTATCCGCCAATTAAAAATGGATGAGCCGTTATTGGATTTACGTGTTTACAAGTACCCAATGTTTGCACTTGCGTCTGTAATTGCAATTGTTAACGCGGTGGCCATGTTTTCGGGTATGATTTTAACACCAGCTTATGTACAAAACGTCCGTGGTATTTCGCCGCTGAGCTCTGGGCTGATGATGCTTCCAGGTGCGGTTATAATGGGGATTATGTCACCAATTACAGGTAAACTATTTGATAAATATGGTCCTCGTATTCTTGGTATAGTAGGACTTTCCATTACAGCCGTTTCAACTTATATGCTAGCAAACCTGCAACTCGACTCTAGTCACACACATATTATTCTTATTTACACACTGCGGATGTTTGGGATGGCGATGGTGATGATGCCACTTATGACAAATGGTCTTAATCAATTGCCAACTCGCTTAAATCCGCACGGTACAGCTGTTAATAATACAGCTCAACAAGTGTCCGGTTCGATTGGTACTGCTATTCTTGTTACGATTATGAATTCTGTAACAAAAACAAAAGTTGAAAGTTTAATGTCTGATATAGATCCAACAACCTTCACAGAAACTACGAAGGCAATAGTAACTCAAAAGGCTTTATTATCTGGAATTCAGTATTCCTTCTATGTAGCGCTTGGCATGAATGTTGTTGCACTACTATTAGTTTTTTTCGTTAAACGTGTAGATACAAGTGCGGAAGCCGTCGAGAAGTTAAATCGGTAGAGAAGAATAAAACGCTAGATAATGATTCCTACAAGTTGTTTGCTGATTAGATAGACTATAAAGAAATGCAAATTTTTACTGCTAAGGCGCCGGTATTTAAAGCTGGAAAAGAACTGAAAGAAGCAGTGACATAATTATGTAGTGAAAGAGGACCTGATGTTCATATCAGGTCCTCTTTCATTAGTAACACGGTATATTGCTTATTGTATTGGTTTAACTAAACCACTGATTTTTCAAATACTACAATCTTAAGCTCGTCAACTTCTCTATTTTGGGGTGTTTTAGAAGAAAATGAATTAAAATGATTGTTTTATAAACAAATACAAGAGATGAGATCCGTTTGCAATTTCTCATAAACATTATAATTTTAGATTATCTTTTAACACCAACATTAAAAGGGTCCAACTATATTTATTCGCTTCATTTTAATTTAGTATTTTTCTACAAGTTATAAATCTAATTGCCAAGCTTATACGTAATATCATAATCATGAATAGTTAGGGAAAAGATAAAATAAGGTAATCAATTACATATCTTTATTTCATGCTTTTTTGAAAGGGTGTTTTTAATGGAAAAAAAAGTATCTGCCATTCCTCAGCCGAAAACATATGGACCGCTGGGTAATCTCCCATTAATCGATAAAGATAAACCGACCCTATCCTTTATCAAGATAGCGGAAGAGTATGGTCCCATTTTTCAAATTCAAACTTTAAGTGATACCATCATTGTCGTTTCTGGACATGAATTGGTAGCAGAAGTCTGTGACGAAACACGGTTCGATAAAAGTATAGAGGGTGCTTTAGCAAAAGTTCGTGCCTTTGCTGGGGACGGATTATTTACTAGCGAGACTCACGAGCCTAACTGGAAAAAAGCTCATAATATTTTGATGCCTACATTTAGCCAACGGGCAATGAAAGATTACCATGCCATGATGGTCGATATTGCTGTACAACTCGTTCAAAAATGGGCACGGCTTAATCCGAATGAAAACGTGGATGTTCCGGAGGATATGACTCGTCTTACGTTAGATACAATTGGTCTATGTGGTTTTAATTACCGCTTCAATAGCTTTTATCGTGAGACACCTCATCCTTTTATTACTAGCATGACCCGTGCTCTAGATGAGGCGATGCACCAATTACAGAGGCTGGATATAGAAGACAAACTCATGTGGAGAACGAAACGTCAATTTCAGCATGATATCCAATCTATGTTTTCTTTAGTAGATAATATTATTGCTGAACGTAAAAGTAGTGGAGATCAGAAAGAAAATGATTTACTTTCCCGTATGTTAAATGTGAAGGATCCGGAAACTGGTGAAAAATTAGATGATGAAAATATTCGTTTCCAAATTATTACCTTTTTAATAGCTGGACATGAGACAACAAGTGGATTGTTATCTTTTGCAATTTACTTCTTATTAAAGAATCCGGATAAGTTGAAAAAAGCCTATGAAGAAGTAGACCGTGTTTTGACAGATCCTACTCCAACATACGAACAAGTTATGAAACTGAAGTATATACGGATGATTTTAAATGAATCGCTACGTCTATGGCCTACCGCTCCAGCATTCAGTCTCTATGCAAAAGAAGATACAGTGATTGGCGGGAAATACCCAATTAAGAAAGGAGAAGATCGTATTTCTGTTCTTATTCCACAGCTACATAGGGATAAAGATGCATGGGGAGACAATGTGGAAGAATTCCAACCTGAACGATTTGAAGAGCTGGATAAGGTTCCTCATCATGCTTATAAGCCATTTGGAAATGGCCAGAGAGCATGTATCGGTATGCAATTTGCACTTCATGAAGCCACTCTTGTGATGGGAATGCTTCTTCAACATTTTGAATTAATCGATTATCAAAACTATCAGCTGGACGTAAAACAAACATTAACGCTAAAGCCCGGTGATTTTAAGATTAGGATTCTACCTCGAAAACAAACTATTAGTCATCCTACTGTTCTTGCACCTACAGAGGACAAGCTGAAAAACGATGAAATTAAGCAGCACGTCCAGAAGACACCTTCTATTATTGGGGCCGATAATCTTTCACTTCTTGTTCTGTACGGCTCGGATACAGGTGTAGCAGAAGGTATTGCAAGAGAATTAGCAGATACAGCTAGTTTAGAAGGAGTTCGAACGGAAGTGGTAGCTCTTAACGATCGAATTGGAAATTTGCCAAAAGAAGGAGCGGTACTTATTGTAACTTCTTCTTATAATGGAAAACCGCCAAGTAATGCAGGGCAGTTTGTTCAATGGTTGGAGGAACTAAAACCAGATGAGCTAAAAGGGGTTCAATACGCAGTTTTTGGTTGTGGAGATCATAATTGGGCTAGTACCTACCAACGGATTCCAAGATACATTGATGAGCAGATGGCTCAAAAAGGAGCAACAAGATTTTCTAAACGCGGAGAAGCAGATGCAAGTGGTGATTTCGAGGAACAGCTTGAGCAATGGAAACAAAGCATGTGGTCTGATGCGATGAAGGCATTTGGATTGGAGCTCAACAAAAATGTGGAAAAAGAGCGCAGTACTTTGAGTTTGCAATTTGTCAGTCGTCTTGGAGGATCTCCTCTTGCACGAATATATGAAGCAGTGTATGCATCTATACTAGAAAATCGTGAACTCCAATCATCCAGCAGTGATAGAAGTACACGACATATCGAGGTATCCTTGCCAGAAGGTGCTACATATAAAGAAGGAGACCACCTTGGAGTGTTGCCAGTTAATAGCGGGAAAAATATCAACCGAATTTTAAAACGTTTTGGATTAAATGGGAAGGATCAAGTTATACTGAGTGCAAGTGGACGAAGTATAAATCACATACCTTTAGACAGTCCTGTTAGTTTATTGGACCTTCTTAGTTATAGTGTTGAAGTTCAAGAAGCAGCCACTCGAGCACAAATACGAGAAATGGTAACATTCACAGCATGTCCTCCTCATAAAAAAGAATTGGAAGCATTATTAGAAGAAGGAGTTTACCATGAACAAATACTAAAGAAACGGATTTCAATGTTGGACCTTCTTGAAAAGTATGAGGCTTGTGAAATCCGATTTGAACGCTTTTTAGAACTTCTTCCTGCGCTCAAACCGCGTTACTATTCTATTTCAAGCTCTCCACTCGTTGCACACAATCGTCTGAGCATTACGGTCGGTGTTGTTAATGCGCCTGCATGGAGTGGGGAAGGGACATATGAAGGAGTCGCTTCTAATTACTTAGCTCAGCGTCATAATAAAGATGAGATTATCTGTTTCATTCGAACGCCGCAATCAAACTTTGAATTACCTAAAGATCCAGAAACACCAATTATTATGGTGGGGCCAGGTACTGGAATTGCACCATTCCGTGGATTCTTGCAAGCGCGTCGTGTTCAAAAGCAAAAAGGTATGAACTTAGGACAAGCGCATCTATATTTTGGTTGTCGTCATCCTGAAAAAGATTATCTCTATCGTACAGAATTAGAAAATGATGAAAGAGATGGATTAATCTCTTTACACACAGCTTTTTCTCGTTTAGAGGGACATCCAAAAACATATGTACAGCATTTGATAAAACAAGATAGAATCAATTTAATTTCGTTATTAGATAATGGAGCTCATCTTTATATATGTGGTGATGGAAGTAAAATGGCTCCGGATGTAGAAGATACCCTTTGTCAAGCATATCAAGAAATTCATGAAGTCAGTGAACAAGAAGCAAGAAATTGGTTGGATCGTGTGCAAGATGAAGGGCGATATGGAAAAGATGTTTGGGCTGGTATATGAATGTTTCTTAATTAGATACATATTAACTAATGAACTTCTTTCGAATAAATTTCACTTTATTAGTATAGTGTATTTAGATGAATAGTGATTAACCAGATTATTTAGTATCTACTAAATAAAAAACAGGACCTGATATACATCTATCAGGTCCTGTTTCACATAGACATTATACATCGATATTTTCCACACATTATCAATGTTTGTAATGTAGTTAGCCTTTTGAGTCAGCTATAAAATCAGATATTATTTTTTCGATATCGAAAGGAGTAATCCCTTTATTCAAAGAGAAAATAGTTTCTGCTTCTTCGATGTCTTGAACGAGTTCACCTCTAGCTTCAATATGTAATCGGAACAAGTCATATAAATTCGGTTTAACTAAATTAGTTAAAGCCTTTCCAACTAGTATCATACCTTTTTGATTAGCTTCGATGGTATTATCATAAGTTAGATCTCTTGTAAGAGACAAATCTGTCCAAATCAATTTTCGTTCCTTTAAGTCTAAAATAACTGGAATAGAGATTTGGGTGTCGGCAGTAATATCCACTTTATCTTGAACAGTAGAAGGTTCAAATATTTCACCTGAACCAGGATATTGACGAACCATCCAACCAGTAAAGCATTCTGGTAAATCTTTATATGGTTGGTCTGTGTAAGAAAGCAAAGTCATAACTACATAGCGTCCACCATATTTCAGCACAGACGGAATATCGAAATCAATGAATTCAGATGCCCCCTTTGGTGCAGAAGTAATATCTCCGCTATGGTAGGCTTTGAAATTTTTTGAACGTAAGTTCGTGAAGGATACATGTTCTTTGTATTGCCAATCTTCGTCGTACATTGCAGCAGACAAATCAATGTCAACACGTCCTGTATGTTGTCCATTCACATAGCCTTCTTTCCACCATAGGAAAAAACGAATCGTATCTCCTTCTGGCAAATCTACTTTACTTCCTCGAGATAATGTGCGAAGCGCTTTGCTGGCTGAACGTTGAGAGAAGGGAACTAAGTGATTTTTTAACTGTTCATCCAAAAATACTTTTCCGAGACTTGGAAGTTCTGCGAAGCGATTTTTTAAAGTATCTTCACACATTTTTACAATCATTAAACAAATATCCTCTGAGATAAATGGAAGTGTATTTTCAATACCAATAGCTTTTGCTACATTTCCCTTTGGAAAAAAGGTGCGAAATTCATTTTTATCATTTCGATGCTTAAAATGAGCCGTGAGTTGAAGTAATACAGGAGTAGAAACGTCTCCTATTATACTTAGAAACTCTTCGAGAATATTGAAAACATTTGTTGATGTATCACTACATAAACGGATTAAATGATCCAAGCGTCTGGCAAATTCCCCCGGGCGAGTTTTTAAAAGATTTTTCGCTGTCATGATATCACGATTCAACAAAGCTGCTTCTATTTTTCCATTAAATGTTTCAACTTTAATGTTGTTGCGAAGAATCTCAAATGCTCGGTGGGTTTTTGGGAAACGAGTATGATATTCTGCTGGATGAAGAATTTCACCTAAACGAATCCAACGTTTTTTGTATCGAAGCATATCTTCGGTAATGTTTCCGCATTGCTCTAACAATCCTAAAAGGAAGCGTCTTTCTGCTCGGTTAAACTTCTTGAATCGAACGGAGGATGCTAAACTCACATCGCCTTCAGATAAAGCAACTGCAAGGCGAAGAACATCAGTTGCTGTTTTAAAATACTTTGCAGCAGCATCGGCTGATATTTTTCTGTTTATTAATAAAACCCCAATTATAAAAGACATATTTTCCTTATGAGGAATTACATTAGGTAGAAAACAGGAAACATCTTCAGTGTGTGTAATAGCCCATTCTACATCTGTCTTATCAGTTGAGGAAATAGAGCTGTTTGCACGAATCAATTGAGAAATCATTTGATTGAAATCTTCTTCACTTCCTAAGTCAATAACTTTCAAATCAACGCTATCTAAAAGAGGAAGTCGTTCTTCTACTTTTGATACAGGTAGGCGCAACGTCACATAATGAATAACGGCATTGATGTATAAATCAGCGTCACTTAAATCCATCATTTGTTGCGGAAAGTTTGGATACATAGGAGTAAACTGAATATGTGCACCAACCATTTCTTTTAAATGTTTTACCAACTCTTTGTAAAACGATGTGAATGCACCAACCGAAAGTGTTTGCAACTCTTCTATTAAAGGCTCAGAAAAAGTAAATCCTAAACTTTCCAAGTTTTTTAAAGCAGTGGCTAAATACATGTTCGGTAGTTTATTTTCTTCTCTTTTTATAATTACTTTCAAACTTCTTCTTATGTAAATAGAATTTTTCATGAGAACGCCAGCTATTCACTCCTTATAAAAGAGGGGAATAGTCTGACTGTCCTCCTTTCAGTGGTAGATTTTTATTTTTACATGCATAAACACACTAATTGTAGAGAAATGCACTGAGGGTATAAAGCTATTTTTTAGTGAAAAATTAGGGGTATAACATTTAGTTGTTAAGTGGTAATTTGTTAATTAAGAAAAGAAAACCTCTACATCAATGGTTGATAAACTAAAGTTTATTCAAATCCAAAGAAGAAAGAGGTTTTATAGTCTAATTATTTTCATAGGAAATTGACAACTCTAAAACAATTTGAAATTTCTACAAAGAAGGAAGAATTGTCATAGCCTATGTGTTTAGCAGGAAAGTAACATCCCTATTTCGCCAAAGAAGTTAGAAGGAAGGAACGTCATAGCCTGCTTTATTAGTATATTCTCTTGCGAAGAGCAATTCAAGTATACTGTCTGATTTTTTATATTTTTCTTAAAGGGGAATTTTCATGTTTATCCCGCGTTAACGGGCAGCCAGATTGGTGAGGGTGATTAAAGTTTCATTTTATAAATAGGGGGAACATCACATTCTCTTTTTATAATACTATTAAGGGAGGATTTTTATTTTTGATATATTATACCATTTATTTAATGGTATAATATGGTATGTGTTCTATGGAATGGAGTTGAATGAGTATTATAAATACAAAAGGTGAAATTAAAAAAACGAAAAGAAAAGTATTACTAACTATACTTACTATGTTAGTAATTATAATTGGATTTGGATATTGGAAACTTTTTAGTTTGCAAGGTGTTCCAAAAGGGGAATTAATTCGAACAGTGGAATCTCCAGATGGAAAATATCTCATCAAGACTTATTTTCATAATGCAGGATCATTAAGTGCGGATGCTGTTAGGGGTGAATTAGTTAACCTTGATACAGATTCAGAGAAAAATATATATTGGAATTATCCAGATACCGATCCATATATTGAATGGGTAAATAAGAATATTGTTAGAATTGGAGATCAAACTTTAGATATTTCACAGAAAGAAACCTATGATTGGCGTGATGATGATGAGCACGTTAAAGAAATGCCTAAACAGTTTAGTAGATAAAACAAGAAAATTTAAATTTATTTAATCTTATTCGTTTAACTATAGATAGGATTATATGAGTGAAAAAGTCCATTTAGATCTTCTAAATGGACTTTTTTAGGTTTCTAGATACGACTACTGATAAAAATGGAACAAACTTGTTACTTAGGTTGTCTATTAAGTATACGTATAAAACAGGGGTTCATGATAGTTCACTCATTTTATGAAAAGTGAGATGCAAGAGAGTGATATCCGATACACTCTTTAATTGTATCGATATGTATAACACCTAAAAAAACATATATTCTTGAAAGAGGTTGAAAATGTATGATAGTCTTAAACAAGTTTTTTAACATTTTACATTACAAAAAGATGGTACCTGTAGTATTTCTTTCATGTGCAACGCTTATAGGCTGTTCTGATGGTAATACTCAATCTGAATTACCTAAACAAACGAAACAAACAAATCCAATCAAACAAGAAATTACTGGTAATGATTCTTTTGTTAAACTTGAAAAAGAATTTGATGCTAAACTCGGTATTTATGCATTGGACACTGATACGAATCAAACCGTTACTTATCAATCAGATGAACGGTTTGCATACGCATCTACTCACAAAGCTTTAGCTGTGGGAGTACTTTTACAAAAGAAATCAATAGAAGATCTAAATCAAAGAGTTTTGTATACCCGTGAAGATCTTGTTAATTACAATCCAATTACAGAAAAGTATGTTGATAGTGGTATGACCCTGAAAGAGCTTGCAGATGCTTCTCTTCGATATAGTGATAATACTGCACAAAATCTTATTCTTAAACAATTAGGTGGACCTAGTGAATTCAAAAAATCACTAAGAGAAGTAGGAGACACCGTTACAAATCCTGAACGTTTTGAACCAGAATTAAACGAAGTGCTTCCAGGAGACGTACGTGATACTAGTACCCCAAAGGCATTAGCTACTAGTCTTCAGGCTTTTACGCTAGGAGATGTACTTTCAACTGAGAAACGGGATTTATTAATAGATTGGATGAAAAGGAATACTACCGGAGACAACTTAATTCGTGCCGGAGTTCCAGGAGGATGGGAAGTAGCTGATAAGACTGGCTCGGGATCTTATGGAACCAGAAATGATATCGCAATTATTTGGCCACCAAATAAAAAACCAATTGTTCTTGCGATACTTTCTAATCATGATAAAGAGGATGCTAAATACGATGATAAGCTTATTGCAGAAGCAACCAAGATAGTGTTAGATGCTTTAAAAGTGACAAATAAATAATAATAGTAACTAGTTATTATTATTTTCCCGGTTTTTAGTCACAATATTGTGAGTCATGATTTTGCTAGCGGACTAATGTTTATGGGGTTCTTCGTTGGAGTTGCATTTTTAGCAACGATGGCAAGTTGCTTAATGTTTAAAGTTCTGTCGGGAGCATCAAAAGATGTGGCACGTTATCAAACGTTTCGTAAAATTGTTGTCCGCCGAGAATTATTAACAAACTCAATCTATAAAGAGTTATACTTCATGTTTTTATTCCCAGCAATTGACGGGATTACTCATATATTATTTGGTATGAACATGTTTAGTCCTATTTTAATCGATCCGTACTCTCGTATTTGCTTACCACTTGTTATTTTTGTAGTAATTTACTCGATTTATTACTTGATTACAGTTCAATTATATAAAGGAATTGTACTCTCGAAAAAAGATCAATGTAATGATGTTATTCATAAAGAATGATAGATAATCCTTTTTGGAAAGAACAATTAAGAGAGAGATAACATTAATTATCGACTGTATCGAAAGTGAAATCACTTCTTTACAGAAGGAGATGGAGAATTAAGTCAATCGAATGAATATTATAGCCTGCTAATATCCCAGAGTATGTTATAAATAATATTGCCACTTGGGTGCAAGGAAGATTGAAATGAAATTAGCAACCATATTTTTAAATAGTTATTTTCAGAGGCAACAAGTGTATTAGGGAGGGGGCATTTGGCTTAGAGGAATCTTCATGTGAAAAGACCTGAAACAGCCTTCCCTATAGCAATAATAAAGATGTCTAATTTCTAATATAGAAAATAATAGCGTTGCTACATTCAATATGTAGCAACGCTATTTAAATTTTTTAAACAGGGTTAAATTTTTCAAGAAATTTAACCCTGTTTAAAAAATGATATCCAATTAAATTTATCCTCTATGTATTTTGTAACTACATTTCATCTTGCTGTAGAGAAACAAAAAACATTTTTCTTATTCAATAATTCCAATTTCTAGAGCTTTTTGAACAGCTTCTTCTTTGTTACGGACTCCTAGCTTTGTATAAGCTGTGGAAGCATAATTTCTGACCGTACCATTTGATAAATATAACCTTGATGCTATGGTAGTGTATCGAAGTCCCTTTGCTACTAGCTGCAAGATTTCTATCTCCCTAGCTGTTAGCTCATAAGCGGTTGCTTTTGATTGTGGTGTCTCTTTTTGCGCATCAAACTTCTCAAATATTTTGTGAGACATTCCCTGATCAATCAGTGTCCCACCTTTGTGAATAAGTCGGATCGTATTAGCTAGCTCCAATGTTTCAATAGATTTGAGTAAAAAACCGTCCGCACCGTTACGAAGCGATTCTAACGCCTGTTCGGTATCCTGAAAAGTTGTAAAAATCAATATGCGGATATGTGGCCATTGTTGCTTAATCTTTTTGGTTGCTTCGACTCCATCCATGTGTTGCATATCTAAATCCATAAGTATAACATGAGGTTGAAGGCGCCCACACAAATCGATGGCTTCATTGCCATCCTCGGCCAAACCGACTACATTTAAATCTTCATATCTATCGAGTAGTGTCCTCAAACTTTCCCGAACAAACGGCTGGTCGTCTACAATTAACAAACGAATAAGTCCATCTTTTATTTCAGTTTGTCGCGGTATGGTACATGTAACAAGCATTCCTTCATCTGGCTTTGTATATACAGACAATTGACCTTGCAAATTCATTGCTCGTTCTTTCATCGTATTCATACCGAAGCCTTCCTGCCATTCTACATTTCCTTTTCCATTATCTTGAACTTCTAATCTCGTATATTGTTGTTCAAACTGCAATGAAACTATAATTTCAGTTCCCTGACCATGACGTACTGCATTCGTAAGGGACTCTTGTAAGCAACGAATGAACGCTATCTTCGTTTGCCGAGACAATTCATATTCCTCTCCGTATGTCCGAAAACTTACATTAACCTGAGCGTGCTCCTGAAATTCGGCTCCAAGATTTTGGAGAGATTGAATTAAGGAAGGCGATTGACACGGAGACTCCATTTGATGTAGGTAACCTCTCACGTCCTCGATGCTTTTACGTCCCATTTCAAGCAGAGAATCTAGCCTCTGTATACCCATTTCAGTAGCAAGTTCGGTGCGCAACGTTTCCATTCCCATAATAATAGAAGTATAAGCGTGACCAACTGTATCATGAAGCTCACTCGACAGTCTGTTTCGTTCTTCCCCCAGTGTGATGCGTTCAATTTGAGACATATATTGCTCAAGTACCGCGTTTTGTTTACGAATTGATTCATTTTGCTTATGATTGACGATTAATAAATGAAAAGCGAAGCCCATTACATATGCGAATCCATAATAGGTAACCATAATCCAATAGCTATTACTTGGCGCAATCGCATAGAAAATTCCAGTTGTTATAAAAACTGTTATTGGAGCTGTCCAATAATAGGACAAATGCTTACTATTTGCAGCAATTAGAAACACCGATATAAGAAATGTGTTGTAAGCTTCCGGAAATAATGAGGTTAAATATATACATATTCCACCATATAGCAGTATTTCTGTGAACAAATAATATTTATAATTGAATAGTAAGGCTACCCATGGAATTGAGAAGGCAATAATTTCCCAAAGAATAATAATCCAAAGTGGTAATGTTAAACCATCCTGAAAATTTAATGTAGCTAGAATGATAGACACACTAGCAAGTAGGCGTACTCCTAACATAATCCAATCATACCAAAACCAATACTTAACCATATCTAACAAGTCCTTTACCCCCTAAATAGCCTACCATTTTACTTCCTATATTATAATTTAATCCTTCCTGCCTTATTATACTTTTTAATTTAAAACTGTGATACTACTCACAGACTGTAAACTTCTATTGATTTAGTTGCCGAATCATACTACGTGTATAGCCCCCAATTTTCTTTGTCAAACCATCTACTATTCTAATACTTATGGCGGTAAATACTATACCCATAAACATTACAAAGAGTGACTTGGCAAAAGTATCTATCTGTATAAATATAATATTCATATCGATGTATCGATACAGTAGTGGTGCCAACAGGAACATAAGTGGCATTACATAAAAAATGATTGCACTAATGAGACTGAAAATGCCAATCACAAATTTCTGCATTAACCAATAGACAGCACACCAAGTGCGACGATCTGTAAGCGCTAATTTCACCTGAGCCCAGTTCGATGTATCCATTGTTATACTTCTATCGTAAGAGTCTGTTGAAATATCTGTATAAATTTTCGTTTGTATGCGCTCGAATTGGATAAAGGGTGTGGTAGTCTGTAGTACGCGTATAATTAATGGAATCCCAACAACAGTAAATGAAAGCGTTAAACTAAATAGCAGAGCTATTAGGTAAAAACAAAAATAAAAAAATCCTGTACCGAAAGTTAGCAATAAAAAATAACCATTATGGATGAATCTTGATTTCATAAAGTTCATCACTCCTATCTATGTAATAACCGAATCATACTGCTTTTTTTGTCAGTCTCACTAGTGTAAAAGTGTCATATGACAGTTCTAAATGATGTTAAAAAGGGGAGAGCAGCCTACTTCTGTTTAAAAAAGATGCTTTTATCCCGCTATTTACTGGGCAGTAAGACTCCCACCTCAAAATTCAGCGTTAGGTGGGGGGGCGGGCTGCCGGTAAACGCACGATTGGTGAAGGCTAATAATCAGTGGGGGATGAACAAAAACCTGCTGATTAAAGTTTCACTTTATTAATCCCCACAAAACAACCCCGTTTTTGCATATGCAAGAACGGGATTATTTTGTACTTTTATTTAATATGAGATGGACTTGTTTTTCGAATATGAAAAATAATATCAAATTGCTCAAGCAATGAAGTCTCAAAGTATACCGAACTGTTCGGGATGATTTGTCCCCCTATACTTAGTAATGGTCTTTTTGCTTTAGCCCATTTCTCTGCTTGTCCTTTAAGGTGACGGTTATCCAATAAAAACATTTTATATGGCACTTTTCCGAGAGTATAATTGAAACTTTTTACATCTTGTGGAATAGTGTCTGTTGTAATCTTACCTCCAGTGGAAGGATCATATTCGCTGTATAAGGTGAAATTTCCCTCCGTAGTTGTACTACCAATTGTGACATAATTATTGTCTAAACGTTCCTTCAAAAACTGCCCCGCAACATAAGGGTATAATTTCTCATCGATAATTCCTTTAGCTATATGAATATTGTGTGCCCATACCATCGTTTTACCACCAAATGTCTCTTGTGCCCACATTGCATGATCGGCCAAGTATTGTTCATGTAGTTTTATTATACTTGGATAGTCGTTAGGAAGTAGCATTGTGGTAAATTTCTCTATTGCACTTGCCGTTGCTTTCGCCCAGATGTACTCGGATGGAATTATTTCTGCGTTGGCTTGCTCGTTCTCATCATTTAGTAATCGGGCTACTCTCTCAGCGTTTGCTTTGAACTTCTCTTTCAATTCAGGAGTAAGTTTCATATATTCTTGTATACTGCCGGTAAAAGATGATAATTCTTTATAGTTTTCTTCTACTTCTGTCAGCAAATCTGGTCGATGCACCCTTACATAATCAATTACTTTATTAAAGCTACTTTGGTCCAACGTTTTTAAGTCGAGTCCAATAAATTGGATCTTTTTTTTATTGGATGGATCAGCATTATAATCTTTCATCCACTCAATCATGGCTATGATTTCATCAGTAGGATATAACAATTTTAAAAATTCCCTAGGGTTTCCTTTTCCTGTTTGGATATATTCATTTAGCTTTAAGCCGTTTCCCCAATCTTCTTCCAGTGCGAAATTTGTAAAACCCATCTCAGTAACCAAATATTTCACAAGGCGAAATTTTATAGTGAAAATTTCAGAGCTTCCATGGGTATTCTCTCCTAATCCTACATATTGTGCGTTCCCAATCATTTTCTTAAGTGGTTTTAAATCTTCAAATGGTTTTGACGGCTCTATCGTTTTTAATGGGTTAGCCTGTGATTGTATTGATTTAACTATATTTTTTTGGATTGATTGACCTGAATTTTCGATTGCTACCGTTTGAGCGTTTCCTACTTCTACACATCCTGTGACTAATAAAGCTGTACTAACCATTGCAATTATTCTTTTCTTATTCATTTTTTTCCACCTCAATTGAATTATTTGTAAAAGCAAAATTGATTCATGTACTTGCACGAATCAATTGCCTTAATTCAATTGTTATTTATTCCATATCATATTTTCTAGTTACATATTGTCATAAGGTTAATTGACACAGGTCATAGATTAATCATTACACTTTTGTACTATCGGTTATGACAACTTATAAATAATAATTACATTGTTGAGCCGCAAGTAAGATTAGATTATGAATTTGGGAGGGATTGTAAAGATGAATGAATCTGTATGCCAAAATATCTTTATTCTAAGTTGTAGCTGTTGAAATGACAGGAAGTAATTTTGATAAACAAATGAATAAAAGGGGAAGGGCGGATTACAATGTTATTACGCGGAGAAGCATTCCACAATAAAGATAAAATCCAACGTGCTAAAATAGGACTTCAACTTTTTCTAAGTATCTTAACTATTACTTCTATTATCCTAAATGTACTAGTAATGATTACTAAAAGTATGCCACTTATTGTGGTATATATGTTTACCCCAGCATTTTCTTCTATTTTGACTCGCATAATATTGAAAGAAGGGTTTAAAGATGTATCTTTTAGTCTCGGTAACTTAAAGATATGGAAGGGGATTGGTTTTGCTCTGCTAATACCTATGATTATTTGTGGAATTACTTATTCTATCGCCTGGTTGAGCGGAATTGCGAGGTTTCAGCCCCCGCAAGGTGGTATGCTAGAACCTATTTACAATATACTTGGATTTCAGTATCTACCGATACCATTAAGTTTCATTTTTATAGTAGTATTGAGCGGAGTTTTAGGTAGTTTGCTTAACTTAATTCCAGTTATGGGAGAAGAAATGGGTTGGCGAGGTTATATGCTCACAAGGCTAATCGATGCAGAGTTTTCACGTCCCATTCTTATTAGCGGATTAATTTGGGCAACGTGGCATGTTCCAATTGTTATTGCTGGTCTATATGTAGAGGGAACATCTGCCCTACTTTCAGTACTTGGCATCTATTTTTGTATTGTGCCATTCAGTTATATTACAGCTTATTTACGACTTATCACAGGTAGCGTTTGGCCTTCGGTTATCATTCATACTACTTGGAATGCCATTATTCAAGGACCTTTCGCACGTGCAAGTACAGGAGATCAAACTGAGATTTGGATTGGAGAATCTGGTTTGATAACCGCTATTATTATCTTGGCTACTGCAATAATTATGGCTCGAATCGTAAATTTTACTAAATAGCATACGGATGTGTTTTAAATTCGATTAGTGTAATATGACGAGGCTGAAATAAGATGCTCCTAAAAATATTAGAAAAAATCTAGTTGAACGGACTCTTACTTAATCTTAGGCTGCTGGACATGTGGTGATATCCCATCGTCATCAAGCTAAGAAAATAAACTAGGTTGCCATAAAAAACATAATGTTTTCATTTAAAGGCTTGGAGATGAAATTTTATCATCTTCATCACGTTTGACCTTCAGGAAATAAAAAGTTAAACGATTATACAAATACTCTAACTGAAAAAACGATAGTCCTTCTATCAAAAATATAGAAGGACTATCGTTTATTTTTTTGACAAACTTAGGGGGTGATGTTCATAAAAATGGATAATATAATTCGTATTTTACGTAAAGAGAAAAAGTTTTCCAAAGAAGGTTTAGCTAATTTCCTTGGTGTAACGGTTGATTGAAATTTCACTTTATGACTTGTAAGTGACTGTTCAATGCATCGTACTATTAAAAAATCTAAATTTAATCATTAAATTGCGATAAAATGTGGTCGGAAATAATGAAATTTTAGGAAAAATAAGGTACACTAGTTTATGATTTTAGTTGAAAATCGTTTGACGTTAATGCATACGGGGGAAAGATTGATGAACAACAATACAACAAATGAATCAGTTGAAGAAATTGATCAAAAACGAGTAAGATCAAAAAAACGTTATACAAATTGGAAGTTTATCGCAGTGGGTATTGGTGTAATTGCACTTCTTATTGGGGGAATGAGTTATTATCAGGCAACTCACTTCAATTCGAATGTTACAATTAATGACACAAAAGTTGGTGGTCTGAGCGCTGATCAGGCAATACAGAAATTAAAGACATCTGGACTAGCAAACAAAGTCTATGTTGATCAACAACAAATTTTAGATGAAAAAGATACAAAAACGGAACTTACGGAAAAAGATTTGCCTCAAGTTAAGAAACTATTAAAAAGTCAGTGGACATTTTTCCCTTCCTCAAAGGGAGAAAATTATTCATTGCTACCAGAGAAGGCAGATCAGTATCGTAGTGAAACGATGAAAAAACTTGTAGAAGAAGCGCTCATCTCTATGAATGAAAAATTAAAAGCGCCTCAAGATGCTATGGCGAAGCTAGAACAAGGGAAAATTGTTATTTCGAAAAGTGTGGAAGGAAAACAGTATGATGTTACTAGTCTACTGAAAGATTATGATAAGCAAAAATATAAAAGCGAAATTCATCTGAAGTCTGCATACATAAAACCTATTAAAGAAGACGATCCGATTGTCAAAAAAGAGGAGAAAGCACTACAGAATCTTCTTGGGCAGTCTGTTGAGTATAAAGTGCAGGATGAAGTTTATCCTTTAAAAGCGAAAGATTTAATTCAAAATGCCTCTATGTCAAAGGATATGAAAGTTACAATTGATGCGAGTGATATTAAGAAGAAAATTACTGAAATTAATAATGCCAAATCAACATTAAATAAAGATTTCTCATTTAAAACGCATTCCGGTTCAGTCATATCAGTAAAAGGACAAGGATACGGCTGGGCACTAGATGTTGAAAAAGAAACTAAACAAGTTCAACAAGCCTTTGAGAAAGGCGAAAAGTCGCTTTCTGCTTCTAATATTCACGGAAATGGTTGGGAGAAGGAAGGTATCGGTTATAAAACAACATCGAATAATGGCATCGGAGACACGTATGCAGAAGTTTCAATTGCAGAGCAACAAATTTGGATTTACAAAGATGGAAAATTAGTTGTTACAACAAATGTAGTAACTGGTAAACATAGTACTGGTGAAGATACATCACCAGGTGTGTGGTACGTCCTCTATAAACGAACACCATATACGCTAAGAGGTAACGCAGTAGGAAAAGCTGATTATGCGGTTAAAGTAGATTACTGGGTTCCATTCACAAATAGTGGTCAAGGATTCCACGATGCCGGCTGGCGAAAAGACTGGGGAAATAATGCTTATTTAACAGGAGGATCAGGTGGATGTGTGAACCTTCTTCCTAATGTTGCAAAAACTGTATATGATAGTTTGAACACGTATGATCCAGTTATCGTGTATTAAAAAATAGCTACGTATCAAGAAATAAACAAAACAGGAAATCTTACCTGATGGTATATGAAAAAACACCTCTTGCATTCGCATACTAAGTGTGCAAATGTAATGGAGGTGTTTTTGTTTGAATACAAAAGTGTATTGTTAATAAGAAACAAAGTAGGAAGAGATTAAGAATAAGTATTCAAATAGTCAATAAAATTGACAATGAATATCATTTTCACTTAATATAGAATCGTTGCATTTAATTAGACATGAATTTTTTGTTAATATAATAGAGTTCTATTAAGTTGTCACATTTAAGAACTATCATTAAATCTTTTAAGAATTTAAACGTAGGAAAGGGTAATATAAAATGAACTGGAAAAAAGGCGGGTTATGGGTTATTATTTTTTTCGTTGTAAAAGGCACGATTTCTACACTTTTAATCGTTACAGGTGCTAAATATTTTGATTTATCATTTATGCAACTTATCTTATTAATTCTGACCTTATTAGTGATTTCTCTAATAAGTCGAAAATTGCTGTATAGACATAAACAAAACAAAAAGCAAAAAGAGCTAAATATATAAGGAAGCCCCAGAGACCGTTGGATTTCTGGGGTTTTATTTCGATAGTGTTTTCATGCTTATACGTTACCATTTGAAAATGTGGAAAATCTTCATACTTCTACAATCTATATAAATGGCTCAAGCTTCACATCTTATGAATTCCTTGAAGCGCTAAACCTAAGCAAAATAATGAACTATCCTATAGAAGAAAGTTGAGGGAGCTAATCGCATATGTTTTATTGAAAGGATGTGATTGAATTATGGAACGGCCGAATTGGGGAATTGGAGGATTAGTATTCGTTGGCTGTATGTTTCTTGGTGGAGGAGTGGGATCTATGTTAGGTAATGCCCAAACTGGATGGCTAATAGGAATGGGCATTGGATTTCTTGGGATGGCTTTAACGAGACTGTTCAGAAAATAATGTAACTGAGATTCTTCTTCTGGTAAATAAGGAAATATGTAAGTAATTCATGGCATAAGAGTTCTATAAATTATAGTTAGAATCTTCTCTTTTGTATTTGTCTTTTCTAAATTTCTCCATACATAGATACGATTCTCAAGTCGGAGGATAGCACCTTAGGGTGTCTTTTTTATGCTTTTTAAAAATGTCTTACCATATAATAGCTGAGTTTTGCTTTCAGTCTCCGATGCCCATTAAACATAAAATGAAAATTCCGCACCATTTAAACTCTGATAACAATTCATACGATCAAGAATAATTGAGTTAATAGCTTTCGGTAGATTGTCATCATTTTTTTATAATACATTAGATTCATTACCGTTTCAGACCTATGTATTCATTCATAACCTAACAGTAAAAGGGGGGATGATTAAAGGTATGGCAGTTAATGAGGAATCAATTTGTCAACAGTTTGCAAGAATTATCGGTGGACAAGAAGGATTCGCCGGTGGGAAATGCGTGGCAACAATAAACAGGGATGAAATACGAGCAACAATCTTGGGAAAACGTTTTAGAGTAACAACTTCCTTTTCATTCGAATCACGAGACAATAAAACTGGACGGGCATTATGCCTAGGCCGAGTAGCACTCTTACAAAAAGAAGTCACTGAATTTGTGGCGACAATTATTAAACAAGGAATAATTGTTTCGTCTATACACAATGAGTGGTTATGTGATGATCCAAATTTGATTTACGTTAATATCGAAGACGTTGATGATCCACTAAATTTTGCAAGAAAAGTGAGAAGAGCATTGTGCAATTAACAAATTTTTTTAGTTAATGGATTGATTACGTTAAATAGAAGATTTCAGCGTGTTGAATGTTATAGTTGTAAAATAGATTTAAGTGGATGGGTTTATAAAATGAAAGAAGGCATTCCGTATTTGGAATGTCTTTTTTATGTTTTTGTTGCTCATGAGGGTGGTTAACTGATTATATGCTGTTTATCTTGCAATAGCAAGAACTGGACGAGGTATCTTTAAAGGTATTTGACTATTTGTAGATACCATATTTTATCAAATGTTATTAGCATATCATAAAACGACAGGGGAGAAATCGCCAGAGAAATACGTCAAATTAGTCATTCCTTCTATAATCTAAGGGGGCGATTTTGTTTTCGAAAAATAATAGGTAAATCATTTGACAATTAAAATAATCTACTTTATTATATGTGCCATAGCATATATATGATGAAACAAATACATTCATTGTGAATGATTGACTGGTATGCTATATCCTTTCATATCTTAATTTATAGAGGTGGTATATGAACTTACATGATTTAATAGGCTATCTTGTTCATCGTACTGATGTGAAAATGACCAATTATTTTACGAAGAAATTAAAGCCGTATGGAGTTACGCCAGAGCAGTGGGGGATTATTAGTGTTCTTTGTAGCCAAAGGAGCACTACTCAAAAAGAGTTGGCGGAAGCTATTGATAAAGATCAAACTACTGTTGTTAGAATGATACAGTCAATGGAGAGAAAAGGGATTGTAAAGAAGGCTTTGAATGACCAAGATAGGCGTTCACATAACCTTTTTTTAACTGAAAAAGGTGACGAGTTAAAGAAAACAATCTTGCCTGTAGTGAAAGACGCTCACCATTTCGTTACGAGTAATTTGAGCGAGGAAGAAATTAAAGTATTACAATCGTTATTAAACAAATTGTATGATACACACTATTAATATTTGTTCCTTATTGATGCTATGCTATTCATAAGGAACAAACTTTGTTTTAGGTATTATATATGCTACAGCATATAATTTCGTTTGGACGAATGGGAAGATAACTTTATTTTGTATCATATCTGATTCAGGTTCACTTTTTTGCCTAGTACCAGTCAAATTTCCGCATTATATATGCTATAGCATGTAATTTTCGGCCCTTTAATATGGAAAAGGGTAATGTAAATGGAAGCGACTTCCATACAGGTAATCTCAGGAAATAGGATAAAGGTAGTGACTATTATCTGAACAATACTGAGTTTTTATCAAATAATAAGAAAGGTGTGATTACTATTTTAATTTTCATCAATATTGTAAAAGTAGTGTTGTTTCTGTTCTTTTTAATGACAGGAACGAAAATTATATCCGGGAAAATGGCAGATGAGTTCAAACGATTTGGTTTACCTTCGTTTTTTAATTTCTTAACTGGAGCTTTTGAGATTGTAGGAGCGATTGGAATGTTGATAGGAATTTGGATTTCAACAGTAGCTTTATGGGCAGGATTGTTATTAGGCGGTACGATGCTTGCAGCTGCATTAACGCTAATTGTATTAGCGAGAGATCCCTTTAAGAAAGCGATACCTGCACTTGTTTTGTTTGTCCTTAGTTTAGGGATAAGTTTGTATCACATTTTTTAAAAATAACCGAAAACTATTAAATTTTCACTTTATGCGTTCAAGTTACTATCATTATGTGATTATTTTACAAATAGGGGGATTCTCAAATTAGTGCTTGAATAATAATAGCAATACGAATTTAGACATTACGATCATTCGGATCATAATCAGTAAAAGAATGGCAAGAATTTTATATTAAAAATAGGAGTGAGTGAAAATGGCATATTTATTACAAGTTGATTTTCCGTTTGAGGGTCCTTTTGGTGAAGAAATGGAAAAAGGATTTTGGGATTTAGCAAATAGTATTAACGAAGAAGAAGGATTCCACTGGAAAATATGGACTGAGAATAAAGAAACAAAAGAAGCTGGAGGCATTTATGTATTTGAAGAAAAACAAGATGCTGAAAAATACGCGGAAATGCACAAGAGCAGACTTGAAGCAGCTGGTGTAAAAGATATTAGAGTGAAAATTTTTAACATCAATGAAAAGTTAACTAAGTTGAATCGTGGGTATATTAAATAATTTCGAAAGTCGGAGCAAGCGTAAAAAGGAGGGGGATAATCCCCTTCTTTTTTTAATTCTTAAATTGATGGTGAGGGGACTCTTACAAAAAAATCTTTGCAAAATTTGTGAAAGAAAAAGAGAGATAAAGGTATTTTAACCTTATCTCTCTTTTTCTATATTCATTTATTTTCAGGTAAGGAGTTGATTAGTTATTACTATTTATAAGAACGTGAAGAAGTGTTGATGCCAGTTGGAACTGTTGTAAAGGTTGAGGGGGGCATCCAAGGAAATAGCAGAGATGTGTATGATGATTTGGCGCAGGGGTATGAATCCATCTTCTATGAAATTGTGGGATTATATAAGCATTTATTATCCTGGAGATTTTAAAATAAAATTTACCTAATTATAGAAGTGATTTGAACGTAAGGAAATTGTAAGAAATGCATAAGAAAAAAGAAATTTTTATTATGTAGGATACAAATATAGAGAAGCACAAAAGAGGGAGGATAAATAGGGTTTATTTATACGAAAACCAAACTAGTAACAAGCGCATTCTAAATAAAAAATCATTTATGGTACTAACATACATGTGAAAAAGAGAGGTTTTACCGTTTGTTACAACAGTAGGGATAAAGCCAGAATAGTAGTTTATGTGATGTTTGTAATTGAACAAATAAAAGATGAAATTAATCATTTATCTAAGGAGGCATTTTTTTATGGAAAATAAATTATCTGGGGTGTTAGCCGCTACTTTGGCCCTAACGATGAGCTTGCCAACAGGAGCGATAGCGTCTTCTAGCAGTAAGGCTCCGGTTGTATCTAGCCAAGAAGTTGCTAGTAAAGATTTGGAGAAGATTGCTGCAGAGAACGCTGAACTACTCACGAAGTCCTATGAGACGACTAGCGTGCAGTATGCGCTGATTGATAATGGTAAACTTATTTTGTCGGGGCAGACAGGCAAGAACGACATAGAAGGGAAAGAACCATTAACTAAAGATACTCTATACGGAATTGGTTCAACCAGTAAAGTATATACAGCAGCGGCTGTTATGAAACTAGTAGACGAAGGAAAAGTTGATTTGGATGCTCCTGTTACTGGCTATATTCCTGAGTTCAAAATGAAAGATAAACGATATAAACGCATTACACCGCGTATGCTGTTGAATCACTCCTCAGGTTTGCAAGGTTCGACGTTCAATAATGCATTTTTATTTAAAGATAATGATGCTTATGCCCATGATATCTTGTTGCAACAATTGTCCAACCAAAACTTGAAGGCAGACCCTGGCGCGTTTTCAGTATACTGTAATGACGGTTTTACGCTGGCTGAGATCTTGGTAGAAAGAGTCAGCGGTATGAGTTTTACTGAATTTCTACATCAAAAGTTTACAGAGCCATTAAAACTGAATCAAACGATAACATCGCAAGACAAATGGGAAGACGAAAAGCGGGCTGGACAGTATTCTCCGACATACCAGGGACAGCTTCCAAGTGAAATGGTAAATGTGATTGGTACGGGAGGAATCTCCTCTACTGCAGAAGATGTGGTGCGATTCTCACAAATATTTATGGGACAGGGAAAAGAAATTCTCTCTAATAAAGCAATCAAGGCGATGGAACAAGAAGAATATAAAAAAGGAATGTGGCCAGGAGATAGCGGAAATATGTTCAACTATGGTCTTGGCTGGGATAGTGTGAAACTATACCCATTCAGTGAATATGGGATAAAAGCGTTGACTAAGGGTGGGGATACGATGCTGCAACATGCTACATTGGTCGTGCTTCCAGAACAGAAGATGGCAGCAGCTGTATTGTCCTCCGGTGGGAGCAGCATGACAAATCAACTATTGGCAAATAAATTACTGCTAGCTAGGCTTAAAGAGAAAGGGGCAATTAAGGATATAAAACCAGATAAATCCTTCGGCAAGCCAGTCAAGGCTAAAGTGCCTCAAGATGTGGTAAAAAAAGCAGGATTGTATGGAAATATCCAAAGCCATTTCAAAATAGAGATTACGAAGAAGGGAGAACTGTTTTTACCAACTAAACCGGAAGAAAAATATGTATATACGGCGGATGGAAGCTTTATAAATGAAAAGGGTACTTCCAAGCTTAACTTCGTCACTGAGAAGAATGGAAAAGTTTATTTAAGAGAGAGCACATATGAATTATCACCGGGATTGGGGCAAAATGTGCTGACTCACTATTTAGCTCAGAAATTAGAAAACAATGTGTTACCGAAGAAAACAGCTGCTGCATGGGCGAAGCGCGAGGGCGGCAAGTTCTACCTTGTTAACGAAAAATTTAATTCTATAAATTATCTAGGACAACAAATACCTCTTAACACACAAATTACGATCAAGGATGGCTATTGGGACGGCAAAAAAATTACAGGTCCGAATACGGCGACGCATCAAATTCAGATTCCTGTGATGAATGGGAGGGATACGAAGGAAGCTCATTTCTATACAGAGAATGGTACTGAATATATGGAGATGGCCAGCTTTTTATACGTCAGTGAATCTAACGTAAAATCCCTTGATGCAGGTCAATTATCGAAAGTTACACTGCAAAAAAATGGGCATGCGAAATGGTTTACGATTCCGCAAGAGGTAGCAGGGAAAACGATGAATGTGGAGTTGCCATCAGGAAGTTCATTCGCGGTGTATGATGGGAATGGAGTATGCGTCAATTTTAGCGTTGTTAGTAATAATAACAAAGTGAAACTACCAGAGAACGGAACAGTTGTATTTGCTGGCGCACCGAACTCCGAATTTACAGTCGCATTGAACTAGCTATAACTCGGGATAGACTTCAATAAAACAGTGCGACATGGAAAAGATATTTTATTTGTATCTTAAGTATTACCTTAAATGATATTACACTTAAATTTTTAGTTTAATAGTAATGGGATAGCACCACATGTCTACTAACCTAAGAAAATAAATCAAACCCATGTCCATCAAGCTAGTAAAAATAAATACCCCAAAAATAGTACAATTGACATTCTCAGAGTAAAAATGTAAAAAATTATTGTTTAGGGGCAGCGTAAAACATTAGTTTGATAGCGATATGGCGCTACTCATAAAAAAAAGAAATAGGATAGAATATCCTATTTCTTTTTATTGATATAATAAAATGTAAAGAATAAATCCAAAGTAATGATAATAATTAGAAGTAAAAAGTGTATAAGTGCATCAGTTTTTCCGTTTAGTAAAGACTTTACAAAGAAATCCCATTCTGTTTCATGGGGAGGTTCTATCCAATTTCGTTGCAGACCTAACACCATTCCATTTATGAAATAGAAAATGCTTAATAGAATCCTTCCAACAAATAAGGCAGCTGTTTTTATATTCCAATCCTTTATCTTGATTACATAAAGGATTGGGAATAGTATCAGTATCCAAAAAACAATAATAAAGACTGTATTTCCCATTCTCTCCTCCTAACAAAATGATTGTGTTTTTAATCTTGGTAAATTCTTAGGTTGGAGGTATGTTTCATTGTTACTGGTTAAAAACAAGGGCCAGAATTCCAGCTCCTTTTCTATCCCGCAAAATAAAGTTTCACTTTATCTCTCCGTTTCAAAAAACTCAATCCACTCTCCATCAAGGCCAGCGAAGAATATGTAACGTGTTCCATCTGGTAATGTTTCGATTTCTTCTCCTAGTAAAAAGGTTACTGCGTGTTTCTTTAGTCTTTCGATTTCATCTTCTAATGAATCTACCTTAAAGCAAATGTGATGTACTTTTCCTTCTGCTGGCAAGGAAGAATTGTAGCCTTCAATGAGTTCGAGTATCGTTTCCTTCGATTCTTCCACACCTAAAAAAGCGAGTTTTAAGTCTGGGTTCGGGTGCCCCATACGTTTAAGGAGCTGTAGGCCGACTACTTCTTCATAAAATGAGATAGATGCTTCTAAGTTTGCAACCATAAGTCCAACGTGTTCTATTCTTCTGACTGGCATGTAGATTCCTTCTTTCTGAAAATTATATACAATATATTATTGAAAATTAAGAAAATAAGCAAGATAAAAACCTTACAAATTTTAACGTGTTATATGGTATAGTGAGAAAGTATGTTTGGGGAGAAGGAAGGAGATTATACGATGAATACAACTACTCAAACTCCTTCATTATCGGAAACGATGAAAGAGTGGCATTATGCATTAGCGTATGAAATTAAACATTGGAAAACGATAGGTGGTAGTAAAATTTCTATCATGAACGGTCGTTTTTTATATACAGATTATGAAAGTACAGTATACGTATTTCAGCTTATTTCGGAAGTAAGCTTACCTGAAGGTTCACCCATTCGAATTGAGTTCGATGGTGAGGAAGCGACAGGGGAAGTATTATCTATACATGGATTAGAAATAGAGCTGAAATTAAATGATTATATACAAGGTGAAATAAGAGAAGCGGTTTTATATAGTGAACCGTGGCAATTGTTAGAGCAACTGCAAGAGCGATTGAAAGAAGCACGTAAAGATAAGCTGAAACGTAATCGTATAAAGCGTCTTGTTGATGGGACGAGCAGTCCGAAACATATTGAGAAGATGAAAAATCCGAAAAATGAACTGGCATATCGCGCGTTTTACAATCCGACAACGTACGTATGGGGACCACCTGGAACAGGGAAGTCTTACAATTTATCACGTATTATTTCGGCTCATTATCAAAAGGGAAAATCGGTACTTGTGTTAGCTCATAGTAATGCGGCAGTAGACGTATTAATGAGTGAAGTAACGAAGCAAATTGAGAAGAAAAAGAAATGGACGCCTGGCGAAATTGTTCGTTACGGTTATAGTCAACATGAACATATACGAAATCATGAAACGTTACTTGCATCTAAGTTAGTTGAAACGACGAACGAATCATGGGGTGAGGAAAGACTCTATTTAGAAGAGACACGCCAAGAGCTTCGTGAAAAAATCTTATCGTATAAGGCAACGTCCTCTGATAAGAAGCGTATGCAGGAGATTGAAAGTGATCTTCGAAAGCAAAAGGCTAAAATTAAAGAAGTAGAAAAAGAATATATTGAAAATGCGAAAGTAATCGGCGCAACTTTATCGAAATGTGCCATTGATGCGCTAATTTATGAGCGTACATTTGATTTAGTTGTCGTAGATGAGGTGAGTATGGCGTTCGTTCCGCAAATTGCATTAGCTGCTTCACTTGGGAAACGTATCGTCGTTTGCGGTGACTTTTTACAGTTACCTCCAATTGCGATGGCAAATCATGAAATTGTTCGCAAATGGCTTGGGGAAGATATGTTTTACCATGCTGGGATTGTTGAGTCTGTTAATAAATCAGAAGCACACCCAAACCTATTTATGTTGCAGGAACAAAGACGTATGCATGCGGATATATCGAAGTTTACGAATTCGTTTATTTATAAAAATAGAGTATACGATCATCCGTCTGTTTCAGAGCGTAAAGAACTTGCGCAATTGCAGCCGTTTGCAAATGAAGCGAGTGTTTTATTTGATACGAGCCAAATGGGAGCTTTTTCGTTAAAAGATGCTGCTTCTGGTTCACGTTTTAACATTATGTCTGGTTTAGTAGCAATGCAAATGATGTTAATCGGATTGTTAGACGGTGTTCAATCAATTGGTATTGTGACACCTTACAGGGCGCAGTCACGCTTTTTATCGACGTGTATGAGAGAAATGTTGCAGAGAACGAAATATCAAAACATACCAGTTTTAGCGGCGACAGTTCATAAGTTCCAAGGTTCTGAAAGAGATATGATGATTTTTGATACGGTTGACAGTTATCCGCAAGAACGACCTGGCGTATTATTCTTTGATCACAAAAACCATCGCCTCGTCAATGTAGCAGTGACAAGGGCGAGAGGGAAGTTCATTCAATTATCAGATTGCCATTATATGCGTAAAAACCTTTCGAGAAAACAAGCGTTATCACAATTAACAGCTCATATAGAACGTCACGGAAATGTGTATGATCGCACGACATCAAGACAATTGTGGGAACGAAAAATATCGAAACGTTTACGCTGGTTTATGGAAATGAATCTTGAGGAAACGAAAGGGCTATTAAAAGATATTTTAGCAGCAAAACGAAAAATTATTATTTCACTTCCAAGTACAAAACAAGTGGATAAGCGAGTATGGCAAGCGTTAATGCGTACAAATGCGCAAATAACAGTGTATAGTGACGGACCAGTTCCACTGAAAAATGTAAAGTTACAAAGACAAAATAAAGCATTCCCGTTCCTAGTAATCGATGATGAAATCTTCTGGGCAGGCGCACCGCTTACATCTCAAATGATGTTTGAAGGTAGTACGGAATTTCCGTACGTATGTGCAAGACTGCAAGCACCTGAGACAATTGGTGTATTAAAAGGATTTTTAGATATTCGGTAAATTCGGATAGGAATTCCTTGACTTTTACTTGGAATGAACTTAGAATAAAAAATAATTTAATATAATTTTATGAAAATTCTTATCACGAGAGGTGGAGGGACTGGCCCTATGATACCTCGGCAGCGGATTCGTTATGAATACTGTGCCAATTCCAGCAAGGTAACTTGAAAGATAAGAAAGAAGCTCATTTTGACTGTATATACAGAAGCCTCTTTCTATCTTTTAGAAAGAGGCTTTTTTACGTGAAAATAAAAGGAGGAAGAACAATGGGAGCGACAGGAGTAGCGTCACAAAGAAAAACAATTGAAGAGAGTATCGAAAGAAATAAGGAAAAGTACATAGAAACAAGTCATGATATTCATGCGAATCCGGAGATTGGAAACCAAGAGTTTTACGCATCAAGAACGTTAAGTTTATTACTAGGTAGTGCAGGGTTTCAGTTGCAGCACAATATAGCTGGACATGAAACGGGATTTATCGCGCGAAAAAGCTCTGGAAAACAAGGACCGGCAATTGCATTTTTAGCGGAGTACGACGCTTTACCAGGACTCGGTCATGCGTGTGGTCACAATTTAATCGGCACAATTAGTGTTGCAGCAGCAATTGCATTATCAGAAACACTTGAAGAAATTGGCGGAGAAGTTGTCGTGTTTGGTACGCCAGCAGAAGAAGGAGGGCCAAATGGTAGCGCGAAATCAAGTTATGTAAAGGCAGGTTTATTTAAAGACATTGATGCGGCGCTTATGATTCATCCGAGCGGAAAAACAGCGACAACGAGTCCTTCACTAGCAGTCGATCCACTTGATTTTCATTTTTACGGAAAAACAGCTCACGCTGCAGCTTCGCCAGAAGAAGGGATTAACGCATTAGATGCGATTATTCAGCTCTATAACGGTATTAATGCACTTCGCCAACAACTTCCGTCAGACGTGAGAATTCATGGCGTCATTACAGAAGGAGGAAAAGCACCTAACATTATTCCTGACTACGCTGCAGCAAGGTTCTTCATCCGTGCAGCAACGCGAAAAAGATGTGCAGAAGTAACAGAAAAAGTAAAAAATATTGCTGAGGGAGCAGCGTTAGCAACAGGTGCAAAAGTAAAAATCCATCAATTCCAAAATGAAATCGATGAATTACTCGTAACAAAAACATATAACGATATTGTAGCGGAAGAACTAGAACTATTAGGTGAAGATGTAAATCGTAAAGAAAGAGTAGGAATCGGTTCAACCGACGCAGGAAACGTAAGTCAAGTCGTACCGACAATTCATCCGTACATTAAAATCGGACCAGATGATTTAATTGCACATACGAATGAATTTAGAGAAGCAGCACGTTCAGAACTTGGAGATAAAGCATTAATTACATCGGCAAAAGCATTAGCAAATACGGCGTATCGATTAATTACGGAAGAAGGGTTGTTAGAGAAGGTGAAGGAGGAGTTTAGAGAGGCGCAGAGGAATCAAGGGTAAGGGGATTAAGGTACTTTTTTCGAATAGCAATCTAAATAATAAGTAGAGATATAAAAAAGAACATTGAAAATCAATGTTCTTTTTTTGTTACTAATCATTAATTTTGTTGGATTTTCTCATAAAGGAAAAGCTTTTACTGTTAGCGGAGGATAATACGTATCCTTTATTAGAATGACAATTTCTCCTCAAACTCACTCTTTAAAACAATTAAAGGAGATGACAAGCCAAATTGCATTAAAGAGTCTAAAAATGTAGCGAGAGAATCCATCGAATCGCTCATGACCTTCATCATATAATTAAATTCCCCACTAATTCGAAATAAATCTGTTACTTCAGGAGCTGCATTACAATACTGGATAAAATCAGAGCATTGGCTCGTTTTAAACATGATGAATGCTTGAATGTTTTTATTAATTTTTGCAGGCTCAAATTTCGTTCGGTAAGCCGCTATAACTCCTTGATCTTCAAGCTTGTTAATACGTTCTTTTACAGCAGGTTGCGTCATGGATATAATTCGTCCTATTTCTGAAACAGAAATTCTCGCATTTTCATACAACAAGTTCATAATTTTATGATCGATTTCATCCAGTTTTACGGCGTTTTGCATTGTGTAGCCTCCTTATTTTTGTTTTCTAAAGTAAATTAAGAATTATAACTATAATATCATAAGCGAATAGACTAAATTACCTATAAATCTATATTTAAAATGATTGGTGTTTACATGAAAATATAAGTATAGGTTTTTATCAAACGGAAATTTAGGAAGGATGGAAAAAATGAAGAATCTTGATGGGAAAGTAGCGTTAGTAACAGGAGCGAGTCGCGGAATTGGCCGTGCGATTGCGATGAGATTGGCGAAAGATGGAGCATTAGTTGCGATTCACTACGGTCGAAATAAGGCAGCTGCAGATGAAACGATTAGTGAGATTGAATCTAATGGAGGAAAAGCGTTCTTAATTGAAGCTGAACTCAATTCAATTGATGGTGTCAAAAAGCTAGTAGAACAGTTAAAGCATGAATTACAAATAAAAGTTGGTACATCAGAGATTGATATTTTAGTAAACAATGCAGGGATAGGTACACAAGGGACGATTGAAAATACGACAGAAGAAGTTTTTGATGAAATTATGGCCGTAAATATTAAGGCGCCATTCTTTTTAATTCAGCAAACATTACCGTTACTACGAGTAGAAGGGCGCGTTATTAACATTTCATCAGCGGAAGTAAGACTTGGTTTTACAGGGTCCATTGCATACGGCTTAAGTAAAGGTGCACTAAATACGATGACACTTCCTCTAGCTAAACATCTTGGAGAAAGAGGTATAACAGTGAATACAATTATGCCTGGATATACGAAGACAGATATCAATGCGAAATTGCTAGATGATCCGGAAATACGAAATTTTGCTACGAATTCATCTGTGTTCGGGCGAATAGGGCAAGTTGAAGATATTGCAGATACAGTAGCATTCCTTGCTTCTTCTGATAGCCGCTGGGTAACAGGGCAGATTATAGATGTTTCTGGAGGGTTTTGTTTATAGGGGCACTACTTCATAACCAGCAAGCTAATCAAGTAAATTACTAGTTATGAAACGACCCTCGTTTCATAACTAGTAATCTATAGAAAGGTAGGGATGATAAAGAAGTCTATTAAAACGTGATTTTTTCGCTAGGCAATTTGAATAAGGGGGCAGTTCTTTTTCTTAAGTTGATGGGCATGTATGGTGACCTCTATTAGTCGATAGTGAATGAACAATTTCGGGGTTCAGTTCAACTTTATTTAAAATAAGATTTTTTTGCAGTAAAATCAATGTTAGTGGAACTTTTTTAATCAACCTTTTTTTAAAATTAACATAAATACTTGCAATATTTAAATTAGTACTATATAGTTCTAGTTATGACAAAGGTAAAATTAATGAATCAAAAACGTGTGATTGAAGTAGCTGCAACATTATTTTTAGAAAAAGGGTTTGCTTATACAAGTATGGATGAATTAGTACGTGTAAGCAAAGTTTCAAAGTCTAATGTGTATTATCATTTTTCTAATAAGGAACAATTATTAGAAGGAGTCGTTGATTATTGGATTGAAATGTATCAATCTGCAATTGATGACGTACTTTCTCAGAACCAATTTTTAGTTGAAGATCGTATCCAACTGTTTTTAAAGCAATTATCACAAGGAGTTCAGTCGAGAGAGTATAAGGGGAGCTGTCCATTTATTACTCTTTATATTCAAAGTCCTACACAGGCCACGCAAATAAAAGAAAAAATAGGTCTTTTTTTTACAGGGTTACAAGAGAAAGTTTCTCTATTACTTAAACAAGGGGTAGAGAATGGAGAATTCAGAAATACGATTCATATTGATGAGGTTGCATCACTTTTTATTACAAATCTTGAAGGAGCGTTATTTATTTCAGAAACATTGAAGGATGCAACTGTAATCACGAAAACAGCAGATCATTTTTTAAAATTGCTTCGATAAAAGAAGCATTTTTTTTACATCAAATTAGTACTGAGTAGTACTAAAAAGGGGGATTTTATATGAGAACAGTATTTTTAACAGGTGGAACAGGCTTTATTGGAAAGCAATTAGTAAAAGAATTAGCCAAAGAAGATGTTAAAATTCTTCTTTTAGTAAGGTCGAAAAGTAAAGCAATACGTCTTTTTCAAGAAAGAGGCATCTTAAAAAAGGAAGTTATGCACTTTATTGAAGGTGATTTGACGAAAATAGATTTAGGTCTAAGTGCTGAAGATAAGGAGAGGGTATTGAAAACGGATGTGATTATTCACGCAGGAGGCCCCATGGATATTCAAGCGACAAGTAAAGAGGCAGCTTCCGTATTTTTAAATGGTGCCAAACATATTAGTGAATTAGCTAAAAGTATTCATCAATTGAAGGGCTTGCAACAATTTATTCATGTTGTAGGTTATATGAGTCCCTTTGATGATAAAAATAGTAAGATTGCAATTGATGTGTTTCAAGAAGGAAACAATTATTTGAAAATAAAAAATCCATATGAGAGAACAAAATTTTTAGCAGATCTCTATATCCGTCAGCAGGCATCAGCAGTAGGTTATCCGCTTTCTGTAATTAATCCGCCAACTGTAGTCGGCAGTAGTAAAACAGGGAGTACAGAGCAGATAGCAGGATTAGGTTTGCTTGTGATGAGTATGCGAAGGGGGCTCATGCCAGTGATTCCTGGAGGTAAGGGATATAGGTTACCACTTATTTCAAACGATGAGCTTGCGAAGTTTATTGTGCAGGTTTTCAGATTGGAGCAACCGACTATTCAAACATATACACTTGTTGAAGACAAACAGCACGATCAGAACATTGCTGAGTTATTAAGTATTATGTCAGAAAGTATGAATATGAGGGCACCAAAAATCTCTGTCCCAATGCCACTTATGAAAGCAATTATGAATAGTGGAGTAAGTAAAATAACAAAAATTCCTTCTGATGGACTGAATTTTATTACAAAACAAAAATTTTCAAATGTTTCAGCGAAAAAAATTATGGGAGGAGATTGGTTTAAGGAGACGAGTGTAATGAAATTTTTCCCTGCCGTAGTAGCTGATCTGGATTATCGAATGATGTATCAAAATGGCCAGCATAATCATTTATTTAAACGAACATTATGCGATAACACTACCCTTTACCAATTACAAGGAGAGGGTAAACCGTTTATTTTATTACATGGTTTATTGAGTGATGGAGAAGATTTATTTCCTTTAGCACAAGAGCTTCATGAAAAAACTGGTCAACCTGTATGGATCTTGGATCTTCCAGGTTTGGGACGTTCTCCTTTTAAACGAGAGAAAAATCTTCTAGATATCTATTTGAATGTAGTGAAAAAGTTATTGGAGAAAGCTACGAATGGTGCACATCTAATTGGTCATTCATTCGGTGCGTTTATTCTTCTGGAAGCATTGGTACAAGAGTACATAGATAAGAAGTATTCAATCACTTTACTTCAGCCACCTGTTGTTAAAAAAAATGCTAAATCGCTAAATGTTCCTCAATTTATGAACAAATGGACATTAAAATTAGCAACTACTAATTTGATAGGGCATTATTTATTAAGTAATGGTTTGTTTGAAAGTACGGAGAGCATCCCTGAGCATTATATTGAAAAAATAAGTAACAGTTTTACTTCTCCTAGAATTTTAAATACTACGGTTCAGCTTAACAGTTTACTCCTGAAAAACGATCAAGGTGATTTCAATGAAGTAACAACGTATAATCTTCACATTATTTGGGGGGATTATGACAGAGCCTATTCTGCTCCATCGCACCTTGGTAAGGTTGATTTTGTTCCATATGGCCATCATTTTCCTCTTAGCCATCCGAGTGAAACGGCAACATTAGTAATAAAAAATAGTAATACTAGCAGATGAGAGTGTGGGATAAATAAAAAGTGTGTAGTAAAATCGTTGTGTCTTTGGAATAAAATCGTACTGTTTGGGGTCCCGCCCCATCGCTATCAACTTAAGAATTAATTGTTCCCAAAAACGAAAAAAAGAAACATAGAAGCGAAAAAAACCTGTTTTTCTTTTTGATAAATATATTTATTGGAAAATACTTTGAACTTTCGGGTACAGATGCTCCTTCTATCCTATTATAGAAGCTATTTTGAACGTAAGTAATTTGTAAGGAATAGGTAAGAAAAAAGAGATTTTCATTGTGTAGGATAAAAATATAAGGCGGTGTGAAAGGCGGAACAGATATGACTTATATATGAAAAAACAAACCAGTAATAAGAGTGTTTCAAAGAAAAGAAGTAATTTCTGGGGTTAACATACATGTGGAAGAAAAGGGATTTACCGTTTGTTAAGACAGAATAGCCTTTGTAAAAATAATAATTATGAATATAATTACGAATTTAATTCTGACTTTTTTGTCATTGTTGGAGATGATAGCTGTGTGATTAATACGAAACAGCAAGCAACTAATTTTACAATTTAAATAAAGGAGAGGATGCTTTATGAAAACATGCAGTAAAATTACATGTGCAAGTCTATCACTTTTAATAGCTGGAAGTTCCCTGTTATATATAACACCAGCCTCAATTGTAAAAGCAGAACCCACGCAAAATGTATCTAGTTCGTTACAAACAAGTAATCAAAGCGATCGTACTTCCGTTAAGAAAGCAATACGGGATTCACTCCAACTTGGATACCCTGGAATACTAGCTCAAATTTCTAAGGGTGGCAAAAATTGGAGCTATGCCGCCGGGATAGCGGATCTGAGAACCAAGAAGCCGATGAAAACAGATTTTCGCTTTCGCATTGGCAGTACGACGAAGACATTCATTGCAACAGTGCTACTTCAATTGGCTGGAGAGAACCGCTTGAATTTAGATGACTCCATCGAAAAATGGTTGCCTGGCGTCATTCAAGGAAACGGATATGATGGTAACCAGATTACGATCCGGCAGTTATTGAATCATACAAGTGGGATTGCTGAATACTTAAAGTCAAAAGACTATGATATTATGGATACAAAAAAATTGTATACGGCTGAAGAATTAGTAAAGATGGGAATTTCTCTTCCACCAGACTTTGCTCCAGGTAAGGGCTGGTCTTATTCAAACACAGGATACGTAATACTGGGTATCCTTATTGAAAAAGTAACTGGAAACAGCTATGCGGAAGAGGTTGAAAATCGGATTGTTGAGCCGCTCGAATTGTCGAATACATTCCTACCTGGTAATTCAACTGTTATTCCAGGTACCAATCATGCCCGTGGATATGAAAGATATGACGGAGAAAGTGAGCTAAAAGACGTTACTTATTCATACCCAGGTAGCTCGGATGGAGATATGATTTCTACTGCTGACGATTTAAACAAATTCTTCTCTTACTTACTCAGTGGCAAATTAATGAAGGAACAGCAACTAAAACAAATGCTTACTACAGTTCCTACAGGAATTGCTGAAATCGGCAGATATGGTCTTGGAATCTATGAAACTAAACTTCCAAACGGTGTCTCGATATGGGGACACGCAGGTGCCTCTCCAGGGTTTTCTACTTTTGCTGGAGGCACACTTGGAGGCAAGCATACATTGGCCATCAATTTGAATGGCCATAAAACTAGTTATAGTCCTTCTGATCCTTTTAAAAATATTTTACTTGCTGAATTTAGCAAGTAGGTAAAAAGGAAAAACAGATAAATCTTTCCATAGTTTTTATAGTTAGAAATATATATTTCTGGTTCGAAAAACTTATTCTAAAAAATTTTTGGGGATTTTGGAATTACGGGGGCAAGCCAATGTTATTAAGCTAATAAAACAAAATAGTCCCTAAAATAAAAAAATACGCTATTCTTTCTGTAGAATCATAGAAAAGGATGGCGTATTTTTAAACTTGGGGTTAAAGAAAGTTCTTAAGTTGATGGACATGTGGCGGTACCCCATCACCATCAAGTTAAAATTTTATAATGCTCCAAAACGAAAAATTTGAGTCTTTTATAGCAATGAAGTTCATTTTATCGTTTTGGGGCAACCTGATCTGGTGGTACGCCTTATAGATATTTTTACGTTTTTAATTTTTGTATTGACCTTAAAGTTACTTTAAGGTTTATGCTAAAGACAATTACATAAAAAAGCTTTTTTTATGTCTATATATAATTAATCATAAGGTGAGGAAAGTCATATGGGTATATACAATAGGAAAAATTTAGCTTTAGTTTTAGCATTATTTAATGTATTTATTGTATTTTTAGGAATTGGTCTTGTAGTTCCTGTAATGCCATCTTATATGAGGGCATTACATTTAGGCACTGACACTATGGGATATTTAATTGCTATGTTTGCATTTTTTCAACTATTAACATCTCCTATTGCCGGAATATGGGTAGATATATTTGGACGAAAAAAAATGATCATAGCAGGGTTAATTCTATTTTCCTTTTCTGAATTTTTATTTGGAGTTGGAAATCAAATATGGGTATTATTTCTTTCTAGAGCACTAGGAGGTGTTAGTGCTGCATGTATGATGCCGGCAGTCACTGCTTTTATAGCTGATACAACATCATTAGAAAACAGAGCAAAAGCATTAGGGTATTTATCAGCAGCTATTAGTACAGGATTCATTATTGGACCTGGTATTGGTGGCTTTATATCTGATTTTGGCATACGTGCACCGTTCTTTTTTGCAGCAGTAATTTCTGGTATCGCTGCGTGTTTTTCAGTATTCATTTTGAAAGAACCTGTATCTAAAGAACAACGAATTAAAATGCAAGATAACAAAATACAAGTTAGTTTTTTAAAAGAAATGAAACAATCTTTTCACCCTTTATATTTTATCCCACTATTACTGGTTTTTGTTTTAGGATGTGGTTTATCAGCTTATGAACATATGTTTAGCTTTGTTGTTGATAAAAAGTTTGGTTTTACACCTAAAGATATATCAATAATTATTTCAGTAAGCGCCATATTAGGAGTAATAGCACAAATCATGTTTTTTGAAAAATTAGTAAAAAAATTTGGTGAAAAAGGAATCATTAAATATAGCTTATTCATAGCCGCTATAATTATAGTTGTATCTACATTTGTCGGTAATTATTGGATGGTCGCGATTTTAACGTTTATCATCTTTTTGGCATTTGATTTACTTCGACCAGCAATTACAACATTACTTTCTAAAATAGCTGGAGAAAATCAAGGATTTATCGGAGGGATGAATTCCACTTATACAAGTCTCGGGAATATAATAGGGCCAGCAACGGGAGGCATTTTACTTAATGTAAATGTAAATCTACCATATATCTTTGCAGGATTAATTCTTGCTATTGGATTTGGCATAACTGTATACTGGTCCAAATATATAACAAAAAACAACAGAGATACATTTCCAATGCAATCCTAATCTTATTGACAGGTTTCTATTTAAACCCAAACCAGAAAGCTTACGTTTTTATTTAATAAATCCCTTAAGTTGATGGGCATGGGGTACCGCCAACGAGAAGCGAATTTTGCACGCTAAGCAAAAAAAAACAATAAGCTGTACACATGGACAGCTTATTTACATTATTCTCGTTATTGGAAGTTATTTTTAACTTTTCCTGATCCGAAAGAGTCAATCTTTGTTTTGTTCTTCTAATAGTTGAATAACCGTATCTAATTTTTGTTCAACTGAATCTTGCTTTTTGCGATTGTTAGTATGCCGAATTATACGTATAATTCCCCCGAACACTGCACCGATGATTACTAAAATAATAGCAACTCCCATGTAATAAATAGAGTTTTCTAAAGGCATTATTTAGAATCTCCTTTTTCCCTATTTTACCCTTTAAAAGGATTGATATATTGTTTGATTTTGGTTAATATAATACCCTGATTTTTATAAATTAATATATGTATTATCTTATAAAAAAACTCAGCAGGATTTATTCTGATGAGTTTTTTTGTTTATATAATTTATCAATAATTATTCTTTTTTCTCCGGCTGATAGGAAAGAATAACGACACCTGAACTGGTCGTTCTTGTTTCGATCAGTTTTAAAGCCTTTGTATCGTTTCCGGTTTTAAAGAGATGCTTTCCGCTTCCCACGATAACAGGATTGACCATAAAATGATATTCATCAATGAGGTCGTGTTGCATCAATGTCTGTATAAGCTCACCACTACCATAAATTAAAAGGTTCTGACCGGGCTGTTCCTTCAGTTTCGATATTTCTTCTACAATATTCCCCTTGATAAGGTTTGCATTCCATTCGGTTTCTTCCAAAGTTGTTGAAGCAACAAATTTAGGCATGCTGTTCATCTTATCAGCAAAACCTTCTTCATCAGCCATAGAAGGCCAGGCAGCTGCAAAACCTTGATAGGTTACTCGCCCTAGTAGAAGAGCTTCACTTTCAAACAGTAAATCGGATTGAAACTTTGCTACTTCTTCATTGAAATATGGAGCAGTCCAAGCTGGTTCCTCCATGACACCATCTAGTGAGAGGTACATCGATACAATTATTTGTCCCATTTTGTTCTCCTTTAGTTTTAAATTGAGATTTTTACATATTGGTAACACAATTATTAATTCTTCAGTTAGCGAAATTCTCCTTTTTTAATAATTTCGACAAAATGTATTTATGTATGTTTCGGAATAACTCAATATATATTAATAACTTCGAAATATTGTATGACAGATAATTTTTACGCATTATTGATTAGCATTGCTTATTGTGCAAACGAATCAGGATAGTGTGGCGACCGACTAAATAGTTGCTTATCCTCAATTATTAGAAGGAAAGTTCTATCATTTCACGAATTGATTAGACATAGACGAGTGCTATAATTTTCTATATATACATAAAGAGGTGACTACGCATGAATCAAAGACCGTCAGAAGAAGAATACGCTGGGAGCTCCGGCGAATATATCCGTTTGGTGCCAGACGGTAACATCATCGACATTCTGCTCGCTCAGGAAAAGCAAATGACCGAGCTCCTGGCATCGTTGACCGAAAGCCAGGCCGCATATCGGTATGAGGAAGGAAAATGGACGCTGAAAGAAGTCGTGGGCCACATTGCAGACGCGGAACGCGTCATGACCTACCGCCTGCTCCGGTTTGCAAGAGGGGACCGGTCGCCTCTGACCGGTTTCGATCAGGAATTGTTCATACCTCCTTTCGGAAGCTGGACAACCGCGCAATTGGCCGAAGACTACCGGGCCGTACGGCAATCAACGATCACATTGCTGCGCGGGCTACCGGCGGAGGCATGGCCCCGCAAGGGCACAGCCAACAACCTAAGCATTACGGCGCGCGCCCTCGCGTACGGCATCGCAGGACACGAAATTCATCACATGGGGGTCATACGAAATCGGTATTTGAGTTAATCGCCGGCTGAGGCCATTGGAATGGAACTAACACCTCACATACAATCTTAGATACCGTTCTTATTGGGGCCCGTCCCACAACCATCAACTTAAGGATTTAAACTATTTTTGTAATTAAAAGCACGTTACTATTCTCTTATGTTAATGAGAATAGTAACGTGCTTTTTATGAATATGCACCAAAAACAAGAGTTATATCGATTTTTCTCATTTTGGGGTATTTGATTTTCTTAGATTGAGGGTGATGGGGCACTACTCTATAATGGTCAAATTAAAATTTAAAACAGTTATAGAGACTCCATTTCTCGGAAATATTGTAACTATTAAGTTGTAAAAAGAACCGTAGTTTTTCACTTTTGAAAAAGCTATGGTCTTTTTAATTGTAGCAAAAATATGATGCGAGGGAGGTTTTTATAAATCAAAAAAATTTGATTAATCAGTTGCATAAAGAACGAATCAGCGTATATACTATAAACATCAAAAAAAGTTGATGAAGGGAAGTGAACTACAGTGACACAAGATTTTCAGTTATATGAGAAAAAATTCAAAGCGTTGGCGGATCAAAAGCGTTTAGAAATTATGTATGAACTTTGCCAGCGGGGCCAGACGTGTGTATGTGATTTAACAGAAGTTTTTGAAATGACGCAATCTAAGTTGTCCTATCATTTAAAGATTTTATTAGATGCGGGTTTAATTGTAAAAGAAACAAAAGGTACGTGGAGTTATTATGATTTAAATGATGCGGAAGTGAATAATTTATTATCAGAAGAATTGTGCTGTATCTTTAGAAAAACAGGGAAAGGTAGTTGCTGTTAAAATTTTGAACTATTAATCAAAAAAAATTGATTAATGATATATAAAGAGGAGGAATAAGGATGAGATATGTTCACGTTGGTATAAACGTTACGAATTTAGAGAAGTCTATTGAATTTTATGAAAAGGTATTTGGTGTATCACCAGTTAAAGTGAAAACAGATTATGCAAAATTTTTATTAGAGACGCCAGGACTTAATTTCACGCTGAACGTGCGAGATGAAGTGAAGGGAAATCAGGTAAATCATTTTGGTTTCCAAGTGGATACAGCTGAAGAAATTACATTGCATAAAGAACGATTAGAAAAAGAAGGTTTCTTCGCGCGTGATGAGATGGATACGACTTGTTGCTATGCAGTACAAGATAAGTTTTGGGTAACGGATCCCGATGGTAATGAGTGGGAGTTCTTTTATACAAAAGCAGATAGTAATGTTCATAAAATAGAAGACCCATCTTGTTGTACGACTTCTACCGTAGTAGAAAAAAATTCTTGTTGTTAATAGGAGATGGAAAATAAAATGAAACGTTTATCCTTTCTAGACCGCTATTTAACACTATGGATTTTTCTAGCGATGGCTGTTGGGATTGGTTTAGGGTTTGTGTTCCCTAGTGTAGTAGACGGATTGAATACATTACAGGTTGGAACGACGTCTATTCCACTTGCTGTTGGTTTAATTGTAATGATGTATCCACCATTAGCGAAAGTTCGCTATGAGGAAATGGGACGAGTATTTAAAGATGTAAAAGTGTTAGTTCTATCTTTAGTACAAAACTGGATTATTGGCCCGGTACTTATGTTTGTGTTAGCAATTATTTTTCTTCCTGATAAACCAGAATACATGGTGGGTCTCATTATGATTGGATTAGCACGTTGCATTGCAATGGTCATTGTTTGGAACGATCTTGCTGATGGTGATAAAGAGTATGCGGCAGGTTTAGTGGCTTTTAATTCGGTATTTCAAATGTTATTCTTCTCGGTTTATGCATACGTGTTTGTAACGGTAATTCCAGAATGGTTAGGAATTGAAGGGGCTATTGTCGATATTACAATGATAGAAGTAGCAAAATCAGTATGTATCTATTTAGGAATTCCTTTTATAGCAGGTATGTTGACGCGCTTTGTACTCGTTAAGTTAAAAGGAAGACAGTGGTACGAAAAGGTGTTTATACCTAAAATTAGTCCACTTACATTACTTGCATTACTATTTACAATCATCATTATGTTCTCCTTAAAAGGGGAGATGATTGTTAGCATGCCACTAGATGTGGTAAGAATAGCGATGCCGTTATTAATCTATTTTATTGTAATGTTTTTTGTATCTTTCTTTATGGGAAGAAAAATTGGTGCCAACTACCCGATAACAACAACGTTAGCATTTACAGCTGGTAGTAATAACTTTGAGTTAGCAATTGCTGTAGCAGTTGGTGTGTTTGGTATTCATTCGGGCGCAGCATTCGCAGCTGTTATCGGACCGTTAGTGGAAGTGCCTGTAATGATTGCACTTGTAAACGTTGCTTTTTGGTTTAAACGTAAATATTTTAATGACCAACCAGTATAATTTAAAAACAAAGGCGGAAAACAACATGGAAAATAAAAAGACAATCTATTTCTTATGTACAGGAAATTCATGCAGAAGCCAAATGGCAGAAGCATGGGGCAAACAATATTTAGGAGATAAGTGGAATGTATATTCTGCAGGAATCGAAGCACACGGAGTGAATCCAAACGCAATTAAAGCAATGAACGAAGTAAATATCGACATAACAAATCAAACATCAGATATAATTGATGCAAACATTTTAAATAGTGCTGATTTAGTCGTTACGCTTTGTAGTCATGCGGATGCTGTATGCCCATCTACTCCGCCGCATGTGAATCGTGTTCACTGGGGATTTGATGATCCAGCAGGAAAAGAATGGTCTGAATTTCAACGTGTTCGCGATGAAATTGGAGAACGTATAAAGCGATTTTCTGAAACAGGGGAGTAAATAAAGGAAAGAGTCAATCTTCTATTGTGTTGGAGATTGGCTCTTTTTTATTATGTATTTCATTTACTTATCGCATCGTTTTAAAACTACTCTTGAAAATAATACAGAATATTATGTGAAAATGGTAAAGTTAGAATAGAACAGTTTAAAACAGGGGGTGTAACGTATGATCTGTGAACTAAGCAAGAATGGTTTTTATAGGTGTAATCGTTTAGTGAATGAACAAGGTCAATTAGAGGTACGTGCTGTAATTGCAGGAGTGAATCCTGGTCGTATATTTGTAGATAACGTGTCTTCTCCTAATTCGGGACTCATTTGGTTAGGTAATAATGATGGCTTCTTCTTTATTGGAGATGCTGAAAATGAAGAGTTTAATAAAGAAATGAATCGTTTTATTAATAATGTAATAGTACCTGAGGCGAGGAAAGCAGGACTAGATTGCTTTGAAGGAATCGGAAATCATTCAAAGTGGAACAAAACAATTGAAAGAATATTTCAGCACCGTAACTTAAAGAGTTGGAATCAAAGAGTGTATACGCTAAGAAAAAAGGGTTATGAAAATCATCATGAACCTGAAATTGAACAGGAATATACTGTGCTGAAAATGAGTAAAGCTCTCTATGAAAATAGTAATAATGCATTTAAGAATATTGATTTTTTACAATCAAAAATTTTAGAGTTTTGGTCTTCATCGGATCGTTTTTTCAATGAGGGAATCGGTTATTGCATTGTTTATGATGATGTAATTGTGAGTGTTTGTTTTTTAGGGTTTGTATTTGAAAATATACACTGCATAGATATTGAAACGATAGAAGGTTACCAGGGGAGGAAATTAGCTCAAAAGATAGCGCATAGTTTTGTAAAAGATTGTTTGGAGAATGATATTATTCCATATTGGGACTGTATGGAATTGAACAAGCCTTCTGTTGCAGTTGTAGAAAATGTAGGGTTTACAAATGTATTTAACTATGTGGGATATTATTTTTTATTTGAATAATCTAGGTATACTTTACAATTTACACTTTGAGATTGTCCAATCATTATATATATCTACAATTTAAAAAAGAAAGCATATGAGGTGTGCGAAAATGAAAATACAAATAGTATTGTTTGATGGTTTCGGAGAACTTGTCTCTTTCGCACCGTTTGAGGTACTGAAAAGAGCGATAGAAGAAGGGGCTCAATTTGTAGTTGAATTCGTTTCGAGTGAACAAAAGAAGGAAGTTACTACCTCGTTTGGAGTTACAGTTAAACTACATGATTTTTTACGAATGGAGAATCGTCCAGATTTGTTAATTGTACCTGGTGGTGGCTGGAATCATAAAGCAGAGCATGGGGCACGAAAGCAAGCAGAGCTTGGAACTTTGACTAAAATGATTAGCGAGATGTACAATGCAGGAACAATCGTTGCTGGCGTGTGTACAGGGGGTATGCTGTTAGCAGCCTCTGGTATATTGAACGGTCGAAAGGCAACGATGCACTATTTGGCACAGGATGAAATGAGTGAATACGGGGCAGAGCTTCTTCATTACCGAATTGTAGATCAAGACGATGTTATCACTGCAAGAGGAGTCACTTCAGGAGTTGATTTGGGACTTTGGATCACGGAAAGATTCGCAAGTCCTAAAATTGCGGCTGCTGTTGAATACAGAATGGAATATGAGAGGCGAGGTGTTGTTTGGAAGTAATTTGACTTCTTTTTTATCCCGCATTAACGGACAGTAAGACTCCCACCACAAAATTCAGCGAATGGGAGGGAGGGCTGCCCGGAAAAAAACAATGGATATGTACTAATAATCAGTGGGGATGACAAAACTCCTACTGATGAAAGTTTCATTTTATAATTTTTCATCTTATTAAAAGTTGATTTGTTAGAAAGGATAATCATTTATTGCTATAATGAATGGATGCGTGGCAGGAAATAGATAGAAAGATACTGCTAGTAATTTATACTTAAAATGTAGGGAGATTGAACAGAGTTATGGGGACAGAAAAAGAAATTAGTTCCGCTAAATTAATATGGAAGATGACGCGCCCGCATACATTAACGGCGACGTTTTCTCCTGTAATTTTAGGGACAGTGGCATCACTTTATGTTGCCAAAATTGATTGGCTTTTATTTATTGCGATGATGCTTGCATGTTTAGCGCTGCAAATAGCAACGAACTTATTTAATGAGTACTATGATTTTAAACGTGGATTAGATACCGCTGAATCCGTTGGCATCGGTGGCGGAATTGTCCGTCATGGATTGAAGCCAAAAAATGTGTTAACAGTTGCGCTTTTATTATATGTCGTAGCAGCTTTTATTGGCATTTATATTTGTATGAATAGCAGCTGGTGGTTAGTCGTCATCGGTTTAATTGGAATGGCGGTTGGCTATTTATATACAGGCGGTCCATTACCAATTGCGTACACCCCGTTTGGAGAATTAGTTTCTGGATTGTTAATGGGAACATGTTTTGTACTCATTGCTTTCTTTATTCAAACGAATACTGTAACGATTGAAAGTGTATTGATTTCCATTCCAATTGGAATTTTAGTAGGTGCAATCAATATGTCGAATAACATCCGAGATATCGAAGAAGATATTAAAGGTGGAAGAAAGACATTAGTAATCCTCCTTGGGAGAGAAAAAGCTGTGGTAACACTAGCGATAGCCTTTTTCATTGCGTATTTATGGATTGCCGTAATTGTATTAATGGGTTATATAAGCCCTTGGGCATTAGTTATGTTCCTAGGTTTGAGAAAGCCAATTTCTGCGATTCAAAGTTTCCAAAAAGGGGCAAAGGATCCTGGATATATGCGCATCGCAATGAAATCAACAGCGATGACAAATACGATTTTCGGCTTCTTGTTGTCAGCAGGATTATTAATTAGTTACTTGTTTTAAATGAAAAATATTGTTAAGTAACTTAACCCCAGTTTCTCAATTTTAATATAGAGAGATTGGGGTTTTTATTTTGACTAAGTTTAACGTTAAGAGTCGAAATGCAAATACCAATAAATTGCAACTTCATCATTTTCAATATCCAAACCTTTATAAACAAGAAAATCAAACCCACCAATTACAAATCCGCATTTTTCATAGAACTTACATGCTGCGACATTATTATTTTGCGTTTCAAGCATGATACCTGGCATATTGCCTTTTTTTGCCCACTGCTTTGCTTGATCAACTAATCTTTTACCAACTCCGAGTGTACGATATTTTTTATCTACCGTTATATCTTCTATGTAAGCATAGTGGTTCCAATTCTTTTTTAATACCATTAATCCAATGATTTGGTTATGTAACAGTGCTATGTAAATGACTTGATTAGGTTTATTTATATATTCATTGTAAGGCAGTTCTTCATTATCATCTTGATTTTGTAAATAACTTTTTTCATAACTCGGAACGTCTTCTGCTGTATATTTTATACATCTATTTCCTTTGGAAAGAGAAAGAATTAACCGAGCGTTCACTATAAAACTGTCATCAATCTCCGGGAGATTATCTAAATCATTTGTTTCTAACTCTCTAATTACAAGGTTCATCGGGGCACCTCCACATAATAATATTTCTTCTAGTTCTTCATTTGGTTCAAATGAATTCCAATTACAAAATTATAATTGAATTTCAATAGTACGGCTATCTTTGTATTTTATCTTTATATCAGTATGCTATTATCTTGATATAAAAATATTGTTTAGAAAGAGTAGTATCTTTTATTTTGGATGTATATTCAGTTTTCAAATTTAACTGTAATAGAGAAAAAATATTTTTTAAAGAGTGGATGCAATAGGCTATTCTTTAACTAATTTCGACATTATCTGCATTTTATCTTCACCTTCCTCTATTAATCTATTTATTGTAAATATCAGCTGGAGTTAATGCTTAGCTGTATAAATAATGAATATGAAAATGAGTAGGGAAAGGATCGAAACATAATGAAAGAATCACAAAATAAGAAAAAAACAAGTGGAGTAAATAAGGTAATACTATCTTTAGGAGTTGTTTTAGCAACGACCTTTTTCACGTTCTTTTTAATAGGGAAATGGAACTCTATCCCAGCGAAAGGGGTAGCTAATGAAAGTATTAGGCTAGCTAATACGCAACAACAAGGAAAGAAAGAGGACACATCGCTGGCAAAACAGAAAAGACCTGATGGAAAACCAGTAGGAAAGGTTGTTTATTTAACATTTGATGACGGCCCTAGCGAATTAACTGGAAAATTTTTAGATGTACTAAAAGAGCAACATGTTGCCTCGACATTTTTTATGCAAGGAAGCAATTTACAGAATACCGCTTTTCAGGAAAATGTAAAACGAGCAGTAAAAGAAGGACATTATATTGGTGCTCATAGTATGACACATAATAGTGATAAGCTATACAAAAAAGAACAATTTGTAACGGAGATGAAAGAAACGTTAGCTCTTATTCATAATATTACAGGTACAACTCCTAAACTAGTCCGTCCCCCATATGGATCTGCACCAGGATTAAAGGGGCAGGACATTCGTAACAAAATTGTAGAAGCAGGAATAAAAGTTTGGGATTGGACGATAGATTCAAATGATTGGAAATTAAAAGGTAACCCACAGCAAATTATAGAAAATGTAAAGCGTACAACAACAGAAGATGTGGAAGTAGTTCTAATGCATGAAAAACTACAGACATTACAAGCGCTTCCGGAAATTATTAAATTTTATAAGGAAAAAGGATATGAATTCGGGGTATACAATGAAGCGGATCATTTTCAACTAAACTTCCAGAAAGATCAACGTCTATAGTATAAACATAATTATTTTAAAAAGGTGTTTTCCATTACTAAATCAATAACTAAGCCAAAAGTCGATTTCTTATTTTATAAAGAAATCGGCTCTTTCGTTTATGTATTACGTTACAAGAGTTTTCTTATTTTCTCCGGAATGTCCTTTTTTGAAATCTATGCAACAGAGTCTTTATAGTAAGAGTATTTTGTCGGGGAATAATCAAAAAAACGTATATTACAATATAAAAATTCATCTTAATACTAAAGGATACATGACAACGATTCCTATAAATTCTTCTCAATAATTGAAAATAAAATCAATCCAGATTATTATATTGTTATTGTAATTATAAATGTAATTACATTTTATTGAAGGAGGATACAAAGATGAGAAACTCAAAAGGCTCTATTGAATCAGAGATAAGCAAAGCAATTACTCACTGGGAAAAGGACTACCTAGGACGCGGGTCTATATCCGTTAAGACAGATATATTACGGGATATGATTATCGTAAATTTACAAGGTATTTTAACGCCAGCTGAATATACGGTTTGCGAAACAAAAGACGGTATGCTAACGATAAAGAAAAATCGTTCGGAGCTAGTTGAATCTGGAATTGAAGATTTGAAAGAGATTATACTAGAATTAACTGGAGAAAAAGTGAAAAGTTTTCATACGGATATAAGCTCCCGTACTGGTGAACGAGTAATGATTTTTAAATTGTTTCATAATCTTGAGGGAAAATTTTAAAAATTAAAACCATCGTAGGGTTAGTGGGAGATAATTAAGAAACCTAAAAGTTTTGCGCTTTATTTAAATTTATTAACATGATAATAATTAATAACTTGAAATTATTTACGTATACTGAATTTTAATTGGAATAATGCTCAAAAAAACTGATAAATAAATTGACAAACTGCTTAATATAGTTTATCTTATAATTGTTTTAAAAAATTAATAGATGCTTATTTTAACTGTTTGCTATAATTAAGGCTTTAGCATTTTTTTAATATGTAATATTGACTAAATGAAAAAGTTTCTTAATTGAAAGATAGCGCATAACATAAATTGATATATTGATTGCATAATCTAGGAGATCAGAGATATACTGTTATTTTTAATAGGAGTAATACATACATTACTATCCTCTATAAAATGGGAGCTCTTCAAAAAACTTTATTGAAGTTAGTTGAAGTGAAACCGACAATCTCCATAATTCAATGATGATATAAAATCATTGAATTATGGAAGTTGTCGGTTTTTTTTATGGGAAAAAACGATGTACTAAAAAGAGTGAATGAAAATTGAAATTAAAAAAACTATCGTAATGAAAAGGAATTTTTATAGGCTATTTTCGCTTAGAAGGGAGTATTTAACATGTTAATTTCGCTGAGTTCATCAACACTGTTAACTTTATTTTTTATGGCGCTTAGTGCTTCTTGGCTAAGTGGATTATTATTTTTAAATGCAAGGATACCTTTACGTTTTGTTCATATCCATATTGGTATCGCTGCTTTACCTTCATTGGTTTCTTTACTCGCACTTGTTAATAACAATGGAGATAGAGTTGTGGGGCCTTGGCATCTAGATACTTTAGCTTGGTTAATGGCTTTCTTTGTTCTTACAATTGGTTTAATCATTCAGCGTTTCTCTGTACGTTATTTAATGGGAGATCGCTCATATCGAAAATACTTTGCACTTTTTACATGTACTACAGGTGTATCTTCGGTTGCATGGTTAAGTGATGATCTTCGCTTAATGCTCATTTGTTGGGGAGCAACGCTTATAGGATTGGTTCTACTTATAGGGCTAAATAAAGGGTGGAAAGTAGTTAGTGAAGCAACTAAAATCTCTGGCTACCTATTTACAATAAGTTGGATTGCCTTACTATCAGCTATCATTTGGCTGTTTCAAATAACTGGACAGTGGCAGTTAACATCAGTTTTAACGAATGAAAATGTAGCTCAATTTGGAACATTGGAGAGAACAGGAATTAACTTATTAATTATATTAGCGGTGATGATTCCAGCAGCACAATGGCCTTTTCAAAGATGGTTAATTGAGTCTGCTGTTGCTCCAACTCCTGTTTCTGCTATTATGCATGCGGGTTTAGTAAATGCTGGCGGTATCATGTTAACTAGATTTTCACCTCTTTTTCATGATGATATTGCACAAATCATTTTACTAATTTTCTCTAGTATTTCTATCTTAATAGGTACAGGAATTAGTTTAGTCCAAGTTGATTATAAACGTCAGCTAGTAGGTTCAACTATTGCACAAATGGGATTTATGCTTATTCAATGTGCATTAGGCGCCTATTTAGCAGCTATTATTCATTTAATTTTACATGGTTTGTTTAAAGCTACACTATTTTTACAAGCTGGTTCTTCCGTGCAACGTTTTGGGGTAGTGAATCAGTCTAATGAAAAGATGTCCAATTTATGGATGATAGTTGGGCGTGTTTTAGGATTATTTATAGCAATTACTTTCTGGTTTATGACTTCTGGAGAGGGGTATCAACTAGTTAGTGCGTTAATCTTAGGCTGGTCACTATACTTTTCATGGAAACAGCTTGTTGTTTTTGGAGAGGGAAGAATGGGACGAATTGCTGGCGTAATTGTTTTGATTGGATTTTCTCTCATTTACTTTACCGTTCATAATTCTCTTTATAAATGGTTGCATACTGATATTTATCAAAGTGTTCAACCTTCAGCTCCAGCCGTTATCTTTGTTATATGTATTTTACTATTTAGTAGTGTTATTAGTACTTTCGTTACTCGTCATCAATCTTCTACTTTATTCGCTGTACTTTATCTTTGGTTAGTTCGAGTAGGTGAGGCGAGACGAAAGTCAGTAGAAAGTCACCCAAGCTATCTGAAACATTATGTATCAAAGGGAGGTAATTCGTGATGAGCATACCGTCAATATTAAAGAAAGATACAAACATTGATATGCAAGAAAATAATATAAATGATTTAGTTGCATCTGCTAGCCGAGTTATTGCGCCACTTTGGCCTATCTCTACGTTTGCAGCTCACCACCCTTGGATGGGACTTGAAAAGCAATCATTTGAACAAGTCGCAAATTGGTTAAAAGAAGCTCGTAATGTGGATATTTATCCTAGTGCCTCCATGATTCATTCGGCAAAAGCGAAAGGTGAGATTGAGGAATCATTTTTACAAATGAGTTTGTCTCGTTGGCTGGATTCACAATCTTTTCATATTCCGCGAGAGAAAGCAGAGCGATTTTGCCAAGCGGCTTTAAAGTTAGAAAAATTACCTTCTAGTCTATTATCATCGCCAGAAGTAAATAAATTGGCAGAAGAAATGAATTATATAAATACAGCAAGTATGCAAGCCTCTGTTATGCAGCCAATAAGTTCGCTTATAGAGAGTCAAAATAGTGAAAACCTATCTGATGTTCTTAATTATCATATCATTAAATGGTGTAAATTATATCTTGATGAATCCGGATCAAATTGGACGATGCCAAATCGAGAGAAAGGTTTTTATCGTGCATGGCAACACCTTATTACATTTGATCCAGCGTTCAGTAAAAATGAGCGTAAAGTTTTAAAAGATTGGCCACAAGATGCCGAAGTAGCTTTAGCGAGAGCATTATCTGAACTAGGAATTTCTAAATCTAACATACAATCTTACCTTGAAGGGCACTTACTTTCTTTGCCTGGGTGGGCAGGAATGATACGATGGCGCTCACAACAAGCAATTCAGGAACAGGAACTTCTCATAGAATATTTAGCAGTTCGAATTTCTATGGAGCTGGCTATTGTAAAACCTTATTTACCTTTAAAAAATCAAAAGGTTGAGAAAAAAGTTTCGATCGTCCCACTTATAGCTTCTTGGATCTATTGGGGGAATATTTCAACACGGGAATGGTTACAAATGCCTGCTGCTGAACAAAGTGAATTATTAGCATTCGCTTATCGTTTTGATGAAAATATTCGCAGGAAACTTTGGCTGGAAGCTTGGGAACAAACGCATGCAGAGCAATTAAGGGAGAAGATTGCTTCTACACAACGTGCAACCAATGATAAAAAGCGTGTATTAGCTCAATTAGCATTCTGTATTGATGTACGTTCAGAACCGTTTCGTCGCCACCTTGAAAAATTAGGTCCGTTTGAAACATTTGGAATAGCTGGTTTCTTTGGGTTACCAATTGCAACTAGTGAACTAGGTAGTAATAACAACCATCCTTCTTTGCCAGTTATACTCAAACCGAAACATCAAATAAAAGAGCTCACAAATGAAAATGAACTTAAATCTTATGAGCAGCGTAAGAGGGTAGGCAGTTCGGTACGTTATACTTTTAAAACGATGAAACAGAACGTAATGACAAGTATGGCGCTACCTGAGTTAAGTGGTCCTTTACTTGGTCTACAGATGGTGACAAGAAGCTTTGTCCCAAGAGGAGTTGGTGGTTTCATTCGTAAACTTCGTAAAACTATGTTACAAAAACCTGATACAACATTCTCGCTTAATCATGTTCATGACACAAAGGGTGAGATACCTATCGGTTTTACAAAAGAAGAAAAAGTGAACTATGTGCGTCAAGCTTTAAAAATGGTGGGACTGACAGAAAAATTTGCTCCTTTAGTTGTAATGTGCGGACATAGTAGTCAAAGTACGAACAACCCTTATGCTGCAGCACTTGAGTGTGGTGCTTGTGGCGGAGCAGCAGGAGGATTCAATGCAAGAGTTTTTGCTACTTTATGTAATCTTCCAGAAGTGAGAGAGGCGTTGTTTGCTGAAGGTATTAAAATTCCTGAGGATACCATTTTTGCAGCAGCTGAACATAAAACAACAGTGGACGAATTGGAATGGATTTACGTCCCAGAACTTTCGGAAACTGCGCAAGAAGCATTTGATTGTATCGAATCGATTATGCCAAATGTGAGCCAACATGCAAATAGAGAGCGTTTAACGCAATTACCAAATTTTAAAACGAAAATAAAAAATGCGAGTAAAGAGGCACATCGATTTGCAGAAGATTGGAGTGAAATACGTCCAGAATGGGGATTAGCTCGTAATGCATCTTTTATTATCGGGCAACGAGAATTAACTCAGGATTGTGACTTAGAAGGTAGGGCTTTCCTTCATAATTATGATTGGAAACAGGATGAAAGTGGCGATATATTAGCTAACATTATTGCAGGACCAGGAACAGTAGCTCAGTGGATAAATCTACAATATTACGCTTCAACTGTAGCTCCTCATTATTATGGTAGTGGAAACAAAACAACCCAAACTGTAACCGCGGGTCTAGGTGTTATGCAGGGAAATGCAAGTGATTTGTTGCCAGGCTTACCTTGGCAATCCGTTATGCAGTCAGATAGTGAGACGTATCATTCACCACTTCGTTTACTAATTGTAATTCAAGCGCCTAGTCAATATATAGAACGTTTGCTAAATAATGATTTCACATTTCGAGAAAAAGTTCAAAATGGATGGGTTAGACTTGCAAGTGTTGATCCAAAGGGACGCTGGAAAAACTGGTAATAATCATGTAATGAATTATCAACTATTGTTACTAGCTTAAAAGTTTCATAAATACAATAATGAAGAAGGAGTGCTCCATATGAATTCAAAGAATAAAAAAGTTTTATTGTTAACAGACATTAAACATGAAATAGAGCCTATTATCCAACAAGTAACTAACATTCAACAAGAAAACATGTTGACTATACACAGCTACGATTCTGTAATTGTACATCCTTATGGAGATATAATGAGATCTATTATTATTGCTATTTATCAAGAAAATGTTGAAGAAATTTTTGTTGTAGGAATAGAGGATAAAGAAACTGATGTAGTTAATCTACAAATTCAACGTGATTCCATAAAAAATAACAGAGAATTAGACTATCTCTTTGAAAATTGCATGCCTGAATTTTCAAGTGGTAGCCTTGATGAATGGCTAAGTGGAAAAGAAAATGTTAGTGAAAATATTGAGAAGAGTATAGATATGATTTATCATCATCCACTAGTACCGTCTGATGTTAAAGTTCATGGTTTCAAGATTGATAGAACAGGGGAAAAAGAAACGGTTGTTAAAGTTTCTGTTAATAAAGTAGTGAAACAAATGCATTCTTATGTGTAAGTTATCGATAGATAAGCAACTTTTATTTAGTAGATACTGTAATATGTTAAATATTTGGAGTTGTTTCCTTTAAAAAGAGTAAAAGAAATCTTCTATAAATGGAGATCTTTTGCTCTTTTTATAATAAAAATAAAAAATTATTTGACGTTTTTTCGAAAAAAATTTTTAAGACAAGGCTTTTAGGTTTATGAAAACCTTTATTCATGATAGCAAGATAATTTTGATAAGAAGTATATAGTAAGAATGATTTGGAGATACCGATGGGGATATAACTATTTTATTTAGGACGGTGCAATTAAAATGGATTTACAGAAAGGGAAGTTATATTGGAACACGACTTTTTCTAATACACCTTCTTATCCTCGTTTGGACGAAGATATAAAATGTGACGTACTAATAATAGGAGCAGGAAGTTCGGGTGCTCAATCAGCATACTATTTGAGTGAATCAGATTTAAATATTGTTATCGTTGATAAAAGAAAGGTAGGACATGGAAGTAACCTTACAAATACAGCACTTATTCAATATTTAGGTGATAAGATGTTTTTTGAACTTGTAAATACATTTGGGGAAGAGTATGCAGTTAAGCATATGAAATTATGTGAACAAGCTATTAATGATATTGAATATGCTGATCAAAACTTGCCTTATTGCTCTGACTTTAAACGACGGGACAGTTTATATTATGCAAGTTATGAAGAGGATATAAAGAAATTAGAAAAGGAATTGTATTATTTACATAAGCATGATTTTAAAGCGGCTTGGTTATCAGAAAAACAAATTGGACAGAGATATCCATTTAAAAAACGTGCAGCTATTTATACGTATAATGATGGTGAAATAAATCCTTATAAATTTACACATAGTTTATTAGAACAAGCCTCTAATAAAGGAGTTCACATTTATGAAGATACAGAGATTGTTGGCAAAAAGTTAGAGAAAGAATGTGCTATCTTTTATACAAAGGAAGGCAATTCTATTACTGCCAATAAAGTAATTGTGGCTGCAGGATATGAAGGATTGGAATTTAAAAAGGAAAAGAACGCTACACTGATTAGCTCATATGCAATTGTTACTAATCCTGTGGAAGATTTATCTTCTTGGTATAAACGCACTCTCATTTGGGAAACTGCGAGACCATATATTTATATGAGAACTACTGCAGATAATAGGATTATTATAGGTGGATTAGATGAAGATACAAACATTGCTCAAGAAAGAGATTCAAAATTAATCCATAAAAAAGAGAAATTAGTGAATGAATTTAATAAGCTCTTTCCTAATATAACAGTTGAACCTGAATTTTATTTAAGTGCTTTTTATGGTGGTACTCATGATGGCTTACCTATAATTGGAATGTATGAAGAGTTTCCAAATTGTCACTTTATCTATGCGTATGGAGATAATGGATTAGTTTATAGTATGGTACTTTCTAAAATTGTTCGAGATATAATTATTAACGGTTCAAGTCCAGATTTGAATTTATATTTACAAACTAGACCAAAACTAAATGAGTAAACTGCATGTATACAAAATCATAGTAGTAAGGAGCTTATTTAGGGTTCCATTATAAAAAAACGCTATTTTAAATTTATTAGTTTCATGTGACTATTTGTTATGTTTATGAATGCTTAAATAAAGCATTCATAAACAATATTATTTGTTAAATCCATTCATTTTACTAAGTTCAGTTATTTGTATAATCCATTCTTTTTTTAGGTAGGGTAGAGTTGCTTGGATATGATGATATTCCCATTCTTCCTCAATGGTAGGGTAAAGATTAAATAAGTATTTTTCTTCATCATTTGTTACACTTGCTTTAGGATTGCCAGTAAGTTTAAAATAAATGTCGCACCATCCGCTATAGTTTGTTAACATGAATAAAAAATTAGGACATGTGAATTCGATGAGGTATATTTCTTTTTCTAATTGAATATCTGATAGTAATTCTCTTGCAGTCTCATAAGTAGGCTTCTTTTGGTAACCATTGCATGAATGCCATGCCCAAATGGGGAAATCTATAATAAAGTCAATACCTTTCTGTTTCATGTGTCTTACAATGTATTTATATGCTGTGCAATCTTCTTTACTAACAAAAATAGGATCGGTTATAAGCTTACCTTCATTCAAAAGTGTATTTATGGCATTTTGGTTTTGAAAAGTCCATAGGATTGTTGAATCTATAGATGTATTTAAGTTTGATTGTTTATAAAATTGTTTTTTCATCTTTCTCTCCATTTTCTTTTTTATTTTATAAGAGTTTAAGATAAGTACAAAGTGCATTATATTTTTATCTTTATTAAGAGTTGGAAAAATCCATTAAAGATAGAAGAGTTTGTTTGCAATTACAAAAAATGATTCTTATAATCATTTAAAAATAACAGAAGTATTTGTTCTAATAAAGAATGAATTTTGCTTTAAGAATGGGAAAGGATAGCCATGCAAAATAAAATTATTGTTATGTTTCAAAAAGATTTTCGTTTATATGATAACCCAGCTCTATTTGAGGCTGTTCAGTCTGGTGAGGTTCTTCCTGTATATATACAAGAGGAAACTTTTTCAATAGGAAGTGCGTCAAAGTGGTGGTTGCACCATGCTGTAATAGATGTAAAGAAGCAACTTGAGGCATTGGGCTCTACTTTAATAATTCGTAAAGGACGTACGGAGGAAGAAATACTTTCTCTCATAGAGCAATTAGATATAACGGCTGTATATTGGAATATTTGTTATGATCCGGACAGATTACAATCTAATCAAAAAATGAAAATGATGTTAGAGGATAAAGGTATTATCTGTAAAGAATTTAATTCGCATTTATTATTAGAACCGTGGATTATTAAAAAGAAAGATAACACTGAATATAAGGTGTTTACGCCTTTTTACAATGCATTTCAAAAGCAGGTAATACCTAAACCTATTAGCAGAGTGCAGAGTATAAAGTGGGGAAACTCTTTACCAGCAAGCTTATCTGTTTCAGAATTAAAATTGTTGCCGACTATACCGTGGACATCTCATATGGAAGTAATATGGGATCCGACAGAAGAAGGGGCATATAAAACATTCAAGAAATTTTTCTCTAGTAAATTAGTCTCTTATAGTGAAGGAAGAGATTTTCCAGGTCAAAATGTCCATTCGATGTTGGCACCGTATCTTTCATTTGGTCAAATATCAGTAAAGCTAATGTTTCATTACTTAATAAATAAAAGTACCGAAAGACAATGTAGTCTTTTTGAAAAACAAGTTAATAGCTTTATACGTCAATTAATTTGGCGAGAGTTTTCTTATTATTTGCTATATCATTATCCATTTACAGTATATAAACCTCTTAATAAGAGCTTTGAAAATTTCCCGTGGGATAAGGAAGAGGAGTTATTAAGAGTATGGCAGAAGGGTGAAACTGGTTATCCGTTTATTGATGCGGGAATGCGAGAACTATGGCGAACAGGTTTTATGCATAACCGGGCAAGAATGGCTGTAGCCTCTTTTCTTGTAAAGCATTTGTTAATTCCGTGGCAAGAAGGAGCAAAATGGTTTATGGATACACTACTAGATGCTGATATTGCAAATAATACAATGGGATGGCAATGGGTTGCTGGGAGTGGAGCAGATGCATCACCGTACTTTCGTATTTTTAACCCAATCACACAAGGAGAAAAGTTTGATAAAAATGGAGAGTATATAAGAAGATGGGTACCAGAATTAAGAGGTATACCGAATAAGTATATACATAAACCTTGGGAAGCATCTGAGCATATTTTGCAAAAAGCCAATATAAAACTTGGTGATACATATCCCTTTCCGATTGTTGATCATAAGGCAGCACGGGAGAGAGCCCTTTGTGCATATAAAAGTATGAAAGAATTTGTATGAAATAGGTTAAACAATATGTATTTTGAATTTTAATATTAGAATTTTATCCAGTACAAGGACATACTAATCATATAAAGTTTCTATAATCTTCTAGTAAAAAGGAGAATGTTTATGAAAAAATCTAGTATTATAGTATTTTTACTAACATATGGTTTGTTTTATGTTTCTAGTGTTTTATTCCCTATTGATCGTACTTGGTATGATGCGTTAGAAAAGCCGTCTTGGACACCATCTGGTATGACAATCGGAATGATATGGGCTGTATTATTTGGACTTATCGCATTATCAGTTGCAATTATTTACAACAACTATGGATTCAAGCCAAAAACATTTTGGTTTTTATTCCTTTTAAATTATATATTCAATCAAGCGTTCAGCTATTTTCAATTTAGCCAAAAGAATTTGTTTTTAGCAACAGTAGATTGTTTACTAGTCGCTATTACTACGTTACTTCTCATTATGTTTTCTTCCAATTTATCTAAAGTATCGGCATGGTTGCTAATACCATATTTTTTATGGTCTGCATTTGCTACATATTTATCTTGGACAATTTATAGTATAAATTAAAGACGGAACTAAAAACTTGAGCATAATAAAAGTGCTCGAGTTTTTATGTTTATTAATGATAATCTGAAATATAGAATATATACATCTTAGGGAGGTCATCTTTTTGAAAAAATGGATAAAAATTGTTCTGTACTCTTTACTAGCTATTTTAATCGTCGGAAGTATTACTTTTTTAACTTGGTCTCAGTTTACTTATAAACCAACGAAAGAGGCTTTGTCTTTAGTATATGATAAAAAAGATGAAGATTATATAGTTTTTGGAGAGAAAGATGCAAAAATAGGAGTTATTTTTTATCAAGGAGCTAAAGTAGAAGCCGAGGCTTATAGTTACTTAGGAGAAGCTCTTGCAAAAGATGGGCATTTTGTAGTAATGCCTAAGTTACCATTAAACTTAGCGATATTTGGAATAAATGAGGTAGATAGTGTAATTGAACAGTATCCTGAAGTTCAAAAATGGTATATTGCTGGGCATTCAATGGGCGGAGCTATGATTTCTAGGTATGCCTTTCAATATGAAGAAAAGGTAGACGGGATTATTTTCTTAGGTTCGTATCCTGCAGATGACTTCTCTACGAAATCGATTCCAATGTTATCAATTTACGGGGAAGTAGATGCTTTAGCAACTGTTGAAAAAATAGAGAACAATAAAAAGTTCATGTCAAAGAATACTACTATGCACATGATAAAAGGGGGAAACCATGCTCATTTTGGCATGTATGGTGAGCAAAAAGGTGATAATGCGAGTTTAATTACGGCAAAAGCACAACGAGATGAAACAGTAAAAGTAATTGAACAATGGTTATTGGAACAATGATAACGAATTTAATAAATCTACCGAAAGAATTTTCCCAACGGTAGATGGGAGAGAGAATAAAGAGCCAAATCGTACGAAGTGGCTCTTTTATTTATTTGCTATCTCCAATTGTCCCCTTATTTTCTCCGGAATATCCTCTTTAGAAATAATATCGTAAGAATACACATATTTTCCTTTCACATGAATTTTTAAGTAAGTTTTTCTTATAAAATCATTAGGCGTGTTCGTTCCAACTTTATATTCTTTTTCATTGCTTAGTTCATCAACACCCTTTAGTGAGTACATAGCTCGGCCTTTATAATGATAATCTGGAATGCCATATCCCTTCGCAACGGCGTATACATTTTTTTCTTCAGCAATCGGATTAAATCTGTCTAAATCCCCGCGTAATATGAAAGGTAGTAAGTATATAGGAAGGCCTATTCCTAGTATGCAAAGTACAAATTTTTTCATGGTCGTTTCTCCTCTTGTTCATTTACAGGATTCAGTATAGAAAAAAATTCTTATGAATATAGAGGGAAATTTCTTAAGGTTTTCTTAATAAAGTTTAACCGTGTGAAAAAAACTAACTTGAGCATTAAGCTTACGGAATGAATAACCAAATAACTTGTTTTCTTTATTTTTTGATATTTCTTAAGAACCTATCAAGAAATAAGTGAGTTTTAGGATTTAGAATAAATGTATCTTACAGTAATAAGAGAATTATCTAAAAAAATTAGAGTGAGAACAATTAAAGAAAGCATCTAGTGGATTGCTTTTTTCTTTTGGAATAGAGAATCACATGGGTCAGTTACATGTAATACGGCACTGTGCTTCTATGTCACTGAAAAATCCAATGATAAAAAAAGAGGGGGAAGGCATTTTTTATTGAAGTTTGTTAATGATAGATTTTTAACTAGTTAGGGGGGGATCGTAAAATAGATTATTAATCTCTTTAATAATTTTTATTTTCCTTATAGTTGGCATATTGTATTAGAAATTTTTAATTTTGAAAGGAGAATCAATAATTATGGGTAAGAAAAGAAGAATAAGTAATAAGTTATTACTTGTCAGTGCAATTTTTACAATAGCAATTCCCTCAGTCTCATATGCGGAGGAAGTAATTTCACCTGAAAATTTTACGAGTTCTTCAAGTTTGTATGAGGGACGGAATACGGGAGTATTGAAAACAAGCTTATATCCTTATACATATAACTATCCGTTTAACTACCAATTTAGTTCGAAATTAAAGGAAGCAAACACAACTATAAAAAAAGTAGACAATAGTGATGATGAAAATCCTATTATATCTACTACTCTTTCATTTATTCGCCATATGAATAGTGAAGATTATAAATCTGCATTTGATTTAACCTCAAGGTCATTACAGAAAATAATATCCGAAGAATGGCTGAAGAGCTATTGGGAGGGACTCCCAGTGCAATTACAAGCAGGTTCTTTTATAGAAATTGGAGAGGTTACACAAAAAGAGACAAATCCTGTTCATACAAATGTAGAGATTCAATTAGTTTTTGAAAAAATGTCTGTACCTTTACTAATTAAACTAGATCCATCTGGAAAAATAGACGATTTTCAACTCAGCATGTCGTTTAGTCCTGTTGCAGAGCGTCCATCATATAGTAAGCCTGAATCATTTGTTGATAAAGAAGTAGTAGTTGGAAGTGGTGCATTTCCATTACCAGGAACATTGTCGGTTCCAAAAGGAAAGGGTCCTTTTCCAGCGGTTATTCTTGTTCAAGGATCAGGAGCAACTGATCAGGATGAAACAGCGTTTGCTTTAAAACCATTTCGCGATTTAGCTGAAGGTCTTGCATCGAAGGGAATTGCTGTCCTTCGCTATAATAAAAGAACTTATGAACATGGGTTGAAAACACAATTCAGTCCCTTTTATACAGTTGATAAAGAGACAACAGATGATGCTCTTCTTGTAACTCAACTTCTTAAAAATGAGCCTCTAATAAATAAAAATCAAATTTATATTTTGGGTCATAGTCAAGGTGGAATGATGCTTCCGAAAATGATTGAAAAAGACCAAAATAAAAATATTGCTGGAGCAATTGTAATGGGAGGGCCAGCTCGTACGATCCAAGACGTTGTTTTAGATCAATTTGAGTACCTTTTCTCTATTGGAGCAATGAACCTGGATCAATATAAATTCTACAAATCGCAATTTGAATTATTAAATGATCCTAATTTCTCTGGTCAGAATCCCCCAAAAGATTTTTACTTAGGATCAGCAGTATTTTGGGATTCTATACGGAAAATTAAAGCGGCAGAAATGTCAAAAGAACAAAAGACACCGCTTCTTATTATTCAAGGAGAAAGAGACTATCAAGTTCAATCAAAAATTGAAATTCCTCTTTGGAAAGAACAATTAAAAGAACGAGATAACGTAGATTATCGACTATATCCAAAGTTAAATCATTTCTTTACAGAGGGTGAAGGGGAAATAAGTAAGCCAAATGAATATTATAGTCCTGCTAATATCCCTGAGTATGTTATAAATGATATTGCTGCTTGGGTGCAAGACAGATCGCAATTAAATTAGCAACCATATGTTTTAATAAAGACTTTCTTTCCGTAATCAAAATAGAAATATTTTGATTAGGTTATATGTTTTTTAAAAGCACTCTTTAAAAAGGAGTGCTTTTTTATTTTTCTATGATTTCTATAAAACAATGGGCTTACCTTCCAAACAAATCGTTATTTGGAGCGCTTTTATCAAAGCAAAGTTCTTGTGACATTTCTTTGATATTAAAAACATGAATAACCTATTGTGTAAAATTTTTTGAAAATTTAGGTTTAACATCTTTAAAATAGGTGTATTACATATTACATAACAACTAAATAAAAAATCTAAAGGAGGAAAGATACGATGCATACGAATGAAAGAAAAACGGTAGTTTATGAATATCAAAATGAACAGGAAGTAGTTATGAAAGTAAAAGAGCTAGAATTGCAAGGGGTTCGCCACGATGACATTTATGTTTTAGCACATGAAAAACATATAACAAAAAGGATTGCGGATGATACAAACACAAATACGATTGGAGTAAAAGAACAAGGATTGGGAACAAGTATTATCAACTTTTTCTCCAAAAAAGGGGACGAACTTCGAAATCAAATGGAAGAAATGGGGTTGTCGAAGGAGGAAGCTAACTTATATGAAGAAAAACTAGATCAAGGGAAGATTTTACTCCTAGTAACAGCTGAAGTACCAATGGCGAATGATAGGCAGCCGCAAAACTATCATTCTCTGTAATAGATTGCAACATCTGATAAATAGGTAAGGTAATTATTTTAGGTTGTAGCATGGAGGAAAATAAAAATAGAAAAGGATGAGAAAAATGAAACATACAATATTTAAATATACTGTGATTGGAATTACGACCGGAGTCATAGTCTCCCTATTAAAAAAAGAAAATCGGAAAGCTATACAAACAAAAGGAAAAAGCGTAAAAGAAAAACTACAAGAAGGAAACATAAAGGAAACATTGGAGAAGGTAACTGAGACAAGTAAACAATTTTCTGTAACTGCAGCTAATGTTGCAAAACAAACATTACCACAACTGCTTACAGCCACACCAGTTGTCATTTCTACCATTAAAGACTTAACAGAAAACGAAAATAATAAAAAGAAAACAGGTGAAAAGGATTACGAAATAAATGAAAATAGTAAGAACTTAGACGGGGAAAAAACGAAAAATGAAAAGAAATATGTGAAAGAAGGGAAAGAAGAGAGTGCCTAGATTTAACTCTAAAAATAAAAAGTGAGGGAAAAAGTATGAAATCTCTGTATGCAATTGATGTAGGAATTGGCTTTACCAAAAGGGCATATCGACAGGATGTAGATTCTGAGATGACAATCAAGAGTGAAGCTTCCACACTAGCCCCTGTACCTAATCATGCTGAAAGTGAAGATTTAACAAAGGTAAGTTTTATAGACTTAGATTTTGCATACTACATGGGAAATGAAGCACATCAATCTGACGCTTCGTTTCTTCCTCCATTTGACGAAGAAATAGAAAATTATTATGAAAGCGAACGATTTAAACAACAAATATTTGGTTGCATTGCAAAGGATTATAAAGAAAATGTCGTGTTACCTCTAGTTGTTACCGGGCTCCCCGTTACTTGTTTTGGTAGTCAGCATGAGCAATTACAACGTGCACTAAAAAAAGAAACTTCCGTACAAATTGATGGGAAATTTATTCATATTACGGTGGAAAATGCTTTGATTCTTCAGCAACCGGTCGCTTTACATGCCTATTTCTTAAAAGAGGGAATCATTCAGGAACGAGATCGCATCTTAATTATTGATGGCGGATTTCGTACAGTAGAAATGACAGATATGAAACAGAATGTCATTTTAAATCATTATGAGGCGGAACTAGGATGTAGCAAGCCTTTGAAAAATATTAAGAATATCGTGCAGAATCATGAGGGTGAAAGTAATCAATTGCATATTAACGACATGCCAAACATATTAGAAAAAGGATATGAATGTCGAGAAGAAAATCATGAGACAAGTCAGGTTCATACTTTGATTCAAAAAGAGTTGGATGCACACTTCCAAGACGTCATGCGTGTATTACAAGAACAATTTAAGTTAGAACAGTATAACACTATTATTTGGACAGGAGGAATAGTAGATCTCCACAAAAAACGAATTGAAAAAATGCAAAGTGAAATTTCTTCTTTCCGTATGGTAGACGCTTCGAAAGAGGCTGCACTCCATGGATACTACATTATTGGGAGTCAAGTATTTGAGGACATTACCAATCAATCTGCATATGAATCCAAATTATAATAACGAATGAAATGGAGTTCGTTGAATAGACGTGCCAAATTATGTAGCTTCTTTTCCACATATAATAAATTCTTTATAAGAAAAGATAAAAAGTGATTGTATAGAGGAAATGTTTAAAATTGAAAATAAAAATAACTAATATATAGGGGGTCTTCCTTTTAAAAGAATAAGACCTCCTATGTTATTTATTTTGTAATTTAGATGATCTAAAAACTTTTCCTCCAAGACATGAATACCTACATACAAATTTCGTATTACGGATATGATTCGATCAAACATAAAACTATTTAGAAAGGAAGAATAATATGGAATGCATAAAAATGACGAAATGGAGTTGGTATCATGTGAAAACTAGTGAGCTTGAAAAACTTTCTTCTATAATCCCTCGTGATGTAACATCTTATTTCGCTCAATTTGTAAAGAAAATAAGTTCTCCTTGTGAAAATGGATTATATGTTTATACGTTATCACCAAGTCAAACTTGTGTATATGGTTCGTTTTTATATGATCAAGATAAAAAGGACGCCAAAATTCAAAAATTTCTTCATTATTTCGTAGCTCATGGAATACTGATAACAGTTCAGGAAAAAGAGGAAGAGGATTTCCAAAAATTAATACATAATTTCCCTATGGGTACAAAAAATTGTAATAGTTCCGCTGAAGGATTATGTGCTATCTTATCAATGTTTATATCTCATTATTTGCGAAAGGTTGACTACTTTGAAAACAATTTCAGAAATGTATTATGGGATTTTTATCATCATAATAACATAGCAGTTTTAGAAAGGATTTATCATATTCGTCATGAATTATTTATGAACACACATGTGTTTCGCTTAATACAAGAAGTGTTACAAGGCCTAAAAGAAGCTTGGTTAGAAAAACTAACAAACACCCTTTGTTATAAACAAACACACGTAAAATTAGAGCGTGGATTACAACTTGTTAAAGAGTACCAAGAAGAATTAGACACGATGATTCATTTACAAGAAGTTGTTTCTTCTCATCGTGGGAATGAAATTATGAAAGCTCTTACTGTATTAACTGCTGTGAGTACGCCTTTGACAGCCTTAGGAGCATTATGGGGTATGAATTTTAAATACATGCCTGAACTAGAATGGAAATATAGCTATTTAATCGCTCTCTTATTTATTATTTTCACAACAGCGGGTATGTATATGTATATGCGATTCAAAGGATGGACAGGTGACTTATTACGAGTAAAGAAAAAGAAATCTTTTTTTAAATCTAATTAATCCTGTTTATAAAAAATATGATAGATATATGGTTTGTAATATTTATTAATTGAGATAGCAACATATCCCCATCAAGTTAAAGTTTTGATGTCCTCGCAATGATAAAAATGGTGAATATTTATATGAAAGATTAGAGCTCTCCTTCCTGTAGGAGAGCTCTAATCTTTGTTTAAAAACTATATCATATACTCTGAAATTTGTCCGGATTCAATTTAGAATATGGCAAAAGAGAACTTGCGGATTAAAAACAAGCTCTCTTTAAAAGAAATAACGTAATTGAGATACTTATATAGTAACAATTGTTTTCTTCTAATTCCATATGTCATATGTTGAGAAATAAATTATAAATGGATTGATAAAGCTAAAATGAATGATTGACATAATATTTTGACGATAATATAATGAATCTCGAATTCAAGATAACTTGTAAAGGATTGGTAATTATGAGCGTGATTAACGATGAGAGCTTATCTTTAAAGTTATTTGTTATATTATCAAGGGCAGTACAGTCAATTACTAAGCGTATTGAAGAGGATATAAAAAGTTATGGACTTAATCCAACTGAATTTGCAGTGCTTGAGCTACTGTATAGTAAAGGCGATCAGCCTATACAAAAAATTGGAGACAAAATATTACTTGCAAGTAGTAGTATCACGTATGTAGTGGATAAGTTGGAAAAGAAGCGGTTCTTAATACGAAAACCATGTCCTAAAGACCGCCGTGTCACTTATGCGTCAATTACTTCAGAAGGTATTGAATTGATGGATATTATTTTTCCTCAGCATAAAGAGGCGATTCGGCAAATATTTGGTGGTTTGGACTATATTGAGAAAAAAATGATAATCGAAAAGTTGAAAAAATTAGGGTATTATGCACTCGAACTATAAATTTTTAGAAATATATCTCGAATTAGTAATGTCCTAATTAAATATAAATTAAATAAATAGGAGGAAAAATTAATAAATGGTAGTAAATTTATTATAATACAAAATGAATAAAACGTGTAATTTCAATTGGTATAGTATGAAATAAAGTTGTTATGTTAACGTATACATATCGTCCTTTAAATTATAAATCTTTCATAAAGCGGAGAGTGGGTATCAAGAATGGAATTACGTCATTTAGAGTATTTTATTCAAGTTTGTAATAATAATAGTTTCACTAAAGCTGCGGAAGTTCTAGGTATTTCACAGCCGACTTTAAGTCAACAAATACGAGTTTTAGAAGGTGAACTTGATACACCCTTGTTTCATCGAGTTGGAAGAGGTATCAAAATGACAGAAGCGGGTAAGCTGCTATTTGATAAAGGAAAATTTATCATGCAACAATTTGATGACGTTTATAATGAAATTTTTGAATTAAAGGGTGTAAAAAGAGGTGTGATTACTATAGGAGGTTTATTAGAGGATCTCACTTATTTAACACCTTATATTATGAAGTTTCAACAACATTATCCCAACATTGTAGTAAAGATTATAGAATCCGAAGTTGCTGTAAATCAAATCGTTGACAAAAATATTGATTTCGGGATTACACGTAGTGCTCAAATTCCAGACACATTAACAAACACCCTTTTGTATAGTGAAGAGCTCGTCCTTGTAATTCCAAAAAATCATCCTTTGAATGAAAAATCATTTGTTTCTTTTCGAGAATTAGTAGGGCTCAGTAGAGTAATGGTTTCATGTAGTTGTCGTGAATCTATTAAGATATATTGTGAGAGTTTAGGGTTATCTTTATCTGAAGCAAATATAGAAACAAAATCTTCTATTTCTCTATTGAGCCTTGTATACAATGGACATGGGGTTGCTATAATACCTCTTTCACTGGTTAACTTTGTTAATAATGATACTTTGAGCATAGTTCGTATTACTGATCCAACACCAAGTCAAGATATTAATCTTATTCACTTTGATGATAAATTTTTAAGTTTTGCAGCACGTATCTTTATGCAGAAGTTAAATGATTCTCAAAAAGTATCAGTGTAATAGAAATAATAATGATTTTAGTGTAACAATTGAAAAATTAAGATCTATATTAAAGTCAAAAGGCAGTGGATTTATATGTGTGGTGTAGTCGATCAAAAGGGGATACCATTGACTTTTAATTAAGGAAAAAAGGAAAGACTTTGCAAGGAGAGAAGGTTATCAAAAACAAGTTAAGTTAATCAATCAATTCTTTGGTCTTATCGTATAGTAACAGATTCCATAAGGGATATACACTGCTATTTTGAATCTACATATCCTTATTGTAGAAAGAAAACCACCGGCATTATACCGGTGGTTTTGATTTAGAAAGCAAAGCAAGTACAACCAATCCCCCATTTAGTTCCATCTTTTCCTATTACGGTATGAGTATGTTGATGGAGAGGGTTACTACAACTATGTAACTTGTTATCATGGGAATCGTGAGAAAGTATAGTGTTGGCTAGGTTAGCACCACCATACCCATAAACGCCCGTCGGTGACCAATCAGGTGATGCTGGCGGCAATTCAGGTGATAAATTTTTAAATTCATCATTTCCATAAACAACCTGCCCACCCATAATGGTGAGTAATGATTCAAGGTCTTTGATTTCTTCTTCTGGCACAGTAAAGTAGTCAGCAGACAATACAGCAATATCAGCAAACTGACCGACTGCCAGGGTTCCCTTTTTACCTTCATCACCAGAGAACCACGCACTTCCTTTTGAATATAATTCCAGGGCTACTTTTCTATCAAGTTTATTTTTTTCATCGTATATGGAAAGCCCACCAATGGTTTTTCCAGCAACCATCCAGTAAAGAGCAACCCAAGGGTTATAGCTGGAAACCCTGGTTGCATCACTACCGGCGCCAACAGGTATACCAAGGTCTAACATACGATAAATTGGAGGTGTACGCTTTGCTGCTTCCTTTCCGTATAAGTCAACAAAGTATTCACCTTGAAAAGCCATGCGGTCTTGGATGGCAATACCGCCATTTAAAGCCTTAACACGTTCCATACTACGATCTGAGATAGTTTCTGCATGGTCAAACCACCATCGTAGACCATTAAAAGGAATTTCTTTGTTGACTTCCTCAAATACATTTAAGAAACGTGTGATTGATTCGTCATAAGTTGCATGTAAACGGAATGGCCAACGGTTTTCTACCAATAGAGAAATTACTTTCTTTAAGTCAGCTTCCATCATCGTAGCTAGTTCGGGCTGTGGCATTTGAAATTTTTCAAAATCAGCTGCAGAGAATACTAACATTTCTCCGGCACCATTCATTTTATACTTATCATTTCCTTGACCTGGAGAAACAATTTTTGTCCATGAAGCAAAGTCTTCATATTCATGATTAGGATTTTGCGTAAATAGATTATAAGCAATACGTAAAGTTAATTGTTCCTTCTTGGCTAAATGTTCAACAACTTTGTAGTCGTCAGGATAATTTTGGAAACCGCCACCTGCATCAATGGCACTTGTAATACCTAATCTATTTAATTCGCGCATAAAATGGCGTGTGGAGTTAATCTGGTCGTCAAAATTAAGTACTGGAGCTTTACCCAAACTTGAATAAAGAATAGAAGCGTTAGGGTTAGCAATTAAAAGGCCTGTTGGATTACCTCTTTTATCCCGCTGAATTAAACAGCCTGGAGGATCTGGGGTATCTTTCGTGTATCCCAGTGCACGTAGCCCTGCACGATTTACAAGTGCTCTATCGTAAAGATGTAGCACAAAGACAGGCGTGTCTTCAGAAACAGCATTAATCTCTTCTAATGTTGGCATCCGTCTCTCTTTAAATTGAAATTCAGACCAACCTCCAACTACTCTTACCCACTGAGGAGCAGGTGTACGTCTTGCCTGTTCTTTGAGCATTTCTAGAGCAATAAAAAGTGATGGTACGCCTTCCCAACGTAATTCCATATTATAATGCAGACCACCACGAATAACGTGTATATGAGAGTCATTCAGGCCTGGAATAGCTCTCTTTCTTTTAAGGTCTATTTTTTTTGTTTTTTCCGTGGCACTATTAAGAAGCTCATCTCCACCTACTGCAGTGACTAAACCATCAGTTATGGCGATAGCAGATACCTCAGGCTGAGAAGGGTCAAGGGTAGTAATTTTTCCGTTGTATAAGATCATATCCGGTACATTCATATTCACACCTCGTCTACTTCCTATTATTTTGTAACCATGGATGAAATAATTTACCGAAAATCGGCATGACTACCCATGATAGCAAGGACACGATACATACAGAAACAAAAAAAGCTGACATAATAGGATTCATATGTTTTATAATAGGTCCTATCACTTTAGGAACTAACATGCTAAGAGGCCATACACCCAGAAGGGTAACGATAGACATTTTCCATTTTGGCGGTGGAACTGGCGTTTTCGGAGTAACAAACCAATAAGCCAAACTGCTTTCAGTTTTGTAAGTTGGATTAGCGGCTTGAAATTGCTCCGCCGTTTTTAACAAATCCCGGCGAACATCTGATTCTTGCCAAGTACGTAGATGCTCATACGTATCAAAGCGAAAAATAACAGTATACTCTCTGGATTCGTTACTTGGGACTATTAGATTTACACCTAAATGTCCTGGGAATTTAGTAGCCGCAGCCTCAATTTCATGTCTCCATGTTTCAAACTGTTTTTCTCTACCTTCTTGAATTTCCCATGTAACAATCGTTGTTACTGGATTGCCGGCATCCATCGTGTTCCCTGTATAAGTCTCTTCGACAGCTACTCCTTCTTGTTTCATATTTTCCTGCTTGGAAGCGCGCCATGCACCATAGTATATGCGTATTCTACACCTTGACCATAAGCACCAGTGTGTTCCTTTACAATCTCCATTACAGCATCATAAGTGTCTTTGTGTGCCCAGTCACGTTGGTATTCAAGTAAAACTTGAATTGCTGTCACTGGAATTGCACCAGCTTGTTCTACACGACGCATAGCAGCGTTATGTGCTGTCAAACTAGTACCACCTGAAGCATCATCAACTGCATATACCTCATAGCCAGCTTTAATTGCTTCAAGCACAGGGAATGCAAGGCAAACTTCAGTCCAAAGTGCTGCAAATATTAATTTCTTTCTACCGGTTGCTTTAACTGCCTCAACAAATTTCGGATCTTCCCAAGAGTTCATTGAACTACGTTCTATAATTTCATGGTTTGGGAATATATCAAGAATTTGTGGCCAAAAATAACCAGAAAAGCTGCGTGTTTCAACTGTAGTAAGAATAGTAGGTACGTTAAAAGTTTTTGCTGATTTAGCAAGTAGCATAACGTTATTAATCAATGTTTGTCTATCAATACTTGCAACTCCAAAAGTCATTTGAGGTTGAAAATCAATTAAAATTAAGGCACTGTTCTCCGGATTTAACAATTCTAAATTACTCATAATAAAACGCTCCTTTTTCAATTGTTTATTGAAAGTAATGTATCTTCTGTCAATTGAAGCTCTACTATACTTTTTAATTTAAATTTAGTGCTGATTTAATCAGCACTAAATTTATACTATCTACTTTAAAAAAGGTGATTTAAAGCTATTTACTTGAGATACATTTATGCATTTTGTTTACTAAGATCTCGCTGAGCTCCTCTATAGCTTCCAATTATATTTTGATAGCCTGGAAGATTGCTAGCAAGCAAATTGCCAAAACCTTCGACATCGTTGCGCCAATCGCGTTGTAATTCGCAAGCTACGCTAAACCAGTTCATAAGTTGCACGCCACTATGTGCCATACGTGTATTGGCAGCATCTGCAACTTGTTTACTGAAAGTTCCTGAAGCATCAGTAACAGCAAATACTTCATAGCCAGCTTTTATAGCGGAAAGTGCAGGGAAAGCAACACAAACGTCCGTAACTACGCCCGCGATGATAAGTTGCTTTTTTCCAGTTTCTTCGATTGCTTTTACAAAATCATCATTATCCCATGCGTTAATTTGTCCAGGTCGAGCTATTTTTGGTGCATGAGGAAAGAGATCAACCAATTCTTGCATTAAAGGTCCGTTAGGCCCGTTTTCAAAACTTGTTGTTAAAATAACTGGTAAATCAAAAAACTTAGCAGTATGAGCAAGAGCTAAAACATTGTTCTTGAATTCATCAACACCATAGTCACGTACTAGTCCGGACATAAGACCAGTTTGATGATCTACTAAAAGCACGACAGCATCGTCTTTGTTAATACGAGAATAGAGATCAGTCATTATGTATTCCTCCTAAAAATTAAGTAATCGAAGAAAGTTTAAATAGTGGAATACTATCATAAGTTTCTTCGTTTATAACTAAGCAGCCCAATAATATTGGTTATAGCAGCATTCATAGAACATGAAGTGCTATACAAATTTATAGTATTTGAAAACTGATTCGTTAATCAATTCTAAATTATCTATAATTCGTATAGGTCGTAACTATAGTTGTTTTCACTATAAAATAGATTGGTTTTACCTATACATCCTATAGATAGAACAATATTGATAGTCACCTATTTTTGTTATTACAATTGAATAGGAGTAATGTTCAGTAATTATTTTATGATGAAAAAGGTATTAGAGGGGGGATTGTTCCAAAAGGAGAAAATGAATGCATTGGAACAATAGAGTTTCATACTTAGAGTTCACAACATAAACGTGCATGAATAGGTTATGACATTCATCCGGATTATTGAAGAAAAGGATACATATTAGAATATTTTTTGGAGGTAGAAGCATGGCTAAAATTACTGTAGGAACCGAAAAGCAAGCACCAATTGAGATATATTATGAGGATCATGGCACAGGAAAACCAGTTGTACTCATTCATGGTTGGCCGTTAAGTGGTCGATCTTGGGAATACCAAGTTCCCGCTCTTGTTGAGGCTGGATACAGAGTTATAACATATGATCGTCGAGGATTTGGACAATCATCTCAGCCGTGGGAAGGGTATGAATATGATACCTTTACTTCTGATTTACATCAACTATTAGAACATTTAGAGCTTCAAAATGTCACACTTGTTGGTTTTTCTATGGGTGGAGGCGAAGTAGCCCGGTATATTAGTACGTATGGAACAGATCGTATTGAAAAGGCTGTTTTTGCTGGAGCAGTACCTCCATATTTATACAAATCAGAGAATCATCCTGAAGGGGCATTAGATGATGCAACAATTGAAGCATTCAAAAGTGGTGTGATAAATGACCGCCTTGCATTTCTTGATGAATTTACTAAGGGATTTTTCGCGGCTGGTAATCGAACAGATTTAGTTAGTGAGCCATTCCGTTTATATAATTGGGATATTGCAGCCAGTGCATCACCTAAAGGAACACTTGATTGTATTACCGCCTTTAGTAAGACAGATTTTAGAAAAGACTTGGAGAAGTTTAATATACCTACTCTTATTATTCACGGTGATTCTGATGCAACTGTACCATATGAATATAGTGGGAAATTAACACATGAAGCAATTCCTAATTCTAAAGTGGCCTTAATAAAGGGTGGTCCACATGGGCTACATGCAACGCATGCTAAAGAATTTAATGAAGCACTCCTATTATTTTTAAATGACTGATTACAACTATATAATTGTTAATTGATAAATTATAAACAAGTAAAAAATAAAGCTTTATAAAAGATGCTCTTGGATAAATCCAGGAGCATCTTTTTAAATGGTGATATTGAGATGTTAGGTTGATAAATCTCCATTAATTTTGGATTGAATACTCTTCTTAACAGTTAAAATATATTGATTAGAGTTTTTTAGATTTCTTAGAAGTATTGTTATATTACTATCAAGATAATATTTTGAATAATCCTCAAAACAAAGAAATATACATTTTTCTGAGGAAGAAATATCTTGTCAGAAAACAATAAAATCTTATTAATTTTTATAATTGGTAGAATTTTTGTGGAAATAATTCTCTTAATATATTAAAATAACATCGTATTATGTCAGATTTTAATTAGGGGAGAGAAATTTTATGTTGAAAAAAATCATTCCAGTTGCTTTAGCATTAAGTACAGTTACTTTTACTAGTGTATTTGCTGCGCCTTCAATCCAAGCAAGTACAGAACAAAACCGCTACATAGATGTACAAATGCTCGGTATTAACGATTTTCATGGGCAACTAGACACTGTAAAAAAAATTAACAATAAAGATGCAGGGGGAATTGAGTACTTAGGGGCTTATTTACGTGATCGTGAAAAACAAAATCCGAATACATTAAAGGTACATGCTGGCGATGTTGTTGGAGCAAGTACTCCTGTTTCAGCATTATTACAAGACGAACCTACGATTGAATTTCTAAATGATTTGAAATTCGATGTTGGAACGATAGGAAATCATGAATTTGATGAAGGTGTTGAAGAAATGAACCGCCTTATTTATGGTGGATACCATGAGAAAACAGGTAATTTTAAAGGAGCAAAATTCCCATATGTTGCTGCAAATTTCTATAATAAATCCACCGGTCGTTTATTTTTACCACCATTCACTATAAAAAAGGTACAAGGAGTTCCTGTTGGCTTTATCGGAGTCGTAACAACGGATGTTCCTAACCTTGTTATGCCTACTATGCTAAAGAATGTAGAAATTACAGATGAAGTTGAAGCTATTAACAAATCCGTAAAGCAATTAAAAAAACTAGGCGTTAAATCTATCGTTGTTCTTGCGCATAACGGAGGTATAACAGATGGGAACGGCGTAACAAATGGTGATATCGTCCGATTAGCAAATGAGACTGATCCAGAAGTCGATGTTATTTTTGGTGGCCATAGCCACACCTATGTAAATGGAACTGTTAATAATAAACTTGTCGTACAAGCAAATTCATATGGTATGGCTTTTGCTGATGTTGATGTAAAGATTGATCGTAAAACACAAGATATTGTTGAGAAAAAAGCAGAAATTGTTACAACTTACCATGAAGGCATGGAGCCTGATAAAAAAATCAAGAAGAAGATGGAGAAATATCAAGCAAAAATCGCACCTCTTGTTAATGAAATTGTAGGTAAGTCTATTGCTCCACTAGATCGTAAACTCAATACGGCTGGTGAATCTACTCTCGGAAATTTAGTTGCTGATGCTCAGCGTGCAACAATGCAATCCCAAATTGCACTTATGAATCCTGGTGGTATTCGTAATGACTTAGATGCTGGTGATATTACATGGGGAGAGATATATGGTATTCAACCATTCGGAAATCAATTAATAAAAGTAAATTTAACAGGTCAAGACATTCGTGATATTTTAAATCAACAATGGCAAAAAGACATAACAAGAATGCTTCAAATTTCAGGGATCCAATACACTTGGGATGCGAACAAGCCTAATGGAGAAAAAGTAACAAGTATTCGCTTAACAAATGGAGAAGAAATTATTCCTTCTAAAACTTACAGCGTCGTTGCGAACGCATTTCTAGCTTCAGGTGGAGATGGATTTGTATCCTTTAAAAACGGTAAAGATGCTGAAACAGGACCAACTGATTTTGAAGCATTAGTAGATTATATAAAAAAATCAAAAGAACCAATTCAGTCTATTATTGATGGAAGAATTCAAAAGATAAATTAGTTTTTTATTAATCTCAAAAACAACTAGATTACCTGTGCGCTATACTCTTTAGTGTGCAGGTAATCTATTTTTTTGATTTGAAATAGTCTAACTGTGGCCAATGGGTATACCGTCTAGATGCAGAGTGCCGAAAAAATGAAGTGAACAAAAAATAACCCCTAAATTAACTCTATGATAAAGAGACTACAAACAATCAAAATTTGGAACTTCATATTAACCATATATTAACTACGTTAATAATACATACTGAAATTGAATACTTTAGATAACATCATCTATAACGAATATCTGTATATTATAATGTTATGCAATGAGGAATTTACAATACAATGAATTGAAGCTTATTTAGTTTTATATTCGTATAAGTGAATTAAGAATTTCTTAAGAACCTATTAAGAAATAAGTGAGTTTTAGGAACTAGAATAAATGTATCTTAACAGTAATAAAAAAATGAATGTTTTAAACGGAAATTGGCAGAGTATGTCAAAAAGCTATAAGTAAATATTTCAGGAGGTTTTTTATGAAAAAGAAAATAATTATTGCAATTGTTGCTTCTGCTATAACAATGACTCATTTTGTAGGAAATACTTATGCAGATTCGAAAACAGAGGTTTCTGTTACAGCTCCCTACAATACAAATCAAATAGCGAAATGGTTAGAAGCACATGCAAAGCCTTTAAAAACAACTAATCCAACTGCATCTCTTAATGATTTGAAACCACTTAAGAATATGGTAGGTTCAGCTTCAATTGTAGGTTTAGGTGAAGCTACGCATGGGGCTCATGAAGTTTTTACAATGAAACACCGCATTGTTAAGTATTTAGTATCTGAAAAGGGCTTTACCAATCTAGTTTTAGAAGAGGGATGGGACAGGGCCTTGGAACTTGATCGATATGTTCTTACTGGTAAGGGAAACCCAAGCCAACATCTAACACCTGTATTTAAGACGAAAGAAATGCTAGATTTACTTGATTGGATTCGGCAATATAATGCTAATCCAAAACATAAATCGAAAGTACGTGTCATCGGGATGGACATTCAATCAGTAAACGAAAATGTTTATAATAATATAATAGAATATATTAAAGCAAACAACTCAAAACTGTTGCCTAGAGTAGAAGAGAAGATAAAAGGGCTTATTCCTGTAACAAAGGATATGAATACTTTTGAAAGCCTTACGAAAGAAGAAAAAGAAAAGTATGTTTTAGATGCTAAACAAATTAGTGCTTTATTAGAGGAAAATAAAAGCTATTTAAATGGGAAATCTAAAGAGTTTGCATGGATAAAGCAAAATGCTCGTATTATTGAACAGTTTACTACAATGTTAGCGACACCTCCTGATAAACCAGCGGATTTTTATTTGAAACATGATATTGCAATGTATGAAAATGCGAAGTGGACTGAAGAACATTTAGGAAAAACCATTGTATGGGGACATAATGGACACGTTTCGAAAACAAATATGCTTTCTTTTATATACCCTAAAGTAGCAGGGCAGCATTTAGCAGAATATTACGGAAAACGGTACGTATCTATTGGAACGTCAGTTTATGAAGGACAATATAATGTCAAGAATAGCGATGGTGAATTTGGCCCCTATGGAACATTAAAATCGGATGATCCAAACAGTTATAACTACATTTTTGGACAGGTCAAAAAAGATCAATTTTTTATTGATTTACGTAAGGCGAATGGCGTGACAAAAACTTGGTTAAACGAACAACATCCAATTTTCGCTGGAATAACTACCGAAGGGCCTGATATACCAAAAACTGTTGATATATCATTAGGTAAAGCATTTGATATACTTGTTCAAATTCAAAAAGTGAGTCCATCTCAAGTACATCAATAAATTTAGAATCATGTGCTTTAATGACAAATTTCATAGTGTTTCATATAACACAATGAAATTTGTTCTATATAGCAAGAAGAATAATCGCATTAGAAAAAATTAGCAGTTTAACCTGTTAAGAGTAAAACGAATCTTCAATATGTAAAGCGCAAAAACACTGAAGCGAAAAGCATCGGTGTTTTTTGCGCTTTCGGGCACAGATGCTACTTCAATCCTATTGTAGAAGTGATTTTGTATGTAAGGAATTTGTAAGGAATAGGTAAGAAAAAAGAGATTTTCATTGTGTAGGATAAAAATATAAGGAGGCATGAAGGGGGGGGCAAGTACGGCCTACATATAAAACAAATAATCAGTAACAAGAGTGTTTTAAGGAAAAGAAGTAATTTCTATGGTTAATATGCATATGGAAAAAGAGTGATTTAGAGATTGTTAGGACACAATGGTGTTTGTGAAAATAATGATTAGTACGATAATTGCAAATTCAGTGTTGACTTTTATCATTGGGAGAGTTGATAGCTGTGTGGTTAGTATATGAAATAGCTATCAACAATCAATACAATTTAAATAGAAGAGAGGAATTCTTTATGAAAACAAGCAGTAAAATTACATGTGCAAGTCTAGCACTTTTAATAGGTGGAAGTTCCCTGTTATACATAACACCAACATCAATTGTAAAAGCAGAATCTACGCAAAATGTATCTAGTTCGTTACAAACAAGTACGAAAAGCGATCGTACTTCCGTTAAGAAAGCAATGCGAGATGAACTGCAACTTGGATACCCGGGAATACTCGCTCAAATTTCTAAGGGGGGTAAAACTTGGAGTTATAGTGCTGGGGTAGCGGATTTGAAAACTAAGAAACCAATGAAAGCAGATTTTCGCTTTCGCATTGGCAGTGTGACGAAAACGTTCATTGCAACAGTTCTACTTCAATTATCTGGAGAGAACCGTTTGAATCTAGACGACTCCATTGAAAAATGGTTACCTGGTGTTATTCAAGGAAACGGATATGATGGTAACCAGATTACGATCCGGCAAATATTGAATCATACAAGTGGTATTGCTGACTATATAAATTCAAAAGACTTTGATATTACGGATATAAAAAAATCATATACGGCTGAAGAATTTGTAAAGATGGGGATTTCACTTCCCCCAGACTTTGCCCCAGGAAAGGGTTGGTCTTATTCAAACACAGGATACGTATTACTGGGGATCCTTATTGAAAAAGTAACTGGCAACAGTTATGCGGAAGAGGTTGAAAATCGGATTATTGAACCGCTTGATTTGTCAAATACATTTCTACCTGGTAATTCAAGCGTGATTCCAGGCACCAAGCATGCCCGTGGCTATTTGCAACTAGACGGAGCGAGTGAGCTAAAAGACGTTACTTATATTAACCCAGGTAGCTCGGATGGAGATATGATTTCTACTGCTGACGACTTAAACAAATTCTTCTCTTACTTACTAGGTGGCAAATTACTGAAGGAACAGCAGTTAAAACAAATGCTTACTACAGTTCCTACAAATAGAGAGGGAACCGGATATGGTCTTGGAATCCTTGAAATTAAGCTTCCGAACGGTGTCTCGGTATGGGGACACAGGGGGGGCGTTCCAGGGTTTTCCACTTTTGCTGGTGGAACACTTGGAGGTAAACATACACTCGCTATCAATTCGAACAGTTTAAACATTAATAACCCGGAAGTTTTTAAAAACATCTTACTTGCTGAATTTAGCAAGTAGGAAAAACGGATAAATTTTGTCATTTGTAATTTCCATCGGAATGGATTACCGCTTGAAAGAGTATAGAGGGATTAAGTATCTAGAAACAATCAAGCCAATTATGAAGAATGGCTAAGTAAAAGGATTTGTTTATACATTGGCCAATTAAAAGAGCAACAGATATAATGAGTGATTAGTATGTATCTAGTATTGCATTTGTATTGGTATCTTCACGGATTGTAAATTTGTATAAGGTGCGAAGTCTAATTTAAGACTTCGCACTTTTGCTGTTTAACAGCTTTTATTACGAAGCTATTAACAATAGAAAAAAGGAGAATATAACTAGTTATGTGGATACTACTGTATGATTGGTGCAACAAATTGTGACTCTAACGTATTTGAAAGGCCTGATAAATTCAACGTTTATCGTCCTGACATTGATATTAAAAAGGCATTTAGTGGTACTGCAAGACATCTTGCTTTTGGATTAAGTATCTATAATTGTGTAGGAGCAGCATTTGCAAAATTAGAAATTGAAATAGATTCAACCATCAAAGATAATATTAGCGGGAAAAAATTGTGGGACATTAAGGATTTTGTGAAGAGGACTTCAAAAATGAAATAACATTGTAATAAGTTATATTTCTATTATTAATTGAAAGTTATTACCCTATAAATTCAGTCATTTATTATATAACTGAGTGCATAAAAAATGAACTGAAATCTAATAAACAACGTAAAAGCTAAAAGATTTTCGCTGTGAGAACATCTCAAAATATTAAATTGATGGTAACTTTGTTGTAGCTCTTTAAACATACCTATATTAAAACCCAAATATCTCAGCATTAAATTGAGAAATTTGGGTTTTTCTAAAGGAATCAATTTTTTAAAAAATTTTTAGAAATTTAAACATAAAGTATTGTATACATGTAAGTATGATTAAAAATGAAAAGTTGTAAATGCTAAATTTAATTAAATACGCCTTACTCTCTTTAACATTGGCCTGAATGAATAGTTTATAGGAGATTACACTGGCTAAAGATGCGATAATTGTTCCAAGCCCTCCAATATTTACTCCTAGTAATAAAGCTTTCCAATCAGAAGTAAAGTTTGATAGAAGAATTGAAGTAGGAAAATTGCTAATCAATTGACTCAAAAATATGGAACTAAAGAAGACTGAAGTATCTCCTCTTAAATTAGCGCGAGCAAATGTCTCCAGTGCATCCGAATGTGAAATGTTTCCGATGAAAATAAAAAAACAGACAAAGGTTATTAGAAGAAAGTAATCGATCTTAAATAGTAAGTTTCTATCTAACGTAAATGCTGCCACCAATGTAACTATTAGCGCAATGTAATAATTAATGACACCAAAAATAGATGCAATGATAGTGATAAGTATTAAAATCCAGACGGTAGCTTTTTTTCGATTTTTCACGGTAATAACAGGTAGTTCTATTTTCAAATCTGTTTTTTGAAGTTTTTGAGTACATATAAATAACAAACTAATTCCAAGTACAGCTAAAAGCAGGATTGAACCTAAAAATGGGATGAGCTTAATTCCATAGTAAGAGTATAGGTATAAATTTTGTGGGTTTCCCATAGGCATCAAGCTACTACCGATGTTTGCCGCAATTGTTTGCAGGATGATTGTATCCATCATGTTCATTTGTGTTTTTTTACTAATGACAAGTGTTATTGGTACAAAAGTGAGGAGAGCGACATCATTTGTTACAAACATGGAGCAAATAAAGCATAACAAAATTAGAATAATAGATATTGACCTGCTGTTATTGCATTTATTTAAAATCGCAACAGCAAGTTTGTCTAATATCTTTAGCTGTTCCAAGGCCTTAATGACCACCATTAGATTAAATAAGCTAATTAACACTTCAAAGTTAATATATTCGATCTTTGGCGAATGTATTAAGCAGCTTACAATTGCTAGTATCAGTGAAATGGTAAGCACTAAATCCTTTTTTAAAAATTCGAATTTCATAAGGAGTCTTTTTTTATTTTGAACGAATACTATTTCTTTCACAATACACCACCTGTAATCTATGTTAGTAAATATACGTTTTTTGGGATAACTCGATATTGCTAGAAAAGAGGATGTCATAAGGTCCTAAATAAGAGTTTTAATAAGAGTTTTGTAATGTTTCATCCTTTCAACAAAATCCTTTTTTTCTTAGTGTCTTTCATGTTGTAAATATGTGCAATATAGACAAATCCAACTAGGGGGATTAATTGAGAAAACAAATGTTTTTTGTATGATACCATAAATAAATTAAATGCTTTATTTTTTTAATATTCTTATAATATTCTATTGATTCTTGATTTCAAATACTTTATATGAACTTCTAAAAGAGAAAAAGTATGCATGTTTTTATGAAGAAAATAGAGGCTTGTCAAAGGATAGGTAGAACAAAATCTGCGACGTTTGGATACTGTATAAAATTCACAAAATCTCACTGTTTTTTCAGATGAAAAATCTTAAAATATTTTTTTGTTTTTATAAAAATCTGTACTTTTTCGTAACATTCTGTACTTTTAATTATAAATTAAAGACAAGCTTCTCTTAGTTAAAGATTGAAAGCGCTTTATAGGTTTTTCGTGAAATTTTTACCTAGCCTATTTTTGAGATTAGTAGTAAGAAAGGAGATATTTCCATGTTCTTAAGAAAATTAACAAAAAACCAGTTAATCACTATTGATTATTATGATTTAAATATAAATCACCGGTAAACGAAACAAACATAATAGTACAACAACATTAGTGGATAAGAATATTAGTTTTGCAGAAGGGGATAGAGCATCGTGTGTATAAACCGTAAGTTTTTAGAAAATTCAGTTTTGAAGTTGCGTGTTGCGATGTTTGTTTAAACAGGCCAATTCTATTCATATAGAAAATTTTTATCCTTGTTGTATTTGAATATGAATGAGGTATTTATGCCAAGGAATATAGGTGATTTTATATAGATTATGATAGATAAATTTTTGGTATGGAGTGATAATATGGAAAGATTTTTTGTAGAGTTAGTCGGATCAACAAATGATTTTTTATGGTCTAAATTGTTAATTATTATGCTTGTTATTTGCGGAATTTATTTTACATTTAAATTGAATTTTGTACAGTTTCGAATGTTAAAAGAGATGGTCCGTGTATTAATGGAGGGGAAAAGTGGTTCTAAAGATCAAATCTCTCCTTTTCAAGCGTTTTGTATTGGTATGGCAGCCCGCGTTGGAACAGGGAATATTACAGGAATTGCGATTGCAATTGCATTAGGTGGTCCTGGAGCTGTATTTTGGATGTGGATTATTTCTATTATTAGCTCGGCCTCCAGTTTTGTCGAAAGCACATTAGCACAGATATATAAAGTAAAAGATAAAACTGGTTTCCGCGGTGGTCCATCCTATTATATGGAAAAAGGGTTGAATAAACGTTGGATGGGAGTATTATTCTCTATTTTAATCACAATTACTTTTGGTCTTGTATTCAATTCAGTACAATCAAATACAGTTACAATTGCTTTTCAAAACTCATTTGGTACAGATCGTCTAACAGTTGGGATAATCATGGCCATTGCTTTCGCTGCGATTATTTTTGGTGGTGTACAACGTATTGCAAAAATGGCTGAATACAAGGTGGTATTTTTAGCGGTATTATACATTGGAGTTGCATTATTTGTTGTAGTTACCAACATATCAAAAATGCCGGAAGTTCTTTCTCTTATTGTTCAAAACGCATTTGGTTTTAAACAAATAGCAGGCGGTTCAATTGGTGCAGCACTTATGAATGGAGTTAAACGTGGTTTATTTTCAAATGAAGCTGGTATGGGAAGTGCACCAAACGTTGCCGCAACAGCAACAACAAGTCATCCGGTGAAACAAGGACTGATTCAAGCATTTGGTGTATTAACGGATACACTGATCATTTGTACTAGCACTGCCTTTATTATTTTGCTGTCTGATGCATATAAACAACCGGGGTTAAATGGTATTGCACTTACACAAGCAGCATTAAGTGAACACATAGGTCCTTGGGCATCGGGTTGTCTTGCTATCTTTGTTTTTTTATTTGGATTTGGTGCGTTAATTGGCAACTATTATTATGGTGAAACAAATATTCGCTTCTTACATACAAGTAAAGTGTGGTTAATGATATACAGAATAAGTGTGTTGGCTATGATTGTATTTGGTTCTGTTGCAAAGATTCAAATTGTATGGGATTTAGCGGACTTATTTATGGGCTTTATGGTTATTATTAATTTAATTGCTATTACCTTACTTTCAAAAGTAGCATTTGCGGCGTTACAAGATTATATAAACCAGAAAAAAGCTGGTAAAGATCCTATTTTTTATAAAGAAAACATTAAAGGGCTTGAAAATATTGAATGTTGGGATAGTTATGAGAAAACTTCAAAAAAGAAAAGTGTGTAATAAGAAGGATATTCAGACTGCAATATGTCTGAATATTTTTCTTGGTTCTAGTGCAAATATTATTGATTATAGTAAAGAAAAAATCATTCTATATAAAGTTAATAGTACGGGGGAATATGATTAAATGATAAAGGATTCTAGCGTTCAAGTTGAGGGTCAAGAAAAAGTTTGCTTAGATCAATGGGTAGCTCATTATCGAACGTATGCAGCTAAGGGACGAAGCGCCAGTTATATTCCTGCTCTGGGGGAAATAAATGTATCGCAGTTAGGTATTTGTATAGTAAAGCCAGATGGAACAATGATAAAATCAGGAGATTGGGAGATCCCTTTCACATTACAAAGTATATCAAAAGTAATCGGTTTTATAGCCGCTTGTTTAAGTCGCGGTATTTCTTATGTATTAGAACGAGTTGACGTAGAGCCAACTGGAGATGCCTTTAATTCAATTATTCGTTTAGAGATACATAAACCAGGAAAACCTTTTAATCCTATGATTAATGCTGGAGCAATTACGATAGCTTCACTTTTGCCAGGGACATCGGTGCAAGAAAAATTAGAATCTCTATACGTATTAATTGAAAAAATGATAGAGAAGCGTCCCGCTATTAATGAAATAGTATTTCAATCAGAATGGGAAACGGCTCATCGTAATAGAGCATTAGCATACTATTTAAAGGAGAATGGTTTTCTAGAATCAGATGTGGAGGAGACACTAGAGGTTTACCTAAAACAATGTTCGATTGAAATAAATACAGAAGATATTGCCTTAATAGGGCTTATACTAGCACATGATGGATATCATCCTATTCGCAAAGAACAAGTGCTCCCTAAAGAAGTAGCTAGGTTAACAAAAGCTTTAATGCTAACTTGTGGAATGTACAATGCTTCTGGAAAATTTGCTGCTTTCATTGGATTACCAGCTAAGAGTGGGGTATCGGGCGGAATTATGACACTTGTTCCCTCAAAATCTAGGAAGGATTTATCGTTCCAAGATGGATGTGGTATTGGTATTTACGGACCAGCCATTGATGAATATGGGAATAGTTTACCAGGAATTATGTTGTTAGAACATATTGCAAAAGAATGGGATTTAAGTATATTTTAAAAAGGAGCACAGATATTTTGCTGTTAGAGCGAGTCCAAAAGTGTTCAGACCTTATATTGTGTCTGAACATTTTTGAGTTATAAAGTATCTTTCTAAAGTAGAAGTGTGTAATGAATACTCACAATCTAGAATGCTTTCGTTTATATCTTATTTATCAGTTTTTGAAAAAAATAGAGTAAGTATTGTATTAATGCAAATAGGTTTGTATACTGACTGTTAGGCGAAAGTGAGAAGTGATTATTTTGAATCTTAGTAATTTAGTAAAAAAAGACATCTATATTCTCGTTTTAATGATACTTACAGTACCCTTAGTAGGTGAAATAAAGTCATTTCCTTTAAATGAAACATTTAGAATGAGCTTTGGCGCACCAACATTTTTCTTTTTTTTGTTATTGTTTCGACGAATTCCAGCATTTTTACCGGGTTTTTTAACAGCGATAGTCGTGGTAGTATTTCGTATCTCAATGGATGTCATTATAAAGGGAAATATGGATTGGCTAGCCGCTTTTCATACTCACTATCCTAGTTTTTTCTTTTATTTTACTTATTCGTATCTCTTTCATTTAGCAAAAATTAAACGTTTTTATCATCAACCACTAATGATTGGTTTTATTGGTTGCATGATTGAAATACTGTCAGACTGTGTGGAATTAATGATTCAATATTTCGTATTAAAAACATCGATCACATCCGAGGCAATAAATGAGATCATTGTTATCGCATGTTCCCATAGTTTTATAGTTCTAAGCTTTTTCAATATGATGAAATTGTATGAAGCGCAATCAAGGGAGAGACATATAAAGAAACAAAATGAACATATGCTCATGCTTATCTCTAATTTATATGAAGATGCTGTTCATTTAAAGAAAACATTACAAGATGCTGAGAATATAACAAAAAAATCCTATGATTTATATAAAACCTTAGACTCTTTTGAGCACAAACAGATGGATTTTCAGTTTGAGGATTTAAGGCAACAGGCATTACAAATTGCTGGTGAGGTCCATGACGTTAAAAAGGATAACCAACGTATTTTTGCGGGACTTTCAAAATTAATTTCTGATGAAAGTTTTACAGATTATATGTCTGTGCATGAACTAGTAAATATCATTATACGGGCAAATACGAAATATGCACGGTTGCTAGAGAAAGACATCCAATTTGTGTATAAAATTGATGGTGTGCATCCTCATTATCATATTTACACAATCTTATCTATTATAAATAATATCGTTACAAACGCTGTAGAAGCTATCCAAGGTATGGGAACCATCACAATTGACATTAATAAAGACCACCATTTTGTTGAATTTCAAATAGGCGATAATGGTCCTGGTATTTCTTCAAAATATAAAGATTCAATTTTTGAGCCTGGGTTTACTTCTAAATATGATGATTTAGGCAACCCATCGACAGGTATCGGATTATCGTATGTTAAAGAAATGGTCGAACAACTTGAAGGTGATGTTACGCTTGAGGACAGAACCGAAGGAAAAGGATCAATTTTTATAATTAGATTAGGGATTGATCATATAATTTCGAAAGGGTGATTCTATGTATTTTTATATAGTAGATGATGAAAAAGCGGTTCGCTCAATGTTGGCTCAAATTATCGAGGATGAAGATCTTGGGGAGGTTATAGGAGAAGCTGAGGATGGTTTATCTTTAGAGCAACAAATGGTAATCCTTAAAAATATAGACATTTTATTTATAGATTTGTTAATGCCGAATCAAGATGGAATAAAAACAATTCGTCAAATAAAACCTTCGTTTAAAGGGAAAATCATCATGGTCTCTCAAGTAGAATCAAAAGAATTAATTGCTGAAGCTTATTCGCTTGGTGTTGAATACTATATTATTAAGCCAATTAACCGGATTGAAGTATTAACAGTTGTTCGGAAAGTCATTGAACGAATTCGTTTGGAAAAATCGATAAAAAACATTCAAGAATCGCTTAATATGGTACTAAAATTGGATAGTAATTTAAGTACGCAAGAAAAATACCGTAGTGAAAAACATTTAAATACTTTCAATCATTTTCAAAATTCCATTCATTTTCTTTTGTCTGAATTAGGAATAGCCAGTGAAAGTGGAAGTAAAGATTTAATGGATATGCTAGATTATTTATATAAATATGAACAAGATAACACGTTGGAACAAGGCTTTCCCTCACTAAAAGAGATTTTTATGAATTTGGCTCAAAAAAAACTTGGGGATTCAGCTGAAGATGCCGAATTAAAAAGGTTCATAGAAGCTTCCAAACAACGGATTCGGAGAGCAATTTATCAATCATTAAACCATTTAGCATCCCTTGGACTTACTGATTTTTTAAACCCGAAGTTCGAAAATTATGCTTCTAGATTTTTTGATTTTACTACCGTAAGGAGAAAGATGACAGAATTGAATAATGAACCAACATTACCTGCTCGTATTGATACGAAAAAATTTATTCAAGTTCTTTATTTTGAAGCAAAACGAATACACTTGGAGTTAAGATGATAAACTCTTGCTAAGTATTATTTTCAATTGATAGATTGATAATTGTTTTCATGTTATTGGTTTTATATAGTTTTTCTAAGAGAGGATTTTCCTTTATTTCATATTGGCTTTAAAATCAGAAAATTCCGTATCGATTCGGTAGAAGTGTATGAACTTAAAACAAAAGAATATGTATTTTTTACACATTAATATTCATTAAAAAAAACGAGTATTTTCACAATAAAATATAAATACATAGTAAGTTGAATTGAAAAAAAGATGCTATCTTCTGGCATCTTTTTTTCTTTAAGAGGAAATATCATTGATCCTTATATTATTTGAAATTCAAATGCGGGCATATAAATAAGGGAAAAGGAGATAATATTTAACAAATTATAATTGGAAATGGTATTTTAGGTCAGAAATGTTTTTATACTAATTAGGTTATTGGTACTAAATAAGCATAATGTCTCGCTTTTCTGCTCTTTAATCTTATCGTTATTTTTTATTAAGTACATATCGTTTTTTAGAAATCTCAATCCTAGCAGAGTATATAAATTGGGTGATAAAAATGTGGAACATAATTACTTCTTATCTTCCAGATTGGAAAGTCTTTGTACAAGCTTTTATCTTGTTTTTAATTCCGTATACTATCTCAAGATTTTTTCATTGGGTTCGTATGTCAGAGAAAGAGTGGGAAGAATGAGTTGGTGGAAGTCAAGAGACAAACAAGTGAAAAAAAATAATATTCAAAGTAAAACGAAACAAGAGCATAAACCATCTCAAAATACAAACGTTCATTTCACAAATGATTTTGCCTCTAACTTAGAACTTATAAAGCAACAAATCGGACATAATTCTGATGTTCGATTTCGGAAGTTTAATATTGGACGCACAGATATTCAGGCTGGGATCGTTTTTGTTGATGGTCTATCAGATAAAGAGATAATTGACAAACATATTATGAAATTACTAATGGATGATTTTTCTGATGAATATAAAAATGAATCTTCTTATGTGGAGGGGACTGTTTCAAAAGAATATATTAAAAATAAAGTTCTTACAATTAGTGAAGTAGCAGAAGTCCATTACATAAAAGATTTAATACCCAAAGTATTGATAGGTTCAACAGCTCTTTTAATTGATGGTTTAGCAGATGTGTTTATTCTTGGTACAACAAAAGCAAATAAACGAAACATTGAAGAACCAGTATCGGAGGCATTAGTCAGAGGGCCACGGGTCGGTTTTACTGAAGTATTAAGTGATAATACCTCACTTTTGCGACGACACTGTGCGGATGAGAGCTTATCATTAGTAAAGCTACCAGTAGGAGAACGTGCAAAGAAAGAGTTAGTCGTCGCATTTATTAAAGATCTTGCTAGTACAGAATTGGTGGATGAAATAAAAAACAGAATTCAGAAAATTGACATAGACAGTGTACTCGAATCTGGTTATATAGAGCAACTTATTGAAGATAATTATCTCAGTCCTTTTCCGCAGATTCAAAATACAGAACGACCTGATCGTGTTATTAGTGCTTTGATGGAAGGTCGAGTAGCTATTTTGTTAGATGGAACACCATTTGTTTTAATTGCTCCAGTTACATTTAGTATGCTGCTGCAATCACCAGAAGATTATTATGAAAGGTGGCTTCCTGGTACGCTTCTCCGCTTATTACGCTTCATGACAGCTTTTGTTTCATTATTTGCTCCAGCACTGTATATTTCTTTTATTTCATTTCATCCAGGATTAATTCCCACTAAGCTCGCTATTTCTATTATCGGATCGCGAGAAGGAGTTCCTTTTCCCGCTTTAATAGAAGCGTTAATTATGGAAGTAGCTATCGAAGTTTTGCGAGAAGCAGGTTTACGTCTGCCTAAACCGATTGGACCTGCAATGGGAATTGTGGGCGGTTTAATAATTGGTCAGGCTGCCGTAGAAGCAGGAATTGTTAGTCCAATAATGGTTATCGTTGTTGCGGTAACAGCTATTTCTTCTTTTACTATTCCGCAATATAGTGTGGGAATTACGTTACGCATTCTTCGTTTTGTAGCTATGTTTTGTGCTGCGATATTTGGATTGTATGGAGTTATTCTCTTCTTTCTTTTACTTTGCAGTCATTTAGTGAAACTGAAAAGTTTTGGCGTTCCTTATACCAGCCCTGCTGTTCCATATCGATTCAGTGATTGGAAAGATTTTATGGTTCGCATGCCATTAAAAATAATGAGACGTCGACCGAAAATAATGCATACCAAAAAAACTATCCGCAAAAGGTAGCTGATGACGAAAGGAAGTGGCCTTCAGTGATTACTATACCTAAAGACCGAATAACAACTTCACAAGCAGTTGTTATTATTGTAAATTACATACTTGGGACAGGAATTCTTACTTTGCCCAGAGCATCTGTGGAAAAAGTGAAAACACCAGATGTATGGTTAAGTGTGATATTAGGTGGGATACTGGCAATGGTTTCAGGAGTAATTATGGTCAAATTAAGTCAGCAGTTTCCAGAAAAAACATTTTACCAATACAGTCAAGATATTGTAGGGAAATGGATAGGGAGATTGCTTAGTTTTCTTATTATAGGGTATTTTCTTACAACTTCAGCATTTCAAATTCGTTCAATGGCAGAAGTAATAAGCTTTTTTTTACTAGAAGGAACCCCCACATGGGCTATTGTTATGCCTTTTATGTGGATAGGTCTCTATTTGATTATGGGTGGTATTAATTCAATTGCACGGATGTTTGAAATAATATTTCCTATTACTGTTTTTATTTTTTTAATCATTTCCTTTATGAGTATCGGAATATTCGAGATAGATAATCTCCGTCCCGTATTAGGTTTGGGAATTAAACCAGTGTTAGATGGGATAAAAACAACGTCTCTCGCATATACAGGTCCTGAAATTATGTTAATTCTTTTGGTATTTATGGAACAACGAAAGAAAGCAGTAAAAGCTATTTTAGTTGGAATTTCTATTCCGTTAATCTTTTATGTAATAACTGTTGTAATGGTCATTGGTGCATTATCAATTGATGGGGTTGTAACAAGAACATGGCCGACAATTGACCTTATGCGCAGTTTTGAAATTTCTGGTTTGATATTTGAACGTTTTGAATCTTTACTGCTTGTAATATGGATTATGCAAATATTTGCTACCTATACGATTAGTTATTATGCAGCTGCATTAGGATTAGCGCAACTCTTTAAAAAGAGTATTCATCCATTTATTTTTGCTTTGATTCCAATCATTTACATCATTGCTATGACTTCGAAAAATATAAATGACTTGCTTAAATTGGGGGATATGCTCGGTAATGCTGCTTTATTTTTATTTGGTTTACTGCCACTGCTTCTTCTTATTATTACGCGATTAAAAGGAGGAGTAGTGTGAAACATAAATTTAATTATATGCGGTTCTATTTGGCTTTGTTATGGACGCTTTTGCTTCTATTTTTAACAGGGTGTTGGAGCAGTAAAGAAGTAGAAGAATTGAGTTTAACTGCAGGTATAGCACTAGATAAAGGGAAGGATTCAACAATTGAGAAAGAGGATGAGGAAGGAGGTTATCCTAAAAGAAACCTTATAACAGCTACTTATCAAATTGTTAGTTCGCAAGCACAAAGTAAAGGAAATGGACAACAAAAACGTTATATAAATGTTTCTGAGACCGGTGATTCCATTCATCAAATTGTTCGTGAGTTTTCATTGAAAAGAGAGAGCACAATGTTCAGCCCACATTTAAAAAATATTGTTATTAGCGATAGTCTTGTACGTACATACAGTTTAGAACAATTACTTGAACAGTATCTCCGTGACAATGAAGTTCGGCTTAGCTGTATGCTCTTAATTAGCAAGGGTCTAGCGAAGGAGGTACTGGAATCAAACAAAAAAGGAGAAATCCCAGCATTTCGTTTGTCTGGAATTGCAGATAATAGAAATAGAACAACAAGGATTTTACCTCCTGTATCGCTCGCTAAATTGGAAGGAAAGATGCGGTCAGGGGCCAGTTTTCTTTTGCAAAATGTAATCTCGATAAATGGGGAAACAAAATTTGCAGGAGCTGCTGTAATTAAAGGGAAGACAAAAAAGTTGATGGGCTTTTTAAATGAGCAGGAATTGGAAGGAGTAGTATGGATAAACGGAAAAAGGAATGGTGGTGTGGTAAAAACTTTTGATAAAGAATCAAAGAAACTCATTATATACGAAATAAAGTCAATAAAAAGCAAAATCATACCACATGTTAACGGAAATAATATTTCCTTTGATGTAAACATTGAATCAGAAGGGCGTTTGTCTGAAAATTGGATGCAATCAGGAAAAGATTTTGAAAATGAATTTTTGAAAAGGGAAGAAAAAGCTATTGAAAAAGAAGTAAAGCACTTAGTACATCATGTTACAAAAAAAATACAAAAAGAATACCAAGTCGATATTGCGGGTTTTGGAAACCAATTAAGAATTAAGCACCCGAGAACATGGGAGAAAGTCAAAAAAGATTGGGATCGAACATTTAGTATGGTACCGATTAAATATCATATAAATGTAACTATACAAGATTATGGAGCGTCAAGTTTAAAACGGTGAGATACCTTAATTGAAATTATATTTGCATCAAAACAAAAAGTTACAAAAATTTTAATTTAAAAATTTTTGTAACTTTTTGTTTTTTTATGTCCTTCTTATTATAGATTAAAGAAATGATTTTACCCTATACATTTCTTTTGCGTTATAAAAGTAAATCACAATAGTTACTATTGGTGTGTTATTTAACGTTAGGAAAGAGGAATCGCTATATGTCTTGAATAGGAGGGAGTTTGAAGTGCAAGCGAAAGCAGTGCAAATAGAAGAAATCTATCAAGAAATATTAGACGGTAAAAGAAGTAGGTTTCCACCGAATACATGGAAAGAAGATAGCAATAGAGAGCTATCTAAAAGGGTCACAAAATATTTAATTGAAACAATTTTAAAATGGAATGAAGAGGATATTAAACAAAAATGGAATACGCCTTTAATTATAAAATATCGATTACTCGGCGCGCTCAAACATAGTTATGATAATAGTCCCTATAAGATGATTGAAGACTTATATCCCAATAGATTTAAAGAGTGGGAGTTTGGTATGGCACCATTAAATTTTTGGACTAAAGAAAAAGCTCTTGAAGCATTAAAATGGACTGTTGAAGAAAAAGAAAAGCTAAGTAAAGTAGAACTATTCAAATTCTATAGTAAAAAATGGTTAGAGAAAAATAAACTCAGTGCACCATTAGTTATGTATTGGAATGGTAGTCCTTATGCAATGATAAATTCTTTATATCCTAATAAATTTAAAGAGTGGGAATTTAGTATGACTCCTAACAATTTTTGGACTAAAGAAAAAGCATTGGTAGCATTAAGGTGGACTATTGAAGAAAAAGAAAAATTAACTTCTTTTCAATTATTACAAGTTTACAGTGTAAAATGGCTTACTATTCATAATTTAATTTCTCCTTGTCAAATATTCTGGAATAACAGTCCGTACGCCATGATCAATGACTTATATCCTGGTCAAAATAAAGAATGGGAATATAAATTCACACCTACCGGATTTTGGACTGAAAAAAAAGCATTAGAGGCGCTGAAGTGGACTATTGAAGAAAAGGAAAAACTAACAGAGGGGCAATTACTATCTATTTACACACAAAGATGGTTAATTAAACATAAGTTATGGACACCATTAAGAAGATATTGGAAGGGAAGTCCATACAATATGTTAAATACTTTATACCCTAATCGTTATGCAAAAGATATGTTAAAAGGTTATAAAAATAAATAATGATTATATTAGAAGTCTTACTTATATCATACAATATCAAGTTTAAGATAGAGTTAATGAACTCTTAACTTAATTATAGGAGCGAAATTATATGTCACCTTTACGAGATGAAGCATTAAAAATGCATAAAGAAAAACAGGGGAAGATTGGTGTTTATTCTAAAGTTAAAGTACAAAATTCAACAGATTTAAGTCTCGCTTACTCACCAGGTGTTGCTGAGCCATGCTTAGAGATTTATAAAGATGAAAGCAAAGTATATGATTATACAATGAAAGGGAATCTAGTTGGAGTTATATCTGATGGAACTGCAGTATTAGGTCTTGGGAATATTGGACCTAAAGCAGCTATGCCAGTGATGGAGGGAAAAGCTTTACTTTTCAAATCATTTGCTGAGATCGATGCTTTTCCTATTTGTTTAAACACTAATAATCCGGATAAGATTGTTGAGGTTGTTAAATTATTAGAACTAAATTTTGGTGGGATAAACTTAGAAGATATTGCAGCACCTCAATGCTTTGAAATTGAGGAGCGCCTCAGAAAATCTTGTGATATTCCTGTTTTCCATGATGATCAACACGGTACAGCTATTGTAACGATTGCTGGCCTAATTAATGCACTTAAGTTAACAAATAAAAAAATTGAAGATGTTCAAATCGTTGTAAATGGCGCTGGTGCTGCTGGGATAGCCATTGTTAAGTTGTTACTCCATATGCATGTGAAAAATGTTATTTTGTGTGACACAAAAGGGATAGTATATGAACAGCGACCTATTGGAATGAATGCGCTTAAAGAAGAAATAGCTCGTATTACAAATATAGAACAGAAGCGGGGAAGATTAGCAGAGGCCCTGATTGATGCTGATGTATTTATTGGCGTATCAGCTGCAGGTGTAGTTGATGAGGATATGGTTCGTTCTATGAATCATAATCCTATTATTTTTGCCTTGGCTAACCCTACACCTGAAATTATGCCTAATAAAGCAAAAATAGCAGGAGCACTAGTAGTTGGTACAGGACGTTCTGACTTTCCTAATCAAGTAAATAATGTATTAGCTTTCCCTGGAGTTTTTCGTGGAGCCTTAGATGTACAAGCAAAAGAAATTAATGAAGAAATGAAGCTAGCAGCTGTTTATGCAATAGCTGATTTAATTTCAGAAGAAGAGCTTCATGTCAACTATGTCATTCCAAATCCGTTTGATCCTAGGGTGGTGCCACATGTAGCATATGCTGTCGCACGTGCTGCAGTAGAAACCGGTGTTTCAAGAAAAAATATCAGCATGTCTGAAATTAAAAACAATCTATTCAGGTTAACAAAAGAGACAAATATATTAAAATAAATATTTTTCTTAAGAAAATATTATGTAGTAAAGGTTATCTACTTAGTTCTTAGCGTATAAAAAATTAAATTATGTATACCTCCTTTCTGATATTGGTAAAACGCATATATTTATTCCTTGTGAAGTATGAAAATTAACAAAGTCTTAAAAGGAGCGAGTTTAAAAGATGATTGTTCTTCAGGTAGTTTTAGCAATTTTTATTGTAGTAGGGGGATTCATAAAAATTTTCCATATATCTTTTCAGGTAGAACATTGGCAACAATATCAATATTCATTATGGTTTATGTCTATAATTGGTTTGGTTGAAATTGTTGGAGCAATAGGTATAATCGGTGGTATTTGGAATCAATACTTAGCGCTAGGAGCAAATACATTAATAGCAGTTCTCATGGTCGGAGCTATTCATGCTCATATGTTTCGAGCAAAACAATCTATTTTAATGGCAATTCCTGCATTACTTTGTTTCATACTATCTATGGGGATAATTATTTGGAATTTAAATACATTTTCTTAAGCTTAACTATAAATTGTTAAAATAAGTAATTATTAGAGGGATGTGTAAGCTCTATTTAAAATGTTGAATAGTTAAAGATTATTAATTCATAAAAATTATCACCATTTTACTCTCGTTTTTAATAGTTCTATGAATAGAAAGTCTCTTCATTTTTTTATGCATGCTTGTAAACGAAATACGAAAACATAACTCATTATAGGAAGGAGAATTTTGAAATTCTATTGATAAACCCAGTAATTGTAATAGCCCTTATTTAGAATAATAATTTCAAAATCAATAAAATTTAGAGTAGAAGGAGCAAGAGCAAATTATTATGAATAAACAAATAGGATTCATCGGATGTGGAAACATGGGTATCGCTATGATAGGTGGGATGATAAAAAAAAATATAGTTTCTCCAGATCAAATAATTTGTTCAGATTTAAACGTCATTAATTTAAAAAATGCTAGTAATGAATATGGCATAACTATAACTACTAACAATAATGAAGTCGCTAACAGTGCTGACATTTTAATTTTATCAATCAAACCAGATTTATACTCATCGGTAATTAACCAAATAAAAGATCAAATAAAAAATGATGTAATCGTTGTAACTATTGCTGCAGGAAAAAGTATTAAGAGCACTGAGAATGAATTTGGTAGAAAGTTAAAAGTTGTTAGAGTAATGCCTAATACACCGGCACTTGTTGGAGAAGGAATGTCTGCGTTATGTTTTAATGAAATGGTTACAGAAAAAGATATAAAAGAGGTACTGAACATATTTAATATTTTCGGCCAGACGGAGGTCATAAATGAAAAGCTAATGGATGTTGTTACATCTATTAGTGGTTCTTCTCCAGCATATGTGTATATGTTTATAGAAGCCATGGCAGATGCTGCTGTACTTGGTGGTATGCCGAGAAAACAAGCTTATAAATTTGCGGCTCAGGCTGTATTAGGTTCTGCAAAAATGGTATTGGAAACAGGAATACATCCAGGTGAATTGAAGGATATGGTTTGTTCTCCAGGTGGAACGACGATAGAAGCTGTAGTAACGCTAGAAGAAAAAGGTTTAAGAACAGCTATCATTTCAGCTATGAAACGTTGTACGCAAAAATCTATGGAAATGTCTAGTTTAACTAGTAAGTGAGAAGCGAATTTATATAATATTTCAAATCTATTTAATGTAAAAGAAATATTATGAGGCTAGTTAATAACTAAGTAAATTTATATACAACACTAACGAGAAGAACAAACCTTATTTTAAAGGGGATACAGAAAATATGAGTAATTTACTAAAAAAGAAATCCGTTACACAATTGTTAGAGCATAATCAAAGCAAGACTTTAACGAAAACATTAGGGGCATTTGATTTAATTATGTTAGGGGTAGGCTCGATAGTTGGAACGGGTGTTCTTGTGTTAACTGGATTAGTAGCAGCAAGAAATGCTGGTCCAGCAGTTGTTTTTTCATTTATACTTGCAGCAATTATATGTGGATTTATAGCATTATGTTACGCGGAAATTGCTTCTACACTCCCGGCGTCTGGTAGTGTATATACGTACTCATATGCAACAATTGGTGAGTTTGTTGCTCATCTAGTAGGTTGGTCATTGCTGTTAATATATATCGTGGCAACAGCAGCTGTCGCTGCTGGATGGACAGGCTATTTCTACAATTTAATAAAGGGATTTGGATTAGAGATACCTAAAGCTCTAGTAACGATTCCTTCGCATGGTGGTATTGTGAATCTACCAGCAGTAATTATTACATTGATATTAGCATGGATGTTATCTCGTGGTACGAGGGAAAGCAAACGAATCAATAATACAATGGTATTGATTAAAATTGGAATGATTTTGTTGTTTATTACGGTTGGTATATTCTATGTAAAACCAATGAACTGGATACCAATTGCACCATACGGTTTAAGTGGAGTTTTTACGGGTGGAGCAGCTATTTTATTCGCTTTTACGGGTTTTGATATATTAGCAACTTCAGCAGAAGAAGTAAAAGATCCGAAACGTAATCTTCCAATCGGTATTATTGCATCATTAATCATATGTACAATTATTTATGTTATGGTATGCCTTGTTATGACAGGAATGGTTTCCTATAAAGAATTAAATGTTCCTGAGGCAATGGCGTATGTAATGGAAGTTGTAGGACAAGGAAAAGTCGCTGGTGCAATTGCTGCAGGTGCTGTAATTGGCCTTATGGCTGTTATTTTTTCCAATATGTATGCGGCAACACGAGTATTCTTTGCAATGAGTCGTGATGGATTGTTACCAAAATCATTTGCGAAAGTTAATAAGAAAACTGGAGCACCGACTTTTATAACTGGATTGGCAGGAATAGGGAGCTCTATAATAGCTGGGTTTATTGATTTGAAAGAATTAGTTAATTTAGTTAATATCGGTAGTTTGGTGACGTTTGCGTTAGTTTGTCTATCAGTTATTATCCTTCGTAAATCACACCCAAATTTAAAACGTGGATTTATGGTACCTTTTGTACCTGTATTACCATGCGTTGCAATTGTATGCTGTGTGTTTTTAATGCTAAATTTACCGTTAAGGACATGGGTGTACTTTAGTATTTGGATTACTATTGGGGTAGTAGTATATTTCCTTTATTCGATAAAACACAGTAATTTAAATGAGGAAACGACCTCGAAATTACATGATAAAATTGCGAGATAATAACGATCGAAAATTTTATTAATAATCATATTGATAGTTGAGTAACATAGAAACAGTTTTTTGACATTTAGCAAGAGATAAAATAAGAGATGCTAGGGCAGCTAAGTACTTTTTTAGAAACCTTGCTTGTTTTTTACGATTTAAAACTGCTAAGGAGAGAGAAGTATGAGTGAATTGCATTTTATGAGTATAGAAGAATTGGATAATAAATTAAAAAAATCTGACAGTGGTATTTATTTCATTAAAGACTATAATGACAATATTATTTATGTAGGCAAGGCTTTTAGTATAAAAAGTAGAGTATTAGCTCATTTTAATAGTTATTCCAATATTGAGGAATATGTACATTTATTTAATAAAGTAGCGTATCTCATTGAAGATAGTTTGTTAAAACGCTCATTGTTACAAGTTACTTACATGATTAAATATAAACCAGTATTAAACAAAGAAGTACAAAAAGAATTCCCAGAGTTGTATACTCAATACATTAAGCAGACAAATAAAAAATCTATGTTGTTAGAAATTGATGAAGCTAAAGAAAAAAGGGATGAGTTAAAGAATAAATTAGTAAAATTAGTGGGTGGAAAAACTATGTTTTATGACATAATTTCTCTGTTAAATAATGGATATAACTATCATGTCCTCGCAAAAGTATTGAGCATAGAACTTCAAACTTTAATTATAATAAAAGAACACCGAAATAAATTCCCGATACCACATAATTATAAGAGGACAATAAAACATCAAGATATAATGTATGCTTTATCTGGAAAAAAGAATTTAAGTACTTAAAGGTTAAACACTTAACTTTAAAATAGTAAACTCGTTGCTTTTGTAGCTTTTATTGTTATATTGAAATGCAATGTACATTTGTGTTTCAAATTTAATTGGTGAAATAAGGGGAGGGAAAGGGTTCCTATAAAAATACTGGAATAAATTGGGTTATTCATGCGTAAATAGCATAATTAGGTACATGTTATTTATAAATATTCAAAGATACGAAAGTAATACAAATGAAATTCTTATTTCTGCTACTACAAGTACTATTGAGCAAATGAAGTATGAAAGTGCTTTTGAACTAGGGGTCACACTGGGACCTGATACATTACATCATCTGCAAATGGTTCGGATCGGTGGAGAGATTACAAAACGCTTAGTTTGAATGGCTGAAAAACAGTTAACAGGTCAATACAGACTACACTAAGAAAATAATCCGTATATATATATGGATTATTTTTCCTTTAATTTACAAAAAAATAAATTTCGAAATTGAAAAAACCTCTCAGATTCCTTTGTAATAAACTTTTTTATTTGTGTTAATGACATAGGTATCAAAAGATAATAAACCCGATACGAACGATGTATGAGTGTTTAAAAGAGTTTTGGTGTTATTTGCAATTTTAATTTCATAATACTTAAGCCGATATAATAAAATGTTTTATGTCTAAATCGATATAAAGGAATAGTTTTTTAGTGATATTTCTTTTTTTATAGAATAAGCAAAACCTGATATTGTAGTAAGAATTGTTTTGAGGTCAATTTACTGTGCATCTTGGTTATTGAAGTTTTTTGTTGATTAACAACTATTGTATTTGGAAATTAATAATAAGTTTATCTCGCTATTTGCCAGGCAGTAAGACCCCCACCTCAAAATTCAGCGGAAGCAAAGAAGTTAGGTGGGGGGCGGGCTGCCCGTAAAAGCCCGATTGGTGTGGGCTAATAATCAGTGGGGATGAACAAAACCCCCACTGATTAAAGTTTCACTTTATGTGATGCGGTAATAAAACTATCTAGTTTGCTATTTTTAGTATTTGTAAAGTCTATATATTTTCCTCTTTTGTGGAAAGTAAAACTATTGTTACGACCAGTAATATAGTGTCATGTTTTTGAATATTCCATTCGTTTTTTATTTTTAGTTGATGAAAAGACCTTTCTCTCAATTAAATATTTAATTGAGTACTTGAATTTCCTCCACCTTGTACTTTTCAAAGCATAGTGCTTCAAAAATAGCCGTATCGCTTTCATCTGTTTCCAATTTCACAACTTCTTTATTATCTTTTTCTAAAATTTGGAGCAAAATAGTTTTTCAGTTTCATATTTAAATTAGCAGTATTTATTTTTTTGAATTCAATTTGTATAAGTGATTGAATTGGAACTTTGACTGTTGTTTCTTGCGGTGGTACAGTATCTCCTGTTACTTTCGCTGTATTTTAAATCTTTTTCCAGCTTGGTCCTCGCATTGACTACCACTGTATTTTGTAGTACTTCACTGTTTTCTCAAGTTCAATAATTATATCTTGTAGAATTAAGAAAAGAACTTAGTGTATTTCATTTACTTATCTACTCTGTACTTTGATATTTAGATGCTAACTACAATTAAATAATATATGATTTTTATAAAAAAGATATAGTAATATTTTGTTGTGAATTGTACTAATTTGATATTTTATAGTATTATTTGTCGTGAATTATATATAACAGAATATATTTTATGGATCTATAAAGGAGAATGTAATGAATACTTCTATCGATATACAACACTTGTGTGATCTTGCACATAAAGCATTTAATGCCCCTGTACATATTTTATCTGCAGACAGAAAAATTTTATATCATTCTACATCTGATAATGTTTGTAGTCCTTTTTATTCTTCAAAAGAAGAACATCTTACTGATATTTATCAAGAAAACGATCCCTTTAACTTGCCACTTTTCCGAAGTAACAACTATCTTGAAAATTTTGTTCTAATTCATATAGAAAATCATGATGATATTAAAGGGACTATCATAATCGGTCCTACTATACATCCAAAAGATTCAGATGATATGATCATAAAATTTCAGAAAGAATTTAAATCAAATGATAACATTCAAGAAAGACTTGCCTATTATCAGTGTTTATCTGAGATTAAAAAAACTACATTAATTGATATGGGAATTTTATTACATTACATGATTTTCAATGAAAAGTTAGATGTAGATATTGTCTTGGAAAAAAATAAAGTACTAGAGGAAATTCCTAATAAAAATGTGAAACCTGATTTATATATTTTAAAACGCCGACAAAACAAACCTAAAACGCACAATATGGCATTAGTAAATGATTTCTTTTCGACTATTAAAGAAGGGAATAAAAAAAAGTTAATACAGTATATGTATGCGGTTTCGCAAGAAGATGTTGAACTTATGCTAATAGAGGATCCGCTCAGGAATCAAAAAAACCTTGGAATTATTGCGATTACCTTAGCCACTCGATATGCAATAGAAGGAAACCTGCCACCAGATATTGCTTTTGCCCATAGTATTTTATATATACAAACCCTAGAACAATTAGATAATGTAGAATCTGTAAAGCGATTGTCAGGGGACGCTTTACGTACCTTTGCAGATCGTGTGAAAGAATACAATGCAAAAAAGTATTCTTACGCGGTTACTACATGTATAAAACATATTAATAAAAATGTTTACGATGGAATATCTCTGAATGAACTTGCTAATCATTTAGAAATTACGCCTACTTATCTGTCTAAACTATTTAAAAAAGAAATGGGAATTACTTTAAGCGAATATATTCAAAGGGAAAGAGTGGAAGAAGCAAAAAAATTATTAACACTCACTACTTATTCGTTATCAGATATCTGTGCGTGGCTTAACTTTAATGACCAAAGTTATTTTATAAGAGTTTTCAAAAAAATCACTAGTATGACTCCTAGGCAGTACCGTGAAAAATATACAGTAATATAAGCTTGTTATCTGCTGTCTTCAATGTAAAGACTTAAACATGGGTATAAGTATCCCAAAAAATGAAAATACACTAACCATTATTTTGCTAAAGAAAACAAAAAGACAGAAGGCTGCAAAGTGTTTCAAGTAAGCTTTGCAGCTTTTTTGTAATTTAAAACCTATGTTTATAACGATGATAAGTTTATAGACTAATATCTTCATACTGAATATTTGTTAATAATGATATTAGGATGTTTTGTGAAAAAATCAACAATATAACATATATTACTAAATATATCTACATTTTATGCAATTATACATAACTAAATAAAGGTAAAAAAGTATAAAAAGACCTATTATATTATTCTATAAGTATTTTTTCTAAAATAAAATTTCTTGGTTGAGCTAAAATAGTTATTTTTAACCGTATACACATTAATTTGTAATCATTACAATTACAGAAATGAAATTTACGGATAACTATATTTATATAATTTTTTTCGGTTCATATTTTTATTTAACAGTAAATTATCGATCGTAATCGACAAAATTTTTCTATTTACGCATTAAAAATTTAATGTTTTAATGAACAACATAACTGGTATGACCAGACAGAAAGGAGAAGGTTACGCTAATAGGAATTATAGTGAAGTTGTAAGTAACATTATGTTGTTAATAATTTTCTAAATAGTAAATTTATCCACAAGAGGTCAAGAATCAAATTTGTAATAAACGTGTTCTAAGTTTCTGCATAACAAAAGTAAAGTTATTCCGCAATAAAAGTATAAGCGATGTACAGCATAATTCCACCTTTTGTAGTCTAGTAAGGAGTTTGCTAATAAAACTAAGAGTAATATTATTAAATTAAAATTAAACAATGTTATGACAAGATTAACTGTAAGCATTAGTTTATTGATCCTCACGATTCTGTAAGTTAAACCGCAACTTTAGGAAAGAATTAATAATTTACTACTCATAGGGTGCCTGATTCAAATATAGTTAATAAATTTTTGTTATTTATATTTAAAAAAATAGAGTATCGAAATGAGAGATAAATAAAATCCTTACATCCTATTAGAAGTAAAAAACAACGATATTAACGTATCTGAAAGATTTCTCCTTCTTATCCAGTTTACAACGAGAGCGGTCGTACAAGTTATATGAATTAAGTTATAAAAACAATGGTAAAGGAGTGTACGGAATGAAAACTAAAATAATGACAGGATTTTTAATAACATCCATTGTAACTGGAGCAACTATTCCTATCAATACTCTCGCAACACCAATCGTTCAAGCGGAAACTCAACAGGAAGGCATGGATATTTCCTCTTCATTACGAAAATTAGGTGCGCAATCTAAATTAATCCAAACGTATATTGATCAATCTTTAATGAGTCCTAATGTACAGTTAGAGGAAGTCCCAGCTTTAAATACCAATCAATTCCTAATCAAACAAGATATGAAGGAATGGTCATCGGAACTCTATCCACAGTTAATTCTATTAAATTCAAAAAGTAAAGGATTTGTAACAAAATTTAATAGCTATTACCCGACATTAAAATCGTTTGTAGACAATAAAGAAGATAGAGAAGGGTTTTCGGATAGACTTGAAGTACTTCAAGAAATGGCTATGACGAATCAAGAAAATATGCAACGGCAAATCAATGAATTAACAGATCTTAAATTACAGCTTGATAAAAAATTAAAAGATTTTGATACCAATGTGGCAACTGCGCAAGGCATACTAAGTACAGATGGAACAGGAAAAATAGACCAGTTAAAAAATGAAATATTAAATACCAAAAAAGCAATTCAAAATGATTTACAGCAAATTGCATTAATACCAGGGGCTTTAAATGAACAGGGATTTGCTATATTCAAAGAAGTTTATAGTCTTTCAAAAGAAATTATTGAACCAGCTGCGCAAGCAGGGGTGGCAGCGTATAACAAAGGAAAAGAAATTAACAACTCTATTCTAGAAGCTGAGAAAAAAGCAGTGCAAGAAGCAACAGAGCAAGGTAAAACGGCTCTAGAGATTGAATCAGCAAAAAAAGCAGCTCGTGAAGCAATTGAGAAAAGCAAACAAGGTGAAATAGCAGCCGCAGCCGCAGCAAAAACACAAGAGTATGACCTGATGAAGGTCATTGATACCGAAAAGATTAAGAAAACATTTGGCGTTTTTGCTGAAGTAAATAAATTAACAGCAGAGCAGCGAGCATATTTAGATGATTTAGAGAAACAAAATCAAAAAATATATGATTTAACAACGAAATTATCAATAGCTGATTTACAAAAATCAATGCTTCTTCTTACACAAAATGATTTGCATACGTTTGCAAATCAAGTAGATGTAGAACTTGATCTACTAAAGCGCTATAAAGAAGATTTAAATCTAATAAAAAATAGCATTACAAAATTATCTACTAATGTTGATACAACTAACGAGCAGTCTCAAAAAGATACATTAAGACAATTAAAAAATGTAATAAGTTACCTTGAAGAGCAAGTATATAAATTTTGATATTGCGTTTTTTAGGAATTCATAAAGATTATAAGCATTTAGCGAAAGAAGGAGAATAGTCATGAAAAAATTTCCATTCAAAGTACTAACTTTAGCTACATTAGCAACTGTTATAACTGCTACTACCGGTAACACTATTCATGCATTTGCACAAGAAACGACCGCTCAAGAACAAAAAGTAGGCAATTATGCATTAGGCCCCGAAGGACTGAAGAAAGCATTAGCTGAAACAGGGTCTCATATTCTAGTAATGGATTTATACGCAAAAACAATGATTAAGCAACCAAATGTAAATTTATCTAATATCGATTTAGGCTCAGAGGGGGGAGAGTTGCTCAAAAATATTCACCTTAATCAAGAGCTGTCACGAATCAATGCGAATTACTGGTTAGATACAGCGAAGCCACAGATTCAAAAAACTGCTCGTAATATTGTAAATTACGATGAACAATTTCAAAATTATTACGACACATTAGTAGAAACTGTACAAAAGAAAGATAAGGCAGGTCTAAAAGAGGGTATAAATGATTTAATTACTACAATCAATACAAATTCAAAAGAAGTTACAGATGTGATTAAGATGCTACAAGACTTCAAAGGGAAACTATATCAAAATTCTACAGATTTTAAAAATAATGTTGGTGGTCCAGATGGGAAAGGTGGATTAACTGCAATATTAGCAGGTCAACAGGCAACGATTCCACAACTTCAAGCTGAAATTGAGCAACTTCGTTCTACTCAGAAAAAACATTTTGATGATGTATTAGCATGGTCAATTGGTGGTGGATTGGGAGCAGCTATTTTAGTTATTGCAGCTATTGGAGGAGCGGTCGTTATTGTTGTAACTGGCGGTACAGCAACACCGGCTGTTGTTGGTGGACTCTCGGCTCTTGGTGCAGCTGGTATTGGTTTAGGAACAGCGGCTGGTGTCACAGCATCTAAGCATATGGACTCCTATAATGAAATTTCTAACAAAATCGGAGAATTAAGTATGAAAGCAGATCGTGCTAATCAAGCAGTTCTTTCGCTTACTAACGCGAAAGAAACATTGGCATATTTATATCAGACTGTAGATCAAGCGATATTGTCTCTAACAAATATTCAAAAGCAATGGAATACAATGGGCGCAAATTATACAGATTTACTGGATAATATCGATTCTATGCAAGACCACAAATTCTCTTTAATACCAGATGATTTAAAAGCCGCTAAAGAAAGTTGGAATGATATTCATAAAGATGCAGAATTCATTTCAAAAGATATTGCTTTTAAACAGGAGTAGAACTGAAATATAAAACCTAAATTGGAGGAAAATGAAATGATAAAAAAAATCCCTTATAAATTACTCGCTGTATCGACGCTATTAACTATTACAACTGCTAATGTAGTTTCACCAGTAACAACTTTTGCAAGTGAAATTGAACAAACGAACAATGGAGATACGGCTCTTTCTGCAAATGAAGCGAGAATGAAAGAGACCTTGCAAAAGGCTGGATTATTTGCAAAATCTATGAATGCCTATTCTTATATGTTAATTAAGAATCCTGATGTGAATTTTGAGGGAATTACCATTAATGGATATGTAGATTTACCTGGTAGAATCGTACAAGATCAAAAGAATGCAAGGTCACATGCTGTTACTTGGGATACGAAAGTAAAAAAACAGCTTTTAGATACATTGAATGGTATTGTTGAATACGATACAACATTTTACAATTATTATGAAACAATGGTAGAAGCGATTAATACAGGGGATGGAGAAACTTTAAAAGAAGGGATTACAGATTTGCGAGGTGAAATTCAACAAAATCAAAAGTATGCACAACAACTAATAGAAGAATTAACTAAATTAAGAGACTCTATTGGACATGATGTTAGAGCTTTTGGAAGTAATAAAGAGCTCTTGCAGTCAATTTTAAAAAATCAAGGTGCAGATGTTGATGCCGATCAAAAGCGTCTAGAAGAAGTATTAGGATCAGTAAACTATTATAAACAATTAGAATCTGATGGGTTTAATGTAATGAAGGGTGCTATTTTGGGTCTACCAATAATTGGCGGTATTATAGTCGGAGTAGCAAGGGATAATTTAGGTAAGTTAGAGCCTTTATTAGCAGAATTACGTCAGACCGTGGATTATAAAGTAACCTTAAATCGTGTAGTTGGAGTTGCTTACAGTAATATTAATGAAATGCACAAGGCGCTTGATGATGCTATTAACGCTCTTACTTATATGTCCACGCAGTGGCATGACTTAGATTCTCAATATTCGGGAGTACTTGGACATATTAAGACCGCATCTCAAAAAGCTGAACAAAATAGATTTAAATTCTTAAAGAATAATTTGGATGCGGCTAAAGACAGTTGGAAAACATTACGAACAGATGCTGTTACATTAAAAGAAGGAATAAAGGAATTAAAAGTGGAAACTGTTACTCCACAAAAATAGGGAAATATTAATTCTGTTGTAAAGTGAACTAAAACATAGAAAGTCTATGATTACACTGTTAAACAGAAAAGTGATAATTAATAAATCCTTATATAACAGAAAGGCGGAGTCTCATTAAAGACTTCGCCTTTCAATTATATATAAGTATGATTCGAATAAAAAATAACCTTGTAGTTTAATTGCTTTTTTAAAATTTGCAACAGAATCGGTTAATTTGAAGCAGATTATATACATTTTCTTTAATACTTTATGATTTGAAGGCTGCTAAAGAAAGTTCAAACGATACTGATAAAAGATGTAGAACTCATTTTGAAAGACATCGCTTTTTAATAAGATTAGAACTTGAAACTATACCTTATATAGGAGGAATACGAAATGATGAAAAAAATCCCTAATAAACTACTCGCTGTATCAGCGTTTTTAACTATAACAACTACTTATGCAGTCATACCACTAGAAACTTTTGCGATTGAAATTGAACAAACGAACAATGAAAATATATCTCTTTCAGCAAATGAAGAACAGATGAAAAAAGCTTTGCAAGATGCTGGTTTATTTGCAAAAGCTATGAATGAATATTCTTATTTGCTAATTAATAATCCAGATGTGAGTTTTGAAGGAATAACTATTAATGGAAATGCAGATTTGCCTAGTAAAATTGTACAAGATCAAAAGAATGCAAGAGCACATGCTGTTACATGGAATACACAAGTAAAAAAACAGCTTTTAGATACATTGACAGGCATTATAGAATACGATATAAAATTTGAAAATTATTATGAAACATTAGTAGAGGCGATCAATACTGGAAATGGAGATACTTTAAAAAAAGGGATTACAGATTTACAGGGAGGAATTCAACAAAATCAAAAGTCTGCAAAAGCATTAATAGAAGAATTAATTCAATTAAAAAATGCTATTGGAGAAGATGTTAGAACATTTGGAAGTCATAAAGAGACATTGCAATCGATTTTAAAAAACCAAGGTGCTGATGTGGAGGCGGACCAAAAGCGTCTAGAGGACCTTTTAGGACAAGTAAAATATCAGAAAGACATAGAATCTAAGGGGTTAGACATGGTGAAAATCCCCTTTATTCCAACCTTGATTGCTGGTGGCATCATGATAGGTGATGCAAGAGGTAAGTTAGGTTGGCTAGAACCTGAATTAGCAAAATTGCGTCAGACTGTAGATTATAAAATAACATTGAATCGTGTAGTTGGAGTTGCATTTCATAATATTAGTGATATGCATAGTATGCTTGATAGTGCTATCACTGCTCTTACTTATATGTCTACGCAATGGGAGGATTTAGATTCTCAATATTCGGGTGTACTGGGACATATTGATAAAGCTGATCAAAAAGCTGATCAAAATAAATATAAATTCTTAACCCCTAGCTTGAATGCAGCGAAAAACAGTTGGAAAACATTAAAAACAGATGTTGTCACTTTACAAGAAGGGATAAAAATCGCAGAGAAAAAAGAACAGGATTTTTTGAATCAGCTTCGTCCATCAAACGTTTTCTACTTTTATAAAAAAATTCATAACGCATACACTTTTGAAATAAAGACTGGAACAAATGCGCCAAATGCGTCTTATAAAGTTATGAATTTAACGAAAAACACTGTTCATAATATGTGGAGTGGAGGGGCTAATACTAACATGTGGGCTGATTGGCTTTCATTCAATCCAAATGATGAATTTGCGGTAGTAGCAGTAGTGGATGGTAAAGAATATGTTGTGTATAAAGACAAAGTACAAAATATAATGAACTGAATCTGAAAGTAACGAAGTAATTGGAGCTGGAGAATAGACTAGACACCAAGTTAATCGAAAAATCTCCTTATATCCTAGAATATTTTGCTCAAGAAAAAGAATTTGTTCAGCGAAAAAAGTAAATATTGAATCAAGGAGTTAGTTGTATTATGTGTATGGTTTTACCGAAAGGTTTCAAGTACATTACCCATACAATTATGTAGTTATCCTGAAGCATCTACAGGTGTTCTTATCGACCTTGAAGAACTACTTAGCTTCCTAAGTGGAGTGATTTTATGCAAAATTAAGTGAACGTTTTTGTACATAGATTAGTTGACATTCATATAGATTTTTTCCATTTTCAAAGATAGTTTTGTTTTTTATGTTATTTTTCAAAAATTACTGCTGAAATTTCTATATTCATGACTCAGTATATAATCATTGTTTGATGAAATGACATACCACGTCCCTTAGAGTTTCATACGTATTACGATAACTTAAAGAAAAAAGATAATAGTAGTCAACGGTTACTATTATCTTTTTTGAACTATTTTTCATTAAAATATCTCATCTGCTGTGTTCCTTATTTACTTTTCCAGATTTTATCCTAGTTTAAAATTTATGCATTTGAACTGTTTATACAATTTGTAGGATTTTTAGCTTTTTTGTCGAATACACTTAATGCAAGGAGGGACATTACATGATTATTAAAGATTATTTCATCAACCTTTCTATTTTTTCTTTATTAGTTAGCGCAGCAATATTTATTCAAGTGTTTACAATTAATTCTAGTCGATATTTCGAAAAGCTCTATGGAGGGATTATTGCAGTTACGTTAATGTTCTTTTCTTTTCCATACATGGGATTTTCCTACGATCTTCGAGTTGTTCCTCTTATTCTATCTTTTATTTACTTTGGTCGTATTGCTGGTTGGATTACGCTAATTAGCATAATATTAATGCGTATCTTTTACACTGGAGGGTATTGGGAACCTCCTGTGATTGCTTATTTAGGTATGGGGATTCTATTTTCTACTTTTAAAACTTATTTTAAAAAACTACATCCTTTTAAAAGTGCATCGTTATATTTTTCTGTTTTTATTGGAATAAAGTGGTTAGTTGGCGTATTATTTAATACTACATTACTTTACACAGGAGGCCTATTATATATAGCGTTAGGACTTTTAATTGGGCTATTTCTTATGGAAGCCTACCAGAGATTGTATTATTTAACACAGGACTTATCTAAAATGAATCGAGAATTAAAAAAATCGAAGCAAGAACTTGCAGATACCGTACATGAGCTTCAAGGAGGAATTTTTAAATTTAAAAAAGTGGATAAGCACTTTATACACACTTTATGTGATGGACAGTTTTATTATCAAAACGGATTTTATTCTGAACAGGTGGTAGGAAAAAGCTTACGTACTATTGATGCTTCTATTGTTCCTCCACATTTAGTTCCACAATTGATGAAGTACTATCTTCAGGCATGGGAAGGAAAAGAAATTATATTTGAATTACCTTGGCCAAATGATAAAACTATTATTCTTATTGCGCTTAGGCCGATTAAACGAAATGGACAAGTTATTGAAGTTGTTGGTTCTACAGTTGATATAACCGAAAGGAAAAAGGTAGAATCAGAATTAAGCGCTACCAAAGAATTATTGGAATCATTTATAAAGCACAATCTAGATGCTATTACCATTTCTGATCGAGAAGGGCATATTTTACAAGCCAATAAAGCTTATGAAAAGATATTTGGGTGGTCATCACAAGAAATCATAGGTAAGAGATTACCTTGTGTACCAGATTTTTTAATGGAAGAATCACTTGAAAATATTCAGAAAATTCTAACAGGAGAATCGGTGGTTACTAGATTAGAAACTGTTAGACAACGGAGCGATGGGAGTCTTCTTGATATCAGTCTGACAGTTTCTCCTATACTAGATGTAAGAGGAAATGTGATAGCTTTATCAGCAATATGTAGAGACATCTCTGAAAGAAAACAAGCAGAAAGAGAACGGCATCGATTACACCAGCAATTAAGAGATAGTGAAATGAAGTACCGTGCACTAATCGAACAAGCAACTGATGCGGTATATGTAGTAGAGCTGAATGAAGATAATGCTCCAAGTCGATTTATTGAGGTAAACCCTGTTGGGTGTAGAAGATTTGGATATAGTAGAGAAGAGTTGCTCTCATTATCATTTTCAAATATAGTACCACAAGATTCTCAAATAATCGTAAGGTTATTAGAAAAAATTAAAAAAGGACAAACTTCCTTCACTTTGCAAGATGAGTATGTTTTTCCAACAGGAAAAGTAATAACAACTGAGTTTAGTGTTCGTGTTTTTAACTTAAATGGTAAAAAAGTTTTTCTAAGTATTTCTCGTGATATCACTGAACGGCTAAAAACAGAAGAATTATTACGAAAATCTGAAAAACTTGCTGTTGTAGGACAATTAGCGACTGTAATGGCTCATGAGATTAATAATCCATTAACTGCAATGAAAGGGTTCATGCAATTACTAAAATCAACGGAAAATGAGAATAATCAGGGTTATATTAATATAGTATCATCAGAGATTGAGCGTATAGAGAGCATAACAACTGAATTTATGGCGGTAGCCAAACCACAAGTAGTAAAAATGCAACCTAATAACATTAGTGTGCTAATGGATCAAGTTTTAATGCTACTACAACCTCAAGCAATGATGCATAATATAAAATTTAGAATCGATCTTAACCCTGGTATTCCATTGATTTCATGTGAAGGAAATCAATTAAAACAAGTATTTGTTAATATATTAAAAAATGCAATTGAATCTATGCCGATGGGAGGGGAAATTCTGATTCAAATAAATATACTTGATAATAATCAAGTAAGCATTCGTTTTATCGATCAAGGGTGTGGGATTCCAAAAGAACGTATACCATACCTCGGAGAACCTTTTTATAGTATTAAAGAAGAGGGGATTGGCTTAGGATTAATGATCTGTTATAAAATCATTGAAACACATCAGGGAAAGATATTTATTAAGAGTGAAATGAATAAGGGGACTACAGTTGAAGTCACTCTCCCTATTTGTACACTTCAAAATTAAGATATTCTCTTACTGAAATTTTTTAAGAAACCATACAGAATGTAATGCCAATGTTACTTAATGAAATAATAAAGAGAAGAACACTGGTAAATGTACCCTATAGAATAGACACTTGAAAAAGCCTGTTATAAAAACATCCTTTCTTTAGAACCAAAAGAAAGGATGTTTTTAATATTGTAATTTTTCTTGGAGACATTTCAAATTTTTACTTGTAATACATTTTTTAACTAATTTTGGTTAAGTTAGTTAAAAAGGTATTATTTTTAATGAGCATATTGACATATAAATATCCCTCATTTTTAAAATAGAAATTTCTAAAAACTATATATAGGTTCTTTTTGAAAGGAAGGGTATTATCAATTGAAACCACATGAAAAAGTACCTGTTCACTCTATAAAATCTTTGCAGGAATTAATGCAATTACTAAAAAAATCTAAAGATTTTATAACGTTGGAGATCGCTTCAAACAAATCCTCTATAGTCATTTCATATTTTAGAACCTTAATCGATGTAAATATATTTCATGAAGAGGTTTTAACTTATATAAAAGAGAAGAGCTTCGATTCATTACAAGATATTCGGTCTGTCTTACCCTTTGAAAATTCAAAAATAACAAATCAAATGGAAGATATTCAGGATAGTATTTTAAACGGCTATATACTTATTCAGTTCGATACAGATAAATTAAATGGCTTGTTAATCAATGTGGCAAAGAAAGAAAAAAGAGATATTACAAAAGCTGAAATTGAATACAATATCGTGGGTCCACAAATCGCGTTTGTTGAAGATTTAGATGTAAACTTAAATTTAGTACGTAGAAAGCTTCCAACACCTTATTTACAAATGAAGGAATTGAAAGTAGGCTCTCTATCTAACACAACCGTTGCGATTGTATATATTGAGGGAATTGTAAATGATCAAAATCTACAAGAAATTATAAAAAGGGTGAGTCTAATAAAAACAGACCACGTTTTGGATAGCACGTATTTGATGCAGTTAATTGCAGACAACCCGAATTCTATATTTCCTCAATTTTTGAATACAGAACGACCAGACCGTGTAGCAGCTGTATTGGCAGAAGGGAAAATTGCACTTTTTGTAGATGGCTCACCTTATGCAATCACTCTTCCAACAACATTAATTGACTTTTTTTCTACGACAGAAGATTACACCATGCCTTGGATTATTGCCTCTTTTTTTCGTCTATTAAGGCTTTTTGCTTTTATGTTTTCTGTCTTAACGACTCCATTATATGTTGCAATCTTAACATATCATTACGAGCTTATTCCAAAAGAACTTCTTGAAACGTTAATCATATCGAGAAGTAAAGTACCTTTTCCTCCATTAATTGAAGCGCTTTTTTTAGAAATAACGATTGAATTACTGAGAGAAGCGGGGGCACGTTTACCAACTAAAGTGGGTCTAACTGTCGGTATAGTAGGTGGTATTGTAATTGGACAGGCATCTGTAGAGGCAAGTCTTACAAGTAATGTACTTATTATTATTGTTGCACTTTCAGCGCTTAGCTCATTTACAGCACCAATATATCGAATTGGTAATACAATTCGAGTAATTCGTTTTCCTTTTATAATATCTGCACACCTGTTGGGTTTATTAGGAATTGTTTTAACAAGCTCTTTGCTTTTAGCACGTTTATTACGTACAGAATCATTAAGACGTCCTTATTTGTTTCCTTTTTATCCTACACGCCCTACAGATTGGAAAGACAGCATTATCCGTTTGCCGATCTCAGCGATGTTTCGACGTCCTATTTTTTCAAGATCTAAACAGCGTTTTCGTTTTAATCCAGAAGAGGTAGAGAAAAATAAAATTAAATCACGAAATGATTTTGATGATTGAAATTAACAGGGAGGAGCATTATGAAACAGATCCCAATTGAGTATCAAGTCTCTCCATATATGGTGTTTTTTTTAATTATTACTATACAGATGGGGGTTGGTATGCTTGGTTTTGAAAGGATTAGTGCAAAATTAGTTGGAAATGATGCGTGGATTAGCACGCTGCTTTTTGGAATATCTGTTAATCTTATGATTTGGATTATATATCAGATTTTAAATCAGGGTAATGGAGATATCATTGCAATCAATCAAGACGTACTTGGAAAATGGATTGGTGGATTGTTCAACTTCATTTTTTTATCCTATATTGTATTGTTAGGTGCAACAACACTACATACTTATATCGAAGTAGTACATGTTTGGATGTTTCCTTCCATTTCATCTTGGATTATAGCAGGGGCTTTTTTGGGTCTATGTTATTACATTGTGACTGGAGGATTTCGTGTAGTTGCCGGAATTGGCTTCTTTGGAATCGTTATCCCAAGCGTTCTAATCTTCACATTTTTTTATCCTTTGCAGTATGCAGATTTTCAGAATTTATTTCCAATTGCACAGCATTCATTCCTAGAAATCATGAAAGGAATGAAAGGAAATATGTTTAGTTTTTTTGGATTTGAAATGTTATTGTTGTACTACCCATTTATTAAAAAGGCAAGAACCTCTCAAAAATATGCGCACTATGCAAATTTAGTAACGACTATTGTCTACACATACCTTATGATTTTAACTCTTGCGTTTTTTAGTGAAAAACAACTAGCGAGCGCGATATGGGCATATTTAAGCATGATTAAAATTATACAATTTCCCTTTATAGAGCGGTTTGAATACATTATTGTTTCTGTTTGGGCTTTTTTTATATTACCCAATGTTTCCTTTACATTATGGGGAGTAAGTCGTGGTATAAAAGAGGCACTGGGAATAAAGCAAAAATATGTTTTGCCAGTTATCATCCTGTTCATCTTTGTTTTATCATTTTTCTTGAATAACCGTAATAAAATTAACTTATTAAATACTTGGACAGGTCAAATTGGCTTTGTATATATATATGTATACCTACCTATATTATGGCTAATTCAAACCGCCAAAATAAAGTTAAGGAGATAAACATGAAGCGATGGATACTTTTCCTTATAGTAAGTGTCTTCTTAATAGGTTGTGCTAAAACGAAAATTGTGGATGACATTGACTTAGTTCAAGTTGCGGCATATGATACCGAAGCAAAAGGTAAGCTAAAAGGAACCTTTGCGATTTCAGCTTATAAAGGAGGCGGGGAAGGTGAAACGAAAATCTATTCAGCATCAGGCCAGACTGGTAGAGAAGTTCTTGCAAGAGCATCCGAAAAATCTTCTGGACCTCTAGAGTTGGGGCAATTGCGTGTTATTATATTTAATGAAAAAATAATTGATAAGGGAATGCAGGAAATTTTAGAGACTTTGAACCGAAATCCTAGTGTAGGAAATGCAATTTATTTAGCAATTACAAATGTAAAAGGGGAATCACTATTAAAGGGGAATTATTCTGAAGAAAAAGAAATTGCTTCCTATCTATCCTCTTTACTGGAGCAAAATATGGATAATGGAACGCAGCCAAAAACAAATTTTTTTATGTTTTTAAACCAACTTAATGATGATGCGAGAGATTCATATTTACCGATAATATCTAAAAAAGGTAATGTGTTGGAGTTAGATGGAATAGCACTTTTTAAAAGATGTAAAATGGTTGATAAAGTAAACCCTAAAGATTTATTTGTATTTAAATTGTTGACAGATAATTTTAAACAAGGTACATACCAATTCAAACTACCTGGTTCCTCAAATACTTACGCCACGATAGAGAATATAAAAGCTAGAACAAAATATAAGATGGAGGGGAATAGTAAGCATCCATTCGTAAATGCTCATATTCAAGTTAAAGCTGAAATTCAAGAATTTACAAAAACAAAAAATCTAGATAATCCTAAAGAAATAAAAAAATTAGAAAAAATTATGGAAAAAGAAATAGAAAAAAAAGCAACTACATTGATAAAGAGATTTATTAAAAAAGACACAGATCCTATAGGACTTAGAAAGCTTGGTAGAACTCACGTAAGAAAATGGAACAGTCAAGAATGGGAAGAATCCTATAAACATTTACGTTTTCGTGTAACAGCTGATGTAAAAGTAACCCAATCTGGTGTTACAGAATAAATCAAATAAGATATGGTAAATTTCAACAAAAAAATATAGTCTCGCAGGAGATTAGGGAGAAGAGAAACGATTAACAAAGAATTTCATAAACATTAAGATGTTTTGTTAATCGTTTTTATACCTGTAGCTTTATCACTTATAGTAATCATAATTATAATAAAAGAACACCGAAACAAATTCCCGATACCACATAATTATAAGAGGACAATAAAGCATCAAGATATAATGTATGCTTTGTCTGGAAAAAAGAATTTAAGTACTTCAAGGTTAAACACTTAACTTTAAAGTGGTAAATTCGTTGCTTGTAGCACTTCAACTAGACTGTGCCCCCGAAAGTTAGAAAGGTCGGTTTATTAAGTAGCCTCTAGGGAATGAGCCTAGTACAATACTGGATTCATTTCCTTTTATTTTTCCTTGATTCTTTCATGATTATAGTATTTTATATACTTTGCTAATTCTTGTTTAAATTCTGTTATACTTTCAAATTCTTTCGATACAGAAATAGACATACAAAAACGCCATTCTTTCTTATAAATTTACAGAAAGAATGGCGTATTCTTCAAAAGTGAGTTCCTTTATTGAAAAGTTTTAGTTCTATATGACAGATAAAAGGGCAAGCAACGCTAAAATAGCGAGAAATCTTTGTTTCATGATAATTGATTTATTGGATGTGAAACCTCCGGAAATAGCTGCTACCACTACACAAATGATGAAAAATAATTGAATCATATAACCAATGGGATTGTTTCCAAGTATAAGTCCCCGAGTGAGGCCAGCTGCTAAGAATTCATTATATAAACCGTTTGCAAATTAATTGTCTAAGTATTTCTGAGTTTAAAGAGTACAGTGTCTTCGTTTTTTATTGAATCAACTTTTACATGTTGGTTCAATATTTTCTATTCTCTTGGAACTTAGTTCTCGTTTACTTCTCACAAAAGCAATAAAATCTATTATCTCTTCTGTTGACAGTGCTTCTCCATCTATTAAAAGTGTTGGATCTGGATCGTTTAGGAGTCTTGTAATATCAATTACATCTTTGTTTTGATGTGAATGTTCAATTCGACCTAATATATAATCTACAGATGTATCAAATAAATCGGCTATTTTTGATAAAGATTGTAATGAAGGTAATCTATAACCATTTTCATACCCGGCATAGGTGCTTTTCGCAATCCCAAGTCGATCTGCTGTCTCTTGTAAGGACCATTTTTGATTTTTTCTTAATTTAGATAAACGTTCCAGCATTCGTCTCATACCCCATCTAATTTTATTAAATTAATTATAACATAGAAAAAGAATCAAGAATAGAAAAAAAGTACGCGTATTGAATACAAAATCTTGATTAATTCAAATTAAGTTCTATAATGATAAATATAAATACGCATTACGCGAACGATATATCGTTGTTTATTTTATGGAGGGGTTGTGTATGAAGAAAATTTTATTACTTGCAACTGGTGGGACAATTGCATCTGTGGAGGGGAATGAGGGGCTTGTTCCAGGATTGTCCGCTGAGGAATTATTGAATTATTTTTCGAAGTCTTCTCGAAACTTAGAAATAGATTGCAAAATCTTAATGAATATTGATAGTACCAATATGCAACCTGAGCACTGGAAAGAAATAGCTAATGCTGTTTTTAATCACTATGATGACTATGACGGGTTTGTGATTACACATGGAACGGATACGTTAGCTTATACATCTTCTGCGTTATCTTATATGCTGCAAGGTTTAAGAAAACCAGTTGTTTTAACAGGTTCACAAGTACCTATTAGTTTTAAAAAGACAGACGCAAAGAAAAATGTAGCTGATGCTCTTAGGTTTGCCTGTGAGGATGTTGGCGGTGTGTTTATTGTTTTTGATAGTAGGGTGATTATTGGGACGAGAGCAGTTAAAATGCGAACAAAAAGTTATGATGCATTTGAAAGTGTGAATTATCCATATGTTGCTGAGGTAAATGAAGATGAAGTGAAATATCATTGGAAGCCAACTTCCTCACATAGTGAACTTTCAATAAATACTAATTTATGTACGGATGTTTTTCTTATGAAATTGTATCCAGGTACAAAGCCTGAGGTATTTGATTGTTTAAAAGATTTGTATAAAGGGATTATTATTGAAAGTTTTGGAAACGGTGGATTACCTTTTGAAGGAAGGAACTTGCTTTCGAAAATTCAAGAGTTGACTGAAATGGGGATTGCTGTAGTGATTACTACTCAATGCCTGGAAGAAGGAGAAGACATACTTCTCTATGAAGTAGGACGGAAAGTGGCGCAACATCAAGTAATATTGTCTGGAGATATGAATACGGAAGCCATCATAGCAAAATTGATGTGGGCGCTTGGGAAAACTAATAAATTAGAAGAGATTAAAAAAATTATTGAAGAGCCTTTAGCCTACGATTTAACAATAAAATCTGATAAGGATTGGTAATGACTTCATATGATTTATTTAGGTTTTACATTTAATATGGGGGAGAAATTAAAATGGCAATGACAAACAAGAACGTGCGAGTGGAGAATGATTTTTTGGGAGGAAAGGAATTACCTATTGAGGCATATTACGGAATTCAGACTTTACGCGCTGTTGAAAATTTCCCGATTACAGGGTATAAAATTCATGAAAGTTTAATTAGAGCGTTCGCAATTGTAAAAAAAGCAGCAGCGCTTGCGAATACAGATGTAGGAAGATTGGAATTGAACAAGGGCGGCGCGATCGCAGAAGCTGCTCAAGAAATTCTTGATGGAAAATGGCATGATCATTTCATCGTAGATCCAATCCAAGGCGGAGCGGGTACTTCAATGAACATGAATGCAAATGAAGTCATTGCCAATCGTGCGCTTGAATTATTAGGGATGGAAAAGGGAGACTATCATTATATTAGTCCAAATAGTCATGTAAACATGGCGCAATCAACAAACGATGCATTCCCAACGGCGATTCATATCGCAACGTTAAATGCATTAGAAGGCTTATTACAAACGATGGGTTATATGCATGATGTATTTGAATTAAAAGCAGAACAGTTTGACCATGTTATTAAAATGGGTCGTACACATTTACAAGATGCGGTGCCAATCCGTCTTGGACAAGAATTTAAAGCATACTCTCGCGTACTTGAACGTGATATGAAACGAATTCAACAATCGCGTCAACATTTATATGAAGTAAATATGGGGGCAACTGCAGTTGGTACAGGCTTAAATGCAGATCCAGAATACATTGAAGCAGTTGTAAAACATTTAGCTGCAATCAGTAAATTACCGCTTGTTGGTGCAGAAGATTTAGTAGATGCGACGCAAAATACGGATGCTTATACTGAAGTATCTGCAGCACTGAAAGTATGTATGATGAATATGTCTAAAATTGCAAATGACCTTCGCTTAATGGCATCAGGTCCACGTGTTGGTTTAGCAGAAATTATGTTACCAGCTCGTCAACCAGGTTCATCTATTATGCCAGGGAAAGTAAACCCTGTTATGCCAGAAGTTATTAATCAAATTGCGTTCCAAGTAATAGGTAATGATCATACAATTTGCCTTGCTTCAGAAGCAGGACAATTAGAATTAAACGTGATGGAACCAGTACTTGTTTTCAACTTACTGCAATCGATTAGCATTATGAATAACGGTTTCCGTGCCTTTACAGATAATTGCTTAAAAGGAATTGAAGCGAATGAAGATCGCTTAAAAGAGTATGTTGAGAAAAGTGTAGGAATTATTACAGCCGTGAACCCTCATATCGGTTATGAAGCAGCAGCTCGCGTTGCGAAAGAAGCAATCGCGACAGGGCAATCTGTTCGAGAACTTTGTGTGAAAAATGGTGTATTGTCACAAGAGGACTTAGAGTTAATTCTAGATCCATTCGAAATGACACACCCAGGGATTGCAGGAGCAACTCTTTTAAAGAAAAATTAAAAGAAGAGGGGGGACAAGTCCCTCCTCTTTGTTTACAATATAGGGATTTTATATGTGAATAGAGGTAGGGAGATTATAAGTAAGTAACAGTGGCGTTTAATAGTTCATAGAAACAAAATTAAGAGGAGCAGCAATATAATCAACATCACTTTTAAATAAAGAGGATTTATTAAAACATCTTATCATGTTAACAACAAGTTTACATGAATCTTTATAAATAACTATGACCAACCATGAATCAATAGTTGGCCATAATGATCTTAAAGATCCATATCTTTTAATCCGGGACTATGCTCATTTGGCATTTCAGGAAGTTCTGGTACAGGAAAACCTTTTGGCGGGTCCGTTACTGCTAATGTTCCTTTGTTTCTACTTGGTGATTCACCTTGGAATATTTCTCCCATTCTTGTTGGATCTAAGCTAAAATTAAATTGTGCGTTATGGAATCCCATGTCTACATACTTTCTGCACTCTGGGTATTTATTAATATCATAGTTCGGCACAGGGAAGAGTTTCCCCCATTCAACACCCAATGTCTCTAAAGCCTTTGCGAAAGCATTTTGATGTGCATTATCACGTACAATTAAAAATGCAAGTGTTTCTCTAAAAGTTTGATTGGAACTCATTTCATAAATTCTAGTTTTTTGAAGTACACCTGTAGATTCAAGTACTACGTTATCTAATAAATCGCTAATTAAATTCCCATGGCTATATACCCAAGATCCATTCCATGGGTTGCCAGCTGCATCAACGGGCAATGAACTTTGAGCACCTACAATAAAGTGATGAGGATTGGCATGTTTAACCGCTTCATCAAGTGGTGCTGTGTCAACACCTGCATTTCCTGGTGTAGGTTCACCAGATCCAGTTAATAGTTGATTAATTGTATGTTGTACAAGTTCTACATGGCTTATTTCTTCTAAAAAAACACCTCGAAGTAAATCACGATATTGCTTCTCTTTCCCTCTAAAATTTGAGCTTTGGAAGAAGTATTGCATCATTGTACGCATTTCGCCATAATGCCCACCTAATATTTCTTGTAAAACTTTTGCGGCAGCTGGATCTGGCTTGTCTGGCTTGATAATATTAATCAGTTCTTCTTTATAATAAAACATGAAGTACACCTCTTTTAAGTTAGTTAACATTGTTATCGTGTCCGCTATTTGGTTACTTAATACTTTAATTCATGTTTTTACCAATTATTTATTACCTCAAAATGCAAAGTTTTTGAAAATAACTATTTTAGATGTGAGATGAAAATAGGGGATAGATACTTAGCATTTAATAAAAAAAGATAAGATTACGAAATGTAATCTTATCTTTTCATTAAGAATAATGAATTGTAGCTTCAAGGCTTCAGAATGACTTTTATACAATCATCTTCACGATTATTAAAAATTTGATAACCGTAGCTCGCTTCTTCAAGGGGGATTTTGTGTGTAATAATCTCTTTTGGATCAAATTCTTTATTTGTTATTTTTTCAAATAGTTCCGGCATAAAATGAATGACAGGTGCTTGTCCCATTTTAAGATTAATATTTCTAACCCAAAATGCCCCGAGTGGAAATGCATTATAATTGCCACCATAAACGCCAGTCATTTGAACCGTTCCATATTTCCTTACGGCTTTCGTAGCGATTTGAATAGGGCCGAGAGTTCCGCCTTGTAGTTTCAATTTTTGTTCCAGAAATTCTAGAGGCGATTTTTTTCCATCCATTCCCACGCAATCAATGACTACATCGGCACCGCCATGTGTAATTTCCTTTAAATGTTCTCCCATATCTGGAAATTTTGTAAACTCAAATACCTCAACATTGTTAATCTTTTTTGCATAATTCATCCGATAATCTAAGTAATCCACTGCAATTACACGTTTAGCACCTTGCATCCAAGCGAATTTTTGTGTCATTAATCCAACAGGTCCACAACCAAGGACGATAACAGTATCACCTGGCTTAACGCCTGCGTTTATTACACTCCAATAGGCTGTTGGTAAAACATCTGATAGAAATAGTAGGGATTCATCTTCAAGTTCGCATGATTCCGGTATAACAAATGGAGTAAAATTACCAAATGGAACTTTTAAATATTCTGCTTGTCCTCCTGGATGATTACCAAATTTCTCTGTGTAACCAAAGTATCCACCAGAATCGTAATGAGGGTTTGAGTTATCACATTGACTTTCCATTTCATGTTGGCAATAGAAACAATGTCCACAAGAAACGTTGAAGGGGATGACAACACGATCGCCTTTTTTCACTTTAGTGACATCTGGCCCGACTTCTTCAACGATTCCCATTGGTTCATGGCCGATAATGTATCCTTGAGGTAAGGGCATGTTGCCTTGATATAGATGTAAATCAGAACCGCAAATAGCGGTTGAAGTAATTTTTACAATAATATCATCTTTTTTCTCTAATTTTGCATCATCCACTTGTTTAACCTGTACTTGGTTTGGTCCTTGATAGGTTACAGCTTTCATCTCATATCTCCTTTTGAATTATGTCTCAAAACATAATTTTATTTAATCTCTTGGTGAAATAGAAATCCTTCTTTTATTTACTGAAGGGAATTAGAAAGTATACATAGTGTTGTTATGAAAGTATGTTATATCAGTTATTCTTTCTTATATGTTTTGCCCTACTTTAAGAAAAAAATCAATTTTTATTCATAATCTAATTTCCATAAAAAGGATAATTATTATTTCATAATTTGTAGCATATTAAAAACATCGGAGGTGAAACAATATGGGAAAAAATAATAGTGGAAGTCGTAATGAAGTATTAGTTCGAGGCGCTGAACAAGCTCTTGATCAAATGAAATATGAAATTGCACAAGAGTTTGGTGTACAACTTGGTGCAGATACAACAGCTCGTTCAAACGGATCTGTTGGTGGTGAAATTACAAAACGTTTAGTAGCAATGGCAGAACAACAACTTGGTGGTAGAGCTAACCGCTAAGTAAATTAGCTTAAAATATAGCAAATATGTAAATCAATTTCTTTTGTGTATTCATAAAAATAAAAAACCTTATATTAAACAGATTCTCACTCAAAGATTATTGATAATCTTCTTTCATAATCTTTGAGTATTTAATTTGTAAACTACTTTCCTAAACAATAAACACGCAGTGTTGGAAAGGTGTTTTCCATGCATAGTAGAAAATCTTTTGCAGGAAAAAGCATACTTAAAAATTTGATTTCAATATTGAAATCAATATTTATTATGATATTTTCGAAAGGTAGGAATTTAAAAATGGGTATATTAAGTGGAAATCCTCAAAATGAACCTTTACATTACGGAGAAGTATTTGACATTTGGAGTTATCTTCTTGCTGCACAGGGTGCAATTGCAAGCCATCAAGTGTTTATGAATCACACAGGTGATGAAGATTTGAAGAAGTTTTTAGAAGGCTTAATTGAAAATGATATGAATTCGGAAATAGAAGAATTAAAAGCTCTTTTAAAGATTAATGGGGTCGCTTTACCGCCAGCGCCTCCAGAACGTCCAGTTGCATCTATTGAAGACATTCCTCCGGGAGCGCGTATTAATGATGTTGAAATTGCTGCAGCTGTTTCTACAGGATTAGCAGCTGGACTTGTGACATGTAGTCAAGTAATGGGAAAATGTCTTCGAGAAGATGTAGGTATGCTATTCGGACAATTTCATATGAAAAAAGCGCAGGCAGGTGTAACTCTGCTACGTTTAAGTAAGAAAAAGGGATGGGTAGTTCCACCTCCATTACATGTAAGAAATTCTGACCAAGCGTAATAAACAAAAATAAAAAAGTGGCGTTGGCCACTTTTTTATTTTTTAGGTGTATCCTCAAGCTTGGACTTATTTATTATGGAAGAATCCATATATTCATCTGATATCTCCATAGCGTATTTATCATGGTGAATATGATTATGTTCTCTTAATTCATTGTCATTACGCAGTACTAACTTCTGCATATAAATATGGAAGAAAACTTCTATTCCGCCAATAATTAAAGCAGCTAAAAATGAAGAAAATCCAATATTATGAGTAGCATCTAAATTAGTAAACAAGGATGTTAATAACCAAATTCCAAAGAAGCTTAAACCGAAATCTGCCATTGTAGCAATCGCATTTCCGTATTTAGGTAAAATGAAGAGATCTCCGATTAAATAGGCAGTTCCCGTAAGGAAAAGAGAAATTAATAATACTTTAGGAATTGAAATGCCTTGAAAGATACTGAGAATGATTAGCAATACTGCAGTTATCGCTGTGTACTTAATTAATAAAGCAACAATATGTTTCATCTTTTTTCCTCCACTATTTAAAAGTATATTGAATAAAACATTCCATTAAAAACGGGTTATGCTTTTATATAGCGTAACCCGTTTTATATTGTAATGGAGGTCTATTTATGATATCCCATGGCACGTATGTTATATTTCGTTCTCCTATACACTATTATTTTGGGCTTAAAGAGCATCAATTATACCTTTGAATTCGTGGTCGTAATTACCAATTAATTAACTATATATTTTATCATGTAATTTAACATATTAAAGAAAGAAGGAGGTGAATTAACATGTCAAACAATAACAGTGGAAGCAGCAACCAATTATTAGTACGTGGCGCTGAACAAGCTCTTGATCAAATGAAATATGAAATTGCTCAAGAATTTGGAGTGCAACTTGGTGCAGATGCAACAGCTCGTGCAAACGGATCTGTTGGTGGTGAAATTACAAAACGTCTTGTATCATTAGCTGAGCAACAACTTGGCGGTGGCGTTACTCGTTAATTTTATATACGAAATGGATATAGAGGAGAGGCATGCTGTCTCTCCTTTCTCATACATTTTTTTAGTAAATAAGCTTAGTAGCGTTAGAATTTTTTTAGATTTACAACTATAACTCGAATTTATTTGTTTAAATTTTATACTCTCGAGGTTTTAAATACATAATTAATTTTTGTGAAATAAAAGATAAGAGGTTATATTTGATGCGAAAGGGGCAGAAAAAATGAAATATGAAGCGTTATTTACAGTTGAGATTTCTGTAGGAAGTGAAAGAGTAGCAAACCATAAAATAAAGGCTCATGATGTCGTTGATGTTGTTGAAAAGCTTGCTGAGAAGTATTTAAGTAATCATGAGGGACATTCTCGAAATGAATAAAGGAGAATAGTAATATGACCTGTCATGATGTTAATAATGAAACGAAAGAAAAAAAAGATTTAAAATGGTGGCAACTCTCACTTATTGGGATTGGTTGTACGATAGGGACGGGCTTTTTTTTAGGATCTAGTATAGGAATTAAAATAGGTGGTTCTTCAATTATTCTTATTCTTATTTTAACTGGATTCACTACATATATTGTATTTGAGGCATTGGCAAAAATGGCTGTAGAAGATCCACAAAAAGGATCTTTTCGCATTTATTCAAGAAAAGCTTTTGGAAATTGGGCGGGTTTTAGTCATGGATGGACATATTGGTGTTCTGAACTGCTTATTATGGGTAGCCAGTTAAGTGCGTTAGGAATCTTTTCACGCTACTGGTTTCCTAAAATACCATTATGGATATTTGCTACTATATATGGAGTAGCGGCTATATTAATTATTTTTATAGGGGTAAAAATATTCGAACGTTTAGAGAAATGGATGGCTATTATAAAGATTGCTGCTATTATGGGGTTTATTGTAATTGCTATTTTGGTTATTTTAGGATTTATAAAGGGTGGTTTATATAAAGCACAAATTCCGCGGAATTTTAAAGATTGGTTTCCAAATGGATTAAAAGGCACATGGTCCTCTCTAATTTATGCATTTTATGCATTTGGAGGAATTGAAATTATGGGGTTAATGACAATAAGGCTTAAAGACCCTAAAGATGCAAAGAAATCAGGAAGAGTAATGTTAATGATTTTAACGATTATTTACGTAGTCTCTTTAGGGTTGGCAATTATGATGGTTCCATTAAACCAGTTTAATACGAAAGAAAGTCCTTTTGTAATAGCATTACAAGATTATAATTTGCCGTACGTGCCATTTATTTTAAATGTGGTATTAATTTTAGCGGGTTTTTCAACATTAGTTGGTTCATTATTTGCAGTGACAAGTGTATTAATGAATTTAGCTGAAGAGGGAGATGCACCTGCAATGTTTGCTAAAAAAAATAAAAAAAACATCTCTTTTCCAGCCTTAATTCTTATTATAATTGGACTTGGTGCTTCTATCCTTAGTGCTTTATTCCTACCCAAAAATATATATGAATATGTAACAACTGCAGCTGGATTAATGTTGTTATATACATGGAGTTTAATTCTTCTTTCATTTTGGAAATTAATGAATCCCAAAGGTTGGATGCAGATAAAAAGTATTATTGGTCTTATTATGATTGCATTAGCTGTTAGTGGAACATTATTGCAAAAAACAACCCGTTTCGGTTTCCTAGTGAGTTTGTTGTTTTTAGGAATAGTTATTCTTGTTACTATAATTGTTCATTTTATCTCAAGAAAAAGAAATACAACTATATGAAGTATCTTTCTTTTCACAATAGGAATAGTATGTCAGAAATAAATAATAGAAGTTATCGGAAAATAATTTGGTAAGTTTGAAAACCAAAATATAATCCATAAATAATAAGTGATACGCCAGATACTACCGTTATAAGAGACAATATACGAGCATTCAAAATTTTACGAAACATACTAGATGTACTTGCCATCGTAATATCCCATATAAAAATACCTAAAATAATCCCTAAGCTATATAACAAAAGCTGCTCTTTATTATAAGAAGAAGCGGCTTTTGCTAATATCGAGCCGAAAATGCCAAGCCAAAATAGGATTGTTAATGGATTAGATAAAGACATAAAGAAACCAGAAAAGAAGCTTTTAATAATTGAATCGTCATTTCTAGTATTACTAATGCTAATTTGATTCGCGTTTTTTAAACTTTCGATGCCTGTATAGATTAAAACAAAAGCTCCGAAAGACCATAAGAAAAGTTTTATAATATCTTTTTCAAGGAAATGAATTACACCTAAATAAATAAGTGCCATGTAGATAACATCTGCAAGTAAGGCTCCTATGCCGAGAATCCAAGCGTGAAAAAAGCCACTTCTAATACCCTTTTCTAACTGTGCAGCATTTATAGGCCCCATTGGAGCAGATAATGATAAACCCAAGAAAACATAACTTAAAAATATTCCCACGTATAACATGCTCCTCCCACTAAATTTGATCTATATTAAATCTATTCAGTGGTTAAAGTTTGTACAACTAAATAATAAAAAGCAGAGGGGATTACTTATTTTTATGCAAGTATTTTATTATTCGAGAAAATGGACACTTTGTTGGAATTGTCTCATCATCACGTAAAAAATATTGCTGCCATTCATAATTATCTTTTTGACCATAATCTTTGAGAGAAGGATGAATAGGAGCTTTATCATAAGCGGCTAGACGTTGACGTATTAAGTTTTTTAGTTTTCTACTGCGTTTCTCAGAGCTCATAATCCCCTGTAAAACCCATCTAGGGGTTAAAGCGAGCATCATACATGAAAAATGTCTACTTTGTCTATTGACATGGGCGGGTGTAGCGCAGTAAACAAAATATGATTCATTATGAAAGCAAAATTCCCAAGTGTTTTCCATAGGGTCATTTGGAATGTGTGTAGGCCATTCCATCTCGTCCAAACGGCTAGTTGTATTAAGGAGAGACCAATAAATATGTTCAAAATCTTCAACTGTAGTTTCTCGCTCTAAATCTATTGGTGTATGAATAAAAACAATAAATGAGGCATATTGACCTGTTTCTCTAGAACATTCAGTATATTCTTTAAGTAATGCAGCAAAATCCGCACTAGTACTCATATCTCTAGGATCACCAATGAATCCGTATCTGAGGTGATTGGCTGTAAAACCGTGTTGGGCTGGTATACAAGGGAAAGGTTTATTTTTATCTGTCATTTTCAATTTGAAAGAACGAAAAGCTTCTTGTTGCCAATGTGGAAGGGTAGTAAAAATTTTTTGTAAAGAGTCTTTATCATAAAGTATAGTCATCTTTTTATCCCTCCTAAGTCATAATATATAGCCTATTAATTACTTAGGAATGGGTGACTAACACAGCAAGAATAATTATTTTTCGATTTATTAAAATGAAATAATTTAATGGGTAACCCCTGCAACGAGTTACTTTAATATCTAATAATGTATAAATTTAAGTAACTATAAAATTTGAAAAAATATGTAGGTACAATGTTCACATTTATATTTTCTAACTAGTATGGTTTATAACGAAATAAGAAAGGATGTATTATGATGTGGATTTTTAAAGAAGAAAAAATTAAATTTATAGATTGTAAAGGCGAAGAAGTCATTTTGAAAATCAAAATTAAGGATATAAAAAAGTAGGGAAGAGGAATTAGGTCTATTTTATTGTGATTAACATAGAAGAATGGAAAGAAATGATAAATTAGATTGAAATGAATTCATATAGTATAGGCCCTTTTTGAATTTTTTTGCATAATGTAGAATGAATGCATATTAAGGAGGAACATCTATGTCTTATCCTAATCAATTAGCTTGGCATGAAACATTGGATTTACATGAATTAGTAGCATTCCAAGCGAATGGTTTAATTAAATTAAAAAAATCAGTTAGAAATGTACCAGATCAAGCACTTCAATCGTTATATATTAAAGCTATAAATGCTATACAAAACAATTTACAAGAGTTAGTACAGTTTTATCCATATGCTCCTGGATTTCAATCGCAACATCGTGATGACACTGGATTTTACGCTGGAGATTTGCTTGGGTTAGCAAAGACATCTGTTCGAAATTATGCAATAGCGATTACTGAAACTGCAACACCGCGACTTAGAGAAGTTTTAACCCGTCAAATAAATGGTGCTATACAATTACACGCACAGGTTTTTAATTTTATGTATGAACGTGGTTACTATCCAGCTTATGATTTAAAGCAGCTATTAAAAAATGATGTGCAGAATGTGCAAAAGGCGATACAAATGCAATATTAAAATGAAGATATGGAAATTATCTTTAGAGAAAAACTATAGTTTATATATAGGTCGAATAGTTAAGACTAAATGGTAATTTCCATTGTTAATAAATTGATTAAATTCTACTAATATAAATTCATTCTAAAATATTTAAGAAATTATACAAAGGCTGTTTTAGAATACGAGAATCTATATTTAAGAACTTGTTAGAGAATTATTTTTTAAATAGAAGTAGATGTTTGTATAATATGTGGTGATTATTGGTAAAAAAAGTTGTTATCGGGAATCTCTTGAACTAGAATTTTTAGTACAAGCTATAACGGATGTTTGTACATGTTTTAAACAGGAGAGTCATTCATTTTGAATTAACTTTGTTTAGTTTTCATTTGAAAAACAAACAAAAAATAAAAAAGTAGAAATAAAATATATAAATTCCAAACACTTGGAATTGTAGATATTCCGAAATAGATTCCTCCAGGTAATAACCAAATACTGCAAATTAAAATCAAAATATTTTCTCTTTTAACTATTGAAATGAACGCCCAAAAAGAGGGGAGTAATAACATGAAAAGAACCGTGATGAAAAAGTCTTTATTAGATAGTTGATCGCTATACGGATTAAAATATAGAAATAATAGCGAAAGTAAAAAGATACTTATAGATGAAATCAATCCTACATAAACATGTATATTGTTTTTCATAATTAAGATTCTCCCCTCAATAACAATCTACTTATAATTCTATTTTCAAAAACAAATTTTATGTAATTGTTCTATAAATAAAAAAGCAGTTAGCAAAAGCTAACTGCAGTGAGAAATTTACATCCATGAAATTAAGGAGTATAACTATCTCATGGGTTAAGTATAGTATGAACAAAAAAATTGAGCTTATACTAAAAAATTAAAAAGAGCAGTTATTGATTATGACTGCTCTTTAATGGCAAGAAATAAAGCCTAGGTAAGAAGCAGACTTTATTATATATAGTGTTTGCGAAATTTCAATTTTTATTCCAAAAGAGTAGTGCTATTCTTAGAATATAGATATTGCCTACATTCAGTTTTTTAACAGATTAAGTTTAAAAGCTTTTAAAGGATGATTTTGCATTATACTTTGATTCATTAATATAAAAATAAACAAAGTATTTCCGCGTTTAATGCATCTTTTTATCTATATATTTTCCGTAATCAGGTACAGCAATTTTATCAAATTCTTGAACGAGTGTTTTGAGGCTTGTTGATAGCAATTCACCCGACATCGGTATTCCATGTCCAGTAACAGCGGTTAGAGGCTTTAACTTTTCTAGCTTAAGAACTGACTCTTTAGCGGCTTTCCAGTTTGTTGTTAAATAGCGAGGCGGACCGCTTATTTCCTGTTCTTGAGTTATGACTTTATATAGATACTCCTGTTTCACTGTAACAAAAGCGTCCCCAGCAATTAAAGTTCGGTCTTTTTCTCGGAATAATGAAATATGCCCTGGAGTATGTCCTGGTGTATGAATCCATCTAAACTCTGGCATATGGGGAACAGTTCCATCGGTAGGTAGCGCTTTTACATTATTTCCTAAGTCAATTGGTTCGTTTGGGAACAGAGGAGACATTTTCGCTACCATACCACCTTCAACTGTAGGGTCTGGTTCTGGATAGCTTTGTTGTCCGGTCAGGAACGGTAGCTCCATTTGATGTGCATAGACGGGAACATCCCAATGCTTGATGAGTTCAATTATCCCCCCAACATGATCAAAATGACCGTGAGTTAAAATAATTGCTTTTGGGCGACTATTGGTACCAAATCGATCCTCAGCGATAGAGATAATTTCATTTGCACATTTAGGCATTCCAGCATCAACTAAAACAAAATCATTGGTATGCGGATTTCCAACAAAGCATATATTGACAATTTGAATCGTGTAACAAAATAAATCAGGTAATACTTCGATGCCGTGACCACTTTCAATTGAAGTTGCTGGAATAAACTTGTAATCACTTCCATAATTCATTTCATTGTCCAATTTTTCTCCCCCTTAAGTTATTTTCATACATATTATAGTTCCCTAATTTTAAAAATCCATTTTGGAGGATGTCGTTTTATAAATACAATTTCATTCATTTCCTTTAGTATTTCGCATTCCGTTTACTTATACATAGAGTGCATATTCAAATTTATTTCTATCGTAATTCAGAAAGTCTCTACTTGAAGTAGGCATCCACCTATGAAAAATTTATAGTATATCAACTTTGTTTCTTACTCGTTTATTACATTTACTATCACAAGTACTCTTATTAAAATGAGGAGAGAAACGTACTTGATTATAGAAAGTTTTTAATTTGAGAGGAGGAACTATCATATGGCAAAGGTACTAATGTTTAATTTTCCAGGGGAAGGACATGTGAACCCAACTCTTGCTCTTATTGAAGAATTAGTAAAAAGAGGAGAAGAAGTTGTTTACTATTGTGTAGAAGAGTATAAGGGGAAGATTGAAAAAACAGGAGCTTCGTTTCGTCCATATGAAAATTTTTTAGAAAAAGTAGACATGTTGGAAAGAATGAATGGAAAAATAAATTCCTCTGAACTATTGTTACACATGGTAAAATCCATGGACAACATAATAAAGATTATTATAGAAGAGCTGAAAGAAGAAAAGTATGATTACGTAATATATGATAATAATTTTGCAGTAGGATGGATGATAGCTGAATCATTAAATTTACCTAAAATCTCTTCATGTACAACATTTGCAGTTACGAAAAAGTTATTTAACGTATTGATGAATAATCACAATGAAGGGGACAAAAAGTCACCTCTTTATCAAGAAGTTACGCATATTCTAGAAAAGTGGCAAAAGGTATGTGGTTTTTCTATGAATCAAAAGAAAAATGTAATGACGTGTGCTGGAAATATTACTATCGTATATACCTCTAAATTTTTTCAACCTGATGTGGAGGAATTGGATGATTCTTATATCTTTGTTGGACCCTCTATTACATCACGGAAAGATGTACAAGAAGTTGTTTTTAAACAAAAGGAAGAAGAGAAACTCATTTATATCTCTATGGGAACTGTATTTAATCAACAGATGGATTTTTATTACATATGCTTTGAAACATTTAAAAATTTTCCTGCTACAATCATATTGTCCGTAGGAAAACATATCGACATCAACCAATTGAAAAATATCCCACCCAATTTCAAAGTTTATAATTATGTGCCTCAGTTAGAGGTCTTGAAACAAGCTAATCTTTTTATTACACATGGGGGAATGAATAGTTCTAGTGAAAGCTTATATTTTGGTGTTCCTATGATTGTTATACCAGTTATGGGAGATCAACCGATAGTGGCTCAAAGAATAGAAGATTTAAAAGCTGGCATACAATTAAATCTAAAAAAGCTTACTCCAGTAATATTACATCATGCAGTAATGGAGATATTATCGAATAATGTATACTTAGAAAATAGTCATAAAATCAAATGTACTTTAAAAGATGCTGGTGGATATCGTAAAGCCGCTGACACAATAGAAACATTTAAGTTAAATATGGGTATTAAATAAGATGCCCCAGTTGCAAAACAGAGCAGCTGGGGCATCTTATTATTTTCTTCCTAACTTAATTATATCATGTAATTTACGTTCGAAATAGACTGTTTCTTCTCATTTACTACTGTTACAATCAAGAACACATGAATAGTAAGGAGAGGTGCCAAATGAGTTCTTTCGTTCTCGATTTTCAGGAAATAGAAAAAACGCAGCTTTTTCTCGTTGGTGGAAAAGGATTGAATTTAGGGGAGTTATCCAATATTCAAGGGATACAAGTGCCAGAAGGATTTTGTGTTACAACGGTAGGGTATGAACAGGCCATCGGAAAAAATGGAGCATTTCAAACTTTATTGAATCAATTAACAATGCTAAAAATTGAAGACCGAGATCGAATTGGTGAAATTAGTAAGCAGATTAGAGAAGTCATTATGGCGGTGGAAATTCCAGTTGATGTAGTGGAATCAGTAGCTCATTATCTCTCGCACTTTGGCGATGAACATGCGTATGCAGTGCGGTCTAGTGCTACTGCTGAAGATTTACCGTATGCCTCGTTTGCTGGTCAACAAGATACGTATTTAAATATTATTGGAAAAGAAAACATTTTGCAGCATATAAAAAAATGCTGGGCTTCTTTATATTCAGATCGAGCAGTTATATACCGAATGCAAAACGGTTTTGATCATAATCAAGTTTCTATATGTGTTGTCGTTCAAAAAATGGTTTTCCCTGAAGCTTCAGGGATTTTATTTACTGCGGATCCAATTACTTCGAATAGGAAGGTGTTATCAATCGATGCCAGCTTTGGACTTGGCGAGGCGCTAGTATCTGGATTGGTTTCTGCCGATAATTATAAGGTAAAAGAAGACGAAATCGTCGAAAAGGTCATCGCAACGAAAAAATTAGCCATCTATGGACGAAAAGAAGGCGGAACAGAGAGAAAGAAAATTGCTCCTAATCAGCAAAAAATTCAAACACTTACTGAACAACAGATGTTACAACTAGCACGCATCGGAAGACAAATTGAAGCTTATTTTGGTTGTCCGCAAGATATTGAATGGTGCTTAGTTGATGATACAATTTATATAGTCCAAAGCAGACCGATTACGACTTTATATCCAATTCCAGAAGTAAATGATGGGAAAAATCACGTGTATATATCAGTTGGTCACCAACAAATGATGACCGATGCGATGAAACCATTAGGTTTATCTTTTTTCCTGTTAACGACTAGTGCACCTATGTGTAAAGCTGGAGGCAGGCTATTTGTTGATGCTACGCAAAGACTAGCTTCACCTGCTAGTAGAGATTACTTAATAAACACTTTAGGTAAATCGGATCCGCTCATACGAGATGCATTAACGACTGTAATTGAGCGAGAGAATTTTATTGAATTGTTATCGGATGATGAAAAAGAAAAGGATCTCAGTAAAAAAGTGCCACCTGCAAGTTCGCAACCACAACCTGAAAACGATCCGGAAATCGTTAGGAATTTAATAAAGAATAGTGAATCATCAATAGAAGAGTTAAAACGAAACATGCAAACGAAATCAGGGGTAGATGTACTTGATTTTATTTTAGAAGACATTCAGCAATTAAAGAAAGTATTATTTAACTCGCAAAGTATAGCTATCATTATGGCAGGTATGAATGCTTCATCATGGATTAATGAAAAGATGGAACAATGGTTAGGGGAAAAGAATGCAGCAGATGTACTTTCACAATCTGTACAACATAATATTACGTCAGAAATGGGGCTAGCGTTATTGGATGTCGCAGATGTGATTCGGCCGTATCCAGAAGTCATTACGTATTTACAGCATGTAGAAGATGATAGCTTTTTAGATGAATTAATTCAGTTTAAAGGCGGGGAAAAAGTTCGGGATGCAATCGGGGCGTTTCTAAGCAAATATGGAATGAGATGCAGCGGAGAAATCGACATTACGAAAACGCGCTGGAGTGAACAGCCAGCTACAATTATACCGATGATTTTGAATCATATAAGGGACTTTGAATATGGTGCTAGTAAGCGGAAGTTTGAAGAAGGGCTGCAGGAAGCTTTGAAAAAAGAAGAAGAGCTGTTAGAGCGATTGCAGCACTTGCCGGATGGGGAACAAAAAGTAGAAGAGACGAAGAGAATGATTTGTAACATCCGCAATTTCATCGGTTATCGTGAATATCCGAAATACGGCATGATTCATCGTTATTTCATATATAAGCAGGCATTACTGAAAGAAGCAGAGAAACTTGTGCAAAATAATGTTCTGGATGAAATAGAAGATATATACTATCTAACTTTTGAAGAACTTTACGAAGTCGTCCGCACAAATAAACTAAATTACAAGATTATTCATAAACAAAAAAATGCGTACAAATTATATGAAAAACTAACCCCCCCGCGTGTTATCACGTCTGATGGAGAAATCATTACAGGTAAGTACAAACGCGAAAATCTCCCAGCTGAAGCCATTGTAGGTTTGCCTGTTTCTTCTGGAGTGGTTGAGGGGAGAGCACGCGTTATTTTAAACATGGAAGACGCGAATTTGGAAGAGGGAGATATATTAGTTACGGCATTTACCGATCCTGGGTGGACACCTTTGTTTGTTTCTATAAAAGGGTTAGTCACTGAAGTCGGCGGGCTTATGACGCATGGAGCAGTGATTGCACGTGAGTATGGCCTGCCAGCAGTTGTTGGAGTAGAGAACGCTACGAAACTAATAAAAGACGGGCAACGAATTCGGGTACATGGAACAGAAGGATATATTGAAGTGTTGTAGTTGTATTTTAGATAAATAAAGAAATCGTCCACTAAATATAGTGGACGATTTCTTTATGATTTTAATAGTTTTATCAACTTTCATCAATATTTTCTGGAATATTGATGAATCAGAATGTATGTTCATCTAAAACAAAGGATTTTTTCAAAAATATTACAAATTCAGACAATGCATTGATAATTTTCTGAATTTTCTGTAATATATAAACGTTGTATCGTATTTAATATTGGGGAGGAATAGGGATGAAGAAAAAACCTTTTAAAGTGCTGTCTACGCTTGCGGCGGCAGCTGTGCTTAGTTGCACGTTTGGGTATGGGGGTCAATCTGTTTATGCGGCAACATCGTCTAATGGGGAAACTTTAAGTCCGATTGATGAAAATTTAATTCAAGAGGAGCGTTTAGCAGATGCGCTCAAGAAACGCGGTGTAATTAGTGAATCTACGTCGAAAGAAGACACATTAAAAGCTGTTGAAAAATACGTAGAGAAGAAAAAAGGAGAAAATGCGGGAAAAGAACCAGCAGCGGGGGATAGTGTTACGAGAGAAGCTGCTGACTTTTTGAAAAAAGTTAAAGATGCAAAAGCAGGTGAGAAAGAAAAAGCAGATCAACCTGCTAGTGGTCCAGTAGCGGGACAAGAGCCGGTTAAAGGGGGATTAAACGGCCAAGTACCAACTACTTCAGCGAAGCAAAAACAATATAACGGTGATGTTCGTAAAGATAAAGTTCTCGTATTGCTAGTAGAGTTTGCGGACTTTAAGCATAACAATATTGATCAAGTACCAGGTTATATGTATTCAAATGATTTTAATCCAGAACATTATCAAAAAATGTTATTTGGTAATGAGCCATTTACACTCTTTGATGGTTCAAAAGTACCAACATTTAAACAATATTATGAAGAGCAATCTGGTGGTAGTTATACAGTAGATGGCACAGTAACAAAGTGGTTGACAGTTCCTGGTAATGCGGCAGATTATGGCGCAGATGCAGGAGATGGCGGTCATGATAATATGGGACCAAAAGGACCTCGTGATTTTGTAAAAGAGGCATTAAATGCGGCTGTAGAAAGTGGTATTGATTTATCTGAATTTGACGAATACGATCAATATGACAATAATGGTGATGGCAATAAAAATGAACCAGATGGTCTGATTGATCACTTAATGGTCATTCACGCTGGAGTTGGGCAAGATGGGGGCGGTGGTAGACTAGGTGATGATGCAATTTGGTCACATCGTTGGCACCTTGGAACACCATATCCAATTGAAGGAACAAAAGCAAAAGTTGATAACTGGGGCGGTAAGATGGCAGCATACGACTACACAATTGAGCCAGAAGACGGAGCGGTTGGTGTATTCGCACATGAATTTGGTCATGATTTAGGTCTTCCAGATGAGTATGATACGAAGTACACAGGAGCAGGTGAGCCAATTAACTCCTGGTCTGTTATGAGTGGCGGTAGCTGGGCTGGTAAAATTGCAGGAACAACGCCACCGAGTTTCTCTCCACAAAACAAAGAGTTCTTTCAAAAGAACATGGGTGGAAACTGGGCCAATATTGTAGAGGTTGACTATAATAAATTAAATCGTGGTATTGGCTATGCGACGTATTTAGATCAAAGTGTAACGAAATCAAATCGTCCTGGTCTGATTCGTGTTAACTTACCAGATAAAGAGGTAAAAGGTATTCAGCCTGCATTCGGTAAGAAGTACTACTATAGTACAAAAGGTGATAACCTTCATACAACATTAGAAACGCCAGTGTTTGATTTAACAAATGCAACAAATGCGAGGTTTGATTATAAATCAATGTATGAAATTGAAACGGATTATGACTTCCTTGAAGTACATGCAGTGAAAGAAGATGGTACGAAAACGTTAGTGGATCGAATTGGTGAAAAAAATGTGAAAAATGGTCTAGACACAACAGATGGTAAATGGGTAGATAAGTCTTATGACTTAAGCAAATTCAAAGGTCAAAAAGTAAAATTAGTATTCGAATACATTACAGATGGTGGTTTAGCGCCGACCGGTTTTACTTTTGATAATGCTACATTAACTGTAGATGGAAATGTTGTGTTCTCTGATGATGCAGAAGGCGAAACGAAATTTAAATTAAATGGTTTTGTTGTAGCAGACGGTTTTGATAAGAAGAAGCATAACTACTATTTAGAGTGGAGAAACTATGCTGGTGCTGATCAAGCGTTAAAATATAGCAGTGGTGTACCATATAATACAGGTCTGCTAGTATGGTATGCAGACTCTAGCTTTACAGATAATTGGGTTGGTTTACATCCAGGTGAAGGTTTCTTAGGAGTTGTTGACTCTCACCCAGAGGCAATTGTTGGAACACTAAACGGCAAACCAACTGTTAAAAATAGTACACGATTCCAAATCGCAGATGCTGCGTTCTCCCTTAACCAAACGCCAGCATGGAAAGTCGTATCTCCAACACGCGGAACATATGATTACAAAGGATTACCAGGTGTAACGAAGTTTGATGACTCTAAATTGTATATAAATGATTTAATCCCAGATGCAGGACGTAAATTACCAAAATTCGGATTGAAATTTGAAGTAGTTGGACAAGCAGATGATAATTCTGCAGGTGCAGTTCGTTTATATCGTTAATAATGTAGAAGCTGTTGAAGGGGAAGTCCTTTCAACAGCTTTTTTACAGAAACATAAATTTCAAGTTATTAATAAAATAATAGAAATTACTAAGCAAGCGGGCTTATTTCTTTAAGCCAGCAGCATAAAAAGGTCCATGAACTGCGATTGTTGATAAAAAGCGAGCAATCTCCTCAGGTGTTTCTTTTTGTCCATTATTTAACCATTGTTGGATGACACCTATATGTGCAGATGCCATATAAGAAGTTAAATATTCGCTTGGAACAAGTAAATTCTCCTTATTAATGAGAGGACCATTCGTATCTTCAAATAATGTTTTCCACATAAAGTCTTTCAGTTTTGTTTGGAAAGATAAATCTCCTTTCGGACTTAGTACAGCTCTCATAAAATCACTATTTTCATTTAGAAATTCAAGAATAGAAGTGATAAGTATAAATGGCATTGTTGGAGAAGGATTTGATCCAAGGTCAGCAATAACTTCCGGGAATTTCTGTTTAGCAATGCTAGAAAACTCGTACATAATGTCTTCTTGGCATTTTGTCATTAAATCAAATTTATCTTGATAGTGCGCATAGAAAGTACCGCGATTAATGTTTGCTTTCGTTGTAATATCTTTCACTGTAATGGCGTCAAAACCTTTTTCTTCAATTAGCTCCACCAATGCATTTCGTATGGCAGTTTTCGTACGAACAACACGCAAATCTAAATTATTATCGCGCAAAGCATATCCCTCCTTAATTTTACTCAACACATTTGGAAAATGTGTCTTATAACCAACACATTCACGATTTTTGATTATTGTATAAGGTTCAACTCGAACATATAATTCAAAATATAAATAAACAACACGTTGTTGGTTATTATAGATCAAATTAAGGGAGGAGAAAAGAAAATGTTTAAAAATAAACTTTTATTTTTATCACCAGTTATTGCACTACTTGTTGTTTTTATTTTTTCATTAACGCTATTTCCAACTGTTCAACCGCAGCCGAAAAACTTGCCAATTGCAATTGTAAATGAGGATCAAGGTGTAGAAATTCCAAATCAACCGAAAATGAATATGGGGCAAACGATCGTTGATAACATGAAAAAAACAGCGAAATCAGAGGAAGAACCCGCAGTAAAGTGGGTAGAAGTAAAAAATAAAGAAGCCGTTCAAAAGGGATTAAACAATAAAGAGTATTACGCGGCATTAGTCATCCCGAAAGAATTTAGCGCAAAACAAGCGTCGTTACGAACACCACAGCCATCTTCACCTGAGATAGAAATATATATTAATCAAGGAATGAATACGGCTGCATCAACTATGGCAGGGCAAATATTACAGGCGATTGTTGATAATATGAACAATACTGTTCGTACACAAATATTAGAAGGGTTGAAAGCAAAAGGAGCTACTGTAACAACAAATCAAGCTGAGAAATTAGTAACACCTATTGTAAAGAACGTGAAAAATGTGAATGAGGTCGGCAAAAATAGTGCGAACGGTAACTCACCAATATCATTATTCCAGCCGTTATGGATTGCAAGTTTAGCTAGTGCAGCGATTATTTTTATTGCGATTAGTAAAATGCCAGTAAGCTCAAGAAAAGAAAACTTTCTGTTAAAAGTAAAACAAATCGTAACAGGAGCTATTGCGACACTTGTAATTGGGTTTGGTCTTACATGGATTGCAGATGGGATGGTAGGGTTAAATATTTCGAACTTCACGGATACAGCTCTATTCTTATCCATTACTTCTTTTAGTTTCTTCTTAATGATATCTGCAGTACTATCATTAGTTGGGCTAAAAGGAATCGGTTTATTCGCTTTATTACTATTCTTCGGGGCACCGTTATTATCATTAGCACCTGAGATGTTGTCTCCGTTTTATCAAGACTGGGTTTACTCATGGTTACCAATGAAATTTATGATTGAAGGCCTAAGAGAAATCTTCTTCTTCGGAAAAGGGTTAAGCTGGAATACACCTGTTACTGTACTCGTTTGGATTGGTATAGTAAGTATGGTTACTATATTAGCAACTGCACTCAAACGTAGTGTAGTAAAAGGGCATAAAACAGAATTGAACGCTTAAAAACAAGCCGTTTCACTAATTAGTGAAACGGCTTGTTTGTGATTTTTTCTCAATGTAAATGCCTGATTGTTGAAAAGTGTAGTGTTTAAAATTAAGGCGAAATCTTTAAAGATTGCGTACGTTCCAAACAATCTCACCACGTTCATCATCCCACGTACTGTGATGCCGCTTAAATCCTATCTTTTCTAGTACCCGGAGGGAAGCGATATTCCAAGCACCTACAGTCGACCAAAGTCTTTGGCGCCCAGTAGCAATCGCCGCGTCCAGTACAACAGATGCGGCCTCAGTCGCATAACCTTTACCATGAGCGCTGCGGAACAACTCGTATGCAATCTCCGGCTCTTCAAGTGTGGAACGACCGATAATTAAGCCACAGTACCCAATGAAATCGCCTTCGTCTCTCCTTCGAATAGTGAGAAGGGAAATACCATTTTCGTCTGCCTTCTTGCGCATCTCAATAAGCCGGTTACGAACGGAATCAACGGCTGGAATGTCCACGCCACGTTCGCCAATTAATTTGCTCAGCCAAACGGAATCGGATTCCTCCCACATACTAAGCTCAAGTCTTTCGGTTTTCAGCTGGAAGGCCATAGTTTTAAATAAAGATGGCATAGTGGTACCTCCTAGTTATATGACTGGATTCATAATAGCTTCGCATCTCAACACCACATCTGGTTGGAAACCTGATTCATTCGCGAATTTATAGCAACAGCGTACAAAAAAATAGTGATATTTTATCCGCTATTTGCCGTGTAGTAAAATCCCCACTGATTATAGTTTCACTTTATGAATAAGCAATTCCTTTACAAAATAGACCCTTTTCTCAAACTTTTCTTTCAATCTAAAGCCGTCCCGTTATATACACAGGCTCCTACTATTTCTAAATGCATAAAATGTTAAGCGAAAGTATGGGGGGATATGATGTATAATTCGAATTATTATGATTGGTATAGGCAGAATGATAAGTTAATTAGTGATATTGAAAAAGCTATTAATGGAGAGTATAGCGCTATAAGCTGCTATGCAAAATTAGCGAATATGGCTCCAAATCAAGTAGAACAAAAACAAATTCTTGAAATTCGTAATGATGAAATAAAGCATTTCCACAACTTTGTACAAATTTATACGAACTTAACTGGTAGGCAGCCAAAACCACAAATTACTGAAGACTGCCCAAATACGTATTTACAAGGATTAGAGTTCGCTATACAAGATGAACAAAAAACAGTAGATTTTTATTTGGAAATTTCAGATGAGACATCGGATGTACATTTGAAAGAGTTGTTACGGAGAATAGCTGCGGATGAACAAAATCATGCAGTATGGTTTTTATATTACTTTGTAAAGTCGAAGTGAGCATTAAGAATGAACGAATGATGTGGTGCATATATTAAAAAATATTTTAAAACGTAGTCCAACAATTGAATGAAATATTTAAATGTAAGCAGAAGGAAACCGTTTCGCTAGTCGTGGAGCGGTTTTTTTATGATGTACATATGTATCGACAAAATATAGTAATTACATTTGATATATAATGTATGAAACGAAAATGAATAAGTTAGGAGCAAGCATATGAAAAGAGGGATTACAGTAGATATTCTAGATGGATATGATAATTTACTTTGGAAAGTATTAAAGCCAATTGATATTACTGTATTTGATTGGCGAGTGAGGGATGAGGAGTCCTACTTAATAGCACGTGGTGAATTGGATGAGGCATTATTTCCAGAAGAACCAAGTGTAGTGGAAGGGTTAGCGTTGAAAAAGTTAGTTAAAGACAACATATATTATCTTATTTTTGCAGATTTAAAAGCATATCCTAAAGGAGAAAAAGCGATAGATATTGAAACATATGAAGAGTTTAAGGAAAGTAAGTGTGAGCTAATCGTATTAGCAGTGGATGCTCAATACATACAAATTTATGTGAAAGATCAAAAAGCGATTGAATTAATGTATGAAAACGCACGGAAACAAGGATTTTATGTGAAATATGTTACAGACGAAAACGACGGTAGAACGCGTTTGTCAGTATGGTAGCAATTTGAAAGGGGAAAGGCAATATGGAGAGAAATATAAGTAAAGAATATGCAATTCGAATTGCTACTGAAAATGAAAGTGATAGTATTATCCTTTTATTAAAAGAGGTAGCACAATGGCTACAATATAAAGAAGTGGATCAGTGGCAGTATCTTTTAGGAGAGGAAGCTACGGCTGAAATACTAGAATGTATAAGAGAGAAATATACATATGCTGTTCTGAAAGAAGATGAAATAGTTGGTACGGTTACAGTTTCTCCTAAACAAAATGAATGGGATGAACATATTTTTGGTAAAGAGGAAGTTTCTAATTCATTATATATTCATAGATTTGCGGTGAAACGGAAGTATAAGGGAAATGGAATAGGAGAATGGATTTTACGGTGGGTAGAAGAGAATGTGCAATGTGATAAAGAATATTTGAAGTTAGATTGCGTGGGGCATAATCGTACGTTGAATGATTTTTATAAGAAAAATAGTTTTGAATATGTTGGAAGTACGGATGGGCTTAGTAAGTTTCAAAAGAAAAGGAGAATGTGAATGCATCCAATTAACGTAAGTTTAGTTGAAAAGTTAATACAGGAACAGTTTCCTGAATGGGCCCATTTAGAAGTGAAACCTGTAAAGTTTAGTGGGCATGATAATAGGACGTTTCACTTAGGGGATGAGATGAGTGTAAGATTGCCAAGTGATGTGGCATATGCACCGCAAGTAGAGAAAGAAAATAGTTGGCTTCCTATATTAAATAAGGGGCTTTCTTTACCGATTTCTACCCCACTTGCGAAAGGAAATCCGTCTGAAGCGTATCCATTGCCTTGGTCTATTAATAAGTGGATAGAGGGAGAAACAGTTACGAAACAAAACGTTCGGGATTTAAATGAATTTGCGGCGGACTTAGGATCTTTTTTAGTAGAATTGCAATCTATTAATGCGAGTAACGGACCTTTAGCTGGAACACATAATTTTTACCGAGGCGGACTTATATCTGTATATGATGAAGAGGCGAGAGTTGCTATTGAAAATAATAAGGATGTTTTTGACGAGGCATTATTAAAACACCTTTGGAATGTAGCACTTAGTTCAACATGGGATCGTAAGCCAGTTTGGGTTCATGGAGATGTAGCGCCAGGGAATTTACTGGTTAAAGATGGAAAGCTTTGTGCTGTAATTGATTTTGGTATTTTAGGTGTAGGAGATCCTGCTTGTGATGCAGCGATGGCGTGGACGTTTTTTGATGAAAATAGTAGAAATGTATTTAAAGAAGTATTACGCATGGATGAAGAAACGTGGAATAGAGCGAGAGGATGGGCACTTTGGAAGGCGTTAATTACATATGATGCGAATAGGGATAGTAATGAAAAAGTAGCAGAAGAATCGTATCGTTTCATTCAAGTGATTGTGGATGATTATGAGAGGTAATAGAACAGCCTATTTTAAAATAGGCTTTTTCATATGATTAAATAGTAGAAATGGAAAGAAGGAATCTAATATAATTATACAGAATATTTAGATAATAGGAGGTGTCGAATTTTGAGTGAAATTGAATTAAAGAGTAATGTAATTAAGACAGGGCGAGAGAAGGGGATTATTCTTCGGTTTATACTTGCTAGTCTTGTTGGAGTGTTTATGTTTTTCGTTCCTGTTACGATAAACGGTGCATCGTCTATTATGATTGATCATATCGTATCGTGGATTAGGGCTTTGGTTCCTGGCATAGTACCTTATTATGCATTATTTGTTATGGCAATTGGTGCGATTTATCCATTTTATACGAAGAAATGGAATGCATCTATCGTAGACATTTGTTTTTCTATTTTAAAAGTAGTTGGCGTTGTTTTTGGCATATTATATTGTTTAAAAGTAGGACCAGATTGGTTCTTTGCGCCAGATATTGGGCCGTTTTTGTATGAGAAGCTAGTCATATCAGTAAGTTTGCTCGTTCCAATTGGCTCGGCGTTTTTAGCGTTATTAGTCGGATATGGATTGCTTGAATTTATCGGTACATTTTGTCGTCCGATTATGAGGCCATTATGGAATACGCCGGGGAGATCGGCAATCGATGCAGTTGCGTCTTTCGTTGGAAGTTATTCGCTTGCTCTCCTTATTACGAATCGCGTGTATAAAGAAGGAAAGTATACGACAAAAGAAGCGGCGATTATCGCTACAGGATTTTCTACAGTATCCGCTACATTTATGATCATCATCGCAAAAACATTAGATATTATGCATTTATGGAATGTTTATTTTTGGACTACACTTGTTGTAACATTCATCGTGACTGCTATCACTGTAAGAATCCCGCCCCTTAGTAGAAAACCAGATACATATGTAACAGAAGAAGGGTTCCCAGAGCCTGTTTATAAAGAGAAAATGTTAGAACGTGCTTGGGAAGATGCGTTAGAAGTATCAAAGTCTGCACCGAGCATTATGAAAAATATTGCAATGAATTTAAAAGACGGATTTATTATGACAATGGGAATTTTACCATCCATTATGTCAGTAGGATTAATTGGTATCGTCTTAGCGAAGTTTACGCCAATATTTGATTGGATCAGTTATATTTTCTATCCGTTTACATGGCTATTACAATTACCGGAAGCAGACTTAGCTGCTAAAGCTGCATCAGTTGGTATTGCAGAAATGTTTTTACCGTCATTATTAGTAGTAAGTGCACCACTTGTGACAAAGTTTGTCATTGCAGTTGTTTCCGTATCATCTATTTTGTTTTTCTCCGCTTCCATTCCTTGTATATTATCAACAGATATTCCGTTAAAAGTATCTGAACTCATTATTTTATATGTGCAGAGAACGATTTTAACGTTGCTTATTATTACGCCGATTGCTTATTTGTTGCTTTGAACTATAATGTAAGTTCTAAATATATGGCGTTTACTAAATTGTGTAAATGAATATTTATCGTAAAATCGTAGGTAGTGCAAAATTATAAGTGCGATGCTTGAATAAAGGCATCGCATTTTTTATTTTTAGATGTACTATATGTTTATGGTGTTAATTTATTTTTATGTATATATTAATAAAGTGTTTTTAATGATATGTTATAGTAACAACAAAGGGGGCTTAAAAATGGAAATTATTCACGAAAGAGCAAAGTTGCGGTTAATGGATAATACTGATGTCGAAACTTTGTTTTCGATTGTAGAAGGAAATCGGGATATTTGGGCGTATTTAATCTCTAAAATGGATAGTGTGCAAGATATGCAACAATACGTTCAAAAAGCGATAAAGGGTTACGGAAGAGGTACTCAAATACCTTTCATAGTCGTAGATCAACAGTCGAATAAGATTGTAGGAAGTACACGTTTATATAATATTTCAGTAGAAGATAAGACAGTTGAGTTAGGGCAAACGTGGTATCATCCGAGTGTGCAACGTACGAGTATAAATACAGAGTGTAAGTATATGCTTCTTCAGTATGCTTTTGAAAAGTTGCATATGCTGAGAGTGCAAATTAAGACGGATGCAAGAAATGAAAAAGCACAACGAGCAATTGAACGGTTAGGCGCAGTAAAAGAGGGTGTGCTTCGAAATGAAAGAAAATTACCGAATGGTTATGTGAGAGATGCGGTGGTGTACAGTATTATCTCGAGTGAATGGCCAGGCGTAAAAGAACAATTGTTAGAAAAATTAGAGTTGTATAAAGAAAAGTTATAATTCGTGTTTTGAAAGGTATATTGTTCGTGAGATATGAAAAATATACCTTTTTTCTTACAAAATGCTACTTTATTTTAATACCTTTTGTTTCATCGTTCCCTTCTGAGAAAAAATTCGTTACAATGTAGTTGTATGGTAATAAACTTATGAATTTAAAAAATGTAATGAAAACCGCAAATGAAAATGAATTGATAATCCTCAATTTTAAATGAAAACCCTTTTATACATAAATAACAAGTAAAGTTCCTTCTTTTAAATAAACTCAAACAAAACGATTTGATATAAATGTTTTTTATAGAAGTATGGATGATGTACGGAGGCAATTACAAATGAAAGAAAATAAGAAGAGTAAGAAAAGACGAATCTTTCAAGTATTTTTACTAATGATTTGTTCTGCTATTTTATATGTAAGTTATGCAGCTTACGATATTTGGAGTTATCGTTTTAAAGCAAATGATGACGTGAAAACGGATGCTGGTATCGTACTAGGAGCAGCTTCATGGAACGGAAAACCATCTCCTGTATTTAAAGAAAGAATTAATCATGCGATTTCTTTATATAAGAACGGAAATATTAAAAAGATTATTTTTACAGGTGGTACAAAGTTCGAGGCAGAACTTGAGGAAGCACGTACTGCAAGAGTATATGCAATGAAACAAGGTGTAAAAGAGGAAGATATTTTAATTGAAACTAAATCCCTTTTCACTGAAGAAAATTTAAAAAATGCGAAGCAAGTTGGAATAGAGAACGGCATACAAACATACACGATTGTAAGTGATCCACTTCATATGAAACGCGCAATGAGAATCGCAAAACATATTAATATTGAAGCGTATGCTTCACCAACGCCGACATCAGCATATAAAACGTTAGATACAGAAATACCATTCTTCTTTAAAGAATTATTCTCGTATATTGGATATGTAACCTCTTTGCCGTTAAAAGCGTTGAAGGGGGACTAATATAAGAAAAGGATCTATCCTTAAATAGGAACTTTTCTTATTAGTCAAAAACATTGTATTTTTATCGGAATAGTGAAACAATAGAGAGGTAGCTTCATATAATCATAATGACAAAATGAACGGTTTATGAATCGAGCATAAAGGAGATTATAGTATGGCACTCTCATTTGTTGAAACAGAAGAACAGTCTTTAATTATTGAGAAAATAAATAAATTGATTCCGAAGTTCATGGAAAGGGAGCATCAGCTAAGTGAATTAGGATCATTTCCGTATGAAAATATAAATGATTTGAAAGATATCGGATATACGAAATTAACGTTACCGAAGGAATTTGGTGGTAGTGCCATTTCTTTATATGACTTCGTTTTATTTCAAGAGAAAATCGCGGAAGGCTGTGGAGCTACTGCATTATCGATTGGCTGGCATCTTGGCATTGTGAAGGAGCTAGCGGAAAATCGCTCTTGGAATGATGAGATGTTCAAATGGTTTTGCGAAGAAGTACGTAATGGTGCGCTCTTTAACAGGGCAGCAACAGAACCGAAAACAGGGAGTCCGACGCGTGGCGGCAAACCAGAAACAATAGCGGTTCAACAAGGCGAGAAGTGGGTTATAAATGGAAGAAAAACTTTTACAACGATGGCGCCAGTACTTGATTATTTTATTATTTCAGCAAGTATGGAAGGCCGTGAAGAAGTTGGTGAGTTTGTTATTCCAAGAAATACACTCGGTGTATCTATTGAAGAAACGTGGGATAGCGTTGCAATGCGAGGGACTGCTAGCCACGACCTTGTCTTACAAAATGTAGAGATAGACAACCGCTTTTTTACGGATGTAAAAGGCGGGAAAGTGAAACAAAAGGGTATTGGCTGGTTGCTACATATACCAGCATGTTATTTAGGAATTGCACAATCAGCAAGAAATTATGCAGTTCAGTTTGCGGGATCATACAAACCAAATAGTTTAAACCATTCTATTAGTTTATTACCGAATGTTAGAAGATTAGTTGGAGAATTAGAACTCGAGCTTATGCAAGCTCGCGTCTTTTTATATCAAATTGCGAAAAAATACGATGAGGCAGAAGATAAACTGTCACTGCAAGCAGAATTAGCGGCAGTGAAATACGCCGTAACAAATGCGGCGATATCCATAGTGGATAAATCAATGCGCATCGTAGGGGCAAAAAGTTTATCAGAAAAAAATCCGCTTCACCGTTACTATTTAAACGTTAGAGCAGGACTGCATAATCCGCCGATGGATGATGCAACACTATCTATGCTTGCGGATGCGGCGTTTCGGTCATAGTTTTTAAAGCATGGGTTTGATTACTAATCAAACCCATGCTTTTTATATGTATGAAGCACTTGGTTGAGATGTAGGTTTTTAATATAAATGATTATCATGTTTTTTTGATTGTGTCTTGTTGAAAAATTCTTATTGTAATGCCAGTTTGGAGGCTGTATAAACATTTTTCGTATTTAATCCCAAATTAATGGCCTTTCTAAGTTTACCATTCGTAAATATTGTAAAAATTGACCTGCATGGACCGCATCATGATAGGCAATTCGTAATAGCATATCGCCTAAATATCGTTGATAGCCAACATCGCTTCGATCAATAAGTCTTGTATTTAGCTCTGCTATGCTTATTGATTGAACATATTCTATGAAATCGGCAAAACATGATTGTGCTAATTCAATTTCTTTTTTTACACAAGTAATTGGCTCGTCATCATACGGGGTACGTATGTCGTTTATTGAGCCGTTGTTTTTTATAATCATATGATAGTAAAAAGTTGAGCTCCATACGTGACGAATCATTTCACCAAAGGACATAGCCTCAGGATCAGGCTTCCAATTAAGAAAATTATCGGGAAGAGAATTCCATAATTTTTCTGAGCGCCTTCTCGTTTCTTTTAAATTTAATATACTAAGATCAATTGCATTCATAATACATTCTCCTTTACTATTAAACTTAAAATAATTGTATCAATTTAATAGTTAGGGTATCATCGAAATATGAATGTATATCCGAATATCTCATATATAGCTAAACTAATTGCTGAACCTACAAGAGCAATCATCTTAGATTGTCTAATGAATAATCAGGCACTACCTGCTAGTGAATTGGCTTATATGGCAAAAGTGTCACATCCAACAATTAGTTCGCATCTTTCTAAATTAGTAGAAGGGAATTTACTTACAGTTGAACAACATGGTAGACATCGTTACTATCGACTTGCTAATCAAGAAGTTGCCGAAGTGCTTGAAAAGTTAGGGACAATTGCACCGACAGTTCAAGTTCGCTCTTTAAAACAATCAACCCAACTAAAACAAATTCGTTATGCTCGAACTTGTTATGATCATCTTGCAGGCAAACTCGGTGTAGAGATAACTGAAAAATTACTAGATAGGCAATTTATAATTTTAGAGGGTGGAGAATACATTGTAACGGAACAAGGTAAGAAATGGTTTCTGAATTTTGGAATAAATGTTGATGAGGCAGATACAAAAAGGAGGGTATTTGCAAAACCTTGCCTTGATTGGAGTGAACGGTGTTACCATATTTCTGGTTGGTTAGGGTCTGCAATTGCAAAACTGTTTTTTGAACAGGGATGGATTACGAAAACGGATAAGAACCGAGCTGTCCATCTTACAAAGAAAGGTGTAAAGTTATTGGAAGATCAATTAGGCATTGATATGAAAACTGAGGAAAGAAAAGTTTGAAATTAGAAAAGTCCGTCAAAATGACGGTTTTTTTCATTATGGTAGGAGTGTACATGAATAATAGGATGTCCCAAATAATTATTGCCAATAAAAAAATCTTTCTTTTCATTCTTCTTTTTTAAGTTTTAAAGGAGAAAGCTAGGCTTCTTATTTTTACTAATGTTATAATAAGAAAAAAGCACGAAAAGAGGTCATCTCATGCTAGAGGTTATTGCAACATGTTTAGAAGATGTAAAACGAATTGAAAGTGCTGGCGGGAAGCGGATTGAATTAATTTCATCTTATACAGAAGGTGGTTTAACACCGAGTTATGCTTTTATAAAAAAAGCGGTAGAAGTGGTAAGTATACCAATTCATGTTATGATTCGTCCGCATGCGAAGTCTTTTACATATACGGAAGAAGAAATTGAAATGATGAAAGAAGATATTATAGTTGCACAGAAGTTAGGAGCAGCTGGGGTAGTATTAGGCGTATTAAACGAACGAAATGAAGTGGATGAAGAGAAATTAGCGGATTTACTATCTGTTGTAGATGGAATAAATGTAACGTACCACCGTGCGATAGATGATATAAAAAATCCAGTAGAAGCGATGAGCACTTTAAAGAAGTTTCATAAAGTGACTCACGTTTTAACTTCAGGTGGACAAGGAAATATAGTAGAGAATATTCCGGTGCTTACAGAAATGAAAAAGGTAAGTGATGGTCAAATTCAGCTTGTAGCTGGAGCTGGCGTGACGAAAGAAAATATAAAGCGATTGCTAGATGAAACTGGAATCACGCAGGCGCATGTCGGTACAGCGGTAAGAGAAGGAAAATCATGTTTTTCTGAAATAGATCCTAATTTAGTACAAGAATTAGTTGAAATAATAAAATAAGTGCTTAAGAAAGAGGAGAAACGATGAAGGAAAATACGAAGAAAGAATTATTCTCTTGGGCTAAAACGATAGGTTTTACCCTTGTATTAATTGCTATTATTCGCGGTGTTTTATTTACACCTTCTTTAGTACAAGGTGAATCAATGATGCCCACTTTAAAAAATAACGAAAGAGTTCTCGTGAATAAGATTGGTTATAGTATAAGTGGATTAGATCGCTTTGATATTATCGTCTTCCACGGGAAAGAAGGATACGATTTAGTAAAACGAGTAATTGGTTTGCCAGGCGATACAGTTGAGTATAAAAATGATGTTTTATATGTAAACGGAAAAGCGATGGAAGAACCATATTTAAAACAGTTTAAAGAAAAAGCAGTAGGCCGTGTATTAACTCCAGACTTTACGTTAGAACAAATCACTGGGAAAACGAAAGTGCCAGAAGGCCAAGTATTTGTTTTAGGGGATAATCGTGAAGTTTCTAAGGATGGTCGCATGTTTGGCTTTATTTCAGAAGATGAAATTGTCGGAAAAGGACAAGCTGTTTTCTGGCCGTTGGAACAAGTAAGAGCGTTATAAAGTGTGATGAAGTATGGTAGAGATATTCTTCCATACTTTTTTATTTGCTTAAAATCTATTGATTGAATTGAAAGAATATTTTATAATTTTAAATTATATGTTTGTTTCGAAAAACGGAATTTAAGTTCCGTAATTCGGAACGAAAGGGAGATAGAATGAGTATAAATAAAACGGCAGTTAAGACAATGGATATTTTAGAGTTGTTTTATGAGCATGAAGAGCTAAGTTTAACTGAGATGGTTCAGCTTACAAATATGCCGAAAACATCTGTTTATCGTTTAATTGGTTCGTTGGAAGAGATGGAGTTTTTACAAAAAAACGAAAAGGGGAAATATCGTTTAGGGGTCGTATTTTTACGGTTCGGTCAACTTGTTTCACACCGATTATCAGTAAGAAATATAGCAATTCCTTATATGAAAGAACTTAGTGATAGTTTAGGACAGGCAGTTAATTTAATAATTCAGGATGGAAATGACGCAATTTATGTTGAAAAAATGGAAGGTGTTCAGCCGGTACGCGTGTATACGGCGGTTGGAAGAAGAGCACCGCTTTATGCTGGCGCATGTCCAAGAATTTTACTATCGTATTTCTCTGAGGAAGAGAAACGGAGATACATAGAGGAAGTGGATTTAAAACAGTTTGCAGATGGAACAATCGTGGATAAGAAACAATTGTTAGAAATGTTGCAAATGGCAAAAAAGGAAGGCTACACCATTAGTTATTCTGAGTTAGAAAATCATACAGCCGCGATAGCAGCACCCATTTTCGCGAGCGATGGAACGGTTGTAGCAGGCATTAGTATTTCGGGATTAGCAATTGAGTACAACGAAAGTAACATTTCATATTTTATTGCGAAGGTGAAAGAAACAGCGCATCGCATTTCGAAAGAACTCGGCTTTTTGGCATAGAAAGAGGGAGTAGGATGAAATTTTCTGCGTTAGGGGATCAAGCAATTATTGTTACATTTGGTGAAGAAATTAAGAGGGATATATATGAGAAAGTACAGCGGTTATTTCAAGCACTGCAGCAACATCCGTTTGCAGGAATGATAGAGTGCGTTCCGTCGTTTACTTCATTAGCTGTTTACTACAATGTATACGAAGTATGGAAGGGAAATGAGAGAAGTGAAAGGTCACATGATTACGTTCGCCAGTATATAAAGGAGCTGTGTGATTCTTATAAAGAAGAAGTAAAACAGGATGTGAAACATATCTCTATACCCGTTTGTTACGGGGGAGAATATGGACCAGATTTAGAAGAAGTCGCGCATTATCACGGTTTACAAGTAGAAGATGTGATTCGAATACATAGTGAAACTACATATTTTGTATATATGCTAGGTTTTACACCAGGGTTCCCGTATTTAGGAGGACTTTCAAAAGAATTAGAAACACCTAGAAAAGAAACACCACGGTTACAAATCTCTCCTGGTTCGGTAGGTATTGGCGGAAATCAAACAGGTATATATCCGCTTGAAACACCAGGAGGATGGAATATTATCGGCCGAACTCCTATTTCATTATTTAATCCGGAAGAAGAAATACCAACATATATTCAAAGTGGTATGTATTTACGATTTATTCCAATAACGAAGGAAGAGTACGTATCGCTTGAGGGGGCTAAAAAATGGATGTAGAGGTTTTGCATGCGGGAATGTTTACAACAGTCCAAGATTTAGGGCGATCTCATTATCAACAATACGGTGTGCCAGTTGGCGGGGGTATGGATCAAAGTGCACTTCGGATGATCAATATGTTAGTTGGTAATGAAGAGAATGAAGCGGGACTCGAAATGACGATTATGGGACCTAAATTGTTAATAAAGAAAACGACTTTACTTGCGATTGGCGGAGCAGATATGGAACCGTTATTGAATGGAGAACGTATCCCCTTATGGCGTCCAATTTTAGCGGAAGAAGGTAGTATGCTTTGTTTTGGAAAAGTGAAAAGTGGTTGCAGAGCGTATGTGACCTTTGCGGGTGGAATACATATTGAGCGTACAATGGGAAGTAAAAGTACGTACATACGTGCTGCGATTGGTGGTATAGAAGGAAGAATGCTGAAAAAGGGTGACTACTTCCAAATTGGTGCACAACCAGAAATGGCGAATCGTTTCATTCAAGACTTACAAAAAGATGAGCGTATAAAAACGAAATGGGCAATTAGCAACAGCATACTACCAAAGTATAAGAAACATCCTAAGCTTCGTGTCATAGCTGACTTTGAATATGATCAATTTACAGAAGAAAGTAGAAAGGCATTTTTTACGAAAGAGTATAAGGTATCTAATTATGCTGACCGTATGGGCTATAGGGTTGAGGGAGAAGTATTAAATAGGATGGAAGAAAAAGAGATTTTATCGAGTCCTGTTACATTTGGAACCATTCAAGTTCCTAATGGTGGACAGCCGATTATATTAATGGCAGATAGGCAAACGACAGGTGGCTATCCGAGAATGGGAAATATCATTTCAGTAGATTTACCTCTTCTTGCCCAGCTAAAGCCGGGGGAATATGTTTCTTTTGAGAAAATTACGCTTGAAGAAGCGGAACAATTGTACATAGAACAAGAAGTAAATATGAATCTATTAAAGAAATTCATTGCTTTACGAAGCTGAAATTAGGAGGGAAATAATGTGAAGACAATCGATTTAAACTGTGATTTAGGAGAAAGTTTTGGCGCTTATAAAATGGGGAATGATGATGAAATTCTTCCATTCGTATCCTCTATAAATGTTGCTTGTGGTTTTCATGCAGGTGATCCGTCTGTTATGCGGCAAACGATTGAAAAGGCAATGCAACATAACGTAGCGATAGGGGCACACCCCGGATTTCCTGATTTAATTGGATTCGGTAGAAGAAACATGAATGTTTCAGCAAGTGAAGTATACGATTATGTTTTATATCAAATCGGCGCATTAGAAGGGTTTGTAAAAGTGGCTGGAGGGAAGATGCATCATGTGAAACCGCACGGAGCTCTATATAATATGGCGGCAACTAATCCGGAAATTGCAGATGCAATTGCAAAGGCAATTTATCATATAAATCCAAGTCTATTACTTTATGGATTAGCAAATAGCGGGGCGTTTATACAGGCTGCAGAAAAATACAAAGTAACTCTTGTACAAGAGGCTTTTGCGGATCGTACATATAAACAAGATGGTACATTAACGAGCCGTACAGAAGAAAATGCGCTTATAAAAGATGAAGACGAAGCGATAAAGCAAGTACTTCAAATGGTGAAAGAAGGCTATGTAAATTCGGTGAATGGTGAGAAAGTAGCAGTTCAGGCGCAGACGATCTGTTTACATGGTGATGGAGAGAAAGCTGTACAATTTGCAGAAAGAATATACAGAACATTCAAACTCAATAGTATTTCTATTTGTGCACCGAAATAAAAAATAGGGGGAAGTGCTAGAAATGATTAAATTAATCGGAATACTACTTGTTGCAGTGGGCTTTTTATTTAGATTAAATACACTTTTAGTAGTTATGGTTGCAGGTATTGTTACTGGTATGGTTTCAGGATTAAGTTTTTATGATGTGATTAGCATGTTCGGTAAATTTTTCATAGAGAATAGATATATGTCTATGCCAATTATATTAACTTTACCGGTAATCGGAATTTTAGAGCGTTACGGTTTAAAAGAAAGAGCAGAAGCACTTATAACGAAATCAAAAGGAGCAACAACTGGAAGAGTATTAATGTCATATTTTACGATAAGAGAATCATCAGCAGCACTAGGGCTTAATATTGGTGGGCATGCGCAAACAGTAAGGCCGCTCGTTGCACCGATGGCAGAAGGGGCCGCGCAAGGTAAATACGGTAAACTTCCTGAAAAATTAAGAGAAAAGATTAAAGCAAACGCAGCAGCTGCTGAAAATACAGCTTGGTTTTTCGGAGAAGATATTTTCATCGCAACTGGAGCTATTTTATTAATGAAAGGATTCTTCGATTCAGTAGGTATGCATGTCGGAGTATGGGATATGGCACTTTGGGGCATTCCGACAGCAATATCTGCACTTATTGTAAGCTGGATTAGATTTAGAAGGTTTGATAAATATATAGAGAAAACAATGAAGGCAGAAGGAAAAGAAGAGAAGGAGGCAATTTAATATGAACATCATCACAATGGATACAATCTATTATGTATTAGGGATAATCGTTGCTTTTATCGCTGTTCGTATCGCATTCGATCGTGAACATCCAAACAGATTCGGTTCTAGTTTATTTTGGGCATTGTTTGCAGTTACATTTTTATTTGGAAATGTAATTCCTTCGTTTTACGTTGGCTGTATCGTGCTCGCTATGGTCGTTTTAGCCTCGCTAAATAAAGTAACAAAATCAGAGGAAAAAGAAGTTCCAGTACAAGAACGTGTGAAACATGCTGAGAAATTAAAAAATAAAATTTTTATGCCTGCACTATTAATTCCTATTTTTACAATTATCGGTACGTTGACCTTAGGGAAAATTAAATGGGGAAATGTCTCTCTTGTTGATCCAGATAAAGTAACATTAGTTGCACTAGCGCTTGGTGCATTACTCGCATTTGTTGCGGCGATGCGTATTACAAAATCAAAAATAACAACACCTGTACAAGAAGGAAGCAGACTATTACAAGCTGTTGGCTGGGCTGTAATTTTACCACAAATGTTAGCAGCACTTGGCGGTATATTCGCGAAGTCTGGCGTTGGACAAGTTGTTTCAGACTTAGTCGGACAAGTGCTACCGACAGAGTATCCGTTCGTTGCCGTTATGGCGTACTGTTTAGGCATGATGCTATTTACAGTCGTAATGGGAAATGCATTCGCAGCGTTTGCTGTTATTACTGGCGGAATTGGCTTACCTTTAATAGTTCAAATGCACGGCGGAAACCCAGCAATTATGGCAGCGCTCGGTATGTTTGCTGGATATTGCGGAACGCTGCTTACACCAATGGCAGCAAACTTTAATATCGTACCTGCGATGCTTTTAGAGCTAAAGGATAAAAATGCGGTTATTAAAGCGCAAGTACCAATTGCTCTTTCAATTTTTATCATAAATATGTTTATTATGTACGGCCTAGTATATCGTTTCTAATTAGGAGGATAAAACTATGAAAACAGTATTATTAACAGGGTTTGATCCATTCGGCGGAGAAAATATCAATCCAGCTTGGGAAGTAGCAAAAGGTTTGCATGAAAAAACAATTGGAGAATACAAGATAATAAGCAAACAAGTACCAACTGTATTTCATAAATCAATAAGCGTATTAAAAGAGTATATAGAAGAACTAGCGCCGGAAATTATTATATGCATTGGACAAGCTGGGGGCAGACCAGATATTACGATAGAACGTATCGCAATTAATATTGATGATGCAAGAATCGCTGACAATGAAGGGAATCAGCCGGTAGATGTACCGGTTGTAGAAGAAGGAGCGATTGCGTATTGGTCTACACTTCCGATGAAAGCAATCGTAAAAAAACTTCGCGAAGAGGGTATACCGTCATCTGTTTCACAGACGGCAGGCACATTCGTTTGTAATCACTTATTCTATGGACTTATGCATGAACTAGAGAAACATGATAAGAAAATAAAAGGCGGATTCATTCATATTCCGTTTTTACCAGAACAAGCGAGTAATTATCCAGGGCAACCGAGTATGTCACTTTCTACTATTCGTAAGGGGATAGAATTGGCAATCGAAGTAACGACGACAGTTAAGGTAGATATTGTAGAGGTTGGGGGCGCAACGCATTAAGTAAAATGAATTGTACAACACCTCCTGTAAACAACTGGTATAATAAGAATAGGAAAATACATAGAGGTGATTTTTGTGCAACAATTTGAAGAAGTACGTTCAATTTTAGAAAAAGCGAAGAAAATTACAGTATTAACAGGCGCTGGTGCAAGTACGGAAAGTGGTATTCCAGATTTTCGTTCAGCAAATGGGTTGTATGCTGATGCGAATGTGGAGATGTATTTATCAAGAGGGTATTATAATCGAAGTCCGAAAGAGTTTTGGAAGCATTATAAAGAAATCTTTCAAATTAATACGTTCCATCAATATAAACCAAATCGTGGACATCGCTTTTTAGCTGCGCTAGAAGAACAAGGGAAAGATATTACGATTTTAACGCAAAATATTGACGGTTTACATCAATTAGGTGGCAGTAAGCATGTCATCGATTTACATGGAACACTTCAAACAGCACATTGTCCAAAATGTAAATCAGGCTATGATTTACAGTATATGATTGATCATGAAGTACCGCGTTGTGAGAAGTGTAATTTCATTTTAAATCCAGACGTTGTTTTATACGGAGATACATTGCCGCAATATCAAAATGCTATCAAACGTTTATATGAAACAGATGTGCTTATCGTTATGGGAACATCACTAAAAGTACAGCCTGTCGCTTCATTCCCGCAAATTGCAAAGAGGGAAGTAGGAGCAACAACTATTTTAGTAAATGAAGAGTTAACAGGACAGGAATATAACTTTGATTTTGTTTTTCAAAATAAGATTGGTGAGTTTGTTGAAGGGTTATCTTCAATGAAATAAGTTATCGAAAAAACTGAGGTATCTGCCTCAGTTTTTTATTTGAGTAATCACTGTTTTAAGCCATATGAAAACATTTTGATAATGTAGTAACAACATCTCTATAATTTATAAAAATCAATTTGCCCCATTTTTCTTTTAGAATAATATTCATGTTATTGTGCATTAAGGGAATGGTAATAAATAGGGTATAAAAACAAAAAACTGAAAATTAAATCTTTTATTTCTTTTATAATTAATATAAAATTCTATATATATCATATAAATAAATTTGATACATAATGATTTTGCGTAGAAATGTTAATAGAATGAAGCGAGGGAGCGAAATGAGACAGAAAAAGGAGCAGAAAAAACAATCGAAAAAGAAAAAGACTCATATTCCATTTCGGTTAAATGTACTATTTTTTATTGTCTTTCTTTTATTTTCAGCTATTATAATTCAATTAGGTAAAGTACAAATCATTGATGGAGAAACGTATAGAAATGAAGTAAATAAAAAGGAAGATGTAACGGTAAGCACTCCCGTTCCTAGAGGGAAAATGTTTGATCGGCAAGGTCACGTTATTGTAAATAATAAACCATTACGAACCGTTACATATACGAAAATGAGAGGAGTAGACTCGAAAGAAGTTTTACAAGTAGCAAGAGATTTAGCTAAGCTAATTGAAATGTCGCAAGAGGACATGGATAAGTTAACAGAGACAGATAAGAAAGATTTTTGGATGCAGTTAAATGAAAAGCGGGCAGCGGCGAAAGTAACAAAAGAAGATGAGAGTAAATTTAGAAAGCAAGAAATAGAAGGAAAAGAGTTAGATAAAAAAGTAGAAGAACTGCGCCGGGAAAGAATTACGCAAGAAGAATTAAATGAGCTTTCAAAGGAAGATATAGAAGTATTAGTAATTAAAAGCAAAATGAATGCGGGATATAAAATGACGCCGCAAATCGTTAAAAAAGATGTAAGTCAAAATGAATATGCTGTCGTTAGTGAAAGGTTGGCAAGTTTACCAGGGGTAGATACAACAGTAGATTGGGAACGTGAATACCCAAATGATAAAATACTGCGCTCTATACTAGGTAGCGTTTCTAATGAAAATGAGGGGTTGCCAAGAGAACAATTAGATTATTATTTAGTTCGTGATTATAATCGAAACGACCGTATTGGTAAAAGTTACATCGAAAAACAATACGAAGATGCACTACATGGAACGAAAGAACAGTCTAAAAATATTATGGATAAAACAGGGAAGATTGTTCGAACAGAAAAAGTGACTGAAGGAAAAAGTGGAAATAACTTGATGTTAACAGTCGATATGGATTTACAGAAAAGAGTAGAGGGAAGCCTTGAAAAGAATTTACGAGCCTTTCATGCTGCAGAGCCGATGATGGATCGTGCGTTCGTAGTAATGATGAATCCGAAAAACGGTCAAATTTTATCAATGGCAGGAAAGAAAATTGTAAATAAAGATGGCGGGATGCAAATAGAAGATTATGCATTAGGAACGATGACAAGTTCTTATGAGTTAGGGTCAACTGTAAAAGGGGCTACTTTATTAACTGGATATCAAACAGAAGCGATTAAGCCGTATACACATTTCTTTGATGCGCCAATGTATTTTAAAGGAAGTTCTAAGCCGAAGAAATCGTGGAAAGAATTTGGAGATATTGATGATTTAAGAGCTTTGCAAGTGTCATCGAACGTTTATATGTTTAATACAGCTTTAAAAATGGCAGGCATTAATTATGTCCCAAACAATCCATTGGACATTAAACAAGAAACATTTAATAAAATGCGCTACTATTTTAGACAATTTGGCCTAGGTGTGTCGACTGGTATTGACCTGCCAAATGAATCAATCGGTCAAATAGGTAGAACTGATAACATACCCGGATTTTTACTTGATTACGCGATTGGACAGTATGATACATATACGCCGCTTCAGCTTGCGCAATATATTTCAACCATTGCAAATGGCGGTTACCGAATGAAACCACAAATTGTACAAGAAGTTAGAGAGCAACCGAATAGACCAGAGGATGTAGGAAAAGTCGTTCGGTCGATTGAACCAGTTGTATTAAATAGAGTGGATATGGACACTTCATACATTAATCATGTAAAAGAAGGATTTAGAAGAGTTTTTCAAGAGGCTGACGGAACAGGTACCGGAACGTTTAAAGGTTTACCATATAAACCAGCGGGAAAAACAGGAACAGCTGAGACAGTATATGGTGGAGAAAGTGATATTGGAAGAGATGAGAACAACAACCGAAAAAAATGTTATAATTTAACTCTTGCCGGTTATGCGCCATATGATGCTGATCCGGAAGTAGCTTTTTCAGTTGTTGTGCCGTGGGTGAATGATGATAAATCAGGAATTAATTCTGCCATTGGTAAAGAGATTTTGGATGCGTATTTTGAATTAAAAACAAATAGATCAAATGCAAATTCAATTCCAGTAGAACAACCGAACAAAGCACAATAAAAATAGTATCACTGCATGGAAACATATTGTGCAGTGATATATTTTTTGAGTTAAAAAGCGCTTTATAAGGTGGGAATGGATATGAAAAAGGAAATTAAGAGAGGCTGGGGAAAGTACATACTATTTATATTGGTGATGGTAATAGGCTACCATTCTTTTACTTTATGTAAAGTGGAAGGGGAATCGATGCAGCCGACTTTATATGAAGAAGATTACGTATTTGTAAATAAAGCGGTAGTACGTCTTTCTAATTTACAACACGGAGAAATTGTCATTATAAAGGAAGCGGATGAATCGAAATATTATGTGAAACGTGTAATAGGGCTTCCGGGTGATGTAATTAACATAACGAACGGAAAGGTATATGTGAACGATAAAAAGCAAGAAGAACCATATACGAACAAAGATTTATTTAACAACACACAAGTGTTTTATAACTTTCAAAAGACAAAAATTCCGCCAAATAAGTTATTTGTAATGGGAGATAACCGCGAAGTAAGTAGAGATAGTCGCAATGGCTTAGGATATATTGAAGAAGATAACATAATTGGCAAGGTGGAATTTGTATATTATCCATTTTCAAAAATGAAAATGATAGAATAAGTGGGGGGATGGGCAAAACCCCACTTATTAAAGTTTCACTTTATTTTCTTTAAAAAACCTTTTGGATTAAATGATATGAAAAATTTATGTTTAGACTCGTCGATTATGAAGTTATTATTTTTAGTTAAAAACTCATCCACAGCTTCCATCGGGCCAGGACCCCAATCGGGAAGAAGCGGATTTCCATTAATGGAGGTATCTTCTACAATTATATAACTGCCAGTAGTGACGATAGATTTATATAGTAAGAGTTCTTTGGATACATGCTCTTTACTATGATCAGAATCTAAAATAACTAAAATCACATCATCAGGTTTGCGCATGCTTACTATTGTTTGGATGGCCTGCACAGAAACAGAAGATGCTGTTAAATACGTAATCCGATTATGTGATGGCCGATTTGGCTGCGGAGTTATATCGATAGTAAGTACGTGACCTTTTCCAATTAAATCTAACATAGAAGCTAAATACAGTGCACTACCACCGTGAAAAGTCCCGCATTCAATAATTAAATCGGGCTTTAATTCATAAATGATTTCTTGATACAAAAAGAGATCAGAGGGAAGTTTACAGATTGGAACTCCAAACCAATGTGTATCTTTTAACCACACAAGGCTATCGTAATATTGTTTTAGAAATTCATTGCTTATAGTATCGATTTTAAATTCTCCTTTCTAAAAAGGCTTCTCTCGTTTGACGTAAAGTGTTTACGCATGAAAGTTGTACTATATATTATGTAGTAAGGAATTGTAAGGCGAGTGTTTTTACTTGAAAATAAGCCAAATAACTCATGTGGAAAATGAAAGGAAATAATCGTATGTACAAATACACAATTTGCTTTATTAGAAAAAGTGATAAAATATTGCTATTAAATAGAAATAAAAAGCCGAATATGGGGATGTGGAATGGTGTTGGAGGAAAAATAGAAGAGAATGAAACGCCATACGAAGGAATAATTAGAGAAACATTTGAGGAAACGGGTATAGAACTTTCAAGTGTAACGTATAAAGGGACTGTTGGTTTTAAAGGTAAAGATGAGCCCCAGGCTAGTGAAGGAATGTATGTGTTCGTTGCTGATCTGCCAGATGGCATGCAGATGAATACACCATTTCGTACGGCTGAAGGATTATTAGAATGGAAAGAAATTGATTGGATATTAGATGGTGATAATAGAGGTGTAGTTAGCAATTTACCAAAATACTTACCGACAGTATTAACAGAAGAAAATAAGTTAAAACATATATTCACGTACGATAACCGGAATATTATTAATTACACAACTGCATGTTTGACAGAAGATGATGCGAACAAGCGATATGAAAAACAACTTGTTTCTCAATAGAAGAGGATAGTGAAAAATCACGTTTTTACTCTCATTATATATGCGAGGTGATTATATGCTTCAGAAATACAATTCATTGGTCATAATTGTAATATGTATGATATAACTTTTCTTATGGTGAAAGAGTAGAGAACATACGTAAACGGAACAAAAAAGAGGTGGCTTTGCCACCTCCTTTCCGTTAGTCACGAATCGCCTTAATGATAAACCGATGTTGTTTCACATCAAAATAATCTTTTTGTAAGATGATTTCATGTATACGATATAATTCCTCATAATACCTTTTGACAGTAAAATCAGAAATTTGTCATGGAATTGCTTTTAAATAATAGACGATAGCGCCAATATCATAAAATCGTTGGAAAGGGAATTCTTCTTTTGCTTCTAAGATAGTAAATCCGTTTTCCTGTAGTTCATTACATGCCGCTTCAAGCGACCAACTTGCAAATTCACTATTTAGTGGTGTGTCAAATTGGTCATTAAGTTCCGCACAATCGAGACCGCCAACTTGTTGTGTAAGAAATGTTCCATTTGGAGAAAGAATTCTTTTTACTTCAGAAGCAGCATATGATTCATGTTGGTTTAGGATTAGATTAAACTGACCATCTTGAAATGGCAATGCAGTATCATCGTTCACCTCTACAACAGTAACCCCTAAAGGCTCTAATTTCTTTCGAGCAATTGGCATGTTTGGAGCGTAGCCCTCAGTAGCATAAATAGTTGACGGGAACGGTTGTAACATAGATAAAAACTCTCCGCCGCCAGTCCCCATATCGAGCATTGATTTAGTGCGTTGCATAAGCTGGAAAGCAGTACTGCCGTACGACCATGATAAAGGCTCACTCTTCATTCGGCCCGTTTCTGAAATGAAAGAAAAATCCCAACCGCTAAAATGTGTATTTGCACTTTCTAATAAAGTTAAAAATAATGGATCACGTTTCATAATTATGTCCTCCTATTTTGTAAGTAAATGATATGGTGAGAAAAGAAAAAAGGAGGACCTCTTATGAAAGTGAAGCGGTTTTACGTTTCGTGCTCGAATAGATTCATATAAATTTGCTCCTTGTGAGAATGGTAATTTATATATTCGGGATAACCGAGTGGAAATCATTTGAAATTATGGGAGAAGGTAGTTGTTTAATGAAAGATTGGATGGAGTGTACAGAAAAAGGGTGCACTCAAACTTTAGAAAAGGTATTTAATAAACTTAAATTTCCGCCCAGCCCTTTTATGAAATATGTGATATTTCTCACTACTATTAAGTAACAATAAAGTCGTACTGTTTATAAAAGAAGTGACGTTTTTGTATCCCTTTGGATTTACTTATCTATGGGATAAGTAAAGAAGTAGACATATAAACTGAATATAAAAACGTTTTAATTCTTTGAAAACATTCTATAATTTAGTATTGTTATATATGGAATAATTTATTTGTACGAAAAGAGGAATAAGATGTTTATACAAAATTATAAGGGTTTGATGCTAGGGGTAGTTGGTGCTGTATTAGGAGTAATATCCTTTGTTTATTTTAAAGATTTAGATTATATATAAGACGGGCCTTAAGTTATTATCTGTAACATTAATCATTATAGGTCGGGTTATTGCCTGTGATTCGACCCGTTTCAATAAAAAAAGAGAATAATAACGTATAAGATTATTATTATATAAATTTAGCTTGTTGAGCATGAGGAATACTAATCTTACAAAATTGTAAGATTAGAAGTCACATAGTTAGATAGAAGTCATTAACTTATGAAAAAAACTCATCTATAATCCAGATATAAATCATTTACTAAAGGAGTATTCTAATGAAAAAAATTATAAGTTATACGGTTGTTATTGCTATTTTTATAGGAATAGGATTAGGAGTAAAACGTTATGTGCAAGGTCCAGGACAACCAGTCGATGGGATTCTAGTTAGTGGTACTGCAACTGACGTAGAAAAAGTTAAACAAGAGTTTAAAGATGACACTAAACAATCAATAGACTATAAGGTAAAGTACGTCACAACAACAAAAAGGATTCCATTATCAGAAGAAGATAAGAAACAAAATGATACAAATGAAGAATTTGAAATCAATACTACAGAATATGCAGTTATTAATAGTTCTACCGCGGTAAAATTATTTAATAAGGGACTTCTAAGAGCTAGAAAAGATCCAAATTTAGCATCTATTATTTCTGAGAGGGTGAAAGATAAAAATAAAGTATCTAGTGATCAGAATCTATTATTTTCTTATGCGGGTGATAATTCAACGGTTGATAATTTTGAAAATAACCAGTTGAATTTGAACGGTAAGATGGTATCTGCCCAGTATGTTAAACAGCAAATTTGGATTGGGTATGCCCCAATGAACCTTGTTATTCTAAAAGACCAAGACTATAATGCAATTTCTGAATCAGAGTCAATAATGAAATTAATTCAATTTAAAAAACGTGATTTTGATTATAAAAACAAACAAGAAGTAGATAAAGTTTTACAACAGATTGATAAGGTCTCATCGAATAATCAGTATAAAATAAACTTTGTAGAGGTACAAGACTAACTTAAAATGATAAGAAGGTGATATAAATGGAAATCGTAAGAATAGAAAATGTAGTCAAAAGTTATGGTGAAGGAAATAGTAGGGTAGATGCTTTGAAGGGCATAAATCTTTCTATACAGCAAGGGGAATTTGTATCAATCGTAGGAGCTTCTGGCTCAGGTAAAAGTACATTGTTACATATTTTGGGAGGGTTGGACCGTCCGAGTTCAGGACAAGTATTTATCGGAGAGAACAATATTTATAATTATTTAGATAATGAACTTTCGATATTTAGAAGAAGAAAAGTTGGTTTTATATTTCAGTTCTTTAATTTAATTCCTGTATTGAATGTGCAAGAGAATATAGCTTTGCCCACTTTACTAGATAATGAACCTGTAGATAATCCTTATATGGACGAAATTATTGAAATTCTGGGACTTCATGAAAGACGAAATCATTTACCATCTGAATTATCAGGAGGTCAGCAACAACGGGTTTCGATTGGGAGGGCACTTATAAATCGCCCACATTTAATCTTAGCTGATGAACCTACAGGAAATCTGGATACTCAAAATACAAAAGAAGTCATGGATTTATTAAGATTGACAGCAAAAAAATATAATCAAACTATTGTATTGATTACTCACGATTTAAAAATTGCATCAACTTCTGACCGTATTATTACAATTGAAGATGGCCAAATCATTTCCGATCAGTGGCTATCCACGAATAAGCCTAAGACGGGAGGAAACTAATCTTGATTGGTAATTATAAACAATTAAGCAGGAGATACTTAAAGGGAAATAAGAAACGAACAATTTTAACTTTGATAGGAATCGTACTCTCTGTATCGTTAATTTCTACAATCGGCCTATTTATGAACGGTACTCAGATTTCTCAAATCGAGAATACGAAAAAGAGGCAAGGGTATTCTTTTCATGCCGTTGTATTAAATTACGATGAATCGATATTGAAAAAAATTAAATATAACCCGCAAATTGAATCATTTGGTTTAATGTCACAGGGAGAAACAGTCCAAGTTGGAGAGGCTGCTGTACAAATGAATTTTGCTGATGATAACGCCTTGGAATTTTTAAAATACAGTATTATTAAGGGCAGATTGCCATCTAATGATCAAGAAGTTGCTGTTGATCCCTGGGTATTACCTTATATAAAAGAAAATATTCAAATAGGTGATTCATTCGAATTAAATGAAAAAAAATACAAATTGGTTGGTTTTCTAAGTGATAGTACATATACACAGGAAAATAAGGTGGGACGGTTACTAACCTATAAGAGTAAGTTTAGCGCTGGTGAAGGAAAAATATTAGTTGGAATTAGCTCAAAAGCAAACTTTAATGAGGTTTTAGAGGGACTCAAGACCATTTCCGGAGAAAATAATATTAATATAAGTAATGAATTAATTCAATTAGAGAAACCAGGTTACAATAATTCGATTATGGCTACGCTAATTATTACAATCAGCATTGTTGTGATAGCGACAATTGTTGTGATTTACAACGCTTTTCAAATCAGTGTCGTAGAACGAACGAGGCAGTTTGGCTTGTTGAGAAGCATTGGTGCAACACGAAAACAAATTAGACAAATCGTGCTGAGAGAAGCTACTTTTCTAGCTGTTATCGCTATACCTATTGGAATTATATGCAGCCTAATAGCGCTTACCTCTCTTCAGTTCACTTTTTCACTTTTAATGGAAAATAGTAAAGCGGTCTCGATATTCCATGCTGATTGGAATATTTTACTAATCAGTTCGATTATTACCTTGCTTTCTGTAATAGCGTCAAGCTTGTACCCAGCTTATTTTGCAGGGAAAATCTCCCCTTTGTTGGCAATTAGTAGCAGGTTGTCAATTAAAAAGGAACAAATCAAAAAACAAAAGAATTCCATGGTGAAAAAACCTTTATCTATTCCTTTGAGCATGGCTATGAAAAATGTTAAGCGAAATAAAAATCGCTATACCATTACAATCTTATCAATTATTATAAGTAGTGTGTTATTTATTACTTTCTCGTATTTAATGAGTGTTGCATTTGCATCTAAATCTTTTGATAAGTTATCTGTTAAATCGGATATTACAATTAAGATAGTGGATAATAATCCAGATCATTTAGCTGAAAGTGAACAAGTTTTGCATCAATTGAAATCACTTGAAAATATATCTAAAGTATACGAAAAAAAGGAGAATAGCTTTGAAACTAAATTAAAGGATGTAACTCAATCTTCCGCGACAGTAAAGGAAATAGAAAACACGATTGGAAAAAGCTATTCCATTACAATCGTAAATAATTATCAAGAAAATAAAACAAAAAAAGAAGAAAAACTTACTTTACAAGTGCTTGCATATGGTTTCATCACAGTCATTTCTTTAATTAGTAGCGTTAATATCCTCAATACTATAACTATAAGTATCATGACTAGACGAAAAGAATTGGCCGCTTTGAAATCCATTGGTATGTCACAAAAGGATTTGAAAAAAATGATTACCTATGAAGCTTTGATTTACGGTTTTTCTGGAAGTTTACAAGGAATCTTTTTTGGCTGTATATTGTCTTATATTATATATTTAGCTATATCTGATATGTTGAAAATGACATGGACGATTCCCTATGAGGCTTGTATCATTACGTTTGTTTCAGCTTTAATAATTAGTTATTTATCAGTCTTAAATCCATTGAAAAAAATTCAACAAGATAATATTATTGATAATATCAGAGAACAATAATATTATAAGCCTGGCTAGATTATAGCCAGGCTATTGTAATTGGAGTATAAGCTAGGGGAAAAAAGGAGAGGGCATACTTGAATAAAAAAATATTACTAGTTGAAGATGATGAAGCTCTTGGCATAGCCATCGAATTTTCATTGAGAAATGAAGGTTATGAGGTGATTAGAGCGTCCAGTGTAAAAGAAGCTAAACACCAGTTTGTTCACAATACATTTGATTTGTCCATCCTTGATATCGGCCTACCAGATGGTAATGGTTATGACTTATGTTTGTATTTTAAAAAGAAAAACGAGAATTCGATTATTATTTTCTTAACTGCACTAGACGAAGAAGCAAATGTGGTAATGGGGCTGGATATAGGCGGTGATGATTATATAACCAAACCTTTTCGGGTTAGGGAACTCATGGCCAGAGTGAAAGTACAATTGCGTAAACAAGCGTCGCTAGAAACGCCATCTCAAATTTTAAGATCTGAGAATATAAGAATCGATACGAACCTAGTCAAGGTTTATAAAAATTGTGAAAGTATTACATTGACGAATTTAGAATACAAGCTGCTATTGAATTTCATGAAGAATTCTCACAAAGCATTAAAAAGAGATGAACTCCTACAACAAATAACAGAAGGAGAAAATGTTTTTTTTGATGAAAACACGTTATCTGTATACATAAAGCGTTTAAGAGCTAAAGTTGAAGACAATCCTCAAAAACCACAGTTTATCGTTACCGAAAGAGGATATGGTTATCGTTGGAGCAAGGACGTGATTGGGTGAGCAAGATAATGAAAAATACCGAGTTAAAAAGCTATATGACGATACTAGCCGTCCTTTTATCTATATTTGTGATTTACCAATTTATTATTCAACAATTATTTTATGATCATTTGAAAAGAGACTCTATTGCAACATGGGGGGAAATTACAGCTAGGTTGGTAGAGCAGAATCCAGAAAATGAAGCGGAAATTATGAAAGTCTTATCAAGTCATTCGTCTCACTCAAGTAAATATCAGGAAAAAGGGACAGAGATCCTAAAGCAATATGGATTATATGAAGACTTGGATTCAAAATTTTTTCCTCACTTAAATAATCTAATTATTAATCACAATCAATTTATGATGTGGGGATTAATTGCTTTTGGATTTTTACTTTTTGTTGCAAACTACATGCAACAAAAAATTATTTTCAATAAGATTAGCCAGCTTACTAGAGCTGCAAAAAAGATAATCGAGGGAGATTACTCGGTTGTCATCAATGAAAATAAAGAGGGGGATTTCGCGAAACTGGCGATTTCATTTCGTTCAATGAGGGATATCATTAGAAAAAATATGCATGATTTGCTTGAAGAGAAACGGTTTTTAGGAGAAATGTTGCAGGATATATCTCATCAGTTAAAAACGCCGCTTTCAACTATTTCTATCTATAATGAAATGTTGTTAAATGAGAAACTATCCCGAGAGCAACAAGCTCAATTACTACAAAATAATGATATTCAGATTTCTAGAATGAATGTCTTAATTCAGAATTTGTTAAAAGTAGCAAAAATTGATGCAAAAGCGATTTCGTTTGATAAAGAGCCAGGGAATTTAGTAGATACGACTGAGGAAGTACTAAATCGCTTGCAAAGCATGATAAGTGATAAAAATATTTTGATTGATTGGAATGCACCAAGAGAAATAGTCGTTATTCACGACAAATTATGGATGCAGGAAGCTTTGTTAAACCTGTTGAAGAATGCAATCGAACATTCTAAACCCGGTGGTAAAATAATGATTCAGGCCAAAAATTCTCCAATCTATACAGAACTAGTAATCCAAGACTTTGGAGAGGGAATTTCAGCTGAAGAATTACCTCATATTTTTGAACGATTCTATAAATCAAGTAGTTCTAAAAAGCACGGATCGACCGGAATTGGATTGGCACTTGTCAAAGCTATTATAGAGGCACATCACGCCTTAATTACAGTTGAAAGTGAAAAAAATGCTTATACAAAATTTACAATTATTTTTATGAAATTTTAATAACAGTTTGGTATATATTTTAATCTTTTTAATATAAAGGGGTTTTTTATGTTTAATAGATTGAAGTGTTTTCTTTTATCTGAGAAAGAAATAGTTGATACTGTGAAAAAATACAAGGAGGAAAAAATACACGTTTCCATAATAAAAGATTTTTTAGGGGATTTAATCTTAATAAGAACTTTTACATTTTTAATGTTTGTTCCAGTATCAACTTTTATTTTTTCAGTTATAATTTATGGAGCTGTTTTCTTTTTATCAGGCATTAAGATTACTGTTTGGGGCATCACTATAATGTTATTAGTTCCAATAACATTACTTTTCTATATGAATATAACTAATACATCAATTATTATTACTGATTTAGTGAGAAAATTTTTATTAACCATAAAATATCTAAATCCATTTTACTCAATCATAAATAAACCTTGGCTCTTTATTTTTGAATTATTAATTGGTTCTTTATATGTATTTCTGCTATCTTTATTTTCTATTTGGATAGTATTACATTCATTAGAAATAGATTTTTCTGAATTTAGTTCGGAGGATAATCGAAGTTTTCAATTTTCAATTATTATTTTACATACAGCAATTTATTTGTTTATAAGAGTTCATGGCCAGTATTGTAAGACAACTAAGCAAAAAATTAAAAAGCTGAAAATGAAGTTTTATTTATGGTTTTGTTCTATGATTGCAAGTATTGTATATATATTTGAATCACTCTTTAATTATATGAATGGAATCCAAGCAATTTATTTTATTTTTGTTTTAATGATTGCTTTAGAAAGAACAGTGACACATTATAAGAAATTTATAGATTTTTTAGAATGTGAAAATTTGTATGAAAAATATTTTTAGAGAGAAAAGTCTTTTGAAATATAAAAAGTTATACCTACTAAATACTGGACGAGTAAAAAAACGCTATTCTTTTTCTAGAATCATAGGAAAAGATAGCGTTTTTGTTTAATATACTCAAAAACAAAAATCTTTTGGTAAAGTACCATTTTTAATAACTGTTCTTAACCCATGTTTTATAATCCAAGGATTAATAGGATGCTGTTTATCACGTAATTGCTGTAACCACTGAAAAACGAGTTCTTTATCTTTTTTCGTAATATCGTTAATATGATTGGCTACAGATTTTTGAACATATTTAGAAGGGTCATTCATTAATGGTTCAAGAAGTTGTAAATTGTACTTAAAATCACCTTTTAGAGCTCCTATTTTTTTAGCCCAAGGAAGCCTTGGTCTTGTACCTTCAGAAACTAATCTTCTAATGTGGCTGTTTTCGTCATGAATCCACTGTTGCAATATGTCTAGTGTATCTTCATGATATGTTTCAAGAAAAGGCCGAATGGCATATTCAGCAGTATTCCTTTTCGTTATTTCATACATTGCATTGAACGAGATTTTAAAATCGTTAAGCCCATATTTTTCAACGTATTTTGCAAGAGGCATATACATATATCCATTTGTAAATGTGCCTACTTCTGTTGTATTTTCTGGTCCTAATGTCTTCAGTAATATATGTATTGCGGCATTAAAATCTTTTTGTAAAGCATTGTGTAATTCATCTGCAATTACTTCAATACGCTGTTTTAACTCTAAATTTTCAACTTTACAAGCTACAGAATCTACAAAGATGTTTTTAGAGAAATAAGGATCGTGTTTACAAATAGAATCAGCTATTTTTTCTGCTAATTCTTCATTAAATAAAAATTTTAACGGAACATATTTACCCATTTTTTCACCTCGGTGGTCAAATGAAAACAATTTTTATTTTTTAATCGACAATCCATAAACCAAAGTCTCACTCGGAGTCGTAATACTAAAACCTGTCGTCTTATAATCAAGTTTCACCGTATCACCAGTGTAGTCTTTCGTGAATGAATCCATTTGTACGATAAGCTCTGCATCTTCATATACAACATCATCTGCGTTATATGTATCCCAAATTAAATCGACATCAACGAAAATACTACAAGAGTTCGTCATTGTTCCTCTAATGCGAACGATCTTTTTATCTTCAAGTTCTAATCTATGTATAGCTGCTTTTGCTTCATCAGTAATGCGAATGTTCATTGTATCCCAACCTTTATTTATATTTCCTTTATTATTGCAAAAACAGGAGCAATAGGGAAGTAAAGAGGTTTGCAACAAAAAACGAGCAAACAAATTTGTTTGCTCGTTTCACTTTATTTTAGTTCACATTTATCAAGTGGAATCACTTTTGTTTTTTTCGTAAATTTATAACCTAACCATAGTACTAAGAAGAGTGGTAAACCGATGTAAGAAACGAGTACACCGTTCCAGTCGATTGACTCACCCATAAATGCCCCGTAGTTTTGTCCTAAAATTACGATGATACAAAGTGTAAATGCAAAGATTGGACCGAAGGGGAACCATTTTGCTCTATATGGTAAGTCATTTAAATCTTTTCCTTGTGCGATATACGCTTTACGGAAACGGTAATGACTAATTGCAATGCCGACCCAAGCGATAAAGCCAGACATTCCTGATGCATTTAATAACCAAATGTATACAACACCGTCACCGAATAAAGAAGCAATGAAAGCAATACTACCGACAATCGATGTTACGATTAATGCGTTAACAGGTACACCGCGGCTATCTAATTTACCAAGAAACTTTGGTGCCTTGCCTTGGCGAGCTAAATCCCAAAGCATACGAGTTGATGCATACATACCAGAGTTACCAGCAGATAGTACTGCCGTTAAAATAACAGCGTTCATAACAGAAGCAGCAAAGGCAACGCCCGCTTTTTCGAAAATAAGTGTAAATGGACTTACTGTTACATCACTTGCAGCAAGACTTTCAGTTGTATAAGGAATTAATAAACCGATAACGAGAATCGCAAGGATATAGAATAAAAGAATACGCCAAAAGATTGAACGAATTGCTTTTGGGATATTACGTTCTGGATCAGATGTTTCACCAGCAGCTACTCCTAATAGTTCAGTACCTTGGAATGAGAAACCAGCTGCCATAAACACACCGATAATTGCCATGATACCGCCGTTAAATGGTGCATCTGCAACAGTGAAGTTTTTGAAGCCAACCGTTTCGCCGCCCATAATTCCAAAAATCATCATGAAACCAACAATTAAAAAGATAATAATCGTAACTACTTTAATAAGTGCGAACCAATATTCAGATTCACCAAACCCTTTAACAGATAAGTAGTTTAAAAGGAAAATAATAGCTAAACATAATCCGCTCCAAATAAGAGAAGGGGTATCTGGGAACCAAAATTTCATAATTAATGTTACAGCAGCTAGTTCAGCAGCAATCGTAATTGCCCAGTTATACCAATAGTTCCATCCAAGTGCAAAGCCAAGTGATGGATCAACAAATTTTGTTGCGTACGTACTAAAAGATCCAGTAACAGGCATGTAAGCTGCGAGTTCAGCTAAGCTTGTCATTAAAAAGTAAACCATAATTCCAATTGCGGCGTATGCAATTAATGCACCACCAGGTCCAGCTGAATGGATGACACCACCGCTGGCAAGAAATAGTCCGGTACCAATTGTACCGCCGAGAGAAATCATCGTAAGGTGACGAGATTTTAATCCGCGTTTTAATTCACCTTGTCCTTGTGTAGTTTGCGTTTTAGAGGTAGATTGATTTGTTGCGCTATTCATGTTCAACACTCCTTTTCTTGTAGGTTAGGAAGGAGCGGGGGAGAAAAATACAAAAAACCGCCAAAGGAATTTGGCGGAACGTTTCACAAATAACCACCCCATCATACCCTTCCGTTAAGATAGCACCCCACGTTTACACGGTAATTTTGTAAACGTGACAGTTCTGTTCCTTTCGGAGACAGCCCCAGCTCATATTTCCAGAGAAGAAATATAAACTTCGGCAACTTTTCCTTTCAAACGGAGTCGGTGACATTCTCTGTGTCTCGTCCGTCGTACTCTTAAAAGTCGCAACCTCTACCTCATCGGATTGATGAGGATTTGATATATTGCTAAGATTTTTAATATATGGCAATTGTAATGACTTTCTGAATATATTGCAAGATATTTTGTTAGGAAAAGTCAAAAAATATCGGTTATTGTATAGGAAACGCTTGCAAAACTCCACCCGAACCTACTATTATGTAGCAATAAGCAAAGAAAAAATTGTTATACAAATGTTTCGCAAAAAATATTGAAAAACCCTCTAAATTAAAAGAAAATTCAGAAAAATATAATTCGACATTCATAATAAAGTCATATTATTTGTTATAATTAGAGTAACGTTTAAGCAAAAAGGGGAAATCAAAATGAAATTAGAAACAGAAAGGCTCTATATAGTGCCGTGTACAGAAGAGAGGATTCAAGTCGCTAACGAGCAAGGATACAATAGCGGCCCGCATATTGTAGGGCATGTAAAGAATGTAAAACAAGATGCAACTTTATTACCATGGGGGGCGTGGTATGTTCTTCGAAAAGAAGATGATAGCGTTTTAGGTGATATTGGGTTTAAAGGGAAACCAAACGAGGATCAAACAGTAGAAATTGGCTATGGATTCATTGAGAAATATTGGAATCAGGGCTATGCAACAGAAGCTGTAAAAGAACTAATCGATTGGGCTTTCAAAACAGGTGAGGTAGAAACAATAATTGCAGAGACACTTCTAGATAATTATAGTTCGATGCGTGTTTTAGAAAAGTTACATATGAAGAGAGTAAATGCAACAGAAATGATGATTAATTGGAAAATAGAAAAATAAAAAATACCGCTCTAAATTGAGCGGTATTTTTTATAGTTATGGTAGCATTTGCTTCTGATCATTCGGATACTCAGCCGTTGACGTATTAGGACGATTGGAATGATTACGAACAGCAATGAAAATAGAAATAATAACGACAAGACCAACTGCAACGTAAGAAAGTGAAATAATAGTTGGATCCACTTTAAATGTAGTAAGCAGTGTACGAATGTTTGTAAAGATAATAAGACCACCAACTAATACGCCAAGTAAATGAGAAGGAACGATGCGAACTAGCCATGCCGCGATTGGTGCCGCTACGATACCACCGAGCATGAGAGAAAATACCCAAACCCAGCTTACTTGTTCCCAGCCAAGTGAGATGAAGAAGCCGATTGTTGCAGCGAGTGAAACAGGAAATTCACTCGTATCTACAGATCCAATAACTTTTCTAGCTTCATTTCCTCTTGCTAGAAGAACAGGTGTCGTAATCGGCCCCCAACCACCGCCACCAGTTGAATCAACGAATCCAGCGAATAAACCAAGCGGCACAAGTTGTTTTGCAGACATACGCTTATTTGAAGTGACAATTTGTTTTTGAATGATGAATCGTAATAAAATATAAACCCCTAAAGTAAATAAAAATACGGAAATGTACGGTTTGATTACATCTCCAGGCAAATTACTTAAAAAACATGCCCCAACAAATGCGCCGATTGCCCCAGGTAATGTAAGCCTGGAAACTGTATATTTATCAACGTTTCCAAATTTGATATGAGATGCGCCAGAAGCTGCAGTTGTAACGACTTCAGCTAAATGAACCGATGCGGAAGCTACAGCCGGTGCAATACCAAACATTAATAATAGTGAAGTAGACGTTACCCCATACGCCATTCCGAGTGCTCCATCGATCAGTTGAGCGAAAAATCCAATAATAGCAAAGACAATTAATTTCTGCATAAATAATCCCCCTGTAATAATAAATGAAAAAGACACTTTTCCCGTATGAGAAAAGTGCCTTTGGTTTTTCCAATCAGCAATAATTAAATTTGTTTCATTATAATACATATTAATCGTATAAATCAACTAGGTTTTAAAGTTTTTGAATTGAATGAAATAAAAATAAAATATACAATAAAAGGATGGAGAGAAAGGGGAGAAAGACATGTTACGATTTGATCATCTTGTTCACGCAGTTCATGGTACACCGGAGGAAGCGGCAAAACAAATGCAGGAACTTGGATTTCATACTGTATTAGGCGGAGAGCATACGAATTGGGGTACTTGGAATAGTTTAAGTTATTTTGATTTATCATATATAGAATTTTTAGCAGTTCAACATGAAGAAAAAGCGAAAGAAGCAGAAAATCCATTAGTACAAGAAACAGTGGTGAAACTACAAAATGGAGAAGGAATGCTACAAATCGCGATCCGAACAGATGCAATTGAGGAGCTAGCAGTTAACTTTAATAAGTACGGCTTACATACGATAGGGCCATTTGAAGGGAAACGCATGAGAAAAGATGGCCGGCTTTTAGAATGGAAAATGTTATTTGTTAGGCAAGAAGAGAACGGACCGAAATTACCTTTCTTTATACAGTGGAATGAAACGGACGAAGAAAGAAGAAACGATTTACGTAACAGTAGGACGATCACTGAACATAAAAACAAAGTGCAACAAATTGAAACGATTCATTACGCAGTAAAAAACGTTCGAGAAACAGTACGGAAATGGAAAAAAGTAATGGGACTATCTACAAGTTCAGTTGTGAAAAATGAAAAATGGAATGCTGAGAGTCAAAGTGTAGTGTTTGGAAATATTCATGTGCAGTTTTGTGAACCGATTGGAGAAGGGCTAGTACTAGAACATTTGAATAAGAATGGCGAATATCCATTTGCAGTAGAGTTTAAAGGTGGAAATAAACGAGAGCATGAAGTGCTAGGTAGTTTGTACATATATTAATAGAGGTGAACGTTGTGGAAGAAATGCTTAGGGAGATAGAGAGAATACTAGAATGGCCTCGTATTGTAAAGTGTACAGCTATTTCAAAAGGTTTCTCACATGAAGAGAAACATAAAATAGAATTAGAAAACAAAGTAACATATTTTGTAAAAGTATGTGATACAGTTCATTTTGAACGTAAACAAGAAGAATATACGTATATGAAACGATTAGAGTCATTACATATTCCAACGCCTAAGTTAATTCATTTCATAAAACTTGAGGAATTAAATAAATGTGTTCAAGTATTTGAATGGACCCGAGGTATAAATGGTGAAGAAGGTTTAACGAAGTTATCGGTGGAAGAACAGTATAAGGCAGGAAGAAAAGCAGGGGAAGTATTAAAGAGGATTCACTCAATTGAAAGAGAAAGTGCAAGTAATAAATGGGAAACATCTAGATGGAATAAATACGAAAGATACATAGAGGCACTAACAGATTACGAGGTGAATTTTCTGGATTTGAATCCAATATTAACCTTTGTAGAAAATCATAAAGATTTATTGAAAAATCGTCCAATAAGATTTTTACATGATGACTTCCATCCAGCAAATAGTATGATTCATAATAAGGAGTTTATCGTTATTGATTTTTGTGGATATGATTTTGGCGATCCAATACACGATTTTTATAATGTAGCGATTTTTACTACAAGAATAAGTAAACCATTTGCGGTTGGACAAGTTCACGGTTATTGCGGAGGCGAACCATCGCTTCATTTTTGGAAACTCTATACATTGTACGCCGCGATGACATTCCCAGCGGATATCGTTTGGACGAATCGAAGTACGCCGCATTTAGTAGATGATATGAAGGAAAGATTAAATGGAATATTAGAAGAGCATAATCATTTTTCATCTTATATTCCAAAATGGTATCAATCAAGCGAATGTAATAAATAAAGGAGTAATTTATATGGATAAAATAGCAGTAATTTCAGATATTCACGGTAATATTCAAGCATTAGAATCCGTGTTGAATGATATTAAATTAAGAGGAATCGAGCGCATTATTTGTCTTGGAGATTTAGTAGGAAAAGGACCTCATTCCAGTGAAGCAATTGAAATCATTCGTAAAGAATGTGAAGTAGTCGTAATGGGAAACTGGGATGATTTTATTACAAAGCCGACTGAATTTGAAGCATTAAAATGGCATCAAAAACAATTATCGGAAGAACAAAACGACTATTTAAGAAGCTTACCATTTTCAATCGAGTTTTATATGAGTGGAAAACTCATTCGTATGTTCCACGCCTCACCGAGAAGTTTATATGAAAGAATTCAACCACACGCTTCAAGAGAAGAGCGTATTAGTATGTTCGAAAATAGTGATCTGACAGAAAATATAGAAGGAGAAAGAAAACCAGATGTCGTTTGTTACGGTGACGTTCACCAAGCGTTCGTTCAAAATTTCAGAGGGAAAACGTTATGTAATGCCGGCAGCGTAGGAAACCCACTTGAAATAACGCAAGCTTCCTATTTAATATTTGAAGGAACTTACAATGAAAAAGAAGCAGCGAGCTTTTCTATTCAACTTGTACGAGTACCGTATGATATTGAATTAGCTATCAGACTAGCAGAAGAACTCGAAATGCCAGAAATTGAAGAATACAAACAAGAATTACGGACTGCTTTATATCGAGGGTTTAAGGGGAAGTAAGCTAATAATATATCAACGATTTTTCAAATATATCTATCATAACTTAAAATATATCAACGATTTTTTCGATATATCAACGATTCGACAAAGGATATCGATTTACCGACAAATAGTGACATGTATTGTTACTTATAATTATATTATGTAAACTAATTATAAAGGGAGATATCATGAACCGAAAACAACGAATCAAAGAAATTGCAGATCATATTGTAAAGCTAAACTTAACCTATCCAACAAGAGTTGGAGTAAGTGGTATTACAGCATCAGGAAAAACAACATTTGCAAACGAATTAGCGGAAGAAATAAAAAAACGAGGATTACCAGTAACACGCGCCAGCATTGATGATTTTCATAATCCAAGAGTGATTCGCTATGCAAAAGGAAAAGAATCTGCAAGAGGGTATTATGAAGATGCACACGATTATACAGCTTTCAAAGAAAGATTATTAATGCCTTTAGGACCTAACGGGAATTTACAATATGAAATGATTTCTCATAACTTAATAACGGATATGTCTGTACATAATGAGCCGCTATTGGCCACGCAAAATATGATATTAATAGTAGATGGAACATTTCTATTGAAAAAAGACGTTGCGTATTTATTTGATTACAAAATCTTTGTAGATACAAATTTTGAGATTGCGAGAAAACGTGGTGCTAAGCGGGAAACTGAAGCTTTTGGAAGTTATGAAGAAGCAGAGAAGATGTTTTTGAACAGATATCATGCGGCCTGTAAGTTGTATATAGATGAGCATAATCCAAAAAGTTATGCGGATGTTGTATTTCGGAATAGTGATTTAGCAAATCCAGAAGTTATATTTCAAGAGCGAAAGTAATACATAATCAAAATTATATGTATAGCCTTTTATTTATAGTTATAATTCTCGTATAATTAAATTAACTTTAGAAAGTAAAAAACGGGGGATAAGGCAATAAAAAAACGTAAAAAGGGGACAGGGAATAGAATGAATGAAGTACTAGAACTAAAAGAAGAACTACTACAAATTAAAAATAATAATTATGCTGTACCAGAAGACGTAGATGCATATCCATATGCGCAGTGGATGCTAGATTATATCGGATCACCAGATGCTGAATTACGTGATGATTTAATTTATAGTACGCTTCATACATGGATTACAAATGATGTGTTTAGACAAAAAGAATTACGAGGGTTAATGCTACAAGCAATTAGTCCTGATTATTTATTTTATAAAATTGGTGAAAAGGGAACAGACTCTGTATTTAAACGTGCATTCTCCGTATTAATTCCACCACTTATTTTATCTGTTCATGAAAGAGAACCGTTGTTATCAGAAGAACAATTGTACAGTGTGGCAGAACAAGTGTTGGAATATGTATATTTAGAAGAAGATGTAAGGGGCTACGTAGAAGGAAAAGGCTGGGCACACTCTACTGCACATGCAGCAGATGCGCTCGATGCGTTAGCACGTACAATTCAAAATCGTGAGTTTTCATATGCGATTCTTGCGGCTGTTCGTCAGAAGGTTCGATTGAGTGATTACGTATATGTACACTTTGAGGATGAGAGATTAGTAAAGCCAATTATGTCGTTACATAACCAAAAGCTTTTAACTGAAGAAGAGTGGAGCAATTGGCTACATAGTATAGCAACTGTTGAGGACATCCGACATCCGCAGCATGCTATTTTAGTACAAAATATTAGATCGTTCTTAAGAAGTTTATATTTCAGAGTTTTAGAGACAGAGGGTAGTACAGCCTTTACAGATGATATATTGGAGACTTTGAAGGGTTTGCATAGGTATTAAAAATCCGTTTTTCTAAGAGAAAAGTACATAAAAACACTACATCCCAACCATACTAATAAAATGTGTTGGAGGTGAGTTTAATGGACAAAAAAGACTTTGAAAAAGTGTATAATGATTATTTACATCAAGGAGAAGAGCAAGCTCAATTTGAAATAGCTCAGGAAGTTACTTCAGGAGCAGAACAAATTGTTGCTGTTCGTAAAAATGATGAAGGTGATTTAATTGCTTTTAAAACAAGTAGCGGGAGAGAGTTAGATTATATGACTGCTCTTAATGAAGCGAAATCAGGGAAGTTAGCTCATGTGGACGTATTTCATAAGTATGGCAGAGATATTATACGTAGTGAACCGGATGGAATAAAAGAAAATAACTTAGATAATTTACCTTCATTTTAAACGGGTAAACCTCAAGAAGAGAATGTTCATTTGGATATTCTCTTCTCTTCTTTTCTTTCTCTACAAATAGACGGTTCATTTCTACAGTGCAATCATACTTTTAAAGAGCGCTCTAAATTTCTCTTTATCTTCTGCTGTAAATGGTTTCGGTCCTTTTGTACGCTTACCACTTTTTCGAACCATTGCACTTAAATATCGTGTTTGTAACAATTGTTCAATGTTATCATTCGTATACTTATAGCCTTTATGGTGTAGTACGATACAGCCTTTTGCTAAAGCGAGCGAAGCAAGACCGTAATCTTGTGTTACGATTAAATCTTCTTTTTTTGCTAACTGCATAATTCGGTAATCAGCAGCATCTGCTCCGGAATCAACATAAATTGTTTCGACACCTTTTGGCTGCTCTGCATTAGAATAATGTGAAAAACTAGTAACGAGGGTAACAGGAATTTCCACATTCGTAGCCTCAAAAATAATCACATCTTTTACAGGACAAGCATCTGCATCAACGTAAATCTTCATTTTATCACTCCTATAAATAGGTTCGAGTTGATAATAATGGTAGATTTAGGTTTTGTCAAACGAGAAAGCTTTATTTAAAGTTATTTTCACAAACCAAAATAGCCTCCCGCAAACGAGAAATACCTTCCTCAATTTGATTAATATTCACTTTTCCATAAGATAAGCGTATATAACCATCTTTTGCGCCGAAAATACTACCTGGCATAAAAGCAATTTCTTGTTTTAAACTTTGCATAATAAGTTGTTTTTCGTTTATCGGTTCTTTTAATTTTCCCCATATGTATATTCCACCGGTCGGATTTGAAAAAGAGATTTTATCATGAAGTTGCTCGTTTAAGGCGCGAACGATAACGTCTCTTTTTTCTGCTAGTTGTTTTCGTAACGGTACGATATGCGACTGAAATGGTACAGTTTCAAAAAATTGTTGCATAAGCCACTGCGGGAATATGCTCATACCTAATTCCATTTGGTGCCTTGCGTCGGATAACCTTTCTACTACAGACTGCGGGGCAACGAGCCAACCAACTCGTAAGCCTGGTGCAATCATTTTTGATAAAGAATGTACATAAATGACAGTTCCGTTTTCATCTATTGATTTCAAAGTAGGACAAGGTTGTTTCTTTTCTAGCGTCAGCAAACTAGATGGATCATCTTCAACGATTGCAATTCGTAAATCTGCGCAAAGTGATAATAGTTTTTTTCTACGGTTTGGATGAAGCATCGTCCCCGTAGGGTTTTGGAAATTTGGATTTAAAAAGATCATTTTAATGCGGTGCTTTCTGTATAGCTCTTGTACATCGTCTGGATTAATGCCGTGTTCATCGACAGGTAATGGGAAAATACGAATACCTGCTGATTGGAATAACGGCAAGGAATAACAGTGTGAAGGACTTTCGAAAGCAACAGCATCACCTGGATTTAATAAACATTGCACGATAAGGTGAAGTGCTTGCTGTGCGCCAGATGTAATCATAATGGATTGTTCAGTCGCCTCAACTTTTAAATATTCCTTCATATATTTTACGACCGCTTGTCTTAGCGGGAGATAGCCTTGCGGATGATCGTAACTTAATGAATGCGTTAAAGGTTGTTCACGTAAAATCGCTTGCAGTTGATCATGAGGGTAGAGATTACAACCGAGTTCTCCGTTTGCAAAATCAATAATATTTTCATTTTGTTGTACTTCTGCCCGAATATGGCGAAGTAACGGTAAGTTTGGTAAAAACGTACCACCTTCTACGAAATTTCTCCAGTTGGGTGTTAATGTTGGAGAAACGCCCCACATATGTGTACTTACACGTGTACCTTTACCAGTGGTACTTTCTACAATTCCCATCGCACGAAGTTCATTATAAGCAGTCGTTACTGTACTTCTGTTTACATTTAATTGCGTAGCTAATTTCCGTTCTGAAGGTAGGAAGCTTCCTGGAGGAAGTTCTCCATATGTAATACGTTTTTCAATAAAGTCAACAACTTGCTGATAAATAGGGATTTTACTGTCACTATCTAGTTTCCATTCCATAAAAAACGCCTCCGTATCTCTTATATACATCAAGTATAGCAAATTGGCTGGGTAAAAAAACAGCCAATTGGACGGTGTTATATCCAGCCAATTTTACTATGCTAAATAGGGAAGGGGAGATTCGGATGAAACGATGGCAAATGGAATGGCTCCTAGTATCAGTTGCATTAGTATGGGGAGCAAATTATACAATAGGAAAGTATGGAGTGGCATTTATGTCATCCATTCAATTTAATAGTTTACGATTTTTAGTAGCATCACCGGTATTATTACTTATTACTTTTATAATGGAACGCTCATTACGTATTGAAAGAAAAGATTGGTTACGATTAGTAGCAGTCGGTATCGTTGGTACAACAATGTATCAAACGATGTTTATGCTATCTGTGAAATATACTTCAGCAACAAACGCCTCATTATTAATTGCAATGTCACCTATTTTTACAGGGATATTAGCAGTATTGCACAAACAAGAACGTTTTTCGATGAAAGTACAAATTGGTTCAATAGTGGCCTTTGTTGGTGCAGCATTCGTTTTATTAACAGGGCATACAGGAGGAGCTACTTACGAATATGCGTGGCTCGGAAACATAATTGGATTAGTCGCAGCGATTGCGTGGGGATGGTACCCAATATTAGCGCAACCTCTTATAACAAAATATTCCGCAATGAGAGTCACATCTTGGTCAACTTTAATTGGAATTGTACCTCTCGTTGTATATTGTTTATTCAACGTAAATACATTAACGTGGCCAGTAGACATGCCAAGCTGGGGGTCTCTAGCATATTCAATCGTCTTCGCGACAATCTTCGGACTTGCAATGTGGTATGTCGGTATTAGTAAAATAGGCTCAACGAAAGTAATGGTTTATATGTATCTTGTACCATTGTTCGCAGTTATCTTCGCGGCAGTAACTATCGGAGAGCAAATCAATATGATGCAACTGGTTGGCGGACTTATTATCTTTGTGGGTCTATATGTTGTAAAAAAAGGTGGAATCAAAAAGCCAGCTCTCAATTTGAAAAAGGTAAGCTAACAGTAAAAATGATCTCTTTCATATAGAAGGAGATCATTTTTTGTTTCGTAATAAAAGCGCTTGTTCAACAGCCCATTTTTGATGATCATGAAGTAAATATTCTATAGCATGTAATGGAGACATCCACCGCAAAACATGATCTTCCTCACAGTTTTCAGTTTGTGTCTGCACCATGTTCGCAATATAAAAAAATCCATCGTTTAAATAATATGTATCTTCTTTTTCCGCATAAAAATATCGCATTGCATTACCGATATATTGATTAATTTCAATTGCCCATCCTAATTCCTCTAGTAGTTCACGATGTAAGCATTCATCTTTTGTTTCGGTACCTTCCATACCGCCACCAGGTAAAAAATAACGGTCTCCTTTTTGGATAATAGCAATGTTTGAAGAAGTTGAGTTAAAAATAATTGCATAACAACTAGGTCGTAATACATATTGCTCAGTAGGCTTTTTATAACCAAAAATAAGTTTAGATATCATAAAATACGTCACCTCTCTATAAAATACACAAAAGGAATAATAAGGTAAAAATAGAATTGTATAAGTATAATCTTACGAGATTGGAGTGATAACAAAATGATAAATCGAAAGTGTTCGCGCTGTAAAGAAATTACAGGTACATTGCACGGTGGTAAAAAAATTAAGGAAGAATTTCTATGTGAGGACTGTTTACAAAAAGGAATTGCGAGCGGTGAAATCGAATTATCACAAATGGAGCAAGAACAAACTTCGTATCTTTCTATAAAAATATTAAAAATAATGAGTGTGATTTATTTAATAGCATCTATTTTAATGGCTTTTTCAACCGGTCCATTTATACATAATATAGGATTTGATGAAATGTCCATTTCAGGCCCAGAATTAGGTTTAATAAGTGTTGTTATGCTAGGTTCTTTATTCCAGTCTGTTCTTGTATTTTGCGGGATATGGGTATTAATCCTTTTAGTAGAAACAGTCATTAAAATTTATGAAAAAATGAAGTGAGTGAGAGGGAGAAACATATGCGAGTAAGAAACATCCAAGGGGAAGATTATGTAAAGATTCATTCTGTTTTAAATGATTGGTGGGGCGGGAGAGACATGGCTGCCATGTTGCCAAAATTGTTTTTCGTTCACTTTCAAGAAACGAGTTTTATCATTGAAGAAGATGGCGAAACGTTAGGTTTCTTATGCGGATTCTTTTCGCAAACGCATAAAGAGGAAGCGTACGTTCATTTTATCGGGGTAAATCCGAAGTATAGAAGAAGAGGAATTGCATCGACATTGTATTCGTATTTCTTTGATGTCGCACGTGCAAATAATTGTAAAGTTGTAAAAGCAATTACGTCACCAGTTAATAAAAAATCGATACAGTTTCATCAAGAAATCGGTTTTCGAATTGAGGCTGGGGATGATGAGATAGAGGGTGTATCGGTACATACAAATTATGATGGGAATGGCGGGAGTAGAGTTTTATTTTTGAAACATGTGTAAAAGTAGGCTAGCACAAAGTTAGCCTTTTTGTTGTGAGGAGCTAAAAGTATGGAGAGTAAACAAAGTAGAAATGAATACTTACGACGCATTTATAAAGTGCAAGATTATATAGAATCAAACATAAATGATTCACTTTCAATTGAAGAGTTAGCGGATGTAGCAGGATTTTCAAAGTTTCATTTTCATCGGATTTTTAAGGGGATAGTAAACGAGTCATTATCACGGTATGTAAACCGATTGAAGTTAGAAAGGGCAACACATCTACTTACATATCGGACAGATATGACGATTACAGATATTGCGTATCACTTCGGATTCACAGATTCAGCAGTTTTTTCCCGAACATTTAAAAGTCATTACGGTGTAAGTCCGTCTCAATATCGAAACGATAATAGCAAGAATTGCAAAGACGTAAGAAGAACTTCTCAATACAATGAATGTAAGAAGGTTCGAGGAAATGTTGAAATTGTAACAGCGGACGATATAAACGTCGCATACATAAGACATACAGGTACATATGAAGAGTTAGCTATAGCTTTTCCAGAAATGATAGAAAAATTATTTCGTTACGCGGCGAAGAAAAACTATCATGTATTTGAGGATACGAAAGTATTAACCATTTACCACGATCATCATGAATTTACTGAGGACTATCATTTAAGAACAAGTCTATGTGTAACAATTTCAGATGAATCCACAGTAGAAACGAACGACGTTGGAATAATGGTAATACCTTCAGGCAAGTATGTAGTAGGACATTTTGAAATATTTCAAAATGAATATAAAGGAGCATGGGATTTCTTATACGGTGAATGGCTGCCAAATAGCGGATATAAACCGAGAGACTCGTATCCTTTTGAAGTATATAGAAATAATCCAAAGCAGCATCCAAAGCATAAACATATAGTTGATATATATGTACCTATCGAACCTTTTTAATCATAGGTTAAAGGGGAAAGAATAATGAAAACTGCTGAAAAGTTAGATCAGATTATAAAAGAAGAATATGAAAATATGAATGGTATGTTAGTAGTGCGGAAAGGTAATGTTGTTTTTGAAAATTATTATAATGGTTACAGTCCAGATAATGCGTTTCATGTAGCGTCAGTTACAAAAACGATAATCTCTGCGTTAATTGGGATATGTATAGATAAGGGCTATATAAAAAGTGTTGATCAAAAAGTAATAGAATTTTTCCCGGAATATAAATGTAAGGAATCTGAAGTAACCGTACGCCATCTTCTAACAATGACAGCGCCATATCCTTTTGTAGACTGGCAGGAACCGTTAGAAGAACTATGTACACAAGAGGATTGGGTACAGCATACACTTAATAGAATGGGGAACGGTGGAGAAATTGGATCTTTTAAATACTCATCTGCAGGAGCGCATGTACTATCAGCAATTATTACGAATGCAACAGGGAAAAGTGCACGTGAATTTGCGAATGAGTACTTATTTCAACCAATCGGCATGAGCGAAATTCCAAACTACAATATGAAAGCATTTGGATTCGATGACTTATTCGGAAAAGATGTGAAAGGATGGGTTCACGATCCAAATGGTATTTCGACGGGCGGCTGGGGAGTAACGTTAACGGTTAGGGATATGGCTAAGTTTGGACAGATGTATTTGAATGAAGGTATTCATAATGGAAAACAAGTTCTATCAAAATCATGGATAAAAGAATCAATAGCGATGAATTCAAATCAATATGGTTACTTATGGTGGTTACGAGAAGAAGAGGGTGTCTATTCGTATTGTGCAATGGGTGATGGTGGGAATATGATTTGTTGTATTCCGAAGCAGGATTTGGTTGTAGTAATTGCTTCTGAAGCTAAGCCGAATGCACGGGATAGATGGGAATTAATTAAAGGGTGCATACTTCCTTATTTAAAAGATTAATATGGTTATTTTTATAAAAATAAGAATGAAAGGTTTAGTTAAACTTGTTTTGTTCTCCATGATAGAAAAAAGTGTTGTGTTAACAAAGTTATGTAACTAAGATTATAAAACTTCAACACCTATACCATTATTAAATAATTGCAAGGTGTTGAAGTACTTTTTAATCTATTAAAGCTGCTTTCAACTAAAAGAAGAAACATCTTTTTTCTTAGCTGTTTAACTATTTTTTAACTTTGTGAAGTATGAGATACATCGTGCCCAGCACAATTGCTAGTAAGGTAAATTTAATTAATTCTATTAGGCTGGCATCCCACTTGTTTTGTACTATATCTGTTAAATAAAATACATTAAACATACCATGTGAAAATGCGGGTGATATTACAGAACCGCCATATTCTCTCGTGTACGTTAAAATTATAGATAATATAAATAATAAAGAGAGATAACTTAATATTCCTACAAACTGAAACTCATAATTTTTATAAAAGATTGCTATTGGTAAATGCCATGAAGACCAAATTGAAGCTATAATAATAGCTGTTTGTATGAATGTATATTTTTTTCGTAAATAGTAATGAAAATTCCCTCGCCATATAATCTCTTCTAATAATGCAGATAAAGATCCAACTGTAAGACCAACGAGCAAGAGAAATCCTACTTCATTCCAATGATGATATAAGAACTTTATATCATAAATATAAAAATAAAAATGGAGACATAGCCCTAGAAGTAGTGGAAATAATATGGAGAAAATTAGTGTTTTTATTTTTGGACGTGAAATTCCTAGTGTATGAACTATTTTTTGTTTCTTATATAATGTTTGATATGAAGTAACTGCTAAAAGCGGAACAACCATTGTAAACCCTAAATAATTACGACCATTTTCTATGTTCAGCAAGATGATATATACAAGTGATGTAAGAAAATAAATACATAATGTTGAATGATAAACTATGTGTTTATTAATATTTTTCACCTGCCTAAGTATGTATAAGTGGTTAATCGAATATCCGATATTTTAATTATATATGAAATGGAAATCGACAGAATGAATATTTCCATATTATTGTTTTTTAGATAGAAAAAGTGTCGAAATTGCATATATTGAACTTGTAGAAAAAATTTAATTATCCCCGTAACTTTTCACAACAAAAAATCGTTAAACAAAAGAATAGATTTTTTATCACGAATGGGGGAGAACCATGAAAATGTTAATACTAGGTGGTACACGATTTTTGGGAAGAGCTGTGGTAGAAGAGGCTTTGAAAAGAGGGCATGAAGTTACATTATTTAACCGCGGAACAAACAAAGAAGTTTTTCCTGAAGTGGAGCAGCTGATCGGTGACAGAAATGGCGATGTATCAAGTTTAGAAAATCGAAAATGGGATGTTGTTGTGGATACATGTGGGTTTTCTCCGCATCACATTAGAAATGTTGGAGAAGTACTTAAAGATAATATTGAACACTATATATTCATCTCAAGCCTTTCCGTATATAAAGATTGGATTCCGCATGACATAAAAGAAGACTATATATTACAACCTGAACCGACGGATGATCAAATAAAGGCTGTAGAGAATGGTGAAGTTTCACCTTATGAGTATTATGGTGCACTGAAAGTATTATGTGAAAAAGAAGCAGAGAAGTATTGGCCGGGGCGTGTATTACACGTAAGAGCAGGACTTCTTTCAGGAATGTTTGATTATACAGATCGACTTCCATACTGGATCGGGCGTGTAGCAAAGGGTGGGAAAGTATTAGTACCAGGAAGAAAAATTCGTCCCGTGCAATTAGTTGATATAAAAGATGTCGCGAGATGGGGGCTAAATATGGCAGAACATAATAAAGCAGGAACATTTAATATAACAGGTCCGAATGATGAATTGACGATGGAAGAGCTATTAAATACGTGTAAAAAGGTTACGAATAGCGATGCTGAATTTGTTTGGGTAGACGAATCATTTATGAGTGAACATAATGTGCAGCCTTGGACAGAAATGCCTTTGTGGATTCCAGAAACTTTTCCATTAGATGGTGAGACGAAGCCGTGGAGAGGCGGGTTTTCTATTTGTATCGAAAGTGCGGTTAATGAAGGGCTTACTTTTAGAAGAATAGAAGAGACAGTTACAGATGTGTATGAGTGGATGGAGAGTACGGAAGAATGGGAATTAAAAGCAGGTATTTCAGGGGGAAGAGAAAAGGTGTTATTGGATAAGTGGTATGAAATAAAGAGAGTTTAAATAAGAATCTTGTGAAAAAAGGACTCTGTTTATTGGTTAAACAGAGTCCTAATATGAATCTACCACTCAATCGGTTCTTCCCCGTACATCTCCCATAGCTTAGGAAACATCTTTTTTAAACCTTCTTCATCGTCTTCATCCCAATCTAACTCGATATCAACTTCCTCAAACTCTTCATTTGTTAAGACATGGTATAGTGTAAAGTATGTATCATCTTCATCCCCAGTCTTCTCCATGTAAACTTCTTGCCCGAAATATAGAGTAAGTTCTTCAATCTCTGGAACGTCATACTCACTTAAATTTTCTAATACAGGAATTAATCGTTCTGGATTTTCAATACAAGCTTCGTATGTCTCTTTTCCTTGATATAATAACCATCCACGGAAGTAATCGAAAGCATCATCTGAACAGCCACCCATAATAATATAGGCTGCTGCCCATAAACGGGAGGTATAGGATTCGTTCAAAAGACGATGCATATGCGTATCAAAAGCTACAATTTCATGTACTGTACGTTTAGCAAGGTGGGAAGTAAGCCATTCTATTTGTTCTTCTTGGTCTTCACCTTTCGTTTTTGCACGATTAAGCAGTTCCCAAAATTCTTCTTCTGTTATCGTTTTTTCTTTTATGTAATCTTCCCCAGGGAACGGGTCTGTATATCCTTTTTTACGTTTGGAAGCAACTAGTTTGTTAGCTTCTTTCATACATTCTTCTTCGGTTTCAAACTCTTTCGCTTTTAAACTACCAGCTGTGCCGATTTTTCCGTAAAACACAACGTAGTCTTTTTCTTTCACAACGATTTTCCAAAACTTATTGGATTTCTCGTTTTGTTAGATTGATAACGTTTCCATTCGTACCCCCATTATGTTTTTCTAGTATGCATTGTGATTGTAACATATGTATATACACTTGTAATGATAAAAAATAAGAGTTTGGAAAATTCGAAAATGATTGAATGAAGTGGATAAATTTAGTAACCTTATTTGTACAGTAATTACATAATCGTTTTGTAATAATTAGATATTAATTATATAAGGGGGTATTACGGATGGATCTTACGTTCAAAGTTGAGGAAACATGTTTTAATTACCGCGTTGGAGCAATTTGTAAACATGATAATAAAATACTTATTCTGCAAGGGGACAGTGAAGATTTTTGGTACGTACCGGGCGGTCGAGTGAAAATGCTAGAAAATAGTGAGGATGCATTAAAACGAGAGCTTGCGGAAGAACTAGCTGTTCCTATTAAAAGGAAAAGATTAATATGGTCAGTAGAAAATTTCTTTACGCTTTCTGAGCGGAAGTTTCATGAAATTAGTTTCTACTATGAAGTAGAGCTACATAAATTACCTGCGAATGGAGCGGATCAATATATTTTGGAAGAAGAGGGTAGAACATATTTGTTTAAGTGGGTGCCGGTAGAAGAGTTACATGCATATAATTTACAGCCTGCATTTATAAAAGAGAAAGTAAAGGATATAGCAGTTCATACAGAACATATCGTTTTACAAAAATAAACGTATTCGGAGGGGAAAAGGTTGAAGGGGACTAAAAAAGAGATACATATAAATGACAAAGTAATTTATTACACACATATCGAAAAAGGTTCTAGTACGGTTTGCTTTATGTTTTCAGGTTCAGGATACAATTATGATAAGCCGTTATTTTATTATGCAACGATGCTTATGCTTGAACATAAAATTGATGTTGTACATATTCATTATTCTTACGACGAACAAGTAATGAATAAACCAATAGAAGAAGTAACGAAAGTAATGATGGATGATATTAATCCCGTAATAAATGAAGTGTTGAAAAATGAACAATACAGCAAATCGATGTTTTTAGGGAAATCACTCGGAACAATTCCAATTGCGAATGATTTAATGAAGAGAGAAGAGTTTTTACAGTCGAAAATGATATTAATGACACCGTTACTGACGTTTGATACGATTTTTGATTCTATCTTGCATAGTAATCATGAAGGGATTTTAGTAATTGGAGACAAAGACCACCAATACAATGCAGGTCAAATTGATCAGTTACCTAATACAAATTTTAAAATCGATGTTATCAAAAATGCAAATCATTCTGTAAATGTTGGGGAATATGAAACAGAGAATTCAATTGAAGCGATAGCAAAAATAATGAGAAAACTGAAAGAAACAATAGGCACAAGTAAAATTGAATTATAATTGTTCCAACAAAAAAAAGAGGTGCTTCGTGCACCTCTTTTTTTTGAAATTAACGAAACTCTGTATGACGAAATGTTTCTTTTCCTTCTAATAGAGTCAGTAAAATTTTCGTTTTATGAATATCATGTTTTGGAATTTTAAATAAGTTTTGATCTAATACAACGAGGTCTGCTTTTTTGCCGACTTTAATAGATCCAGTTTCTTTCTCTAAAAAATTGGCGTAAGCCCCATTTATTGTATAACTCTTAATCATTTCTGCTAAACTTACTTTTTCTTTTGGATTTAAAGCGTTTTGTGAATTTGTATCTTGTAAACTTGTACGAGTAATCCCCATTTGAATGCCAGCTAGAGGGGAGAAGTATGGTCCTTGTGTAATGGGATAATCACTAGAAGAAGCCATAACAACACCTTTATCTATGAAACTTCGCATAGGATATTGTTCATTTGCACGCTCTTCTCCTAATAATTCGACAGCTTGTGCAAAGTATTCTCCGTCTTTAAGAAACCACGTTGGTTGTGGAACACCAATGACACCTAAATCTTTAAAACGTGCTATATCATTTTCTTTTACTAATTGTAGATGTGTAATCTTATGGCGACTATCTCGTTTTCCGTTTTGTTCTTGAGCGATAGCTAATGTATTTAATGTTTCTGTAGTGGCAGCATCACCGATAGAGTGGATATGAACTTGGAATTTTTCTTTGTCTAATGTTTGAACCATTTGTTCAAATGCTGGTTTTTCCCAAACAGGAACGCCGTAATAGTTTGGTTTATTGTTATATGGTTCATGTAAGTAGGCAGTTCCACCTTCAATTACACCATCCATAAATAACTTGACCGTATTCATTTTTACAAGTGGGCCTTGTAATTTAGCACGCTGTTCTTTTACATAAGGAATGCGATCCTGGCCTTCACTTGGTTGTATCGTTAATGCAAGGCTATGTCTAATAGATAATGCTTGCTCTTTCTCGAGCATTGTTAGTGCTTCAATGACAGTATCTTGCTGCGGAACAACGACATCATTTACTTGCGTATATCCATTACTCGCTGCGAGCTGTTGGAAAGTTTTTAAACCTTCTTTATATTGTTCCGTATTGTACTTTGGCAATGTGTCTAGTACAAGATTTGTTGCGGTATCACGAAGCGTACCGGACGGTTCACCGTTTTCATTTCTTTCAATTACGCCGCCGGTAGGATTTGGAGTATCTTTTGTAATTTCAGCTATCTCAAGTGCTTTTGAATTTGCCCAAACTGAATGATAATCCTCGGAAATTAAAGCGACAGGAATGTCTTTCACAACAGCATCTAATAAATCTTTTGTCGGACCAGATGATGAGAAGAGGGTATTGCTCCAACCAGCCCCATGAATAACTTTTACATCACTATGTTCTTTCCTATACTGTTCAACTGCCTGAACATATTCATCAATGGTTCTAGCATTTGCTAAGTCAACAGAATAAAGAGAGTTTACCGTTTCGGATGCGTGGAGATGGCTATCAACAAATCCTGGAAGTAACATTTTTCCCTCTAAATCAATGATCTTTGTATTCTTATTCTTGTATTTTTTTGCACCTTTCGTATTACCCACATAAATAATTTTCCCGTTTTTAATCGCAACTGCTTCTGCCCAAGGTTGCTTTGCTTCTACCGTATAGACATTACCGTTAATAAAAATGGTGTCTGCTAGTTTTGTAGTGTCTTTTTTCGCCTGTTCAAATCCTACTAACATAAAAAGCATAGTGAGACTAATGAAAATAGAAATAAACTTTTTCAATGTATCAACCCCAATTCCTATTATTTGATTTTGCTACTTTTATTACAGAAATTCGCTAGGCGGAAATTCAAATCCTATGAAGCGAAGCCCGCTAATTATAGGAATATTACTTTTCGTTTTCCTATAAATAGCGGATAACATTTTTCAAAAGTAATGATTACAATTTAAATACGGAAAATTCAGAAAAGTTTTTAGAAAATTAGAAAGGGATAATTGAAAGCGTTTACTAGTTTTGGAGGGCGTGAAAAGAAAAATCCCCATTTAAGGAGGTTATTAAGATGAAATCGATTAACCCAATGAATGTGATAGATGAGAGTCGTATTCATTCCATGCACCTTTGGTTAATATTTTGGCTATTTATCGTAATTGCATTTGATGGATATGATGTTGTTATTTATGGAGCAGCAGTACCGTCGCTCATGAAAGAGTGGGGGATATCGGATGTTACAGCAGGGGCAATTGGTAGTTATACAGTTATAGGAACGGCAATTGGTGCTATTTTCTTCGGTTTATTAGCTGATAAAATTGGTCGTAAAAATATTATACTGTTAACTACAATCTTATTTAGTCTATTTACATTTCTATCTGGTTTTGCGAACGATCCTGTTACATTTACAATCTTCCGCGTCATTGCTGGTATTGGGCTTGGCGGAGTTATGCCGAATGTAATTGCTATAGCAACAGAATTTTCGCCGAAACGAGTTCGAACTGCTATTGTATCTTTTATTTTTTGCGGATATTCGGTGGGGGCAATGGCAGCAGCACTTACAAGTCGATCACTTCTCATGACAGCAGGATGGAAACCTGTCTTTTGGTTGGCAGGACTTCCGTTATTATTTCTTCCGTTTTTAATGAAAAGTATTCCAGAGTCTGTTGGTTTTCTTCTAGGGAAAGGAAAAATAGAAGAAGCTAAAAAAGTAATAGCGAAAGTAAATCCGAAATTAAGTGAATATGCGACAATTGAATTTATAAAACCACCAACGAAAGAAGCTGGTTCTCCAGTTGTTAAGTTATTTGAGGAGAAACGCGCTGTAAGTACGATTATGTTTTGGATTTCCTGTTTTAGTGCTTTCGTGCTCATTTACTCTATGAATACATGGCTACCGCGACTTATGATGCAGTCAGGATACGATCTGAAATCAAGTCTTTCATTTACAGCTGTCATGCAAATTGGTGCTATCGTTGGAACACTCATCTTCGGTCCAATCGTGGATAAAGTTGGATTCAAAAAGGTACTTGTTCCATTATTTTTCTGTGGAGCGATTGCGTTATCCCTAATTGGATTTGCGAATAACATGTTTGTTGGATTTTTGTTAATTTCTATAATTGGTGCTTCTTCAGTTGGACTGCAAAATATGTCCAATGCATTTGTTTCTCAATACTATCCTAGCAATATGCGCTCAACAGCGGTAGGAAGTACAATGGCGTTTGGACGTCTTGGAGGTGTTGTAGCTCCTACCTTTGTAGGCGTTCTCCTTTCTATGCACTTCATGCCTCAATATAACTTTGCGGCTATTGCGAGCGCTGCTGTAATTGGTGGTATAGCAATGCTATTTGTGAAAGAAGAACATGGGATTTATTATAAAGAGAAAAAAGAGATAGTAAGCGGGGATAGTGACGTAACTACAGCAAAATAATAAACAATTAATCCCGGGGATATATTTCTTCGGGATTTCAAATTGTCTGCTGAATAATTTAAATATTTAGTTTTATTTTATGTAACGCTTCTTATACAATAGATAGAAAAGATAAAGTGGGGGATGGGGCATGTCTGGTAATAAGAGAGAGCGGTTAATGAAAAGAATTGAATATCATTTGCGAAATACATCACGTCAACTTATTAAAATTGATACGGAAGAAGAAGCACTTCAGTATTTAACTCATTCCTTTTGCTCAGAATTACATTGTAATTTCGTAGCTGTCATTTTTAATGAAGGAGGACTATTTTTACCAAAGGCTTGGAGCGGAAATTTAACTGCTTTAGCTTCCGCTTTTCCTCTTCACTCTGATGAATGTTCATCAAGACTCCAGTATCAAAGTATAACGGATCAAACAGCAGATTCAATAGAAGTGTGCCTACTAGCGGAAACGCTGAAAAATGCTGGTGTAGAGACTTGGTTTACTGTCCCATTAAAAGATGACATACAGCATTTTGGTTTTTGTGTTGTTGCATTTTCAAGTTACGTTCCACTTTTAGATATGGAAATATCATTCGAAGAATTTGGAAGAGATATAGCCGTGGCAATAGCTGTGGCTAGACAAAAAGAATCTCAGTTGAAAAAAATTGAAGGTTTTGGATGGATTAGCAAAAACCTGTCGTTAGATGTTCCGTTAGAAAAGCATGTATTGGAGGTAACTTCTAAAGCGGGAATGGAAACGAATGCTGATTTTTCATGTGTTTACCTGTATAACGAAGATGAAAACTGTTTTGTTTTTCAACCACCATCATATGGAGAAATGAAGCGCCCATTTAAAATTATGGTTGAAGATAAATATGTACTAAAAGAGCACTTTCCGTTTTTTGAAACGGTTGGTGGTGAACAGTTTACAGCGCCAATCATTATTGATATGAAACCGATTGGCGTTTTACATGTTGAAAAGAAATGCGAAGGGGTTTTTACGGAAGCAGATGCAAAATCACTTGAAATGATAGCGAATCATTTGGCCACGATACTAGATAATGCAAGATTATATAATGGTGAGAAAGAACATAAACAACGACTTCATTTTCTATTAGATTACCAACAAGCTTTATTAAAAGAAACGGTCGATGATAATAATTTTGAAGGTATTACAACAATGCTTGGTAGTTTGTTTCAAGATACGGTGTTTATTTTCGATAGATTTATGCAACCAATAGCCTTTCATGATGAAAAGGATAGTCGTTTAGCAGAACATTTAGCCGATTTAGCAAGAGAAGAAAGTAAAAATCAAAGAATGAATGATACGTTCCATATTACTGATCCAAATCATTTTGATTATTGTTTTTCATTTTGGATTATAAATGGGGGCGGTAATTTCTTAGGATATTTAGCAGTACGAAGAACGAATGGCGGGATGGATGAATTTGATCAACTAACGGTAGATTTAGCCCGAAATATATGTTCCATCCAGTTTATTAAACAAAAGCTCGTTCTGGATACGAAAGAACAAATGAAAGATAGCTTTATTAGTAAATTACTCACTGAAAAAATTGAAGATCGAGATAATATTTTGCAATATGCCAACTTGTATCAATGGAATCTTTTCAAAAAACATCGAGTAGCCGTATTATCCATTTCGCTCGATGAAAAAGAATTAAAAAAGGGAAACTTACTTGAACAACAAGCGAAAAAGTCACTTATATGGGACTTAATTAAGACCCGTCTTCCGGAACTAGGGACAGGCATTTTAGCAGTATCTCATAATGATGAGCAACTTTTAATTGTTCCTATTGAAGATCAGAAGAAGAGAGCCGATACATTTTGGGAATCAATGTTTCATAGCATTCAAAAATGGATACATGCATCACCTATTGGTTGCCAAGTGTTATTAGGGATTGGTGGCGTGACAAAACAATTAGAAGACTACTATATTAGTTACCAGCAAGCCGTCCAGGCTCTAAATATATTAGATAGCCGCTTCCGAAAAAAAGGCTATGCGTTATTTGAAGATTTAGGTTCGTACGCTATTTTACATCATTTAAATCATTCAACAGCCGTAGAGCTTTTTGTTGAAAAACAAATTGGTCCGCTCCTTGCATATTCAGAAGGAAAGAATATTGATTTATATCATACATTACATGTATTTTTACAAAACAATGGAAATGTAAAAAGCGCTGCAGAAGAACTCTTTATTCATCGAAGTTCTCTATTGTACAGGCTCGAAAAGATTGAATCACTCATTTCAGTTGATCTAAATGATGCTGAAGTGAGATTTAATTTAATGATGGCGTTAAAGCTTTATGATATGCATGGTGAAGTAGTAGGGGAATTGAAGTCAATATTTTAGTTTGAATTTGATAAAAAGAGGTTTTGTATTCATACAAAATCTCTTTTTATTTTGTATATAATTGTTTTTCAAAACTTGTTACACTATAAAGGTATGAAAAGGAATTATAAATTTGAAGGTGATAGGTATGAAGAAATACAAAATAGGCGAAGTAGGAAAGGAATTTGGAGTTTCAATAGATGCTTTACGATTTTATGAAAAGAAAGGGTTCCTAAAACCACAAAAAGATAAAGATAACGGTTTTAGATTTTATACATATGAGGATTTTGGGGTATTTTTAGCAATTAGAAGTTTTCGACAAATGGGGTTTCATGTTAAGGAAATAGGATCGATTTTTAACGGTTTAGAATACGATGACATAATGAAAAAGTGTAATGATAAAATAGCTGAAAAAAATGAAGCGATAAAACAATTAGAATTAGAAACAAAACAAATAAATGAATTTATTAACTTATTACAAGAATACAAGCAAGAAGATAAGCAATGGGTGATAAAACCAGCCGGCACTTATTATTTTCTCAAACATGTTCATATAAATGATGGAGCGCTATGTGTAAATCCTCTATTAAAAGAATGGTTAAATTTCTTGCCAACTGTTTCAACAGCTTTGTGTATTCCGCTTGAAGAATATAAAGTGAAAAATATAGATAATAGTTACTGGGTAATGGCTATATCTGAATTAAAGATGAAAGAGTGCCAATTACCTATAGATGATTCAGTTTTTCAAATAGAAATGGGAGAGTGCTTGTATTACTTATATGAAAAAGAGGTAAATGAACCATTGTCTTCTTTGATCTTAGATGAGCCACTACATATTATACAGGAACAGAGATACTCTCTTAACGGAGATATTTTATGTCGATACGTTTGTGAAACAAAGAATCAAGAAAATACAGTTGAACACTATATTATTATGATTCCTATTATGAAAATAAAAAGTGAATAATTACATATAGAAGTATAAAAAAAGCATTGAATTGTTAGACATTGTCTGCAATTCAATGCTTTTTTTGAAACGATAAGATATTTTAAAATGCGTTCAAATAGATTTTTAGAAAATATATGAATAAAGCTATTGACCCTAGTCTTAGACCATAGTTTATATTGAAACCATAAAGAAAACGCTTGCATATAGATTCTATGCAAGTACTTAAAATAAATATTGGAGGTTTTTATTATGAGAAATATTGTACTTTTATGTAATGCGGGTATGTCTACAAGTATGTTGATGAATAAAATGAGAGGATATGCAGAATCAACAGGATATAGCTGTGAGATTAATGCTTATGCATTAACAGAAGCAAAAAATGTTGGACCGACAGCTGATGTAATCTTATTAGGACCGCAAGTTCGATATGCCTTAAATACAGTGAAAAGCCAATTACCAGAAAAGAATATTGAAGTAATTGATATGGCAGCTTATGGCATGTTAGATGGGAAGAAAGTAATGGAACGAGTGAAAGAGATTTTAGGTGATTAATAGTTTATACATGAGGAACGATTTATGAGCCTTACATGATTTATGTAAGTTATGAAAAGTACATATTCTGAGGAGGTCATCATCTGAAAAAGATAAGAAAATTCCCGATTTTATGTATGGTAGTAGGGAGCCTGGCAGGTAGTTTAGTACTGTCAGGATGTTCATCAGAAAGTAAAGATAAGACTTTAAAAGACTCAGATATAACACTAGTAACGAATGTTCTTCCATATGGCGAAGTAGGAGCCACTATCGTTTGTGATTTTGGAGACGCAGTAGATAGCTCAAAATTAACAAAAGATAGTTTTAAAGTTGAGGTGGATGTGAATGGGAAACCTCAAAATAGAAAAATAACTAAAGTGTATACAAATAATAAGGCTGAGGTATCAGAGACTTCAAAAGACGGACAATACGTTGTGATCGAATTAGATGAAGCTGATAAATATGCATCTACCTCAACATTTAATGAAGAAAAATTTTTAAGTACAAGGGACAATTTAGATTATAAGTTAACTCTTACGAAAGAAATTAAAACAAAAAAAGGTACAAATTTTAAAGTATCCGAACAGAAAAATAAAATTTCAAATGTAGTTACCCCTGTTGTAGATGATTTTAAACAAGGAGTATTTCAAGATGCTTCTGGAAGTAAAATGCAATACAGACTCTTTCAGCCTAAAAAGGAGCCTAACAAAAAATATCCATTAGTCTTATTTTTACATGGATCAGGTGAACGAGGAAATGACAACTATATGCAAGTTGTAGGAAATGAAGGCGCTGTAGCGTGGGCAAATCCAGAACAGCAAAAGAAAAATCCTGCATATGTGTTAGCTCCACAGGCTGAAGCAGCTGGAACTCTTACAGCATATTGGACCGAGGAACCTAACTATACTACTATGTTGAATTTACTCAAAGAAACTATCGATAAATATGATATTGATAAAAATCGCATATATGTTGTTGGTATGTCCAATGGTGGAATTGGGACTTGGAATATGATTAAGAAGAACCCGAATCTTTTCGCAGCTGCTGTTCCGATTTGTGGAATAGGAGATTTGCCAGGAAATAAGCTTGTTCGTAAATATGAACCGATGCAAGATATTTCAGCATTTAAGGATATTAAAGATATGCCAATTTGGGTCTTTCATGCAGAAGATGATCCACTAGTTGATGTGAGGTATAGCAGAGATGCTGTACAAGCTATAAAAGAACTAGGTGGTTCTTTAGTCAAATATACAGAATATCCAACTGGAATCGTTAAACCAATGGGACATTTCTCTTGGGTACCAGCTTTGCAGGATAAAGAGATGATAAATTGGTTGTTTAATCAGTCAAAATAATTTTTAAATATCTTTATTGTAAAAATATCATTCTACTTCTGTGGAGGATGCATGCAAATTTTTATAAGCTCATAAGGAGAGTTCATAATGAATAAAAAAATGTTATCGTTCTGCCTAATAACTTCCTTGACCATTCCTCTATTTGGATGTTCGCCAAATAAAGCAGAGCAAGCTAAGGAGAAGAAAGAAGAAAAACCAGTTGAATTTTATTTAGTAAGACATGGAAAAACGATGTTAAATACGACTGATAGAGTACAAGGATGGGCAGATGCACCACTTACAAAAGAGGGTGTTGTAGTAGCAGCGAACCTTGGGAAAGGTTTGAAAGAGACTAAGTTTGATAAAGCATATAGCAGTGATAGTGGACGCGCAATAGAAACAGCGAAAATTGTATTAGATCATAGTGGAAATAAAGATATGAATATCAATCAAAGTAAAAATTTGCGGGAAGCTTGTTTCGGTGAGTTTGAAGGCGAATTAAATCATACGTTTCGGGAAAAGCTTGCGCAAGCTAATAATATGACCATGGAAGAGTTTATGAACAATTTTGATGTTGATATTATGCAAAAAACTGCAGCGAAAATCGATAGTAGTAAACAGGCTGAGGATACTGAAACAGTCACAAAGAGAATGAAAAAAGAAGTTGATCAAATTGCAGAAGAAGTAGCAGAAGATGGGGGCGGGAAAGTTCTTGTCGTATCACACGGCACATCATTAATGGACCTGTTATATGCAATATCTCCTGAATCGTTAAATGAGGTTGAAGAAGGATTAGGAAATGCCAGTGTTTCAAAAGTTGTATATAAAGACGGGAAATATAAAGTTCAATCTGTAAATGATATGAGCTATGTAGAAAAAGGTAAAAAGTAGATGTATTAAAATTCAAAAATGTTGGAGGTAATTATGAAACTGTTAGAAGGGACAAAAAACGGACTAGAACGAATCATCACACCACTAACAAATTATCTCGGAAATAGTAAAGTTGTAAATGCGATTACATCAGGGATGATGATGACAATACCTGTTACGATCGGAGTTACATTATTTGCTATTTTAGGTAATCTACCATTTAAAGGGTGGAAAGAATTTTTAATTCAAATTGGTTTGTATACGCATATGCAAGACATGATTAGTGCGACATTAAGTTTGTTAGCAGTTTATATGGTTGTCATTATCGCATATTCCTATGCGAAAGAAGAAGGCATGAATGGAATGACGGCTGCTGTTATAGCGCTAGGTAGTTTCTTATGCTTAATGCCAATGTCTATTAAAGTAGGAGAAGAACAAATTCCAGCTATTTTAAATCAATATTTAGGTAGTGATGGAATATTCGTCGCCATGTTTGTCGGTGTTTTCACTAGTAAACTGTATTGTTCATTAAAGAGAAAAAATATTGGGGTGAAATTGCCAGAATCAGTACCACCTATGGTAGCAGACGCAATTAACCCTGTGTTTATTTCAATTATCATTTTCACGCTTATATTCTTTATTAGAGTAATATTTGGCTTTACTCCATATGAAAATATTTTTAACTTTGTGAGTCAGGTAATTTCTTTACCTGTAAAAGTCATCGGATCGTCTGTATGGTCAGTTATAGCTATCTTTACATTCATGAATATATGTTGGTTCTTCGGTTTACACCCAGCACCAATTATAAATGTATGGTATAGTGCGACAGCTCCGTTATTCACGGCAGCTATTACAGCTTTTGCTTCGGGAACACCTTTTTCAGAAATTCCTTACTTAGCATTTACGTTAATGCATTTTGCAGTTGCTATTGGTGGAACTGGAAATACGTTAGGTTTAGCAATAAACATGCTATTTGCGAAATCAGAGCAATATAAATCGCTTGGGAGGATTGGTATCGTTCCAAATATCTTTAACATAAATGAGCCAATTGTCTTCGGTTTGCCGCTTGTTTTGAATCCAATATATTTTATTCCATTAGTAGGATCTTCAATAGTTGGCGGGTTAATTTGTGTCGTATTCCTTAAAATTACAGGGATTTTATCTAACTTTAACCCACTTATTGAATTACCATGGGTAACACCAGCGCCATTCGCAGCTTATATTTCTGGTGGCTGGTTACTACTTATTATGACTGTTTTAATCATTATCTCTCAAATTCTATTATATTATCCGTTCTTTAAAATGGGGGATAAGAAAGCATATGAAGCAGAACAACAAGCAGCAACACAGCAATAATCATGTATCCAGCAGAATCCCGCTCGGTGTGGATAGTAATTAGTGAGGATGAACAAAACCTTATTGACTGTATTTTCGAATTATAAAAATAAAAAAATGTTAGGAGAATCATTATGGAACAAAATGAATTAGTAGTATTTCAAATTATTTCAGCAGTAGGTAGCGCACGATCTTCGTATATTGAAGCAATTCAAGAAGCAAAAATGGGTAATTTTGAACAAGCAAGACAGTTAATGAATGAAGGTAGTGAAACGTTTATTGAAGGTCATAGAGCACATGCTGGATTAATTAGTAAAGAAGCGGCTGGTGAAAAAGTAGAAGTAAGCTTATTGTTAGCACATGCAGAAGATCAATTGATGAGCGCAGAAGGATTTAAAATTATTGCAGAAGAGCTTATAAGTGTTTATGAAACATTTTTAGTGAAACAAAATTAAAAGAAACAAACTATCACAATACTATTTTTGAAAGGGAAAGGTAAAATATGCTCAACACTACATTTAAAAACGACTTTTTATGGGGCGCTTCCACAAGCGCCTATCAAGTAGAAGGTGCTTATAATGAGGATGGAAAAGGCCTTTCTGTTCAAGATGTGAAGGATATTCCTGAAGGTACGTCAGATTTCAAAGTTTGTAGTGATCATTACCATCATTTTAAAGAAGATATAAAGTTATTTTCTGAATTAGGACTGAAAGTATATCGTTTTTCTATCGCTTGGACTCGAATTCTTCCGAATGGAACTGGAGAAGTGAATGAAAAAGGCATTGCGTTTTATAGTGATCTTATTGATGAATTGCTGAAGCATAATATTGTTCCGCTAGTAACGATGTATCATTTTGATTTACCGTATGAATTAGAGAAAAAGGGTGGCTGGAGTAACCGCGCTACTATCGATGCTTTTGTTACATATTGTGAAATTCTATTTGATCGATATGGAGATAGGGTAAAGAATTGGTTAACGATTAATGAGCAGAATATGATGATTTTACACGGTGGGGCTATTGGTACATCTGTATTGTCTCAAAAAGAGTTATATCAACAAAATCATCATATGTTGTTAGCTGAGGCTAAGGTGACAAATTTATGCCATAAGATGATACATGATGCAAAAATTGGTCCAGCTCCAAATATTAGTTATGTGTATCCGAAAACGTGCAATCCGAATGATATAATTGCAGCGCAAAATTGTAACGCAATTCGTAACTGGTTATATCTTGATATGGCTGTATATGGACGATATAACAATATCGCTTGGAATTTCATGAAAAGTAAAAACATCGAACCAGAAATTTTAGATGGAGATATGGAGATTTTATCTAGTTCTAAACCAGACTATATTGCTTTTAACTATTATTCTTCTATTACTGTTAGTGAGTATGATGAGAACTTTGTAATTGACGAAGCTGGTGATCAACAAATTGAAGTAGGTGAAGAAGGATTCTTCATGGGGGATGATAATGAATTTCTAGAGTTAACTGATTTCGGTTGGGAGATTGATCCGATTGGCTTCCGAGCTACATTAAGAGAAGTAAATGATCGATATAACTTGCCAATTATCGTTACTGAGAATGGGATAGGCGCTTACGACAAAGTAGATGAAGATGGAATTGTGCAAGATCATTACCGAATCGATTATTTGAAAAAGCATATTGAACAGATGGAATTGGCAATTGCAGACGGAGTGAATGTAATGGGTTACTGTCCTTGGGCGGCAATTGATTTAATTTCTACGCATCAAGGTTTCAGAAAAAGATATGGCTTTATTTATATAAATCGTGATGAAGACGATTTAAAAGATTTAAAAAGAATAAAGAAACAGAGCTTCTATTGGTATAAAGAAGTTATTTCATCAAATGGAAAAGAACGATAACATGTAGTTTCGAAGTTCACATCATAGAGTGCGCACCTCAAGAAAAAATTATTTACTTTGAGGTGCGCACTTTTTATATGTAAAATAACTATATTTTTCGCTAGATACGGTATAAAGCCGTTTGAATTCCAATGAATACCCTCAAAATGTACGAAAGAAATATATGTATTCCCTACACTATGTACATACAAAAACTTTTTACATATAGATATAATTTATTTACAGAATATTTTAAAAGTTATTTGAGGAGGTAGCAAAATGGCAATTCAAACAATTGGCATTGTCGGTGCAGGATCTATGGGTTCTGGCATTGCAAATTTAGCAGCATTACATGGATTTACAGTTATATTACATGATATTGAAGAGCGTTATTTAGATAGTGCAATGCAACGTATGAATGGTTTTATGACGAAGAGTGTTACGAGAGGAAAGATGACGGAAGAAGATAAAGAAAAGGCGCTTGGCCGTATTCGACTCACTACAACATTAGAAGATATGAAAGATGCGGATGTAATTATTGAAGCTGTGTTAGAAAAATTAGAGTTGAAGAGAGAAGTATTTGCAGCACTCGATCGAATCGTTCCAGAAGGAGTTATATTGGCGACAAATACTTCATCTATGTCAATAACAGAAATTGCGTCAGCGACGAATCGTCCAGAACGTGTAGCAGGTATGCACTTCTTTAATCCGGCACAACTTATGAAACTTGTAGAAGTTGTTCGTGGCTATAAAACGAGTGATGAAACAGTGGAAGAATTGAAAGCGCTATCCAAAAAACTTTCGAAAGAACCAGTTGAAGTAAAGAAAGATTCACCGGGTTTTATTGTAAATAGAATTATGATTCCGCAGTTTATTGAAGCAATTAAATTGCTTGAAGATGGGGTTGCATCTGCAGAAGATATTGATAAGGCAGTTACACTTGGTCTTAATTATCCGATGGGACCGTTTACACTACAAGATTTTGCAGGTGTAGACATTGGCTACCATGTGATGGAGTACTTTAAAGAAGAATTAAACAATGATCAATATGCACCGCCGCTTCTTTTAAAACAGCTAGTTAGAGCAGGCAGACATGGTAAAAAAACAGGCGCAGGTTTTTATGATTATGAATAAAGAATGGGGGATTAAGTTATGAATTACGAGTTTTTAATTTGTGATATTGAAAATAAAGTTGCGATTGTTACGATTAATCGACCACCTGTAAATCCGCTAAATACACAAGTGTTTCATGAACTTTCCAGTCTATTTAGTGAACTAGAAGCAAATGAAGAGGTACGAGTTATTGTTCTTACAGGAAGCGGAAGGAAAGCATTTGTCGCAGGCGCTGATATTAATGAAATGGCAGCACTTGATCTTGTCGGTGTAAACAAAATGAATAAAACTTCACGAACGGTATTTAGCAAAATTGAAAATATGTCAAAACCAGTTATTGCTGCGATAAATGGATTAGCTCTTGGCGGTGGTTTTGAACTTGCACTCGCATGTGACTTACGTATCTGCTCGGATCAAGCAAAATTCGCTTTTCCAGAAGTAGGACTTGGAATTATTCCTGGAGGCGGAGGAACACAGCGTCTTCAAAAGATTGTCGGCCAAGGTATAGCGAAAGAATTACTCTACTTCGGAGACATGTTTGATGCGAAGCGTGCGTTTGATTTACATATTATCAACAAAATAGTACCTGCAGAAGAGTTATTTGAAGAAGCAAAGGAATGGGCATATAAATTGGCAAAAAAACCTCCAGTAGCACTTCAAATGTTAAAAACGGCGGTAAATGTAGGAAGTAATGCTGACCTTGAAACAGGCTTAATCATCGAAAGTACCTGCTTTGGGAATGCTTTCGCAACAGAGGATCGTAAAGAAGGATTACAAGCATTTGTTGAAAAAAGAAAACCAGTTTATTTAGGGAAATAATGAGGTGAAAAGGATATGAAAGAAATTGTTTTATTAGAGGGAGCAAGGACTCCGTTCGCTGAAATTTCTGGATCGTTTCGAGGATTAAATGCAACAGATTTAGGAGCTATTGCTGCTAAGGAAGCAATACGAAAAGCTGCCATTTCTGCAGAAGAAATTGATCAAGTTGTATTTGGTAATGTACAGCAATCTAGTAAAGATGCACATTTATTGGCAAGACATGTTGGTTTAAAAGCCGGAGCGCCTATTCATGTACCAGCTTTGACGATCAATCGTCTTTGCGGAACTGGTGTTGAATCTATTTTAACAGCAGCTCGTTATATTCTTAGCGGGGAAGCAGATGTTGCGCTTGCCGGAGGAACAGAGAATATGAGCCAAGTTCCACATGTAATACCTGGAATGAGATGGGGAAGTCCACTCGGCGGTCCAGTAATAGAAGATTGGTTGTGGGATGGTCTGTATGATACGTATGGTAAATGTACGATGGGAGAAACGGCTGAAAACTTAGCTGCAAAATATAACTTAACGAGAGATGAAGTAGATCAGCATGCACTATCGAGTCATGAACGAGCTCTTTTAGCAAGGGAAAAAGGGTATTTCAAAGAAGAGATTGTTCCAGTAACAGTGAAAGGAAGAAAAGGAGAACAGGTCATTGAAGAGGATGAGCATATCCGTCATACGAGTCTAGAAAAACTTGCAAAGTTAAAACCTCGTTTTGTGGAAAATGGTGTCGTAACTCCTGGTAGCGCAAGCGGTATGGTGGACGGTGCAGCCGCAGTTGTTTTAGCATCGAGCGACTTTGCAAAAGATAGAGGATTACAACCAATTGCTAAGCTCGTTTCTTGGGCTGTTGTAGGAGTAGAACCGAAGTATATGGGAATCGGTCCAGTTCCAGCCATTCAAAGTGCATTAGAAAAAGCAAATTTAACTTTGGCAGACTTAGATTTGATTGAAATTAATGAAGCATTTTCTGCGCAGTACTTAGCTTGTCAAAAAGAATTGGGGTTCGATCTTAATAAAGCGAATGTAAACGGTGGAGCAATTGCGATAGGTCATCCACTTGCTGCGAGTGGAACGAGAATTTCTCTATCCTTAATTTATGAATTAAGAAGAAGAAATAAGAAATATGGAGTATCCGCTGTTTGTATTGGCGGAGGGCAAGGAATTGCAGCGATTTGGGAAGCGTTGTAATAAGGATAAAACCAGGGAGAGTCCTTCCTGGTTTTACCTACATCGTTTCTTAAAGTGGAAAATTCGGGTTAGTTGGTAAGACGATAGAAAGTGAGTGGGAAAATGAAAAAGGATAAAAACTTATTGTCGGTGTATGAGCTATTAGAAACAGTGAGTTCATCTTACGGTGAAAAAGAAGCAATATATGATTTAACGAGACGTATTACATATAAACAATTGAAATATGAAGTAGATTGTTTGGCTACGACATTTAAGAGACTAGGAGTAGGTAAAGCAGACCGTATCGCAGTATCTCTACCAAACTGGTCCGAAACAGTAGTTATATATTTTGCAGCTGCGAAATTAGGAGCGATCATCGTTCCATTTAACCCAAAATATAAATCATATGAAATTGAGTATATATTGGAGAGTTCAGCTCCAAAATTATTAATAGCTTCAGGGGAATTTGAAAAGAATTTTGGTTTTGAAAAAGTCGTTAATAAAGTACAAAAGGTTATTACAGTACGGTTTTCACAAGAGAATTACTGTCCATATGAGGAGTTAATTCGTACAGAAAAAATGGATATTGAACCAGTTCATATAAATGTGAACGATGATTTGTTTTGCATTTTATATACGTCAGGGACGACGGGAACTCCAAAAGGTGTAATGGTTACACATCGTGCCGTTGTACAATCTGCAAGAACGATAGGAACAGAGCTACATTGTACACAAAAGGATGTATTCATTATTTCAGCACCACTATTTCATATTTTCGGTATGGCAATTAATATGCTTTGCGCCGTAGCGATGGGGGGACGGTTCATATTACAAGAAAAATTCCACCCACGCGAAACTTTACAATTAATTGAACAAGAAAAGGTAACCATCCAAAAAGGTGTACCAACTATGTTTATAAAGGAACTAGAGTTAGAGGACTTTGATAAATATAATTTATCTTCATTACGTGCTGGGTTAGTTGGCGCAGCACCTATTCCAGCAAAAACAGTGACGGAGATTCGTGAACGGATGGGCATTAATCTTTGTCAGTCATTTGGGATAACTGAAACGGTTTCTATTACGATGAGCTCGTATGATGATACAAAGGAGAACATAACAGAAACTCTCGGAAAGGCAATCCCAGGAGTAACATTGAAAATTGTAGATGAAAATAGAGTAGCGCTCCCGCCAGGAGAAGTAGGAGAAATTGCAGTTAAGGGATTTGGAGTAATGAAAGGTTATTATAATATGCCTGAACAGACAAATCAGGTTTTAGATAATGAAGACTGGTATTATTCAGGAGATTTAGGCACACTTGATTCTCAAGGTTATTTAAGGTTCGTAGGACGAAAGAAAGAGATGATTATAAGAGGTGGACTTAACGTTTATCCTCAGGAAATTGAAGCAGTCATTATGAAACATCCAAAAGTAATCGAAGCAGCTGTTATAGGTCTTCCAGATAAAGTGCTAGGGGAAGTTGCCTGTGCGGTCATACGATTAAAGAACGGGGAAATAAGTACGGAAGAAGAAATAAAAATCTACCTTAAAGAAAGAATGGCAATTTATAAACTACCAGAGAAAGTGATCTTTACAGATGAATTTCCTGTTACTGCAAGTGGGAAAATTCAAAAATTGAAACTGAAAGAACAAGTGTCTTCAAATATTAGTCCGACAGTTTAATAGATAGGGGCGAAGAAATAATGGAAGAGTATGCTTTTCAAGTGAGATGGGGAGATACAGATGCGGCAGGCATTGTGTATTATCCTAATTTTTATAAATGGATGGATGAAGCAACTCATGAGTATTTTAAAAAAATTGGTTTTCCTTCGGTTGAACTTTACGAAGAACAACAAATTGGTTTGCCCTTATTAGAAGCAAAATGTAAATTTAAGTCACCTCTTCGTTTTGAAGATCAAGTAATTGTGAAAAGTACTGTGAACGAATTGCATAATAAAGTTTTTACAATTCAGCATGTTTTTGTAAAAGGAGAACAGGTTGTGGCAGAAGGCTATGAAACTCGTGCATGGACCTCTTTTAAAGAAAAAGTAAAAGCGCAACCGATACCTGAATATATTCGGCAGAAGATGATGCCCGAGATAAAAACTGTAGAAAGTTAAAGAAGAACGAGTAAGGATACCGTAACGAGAAATTGTTAATAAAGGGGAGATAGTGATGGGAAAAGAAAAAACATATGATGCCATTGTAGTTGGGGCGGGACCAGTCGGACTTGTAGCAGGACTTGCATTACAAAAGAAAGGGATATCAACGTTAGTAATTGAGGCAGATTCATATGGAAGACCACGTCCAGGAAGTAGAGCAATTTATTTGCATAGTGCTTCGTTAAAACTACTAGAGGAAACTGGAGAAGGCCTCGGTTTCGCGCTTGCTCGTAACGGAATTATTTGGCCGGTAAAACGAACGTTTTATAAGGGGAAAGAAGTATATGTAAGAGATTACGGTAAGGATGAAAACCTTAAGTTTAACCGATTACCTCATTTCACAGCTCTTCATCAAGATGAAATTGAAAAACATATGTATGAGGCGTGTATAAAAGAAGGTGTTGAATTCCTTTGGGATGCCCCGGTCAATAAGTTACACATTACAGATTCTGGAGTAGAACTAACAATCACAAATGACGAAATCTTAAAGGCGCAGTATGTAATTGGATGTGATGGAGCACGTTCCATCGTAAGAGAAGAAGCCGGATTAACGTTTGAAGGCCCACGTACAGCAGATACTTTTATAGTCGTGGATGCAAAAGAAGATGAAACAGATCCACTTCCTTTAGAAAGAATATTCCATTATCAGCATCCAGCTATGGAAGGAAGAAATGTAATGTTTGTTCCGTTTAAAGGCGGGTGGCGTATCGATTTACAACTGCTTGAATCAGATAATCCAGATGATTATACAAATATGGAAAGTGTAAAGAAATGGTTGCCGAAAGTCATCGATGCTAAATATGCGGAGAGAATTACGTGGGTGTCTTCTTATCGTTTCCATCAAGTAGTGGCAAATTCGTTTACTGACGAAAAACGTCGTGTTCTTCTAGCTGGAGAAGCAGCACACTTATTTGCCCCATTCGGAGCACGTGGATTAAATTCTGGTATTCCAGATGCTGTTCTTGCTGCAAGAGGAATTGAGAAAGCACTACATTCTCATTCTGAAGAAGAGCGAGTAGAAGCAATTGAAGCAGCTGCAAAAGAACGCCGAATTGCAGCGCAGTGGAACCGCGATGCATCAACTACAGCACTTCATCATCTTCAAGGAAGTTCTCCTGAAATGAATATGAAACGTGACATTGCTGCTTCACTAGTATCTATCGTTCCGAGGCTTGGAAGATGGCTTGACGAAGGACCATATGGACCGAAATTTGGACCTCCTGAACTGACAACAAAATATTAAAATGATAAAAAATTAAATAAGTAATGTGAAAGGAGCGATAAGGAATGACTTTGTCTCAATTCATAAATGAAGAAAAGTATGGTTCCCATGCCCGTTCTACAAATGGAATGATTGAGCGGTTCATGACGATGAACTGGTATAGCGACATTGGAAAGCAAAATGTAGAGGCTGAGAAAAAAATAGATCAATTTATGCGTGCTCTACACATTAGTGAATATGAAATTAAATGGATTTCAAGAAACCAATTAAGTGAGACAATTGAACGAATTTCATTTGAGGATAATGATTTATGGGGGACGCTAGCAGAAGTACCGGATCAGTTGAAAGAAAAAATTATAAGTGTAGGTAACGAAAAACTTCTTATAGATGTTGTAGATAAAGTGCCAGAAGCAATTTTTCATGGTGTTTATAAAGAAGCGTTCAAACATTTCAGTGAGGAAAAAGTAGTGAAATTTCTAGTTGGGCATGCGATGTATATAAGTACTGTTGCATGTGCTGCTGAATTAGCTGAAGAAAAAAATGTGTTTCTGCCAATAGTAGAGTTATTAGAATTGGGACATATACCAATTGGTCCAGAGCGAAATACTTTTTATCTTTTATAACAAAAAGTGGGGCGGGAAAGTTATACGCTATCATTGTTCTCGATTATTTGAGACGGTAGAACTTTCAATTATTTAGAGGAAAGGGAGATTACTATGAAACTTGTTACTTTTACACATAATGGAGAAACGAGAGTTGCAGCTTTAGAAAACGGGAATTTGATTGATTTACATGCTGCTTATAAAGCAAAACTGACAAGTGAGGGAAACCTTCGGGCCACTCAAATTGCAGAGGCGTATATACCAAAGGATATGAATGGGTTTTTACAAGGTGGATCAGAAAGTATGAATCTAGCAAAAGAGGCAATCGATTATGCACTTATGAAAAACCATAAAGAAAAATTGGTATTTGAAGAAGGTGAAGTGAAGATTGAGGCTCCAGTACCTTCGCCAGGAAAAATTATATGTGTAGGTCACAATTATCGTGAACATATTTTGGAAATGAAACGAGAATTACCTGCTTTTCCGGTTATCTTTGCAAAGTTTGCGAATACAGTAGTCGGTCCGCAAGATGATATTCCATTTTATCCGATTTCAGAACAATTAGATTATGAAGCTGAATTTGCTTTTGTAATTGGAAAGCGTGCTCGTAATGTTTCAGAAGAAGATGCCCTCCAATATGTAGCTGGTTACACAATTGTAAATGATATTACTTATCGTGATATTCAGCGCCGTACAATTCAATGGCTTCAAGGGAAGACTGTTGAAGGAAGTGCTCCAATGGGACCATGGTTAATTACTTCAGATGAATTAAAGAACCCATCTGGTTTGGAAATTGTATTAACGGTAAATGGAGAGAAACGTCAACAGTCTAATACTGCTAATTTAGTATTCTCGGTACAATATCTCGTTTCGTTTTTATCCGGTCTAATGACACTAGAGCCAGGGGACGTCATTTTAACAGGTACGCCAGGTGGTGTAGGAGTTGCACGTAATCCGCAAGCATTTCTTAAAGATGGAGATATCGTTCGAATCGAAGTTGATGGAGTAGGTGTACTAGAAAATAAAGTGAGACAAAAGTTAGAGGTGCCAGTACTATGACGAAAAACTTACAAGTCCACGCGACCGAGTCTATTCATGAATCAATCAATAAGATAAAAACGATTGTTAAGCCTTTACCAGAGGAAATCATCTACTGGAAACCTTCAGAAGATGAATGGTCAATTATGCAGATCATTACACATGTAGCGGAAGCTATTCCGTATTGGGCGAAAGAAATTAGCAATATTAAAGTAAATCATGAAAATTTATGGGGCCGTGGTTTAACAGATGAAGTGCGCCTGCAAGCAGTTTCAGAAGAGAATATTCGTAAGCAATCTATAGAAGAAATCATTCAGCAAATTTCTTTAATACCACTCACTATAGAAAATGTACTAAGCACATTAACAGACGAAGAGTTACATATTCAGGCTCCGAGTCGTAATCCTCGTTTTACCAATAAGTCGATTGATTTTATTGTGAATCACCTCATCGTAGAACATACAGAAAAGCATTATAAACAAATCGAGCGGAATTTAAGTAAGTTTAATGAAAGATAAAGGAGGCAAATAAAATGGCGGAAAAAAATGCTTTTTTTGAAAGTGACCTTGTACAAGATTTCAATCGTGATATCGAACAATACCATCTTGGCCCGCTATGGAACGCAATCCCAGATTTAATGAAACATACACCGGAACCTCATGCACAAGCATACCTTTGGAAATCTGAATTGCTCCAAAAAAAGTTAACGGAAGCAACGCAAATATTTACACCAGACCGAGGGGGAGAACGCCGGGCCATCTACTTACAAAACCCGGGACTTAATTATAGAAAACCGTGGGGATGGGCATCGACTACACAAACGTTATATGCAGCGGTTCAATTGATACAACCTGGAGAAACCGCTCCGTCACATAGGCACGTTCAAAATGCATTACGCTTTGTCATGGAAGGAGAAGGGGCTTACTCAATTGTACAAGGAGAGCGTATTTTCATGAAACGAGGCGATTTCTTAACAACTCCAAATGGACTATGGCATGGACATGGTCATACAGGTGACAAGCCGATGATTTGGATGGATTGCCTTGATATTCCGACTATTTATTATCTTGGTGGTACGTTCTTTGAGCCATATCCAGAAAAAATTGAACAGCCCAATGTGCCTGACAATTATACTGCTCAGCGTTATGAAGGTGGAATGGTTCGACCAGTTTCGGACCGATATGCAAAGAAAGCTCCACTTAGTTCCTACAAATGGGCAGGGACGGAAGCGGCACTTAACGGATTAAGTCGTTTTGACCCCGATGCATACGATGGTTATGTCGTTGAATATATAAATCCATCAAATGGTGAAACAGCGTGTCCAACAATAGCAGCTTGGATGCAAAAATTGCCAAAGGGATTCAAAGGAAAAGCGCATCGCCATACACATGCATCAATCTATCATGTGCATGAAGGATCAGGATATACGATAATTAATGGCGTTCGCTTCGACTGGTCTAAAGGAGATTTCTTTGTCGTACCAAACTGGGCATGGCACGAACACGTTGCACTAGAAAATAGTTATGTATTTTCAACAAATGACCTTCCTATTTTAGAAAAATTCGGGTTAGAGCGGAAGCAGGAATATGAGAACAATAGTGGATATCAAACGATTACAGGAGAGTTTGAACCAGCGTTACCTTAATATTGTATAGAAAAAGCGCCCCTTAGTAATAAACATATCATACAAGAGGGCGCTTTTTCTATTTGTTAATTAATAAGCCTTCAAAACATGCAGTAAATAATCCTTACGATTCAGCGGATTATAATCAACACGTTTTCGAGTAGGGAAGGGAGCCATAAGTTTTGTGAAACCAGCTGGCTTCGTTGTAAATATGCCTTCTCCTTCTGTAAATGAATGAAGCATGCGTTTAAAATGCTCTGTTTTCGCAACAGGTAATGATCCTGTTAATTGGTAAGAATCATTATATAATATAGGTTCTGCAAAAGTTGCTGGAATGGCAGCGAGCTTATACATTGCGGTACTAATTGCCTGCTCCGGTACAGTTAATTCAAACTTATTTACTGGTTCATATACATATGTTTCAGCTTGTTTTAAAGCATCCATTAATACGATCGGTGTCAAATTTCTAAAGTCACTCGCTGTTGTAACAGGACTAGCATAACCAGTATGTGTTAACGTGACCATAACATCTGTAACTTCCCAACCATATAAACCTTGTTTTAACGTTTGAAATACTGTATCTTCAATTGCTTTGTGAAATGCTAAAGGCAATGAACCAAGCTCAACACCTAATTTATACGTTATGCCAGAGTTAAGTTCACCACGTTCAATTTTAAAACCAATTGTTGCGTAAAATGGATTCGCTTTTTCACCCATGACTTCAACGGAATTCCCAATGCCAATTGGCTTTTCAATACATACAACTCGCGTATTTGAGAAAGTAACCTGTAAGTTATATTTATCATAAAGTGTTGTTTCGATAACCTCTTTTTGTACTTCACCGAAAAGGCGAATATAAAGTTCATTATGAACATCATCTTTCCACACTTTAATGAGTGGATCTTCTTCACAGAGTTCCATAAGTGCAGCGTATAAATCATGAATTCGCTCTTTAGGTACCGCATCAATCGCTGCTTCCATTTGTGGTTCGGCAAAGTGAATATCTTTTATATAATCCGTACGTTCACCGATAATATCACCAATTTTTATATCATTCAGTCCCCACACTTTGCAAAATTCTCCGCTAGGAACGATAGTAGATTGAACAGCATTTCCGCTATGAAACATACACATTTTTTTAATCTTTTCTTTATGTGGTAGAGACTCATCGCGCTGTATATCAACATATTTTCTAACATGTAAGCTACCTGAAAAAACTCTTATATACGCAACCTTTTCTCCAGAAGGTTCACGTTCAATTTTAAAAACAACACCAGATAATGGTTCCTCTTGTGCCGATGTAAGAGCTGGCATTAGGGCCGGAAGTTTTTCAAGTATTTCAGTTACTCCTATACCTGTCATTGCTGAACCGAAAAAGATTGGATACACATTTGCTTGCTGTATTTGCTGTTCTAGTTTTTCTCTTAATAGTGCGTCCGGTATTATTTCGTTATTTACATATGATTCAAGTAACGATTCATTAAATGGTGCTAACAATTCCATACAATCGTCATATGATTTGTATTCAATGATCCGGGCTTCTTTCGTTCCTTCGTTTAGAACAGAGTAGAAGGGGAATGCTTCATTTGAAAGAACCTCTTTTATTTGTTTCATAACTTTTTCAGTGTTTGCGCCACTACGATCAATTTTATTAACGAATAAAATAGTCGGTATGTTTAGTTTCTGTAATGTTCGCATTAAAATTTTTGTTTGTGCTTGCACACCTTCAACGGCAGAGATAACTAAAATCGCACCGTCTAGAACGCGGAATGATCGCTCCACTTCAGCGATAAAATCAGCGTGTCCAGGTGTATCAATGACATTTACTTTTACATCATCAATAAAGAAAGAAACGACAGATGCTTTAATCGTAATGCCGCGTTGTCTTTCTAATTCCATTGAGTCAGTTTGTGTATTACCACTATCTACTCGGCCAATTTCTTTAATCACATTCGTTTCATAAAGAATACGCTCAGTCAAACTCGTCTTGCCAGCGTCTACGTGCGCGACAATCCCTATATTTATTGTTGTCATTTATGAATATCCTCATTTCATTTTCCATTTTCATTTCCTCATTTCTATTTGTGTATTGCCGCATTATCAATCACTCTCCAGTCATTTAAATTATTACTATTATAGTGCAATTAACATTATTTGTAACGCTACAAAGCGCCTTAATTTGGAAAAAATAAAATGAAAACAAAATGCTTGCATTCTAAATCGATATAGATTATATTAATTGACATATCAACTATTGATACATCAAATGTTTTTATTTTGATTGTAAAGGAGGGTTAATTTGACAAGTTCATGCTCAAAAGAAGCGATTATTTTATATAAATTACACTTTCTAAATAAAGAAGTAAGTTCGAAATTTGAAGGGTGTACGGGTATGAGCCAGTCTCGATTAGAGCTTATACTTCAATTATTTGAAGTAGGTGAAATTAGTCAAAAAGCACTTCAGCAAGAAGTGAATATTGATAATGCTGCGATAACAAGGCATTTAAAGCAGCTTGAGGCCAATGAAATGATTGTAAGACGTAAAAATCCAGATGATAACAGAATTACGTTAGTTTCTCTTACTGAAGAGGGGCGAAATAAAATTCAGGCGTTTCAAGAAGAAAAAGAACGTTTTGCAGCATCTGCATTTAAAGGATTAAGTGAGGAAGAACGCGATAATCTTTTAAATATGTTAAATCACATTCAAGAAAATATAAAAGAATTATAAAAAAGGGAGAATACAACTATGACTAACTCAGTAAAAACAAATGATTTTAACGAAATTTTAACAGGACGTCGTTCAATTCGTAAGTACGACCCTTCAGTGAAAATTAGCAAAGAAGAAATGACAGAAATTCTTACAGAAGCAACACTTGCACCATCTTCAGTAAACATGCAACCATGGAGATTCGTAGTGATTGAAAGTGACGAAGCGAAAGCAACACTTGCGCCACTTGCGAAATTCAATCAATCTCAAGTAGAAACATCTTCAGCAATGATTGCTTTATTTGGTGATTTAAACAATTTTGATAACGCAGAGGAAATTTACGGTACAGCAGTAGAGCGTGGCTTAATGCCAGCAGAAGTAAAAGAAGACCAAATGAAAAAACTTTCAGCTTACTTCTCAATGGTTACACCAGAAGTAATGAAAGATACGGTATTAATTGACGGTGGTCTTGTAGCAATGCAATTTATGCTAGCAGCTCGTGCGCACGGTTATGATACTTGTCCAATTGGTGGTTTTGAGAAAGATCAAATCGCAGAAGCTTTCGGACTAGATAAAGACCGTCACGTACCAGTTATGTTAATTTCAATCGGAAAAGCTGCTGACAGTGGTTACCAATCAGTACGTCTTCCAATTGAAAAAGTTGCAGAGTGGAAGTAATTTTAAAGAAATAAGTGGAATATGAAAGGGGAAACACCATGATTATTATTCACGCAATATTTCAAGTAGATCCAGCGAAACAACAAGCATTTTTAGAAGAAATTCAGCCACTCATTCATGGTTCAAGAGAAGAAAGTGGAAATGTATCTTATGACTTATATAAAGATACAGAAAAAGAAAGTGTTTATACGATGGTAGAAGTATGGAAAGATGAAGCAGCAGTTGCGAGCCATAATACGAGTGAACACTTCACATCTTTCGTTAGTAAAGCAGCACAATTTTTAACTGCTCCTCTTGATATAAAAGCTTATAATGGAGAGTTAGTAAAATAATAAGGTAGAAAAAGATGACTTTAGCATATGGCTGAAGTCATCTTTTTTGTATAAGTAGAATCCATTTTGGACTCAGTTATGTTGATTGATAAGTGTTGCTCGTATCCTCAGTAACTGTGGTGAATTGTATGTTAAATTCGAACATTTGGTTTATTGGGATATTTTTCCGTGTTATAATTTTCTTGTAAATAAAAGGTAGAGGGGAGTAAGTAATGGGAGAATTTCAAAGTAATTTGCATACGGCAACGCAACTTGCAACGAAAATGAGAAATGCTTCAGATAGAATGCAAAGTGCTACTAGTCGCTCTATAAATAAGGCAACGCGTACGACACTATCTGTGAACTTCCAAGCACAAGAGGCAAATCAACAAAATTTACAGATCACGAAACAATTTTGTACTGCTTTTCAACAAACAATTGATAATATCCATTCCGTAGCAAATGAATTTGAGAAAATGGATACAGGACTTCAAAAGACTTTTCAATAATGTAACAACCTACGTAAAGGGGAAAAGGTAGGGAGAAAAGATGAGTCAAGAAATTGAAACGAGAATCAGTCAATGTAATCAAAAATTACGAATTATATTTGAAGAACAAAATGAAAACCGAATTGCGCTGCAAAATCAAGAACGAGCTGAGGTTAGTTTTCATGAATGGAAAAATAGAAGTAATCGTTTATTTAACCGAATACTAGAAACTTGGCACGGCGACAAAGAAGTGTTTCACCTTTTTACGAATATGCGGCAAGAAATCGGACAGTATGAAAGAAAACTTACATTCGAATTAGAAAATGAAAAAGAGACGTTGCTTAAAGAAAAACGGCATCTCAGTGAGAAAGAAAACGACCTTTCCTATGAACAGCAGCAACTACAAAGGGAGGCAAATACATGAGTTTAAACATGTATTTGGGAGAAGTACAAAGTCAAACTCAAAGTATGAACGCTATATGTAATGCTACGATTCAAAGTATGGAACAAGCCATTCAATCTATTGATGCCTTTGCGATAGACACAGTATTACAAGGACAAACATACAGTAGTGCAAAAGCCTACCTTGTCCAAACATTTCGGCCACTAGCGCAAGGAATCATATGCTTATGTGAAGAATTAATTCGCCAAAACGAAGCATTTCCAAATGAGTTCCAAGCGAAAGTTGCTTCGACAGATGTGATTGAAGAAGAAATAAGAGAACAAATACGGGGAATTAATCAATCGATTACAAGTATAGAAGCAATAGAAGTACTTACACCAATGCCCGGAGTAAGTGCAATCGTAACGGTATTAGGTGCAATGAGAAAAAAACTGGAAGAAAAACTAGAGCATTTATATGAATTCAATCATTCATCCAGCAACAACTACAGCACCGCTCTCCAATTAGCAGCTAGCATCACAGCCGGACTCGCTGAAGTGCAAAGCGGGAAAGGATTTAGTCCTGTGAGTGGTACATTTAGTACACAAGGGTTGAATATGGATTGGGTGAGTTCGATTCAGGGGATTATAGAAGAAACAGCTCGAAAAAACGAGATGAAAGAAATTACTTTGCAAAAACAAGAAATGAACTTACAAGAGCAGGAAGACAATAGATCATGGCATGAAAAAACAGCCCTTTATGCGCAATCATTTTTGCATGGAGTTATCGAATTTTTTCAAGGTGCTGGTGATGCAGCACTAGAAAACTTTGTTGGACTACAACCGCATGAGAATGATAAATTAGAAAGTAAGACAACTTACCAAGCTGGAAGGTTGGCTGGAAATGTTATATCAATAGCCGGGTCCATTGTAGAAATATTTGAAGGTATTTCGCTCATAGGCGGATCTAATTTCTTAACTATCGTCGCAGAAGTAGGAACTGGTGGGTTAGCATCACCAATTGTTATTCCATTAGATATAGCAGCAACAGCTGCTGGGGCTAGTCTTTTTGCACATGGTGGATTTGTTTGGAATAAATCGATTCAAAATGCTAAGGATACTATTCAAAAAATCCAGTCTTCTGGTGGAGGTAAGGGTGCGAGTAATCGAATACCTTCTTATGGAAAAGATTCTGTACCTAAAGGCCCATACCGTGAAGTAAATGGTTATCCAATAAAAGTGAAAGCAGGAGCTCAAGAAAAGCATATTCCTGATACACCGAACTATAAACAAGAATTAGCAAATGGAAAAAATAAGAGCATTTTCTATGGCGATAATAAAATAGCGCAAGAATTGCTTGATAAGTTCGCCGGGAAAGGTGAACTATTAAAAAACGGTAGAGAAAGAGTAGACTTTGGTGAGCCAATAGGAAAATATTATGACCGCAATACTGGTGAATACTATGAGACTACTAAAGGGTTGATCCATTATGGAAAAGATGGCGCTCATATAGTACCATCAAGACCATAAAAATCATAAGAAAAGAGGAAGCAAATGGGGTACGATTCTTTAATTGGAACATTAATAAATTATGAACATAGTGACATGATACTAGAATGGAAAAGTGGATTGAGGATTATTGGAGAACTAGATACAGTTTTTGAAACAGACAATGGACTAGATGAGGATGATATAAATTATACAGAATATGATGCAGCTGTATTTAGAGTAAATAATATTTTATCTCGACCTAATACAAACGAAGGTACTGTATATAATTGGTTAAAACAAGAAAAAAGTTCATTGGTTGAAATTTCTCTCTATGATGATCCGCCAAGTGCAGTGTTTTTAACTGACGGAAAAAGAGTATGGGAAAGAAAAATGTGTAAATAATAGGTGGCATTTAAACTGTTACCTTATTAGTCAAATTAGATTTAGTTAATTTTGATATATGGTTTTTAAAGGAATCAGAACAGGCTACTAACATATACTCTGGTATGAAGAAAAGATATCCTAATCGTAAGCTGATTCCTTTTGCTAAAAGAGTTGATAATGATGATACTGCATGTTTTGAAATCGGCAAAGGAAGTAAAGTTCAACTTATTCATGATTTTGCTTCTGAAGGCTTTGAACAAAGAAAAGATAAGCATCCTATTATTTTAGAAGTTAATACTGAAAAAGCTAGAGAAGAAGGCGTTAAATTTTATTTAGGAAATGAAAAAGTTTGGTTAGCAGATGAGATTCCTAGTGAGTTTATCGCAATTAATAAGAATTAATTGAATCTATTCTACTAGATTATGACGGCAGGAAAAATTTTTTCTTTAAGATATATATTTGAATGAACCACGTTATCTGTCTTAAAATAAACAAATAAATGGCGAGTTACTTATGGAAAATAATCAACAAGAGAGACTTCACATTTGAGGTCTCTTTTGTTGATTTCAATTGAAAATTATTATTTGAGCGAATGCACTTTCGTACCTTGCATTTCACAGGCACATAGGCTTTAATTGATGCTATATAGTATGTTTTTCAATGTCAAAAAACATTAGAAAAACAGGGCAATATTATTAAATAGCCGGGTCCATTGTAGAAATGTTTGAAGCTATTTCGCTCATAGGCGGATCTAATTTCTTAACTATCGTCGCAGAAGTAGGAACTGGTGGGTTAGCATCACCAATTGTTATTCCATTAGATATAGCAGCAACAGCTGCTGGGGCTAGTCTTTTTGCGCATGGTGGATTTGTTTGGAATAAATCGATTCAAAATGCTAAGGATACTCTTCAAAAAATCCAGTCTTCTGGTGGAGGTAAGGGTACAGGTGTTGATGGTCAGGGAGCCAGTGTAGCAGGGAACATTGGAAAAAATGATAAACTAGCAAGTCAAGGGCATGTTGATGCTGGCGTTTCAGGTGCTCCAAAAGTTGATGCAGGAAAACAGGGTAAACATGTTCCTGGTCATGGGAATAATGTCTCAACCAAATCGCAGTGGGGAGCAGGGAAAAATGGAGTAGTAGAGACACAAGAAGCATGGGTGAAAGGAACACCAGTAAAGCCAGACGGAAGTGTTAGAGTGCATGATTTTGGAAAGCCAATAGGTCCAAATGGAGAAACGAGGGTAAAGGTTCATATGGATGGTAAAGGAAATATACATGGGTACCCTGTACAATAAAGGAGAATAATTATGAGTGATGAGATACTAAAAGTTGTTAATAAATTATATAAACAAGGTGATTTCCAATATGTTTTGGGGAAATTTGTTGATAAACATTTTTGGGATGGAGAAATTAATAAAATATCAAATATAAACGTTGATAATATTACTGATTTTAGTTATTCAACATGTTTTTCTTACATTCTTCTACCACTAGATGTGAAATTTCGTTTTGGTAGTGTAGAATTCAGTGAGTACGTTCGGAAGCAATCAGAAATTAATTGTGTAATGCTAATGATTTCGGCAATCGCGCCATATGCAGTGGTTAAATATTTAAGATATAGATATACTAATGGTACAATCGAGCTAGTTGAAGAGTCCTCGCCATACAATGATGAATCTAAGAAAATAGGAAGTAGTATTTTAAAATTATTAGATAGTAACGGAATAAAGAATCTTGATAAAGAAACGTTAAGTATTGAAGTGGAGGATGTTTCGTTAGAGTTAAAGGAAACAGGTGTTACTATATATAATTGTCTATTTGAAGATGAGTATTAAAAAGAAACATTAATGATTGTGCAGAAACCAAAGAAGGGATATAAATAATAGAGGTAGATTAGTAGTTGTTAAGAAGTGATTACAGTTCGAAAATGTAGTCTCATTAAAAAGAGTGACCCTCTTTAGAAAACTTTTATGAGTGTACTCCATAGGGTAAATGTCCGAATATTTGTTAAAAATCGTTACGAAAATTACAATTTATGTAATAGGAAGATGAAAGTTAAAAATTTCTAGGGATAAACCAGTTTCAACACTAGGGCAAGTTAAAGGTGGATGTAGCTTCAGATATTAAAAAGATGAAATTAAAGTATACTGTGAAGAACAAGGATTGTACTCGATGTATATTTTTAGAGATAAAGAAATTAATTGCGCAAAAATGAATGAAGAAGCATCAGAAATAGACAGGGTGGGCTTGCGAGAAATGTGGGCTCACCTTTCGTCTGTTCAAATTGATTATGTGGTGGTGCTAAACTAAGTAAAACTAAAGATGGACGACAAATGTCAAATGATTGGTTGAATGGTGCGAAGACCCGACAAAGTAGAATATTGATGGCAGTTGATGGAGATGCAAAATTAGCATCAAAGATTACGAAAGCATTACAAGATCAGGAAGTTGAGAGAGTGTTATCAAAGGTTGATAGTAGTGGAAATGTGAAAACATTTAGAATAGATGCAAAGGGAGACATAATTGGAGAATGGCCATAATTTAAGGAACTAGGAGGAATTGAATAGTATGAGAGATCCTTTATGTATAGAAGAAAAATGTAGAGAAGGAATAGAATATAATAAAGAGTTTATTGAGGAAAATAGAGAGGAGATTAAAAGTTTTGAAGAAGATGAAAGGAATGGTATTCAAAGAAAGGCTAAAGATAATAAAAGTCTTATAGAAGGAAGGTATCTATTAAATTTTAATTATGAGTTAGAGGATATTAACGCAAAATATTCCCTAGGAGAAGCTATCCATACAATAGAAGGAGATTTTGACAAAGCTCTTATTGATTTGAGGCATATAGGGGAAAATGAAGTTGGATATTTAAATCTAATTTGGATGATATCTCTAGGGATTTTATTAGAAACAGATAAAAAGAATCTTGTAAGTTTAGCCAAGCTAGTTGAGAAGGAAAATATGAACGACGCAGTAATCGATTTCCTCTTATGCGCTAGTGATATCGGATACACAAAAATGACGAATAGATATTATAAAGAAAATCCATATGCAAAAACGAGAGAGATTATAGAACTTGCACAAACAGATAAAAAAGAAGCGTCTAAAAGATTGCAAACGTACATGGAGAAAGAATGGTTTAAAGGCCATTATGATTATGAATGGAAAAATGCACATAAAGAACCTGGATATGTGGGGTATTGGAGCTTTGAGACAGCTGCAATAGTAAAGATACTCGGACTTGATGATACAAGTTTAAAAGATAATAATCATTATCCATATGATTTGGCACATTATAAAAATGAAATGAAATTCAAGCATATAGACCTAAGTGAATATCACTATGAAGATGAGACAGAAGAAATCGAGGATATAGTAGAAGGAATTGAACATAATCCTGCATTGGAAAATATTATTCCGCCAAAATGGCATTCATTGGTCAATGAATTAATACATGATTATGAGAATATGGATGATAGTAGTTTTTATGAAAAATACAAAAAAACGATAGGAATAGGTCAAGTATGGTTTTTACCACAAGAGTATGAAGAAGAAAATGAGCAAAAAAATCTATTAGGAAGTTTAATTGTGTTTGCTCTGACGGTAAGAGATTATATATTACAACTGGACTATAAAGAAGATTTAGAAGACTACATTGATAATCTTAAAAATTTCTGGAATGGATCAGAAACAAAGTTAATTCAATTTATGTTAGAGAATGATCAAAATTATTATGCATGGGTACCAAAAGAAGCAAACATCCCAAATATGTATGAAGTGAAGATAGAGAGTGTCGATGTAGAGGAAGTTCTATAACGAACAAATCGAAATGGTTTTTATTATATGTAATATTAGAATGCATTTTACTAGTTAATTGAAAACAATGCATGCGTGGCAGAAAAAAGGATGTATTGTTACTAAAAATTAGAGGGAAAGAAGGCTGTTGGATTGAGTTAAGCACCTCATTGTCAATATACGACAATAGGTGCTTTTTTGCGTGCAATGAAGAAAAAATAAAAGATTCATTTTCACTCTATTTCATCTTCGAATTACATGTTATAATTTGGAAAAAAGTATATTCTTAATTTTTAGATAATTAAAAGGTGGTAGATACTATATGAGTACATTAAAGAAAATTACTAATAATATTTCGAAGGTTATTATAGGAAAAGACGAATCGATAGAACTAGCAGCCATTGCTCTAATAGCAAGAGGACACATTTTATTAGAAGATGTACCTGGGACAGGAAAAACAACATTAGCGAAAAGTTTGGCTAAAAGTGTGGACGCTAAATTTCAAAGAATACAATTTACAGCGGATACTTTGCCTGGAGATGTTATTGGCCTTGAATATTTTGATGTGAAGGAATCGGATTTTAAAACGAGGTTAGGTCCTATTTTTGCAAATATCGTATTAGTGGATGAAATTAATCGAGCTGTACCGAGAACACAATCTTCGTTACTTGAGGTTATGGAAGAGCGTACGGTTACAATTGCGAAACAGACCCATTCATTACCAGAACCTTTTTTAGTTATAGCAACGCAAAATCCACTCGAATCAGCGGGCACATTTCCGTTACCAGATGCTCAGTTAGACCGGTTTTTACTCACAATACGCCAAGGTTATCCTACGAGAGAAGCTGAAAAGGAAATGATGAATCGGTTTCAAATGAATGATCCGTTAGAAACGTTACATTCTATTATTTCAAGTGAAGAAATTATTACGATGCAAAAGCGTGCAAGAGAAGTGTTAGTAGGGAATGATGTGCAAGATTATCTCCTTGAAATTATTGAAGCAACTCGTAACCATGAGTTAATTGAAATTGGTGTAAGCCCTCGGGGAACGTTGGCATTTATGAGAGCGATTCAAGCACGGGCAATATTAAATGAAAGAGATTACTGTACGCCAGATGATATTAAGACGCTCACTGCATCCGTTTGTGCTCATCGTTTAACATTAACAATTGAGGGAGAGATGAAAACGACGAAAGAACAAATTATGAAAGAAATTCTTCATACGATTAGTGTGCCAGTGGAGAATGTACGATGAATCAACAGCTTGTGTATACACCTTTAGCGGAGCCTTTCGTAATGGGGGTTATGTCAGTTGTAGCCGTTATTTTAAGTGTATTTTCAAGTAATCTACTGTTTTTATCTCTCGTATTTTTATATGTAATTTTAATAGGTGTTACGCATGTATATATACGTAAAGTATCTCGTGTTGAATGGGAATACAGTCAAGGGAATTCGAATGTTTTTATAGGTGAAACGAATATGTGCAAAATGAAAATTTCAAACAAGTCGATATTTCCTATTCTTAATATCGTATTTCGATTTAAATGTGAAAATAAGCTAACTTGGAATCATGATGAAATAAACAAAAATCATAGTACAGGTTCAAATTATTATATGAATTTTAATTTAAAAGGAAGGGAGTCAGTTTCATTTGATTTGCAAGCTGTAGCGTTAAAAAGAGGCATCGCGAAATGGGAAGAAGTTGAAATTGTTATTACTGATCTCTTTGGATTTATAACGAACCATATAACATATAAACAAGTTGATACGCCCTCTTATTTAGTCTTACCAGCTGTTCCGAAAATACAAGTTCCTGAATTACAAGAATGGTTACGAGGATTTCGAAAAGCGATGTCTTCACCCTTATATGATGAAACGAAAGTAATGGGAGTAAAGTCTTATGAAAATGAAGATTTTCGTTCCATCCACTGGAGTGCAACAGCGAAAACAGGGACGATAATTGCGAAAAAGTATGAGCGAACACAATGTGATAAATACGCGATTTATCTCAACTTGCAAAATAAAAGTGGTGTTTCTTTGCGAAATGATATAGAGGAACTAATTGAATTAACAGCAGGTATATGCAAACAACTTCTTATGCAAAACTGTTCGTTTGAAGTATGGATCAATAGTGTAAAAGATAACGGTTTGCTACATATAAAAAATGGGGATAATCGGAAACATTTGCAAAATGTATTAAAGGTACTTGCCTCGATATCAGACCAAGATACGCCTATATCTTCTTCTTACTTTTACACAGCAGGCTTTCGTCGAAAGGAACTGGATGCGGTTCCTTTAATTATTGGTACTTCACCAAAGAAATACAGTAGAACGAATAAATGGATTGTAATGAAAGAATAAGAAGGGGCTTATGTCATGGTGAATAAAAAGCGGCATATGAAAGTGAAGTTATGGAGTGTAAGAACTTTAATCATACTTTTCTTTGCGATTAGTGCGATAACGTTATCACAAGGTGTTGTGTATGTACAAGACATAGTAAAAGAGCGTTTTTTCAGTAAGACTAAGACAATATCGGAAAGAAATTATGACTTTACTAGTATAGGTGAAAATTTTGATGATTCCAAAATAGATGAAGATGAATATGAAGAAGTAGAAGATACAGGTATAAGAACGAAAACGGGTAAAAAATTTCAACCTTTCGAAAGAGAAAGTCTATGGAATGACGTGCTTTCTGTTCTTTCAAATGTATGGATTACTATAGTTTTTTATGTGATAATCGCAATATCAATTATATATGCCATCTACAAGTATATTAGGAAAAAATTGACGAAAACAGAAATAGTACAGGAGAAAGAATCGATCACAAAGCAAACTGCGGTAAGAAGCATAAAGAATGAAAAAGTCATTCATCAGTTAGAACAGCCGTTACCGACAGATAAGATAAGAAAAACGTTAGTTGAATGGGAAAGAACATTACCATTTCATGAACAGAGAAGGTCCTATGAAACGATGCAACAATGGTTAAAAAGAATTTGTAGAACAAGGGATATTATCTCGTTATATGAGTCTGTTCGTTATGGGGAAAAGACGTATACGGATTTAGATGTGAAAGAAATAATGAAGTGGGTAGAGGGAGATGCGAAGGTGGATACATAAATATCCACCTTTTCTTTTTTTATACGGAAATTTGATTAACATGAATTATTTTCTTATATGAAACCGTATTTAAATAGGTAAACAAAATTAACATTATTTACTTATACTTCATTACATGTTAACCTATACTTAATTTTTATAAACTATAATTAATTTTTAAGTTTTTTAAGGGTGTGAAAATGTAATGAAATCGGTATTAAAAAGCATACTTATTTCCTTTGTTTTTTCTGCAGTAGGTATGTGTTGGTTACTGTACGTATTATTCAAAGGGGACGGAGACTGGTTATTGTCTTGGATAGGTGTATTAATGGCATATTTATCTTTATATACTTTAATAGATTTATATTGTAAAAATACATACGATAAAAAAATAAATAAATGGCTTATAAAAACAGCGGTGACTAGTTTTAGTTTTTCTGTATTAGGAATCTCGTTTTGTATCATACACGAGCTATTAACACCATGGAGTCTCAGTTTAATGGTGTGGTATTGGTTGGTAATGTTAGTGTTATTTTTAACGACCATAATATCATTAGTTAGTCTCGTATTTGTTAATCGTAAAAATCATAATTTCACCGGTGGATATAGAATGCTCATACTTCTAAATGTATTTCTTACATTGGGACCAGTATTATGGCCGCTATTACTTTCTATTATTGGAAATGGTATGAATGCTAGTGCGGGCTGGTAAAAAGGAATATAAATTAGTTGTGTAAAGAATAGGATGAAAAGTTGATATAGAATTTTAAATGTTTAAGAGAACATGTTTACATAAAAAATGAAAACATGTTCTCTTTTTATTTGCATGCATAACTCTTCCTCAGTTTACCCTATGTAAATTTAAACGTAAGTATTTCGTAAGGAATGGATAAGAAAAAAGAGAGATTTATCATATAGGATGAAAGTATAGCCTGAATCAATCCGATATTAATGGAGGAGAGAAAGCCTTATGAAAAAATGTAATTCAATTAAGTTAGCAAGTTTTGCAGTTTTATTAGCGGGTACTGCTCTATTCACACCTGGTTTTACTGTGACTGCAGAGTCAACTCAAAATATTTCTAGTTCGTCACAAGTACATGATCAAAAGAATCGTAATGGCTGGAAACAAGTAATGCAGGAAACAGTACAGCTTGGTGCTGTAGGAATATTAGCTAAGGCGTCTAACAACGGAAAAACTAGTAGTTTTACTGCTGGCGTGGCGGACTTAAGTACAAAGAAACCGGTGAATTCGGATTATCGCTTTCGGATTGGTAGTGTGACGAAGACGTTTACTGCGACGACTGTGCTTCAATTAGTAGGAGAAAATCGCTTACAACTTGACGATCCAATTGAAAAGTGGCTACCGGGTCTCGTGCAAGGAAATGGGTATGATGGTAATCAAATTACGATACGACAACTTTTGAATCATACGAGTGGTATCGCTGAATACTTAAAGTCAAAAGACGCGGACATAATGAATTCGAAAAAAACGTATACAGCGGAAGAAATAGTGAAAATAGGTCTTTCGCTGCCTCCAGATTTCTCGCCGGGAAAAGGCTGGTTGTATTCAAACACAGGATACGTAATACTAGGAATGCTTATTGAAAAAATAACTGGAAATAGTTATGCGGAAGAAATCGAAAAGCGAATTATTGAACCTTTGGACCTATCAAATACGTTTTTACCAGGAAATTCACCCGTCATCCCAGGAAAGAATCATGCTCGTGGATATGTGAAAATGGAAGGAACAGGCGAGTTGAAAGACATTACGTATTATAATCCGAGTTTAGCTAATGCAGCTGGAGATATGATTTCTAATGCGGATGATTTAAATAAGTTTTTTTCATCTTTACTCGGTGGTAAGTTACTGAAGGAACGCGAGCTAAAAGAAATGCTTACTACAGTTCCTATAGAAGGCAAAGGGGTTGGTGACGCATACGGTCTTGGAATCTATGAGACTAAACTTCCAAACGGTGTTTCAGTTTGGGGGCATGGAGGAGGAATTCCTGGATTTACAACTTTTGCTGGGGGAGTAATTGGAGGCAAACATACATTGGCTATCAGTCTCAACTCTATAGGTGGGGTCGATATTGTTCCGCAGTTTAATAAAATGATGCAAATTGAATTTAATAAATAGATGAAAAGAAAGTGAATGGAATTTTGTTATAGTTATATTTAAAAGAGGTGCTTTTTTAAGTTCGCAACTATGGACAGTAGTTGCATTTATGATATGACATCAAGTGTATTCCAAAGTGAAAGTCAATCTTAATGCTTACGACAAAATAAAAAAGGATGTCAGTTACATGACATTCTTTTTATTATGGATAAAAGAGGTATACATATAGTTCTGAAAATTGTTATTTTTTAAATTTTTACATATAATGAAGGATATAGGGGCACCAATAGGGGAGTTATGAATGGAAAATACTTTAGTTAGTTAAATATTACTCGTTTTAATCAAAATAATTATGAGTTGATTTGGAGTTGAATACAATGGGGAAAAATCATTATAAATGGAGTAATAAACAATTACGAGAACATGTTGAAGTACTAGATGGTAAGAGAAGCACACACATATTATTAAAGAATGCAACATATTTAAATTCTTATATGCGCGAGTGGATGACAGCGAACATTTGGATATATAATGATCGAATTGTATACGTAGGGGAGCAGCTACCAGAGCAATTAACGGAGTGTGAAGTTGTTGATTGCGAAGGAAAGTATGTCGTACCCGGTTACATAGAACCACATGCACATCCGTATCAGTTGTATAACCCAGAGACGCTAGCGAATCATGCGATGCAGTTTGGGACAACAACTTTTATTAATGATAATTTAACTTTATTTTTCACATTAAAGCGTGAAGAAGCATTTCGTTTATTAGATGAATTCAATAAGATTCCAGCAAGTATGTATTGGTGGTGCCGTTTTGACGGACAGACTGAATTGCAAAACGGGGAATCTTTGTTTAATAGTGAAGAAATAATAGAGTGGCTGCAGCATGAAGCGGTTCTTCAAGGCGGCGAGCTAACAGCATGGCCAAAACTATTACATGGCGATGATGAAATGTTAACTTGGGTGCAGGAAACGAAGCGATTGCAAAAGAAAGTAGAAGGACATTTTCCGGGTGCATCTGAAACGACTTTAGCGAAGTTAAAACTGTTAGGTACAGATTGTGATCATGAAGCGATGACAGGGCAGGAAGCTTTCACTCGTCTTATGCAAGGTTACACTGTTTCCTTAAGAAATTCTTCAATCCGCCCGGATTTAGAAGTTTTACTGAAAGAATTGTTGGAACTAGGCGTAAAGCAGTTTGATAGATTCTTTTTTACAACAGACGGCTCACATCCTTCGTTTTATGAAAATGGAATGACAAACGTTATGATTTCTACCGCGATAAAACAAGGAGTACCAGTAATAGATGCATACGATATGGCAAGTTATAATATTGCTCGCTATTATAATATGGAACATGTACATGGTTCGATTGCGACAGGTAGAATTGCTAATATCAATATTTTAGAAAGTAAAGAAAACCCAGTACCAATCAGTGTCCTTGCAAAGGGGAAATGGGTGAAGCGTGACGGTGTAAATACACATGAAGCATTACATATTATAGACTGGAGTAAACATAAAGTAACTCTATTATCATTAGATTGGTCAATAGAAAAAGAGGATATGATTTTCTCTAATAAAACGGGGATACACTTATTAAATAACGTTATTACAAAACCATACACTAGTGAAATCAATATAGACTGTGATGAATTGTCCACAGATCATGATGAATGTTTCTTTATGATGATTGCTCGTGATGGCAGTTGGCAAGTGAATATAGCTGTGAAAGGTTTTGCGAAAGAACTAGGTGGGCTTGCTAGCTCTTATTCTGGTACAGGTGACATCATTCTTATCGGAAAAAGAAAAGAAGATATGCTTACAGCTTTTCGTAGAGTAAAAGAGCTTGGCGGGGGAATGGTAATAGCTGAAAAGAATGAAGTATTACACGAAATAGCATTACCATTGCTCGGGATTATGTCTAATTTAAAAATGAGTGAATTAATACAGGAAGAGAAGCAGATGGTGAAATTACTACAAGAGCGTGGCTACGCGCATGATGATCCAGCATTTACAATTTTATTCTTTTCTGCGACGCACTTGCCTTTTATACGAGTAACACCTATAGGATTATATGATGTGAAAAGTAGTAAGGTAGTTGCCCCGCCCGTGAATTTGATAAAGCAATATTAAAAGGAAAGATCCTATAAAAATTTTATTTTATAGGATCTTTCTTATTATTAGCATAAGAATATTGTAAGCCTCAAATGATATAGTATCTAAATCATTTGAGGTGATATGTAAATATGAAAAAAATATTTTACATTTTAAGCGTATTTATTCTGTGTGTATCGATACAACACGTTGTACATTCCCAATCAGATGCACCAGAATTATCTTCGGATTGTCTCGAAGAAAGAAAAGTTAGAGATGAAAAGCATGTGAAGAATATAATACAGGACATTAAATCCACATTTAATTTAAATATTGATGAACATAGTTTTTGGGAAGTAAGTAAAAGAGATCTGGAGGCTGCTCATTTGATGTATGGTGGAAAGGAAAATGATTCTTATTATAATTCGCTAACTAAAATTTATGATAGTGGTGGATTTAGCGAACAGCCCAGCTTATTTGTGAGGGCACAAGAAGCATTTTTACTTTATAAAGAAAAAGATAATATCAATGTAATGAAACGCCTAAAACTAGACGTTGAAAAAGGGGAATGGCTCGTTATAAAAACGAAAAAGAAGAAAGGGAAAAAAGTGAAATTTAAGCCGTTGCAATGTGAAAAAGATTATATGAAAAAGAGAAATGAATAACAAAATACTTATTCATGCTGTTTTTATTCAACGATATTTTGCTGTTGATTTGAAATAGAAAAAGGTAAACGAACATATTAGCTTTATGGAATATGTTTGTTTACCTTTTTTTGAGAGATTTAATAATTGGGGATTATTTACTGCCTAATGAATTTATAACATTCAATGAATTTGTTCTTCATAAACATTAGATTTTGTGTCAAATGATTTATACATTGCCGAAACACCTATGTATATTTTATTCTACAGTATTTATAAAAGAATGTTGGCTATTCATAAGAAATATGATTGGCACGGTTTTTGCTTGTATTACATGTAAGGAAGGGAGATTGTATGTAAGGAATCTGTACTCGTAATAGTATAAAACAAGCTACTATTGCATTATTAATCATAGTTGTATTTATAGGGGAACTGTAAATACATACAAATAAGTGGTTTTTTTGATTTTAAAATTCTGAATTTTCATTTAAATAACTAGGGGGCAATGGTATGGTTAAATATTCGAAAATTTCTAAGTGGATTCTTGGTGTTGGACTAGTGACAATAACGTGTAATGGTTTGCAAATTCAAGCAGAGACAAAAGAGAAAAATGTGAAGAACGTATTACAAATGGAGCCGGTAGGAATACAGAAATCTGTTGATGAATTAGCGCACCCTTCAAAAGTACAAGAAAATGAATCTTTTACAAAACGGTTAAAATTAGCGGATTTATCGCAGCGTCCACTAGCACCAACCGATAATATTAAGCCGTTAGCTGAAGAAAAAAAGTATTCGATGGCTGAGTTAAATCAATTAAATAATAAACAATTAACTGATCTTCTTGTGACAATTAAATGGTATCAAATTCCGGAATTATTTCAGTTTAATAGTGATAGTCTTAAATTCTATCAAGATGATAGCCGAATGCAAGCGATTATTAATAAACTAGCAGAACAAGGACAAGCTTATACGCAAGATGATTCAAAAGGGATTGAAACATTAGTAGAAGCTCTACGTGCAGCGTTTTATTTAGGTTTTTACCATGATGAATTAAGCAAACTAAATGAGCGTAGCTACCATGATAAATGTTTACCAGCTTTAAAAACAATTGCAAAAAATCCAAATTTCAAACTTGGTACATCAGAACAAAATAAAGTAATTGCATCATATGGAAAATTAATTGGAAATGCATCAGCAGATGTTGAAACGGTTTTATATGCAGGTGAAATTTTTAAACAATATAACGATAATCTTGCAACTTTCATTGAAGACCGAACAAAAGGAGACGCTATATATGAGTTGATGAAGGGAATTGACTTTGATATTCAGACGGATATGTACACGACTGGAAAAGAGCCAAAAGATACGATGTGGTTTCGGAATATCGATAACTTTATTAATGAAGTAAATCGTTTTGCACTACTTGGTACAGTAACAAATAAAAATGGATGGTTAATTAATAATGGAATTTATTATGCTGGCCGATTGGGCAAGCTTCATAGCACGCCGACAAAAGGACAACAAGTTGTTACAGATGCAATGCGAATTTATCCATATTTAGGAGAGCAATACTTTGTTGCGGCAGAACAAATTACTACAAATTATGGAGGAATAGATGCGAATGGAAAAACTGTAAATTTAGATCAAATTCGGGAAGAAGGTAAAAAGAAATATTTACCGAAAACGTATACGTTTGATGATGGAGCAATTGTCTTTAAAGCTGGGGATAAAGTTAGCGAAGAGAAAATTAAACGTCTATACTGGGCGGCAAAAGAGGTGCGTTCTCAATTTTATCGTACAGTTGGTAGCGATAAACCACTTGAAAGTGGACATGCTGATGATGTGTTAACGATGGTTATTTATAATAGCCCAGATGAGTATCAATTTAATCGTCAACTGTACGGATATGAAACGAATAATGGTGGGATTTATATTGAAGGGACAGGGACTTTCTTTACATATGAACGTACACCAGAGCAAAGTATTTATAGTCTGGAAGAATTGTTCCGCCATGAATTTACGCACTACTTACAGGGAAGGTACGAAGTTCAGGGATTATGGGGCCAAGGGGAAATGTATCAAAATGAACGTTTAACATGGTTTGAAGAAGGGAATGCAGAGTTCTTTGCAGGTGCAACGCGATTAGATAGTGTAGTACCGCGAAAAAGTATAATTGGTGGGTTATCTAATGATCCTGCAAAACGTTATACAGCATCACAAACATTAAATGCGAAATATGGAACGTGGGATTTTTATAATTATTCGTTTGCACTGCAATCATATATGTATAATAAGCGCCCAGAAATGTTCGATAAAGTACATGATTTAATTCGCGCAAATGATGTTTCAAGTTACGATGCATACCGTGCTACATTAAGCAAAGATAATAAGTTAAATGAAGAATATCAATCTTATATGCAAATGCTTATTGATAATCGCGATAAGTATACAATTCCACAAGTATCAGATGAGTATTTAACTCAGCATGATCCAAAATCGCTTTCGGACGTTACTTCAGATATTACGAATGAAGCGAAATTAAAAGATGTGAAAGTAACAAAGAATACATCACAATTCTTTAATACATTTACACTACAGGGGACATATACAGGAAGTGCGGCTAAAGGAGAAGTTGAGGACTGGAAAGTGATGAATGAAGCAACAAATGATATGTTGAAACGTCTTTCAGGAAAAGAGTGGACAGGATATAAAACATTGACTGCTTATTTTGTAAATTACCGTGTAAATAATGCTGGGCAATTTGAATATGATGTTGTGTTTAGCGGAGTGAATACGGAAGAAGGTACGGCTGTAGAAAAAGAACCAAATAATTCATTTGAAACAGCAAACCCACTATCTTTGAATATTTTGTTAAGAGGAACCTTGAGCGATCAAGATCAGGGGGATAAATTTGTTATTGATGTAAAGGATCAAAAAGATTTACAAATTTCTGTTACGAACGAACAAAATCTTGGACTGAACTGGGTATTATATTCTGAATCAGATTTAAATAATTATGTAGCTTATGCAACAAAACGTGATGGAAACAAATTGCTTGGAAATTATAATGCAAAGCCAGGGAAATATTACTTAAGTGTATATAAGTATGGTGGTGGAACAGGGAATTATACGGTACAAGTAAAATAGTTTACTATAGTTTGTTTTGAAAGGCTACTTATCGCATTTTTTAGCGAAATAAAGTATTTAATGTTAAACATTAAACTAATTCAACATATCCCTGTTCTAATTATAGAACAGGGATATGTTGGCTTTATATTTTCAAATTAAATAACCTCATTGGATTTTGACAAGAAAATAATTAATATAGAGTTGAATTCTCATTCGTAAAGCATGTTTTAATCTTCTTAATGCTCTTTCATTTTTGTCTCGATTTTTGTTTTCAAATCAGTGGATACTCGATTGAAATACCCCAAAACGATCTTCCTAATATCATCGGATATAACTTTCAAATCACTAGCTAAGTTTTCAGCGAGATGTTCTTTTTCTATTGGCTGTAACTTCGTGTAAAATTCACCAGCCTGCGTAAAGTCATCCTGTTTCGTTATAGAAGTTCTTTCAAGTTTACCTTCAACGTACCTTCCTTCACCGGTTGTAATTTGATTAGCAGGTGTCCAATCTTGCTGCTGGTTAATCGTTAATTTGCGAAATTCGGGACCAATTCTTCTTCTTTGTGAATCACTGTAAATGTTAGCGCGCCCTTGCAGCATTTTATCATCTGATAACTCAGCGCCTTCTAGCAAATTAGAAGGAGAGAAGGCGACTTTTTCTACTTGTTCCATAAAATTTTCAGGATTTTTATTTAATACCATTTTCCCGACTGGTATGAGAGGATACGTCTGTTCATCCCATACTTTTGTGTCATCTAAAGGATCATAAGAAAGATGCGCTTCATCTTTCGGATCCATGAGCTGGACGTATAAACCATACTCCACTGGTTTACCATTTTCAATAGCATCATATAAATCTTTCCCGCTATAATCAGGATTTTCGGCAGCTAGTTTAATTGCTTCTTTACTAGTAATGTACTGTACACCTTCAAACGGGTACCAATGATACTTTACATACTTTCGATTACCTTCCGCATTTCTCCATACATATGTATTAACACTATGTCCTGGAATGTGGCGAAGACTTTTGGCCGTACCATTATTAGAGTATAAACGGACAACAAAATGAATAGATTCAGGTGCTTTAGCGACAAAACTCCAAAATCTATTAGGGTCTATTAAGTTATTTTTAGGTGAAGGCAATAATGCTTGAATCGTTTCAGGGAAACGCATTGGGTCACGAACAGAAAAAACAGGAATGTGATTACATAAAAGGTCAAAAATGCCTTCTTTTGTATAAAATTTTGTAGAAAAACCGCGTACATTTCTAGCAGTATCCGGTGTTCCTTTCGTACTAACAGCTAACGAAAATCGAACCATAACAGGAACTTTTTCATTAGAATTTTGTAAAAAACTTAATTTAGTATGTTCAGACATCGAATATATCGTTTGAAAATAACCGAACGCACCAAATCCTTTTACATGAACAGGTCTTTCTAAAATTTTTTCATGAATAAACTCTTGTAATGACTCATGGAGTACACTATCTTGCTCTAGTACGGGTCCACGTGAACCAACTGTTTGAGAGTGAAATTTAGCTGGTTCAGTAAGTTCTCGATGTTTATTAAAGTCTTCTTCTAATAATTCTTTCCTATGTTTATCATATTTTTCATTCATCGATATAGCCTCCAAATTTTTTCGTCGATTGTTACTAAATATGATTTTATAGTCTCGATTATGTATGACATACAAAGTTCAAAGCAGTAACATACCGCTAGATGAAAAAAACACATATGTAGTGGACCTGTTGAAATAGAAGAAATTATGGAAAAATGAATATCGGGAAGAGAAAGCACACGTTTTAATAAAAAATGTGGAAGAAAACCACTATTAAAGTTTCAATCTTAAAACTTAATTTATAAACGATTATATAGAGAATGAACGTTAGAAAAGGAAAAATAACTAGGAGGAATTTAACATGTCGGATTGGTTTCAATTAGATAAAGAATATATGATGTCTACATATTGTCGGACAGAGGTTGCAATGGAAAGAGGAGAAGGATGTAAACTATATGATGTAGATGGTAAAGAGTATGTAGATTTATTTTCTGGCGTAGGAGTAAATGTACTAGGATACAATCATCCTAAAATTGTACAAACGACAATGGAGCAAGTTACAAAATCGTTGCATCTGCCGTTTCATTTTTTAAACCCAGTTGCGATTGAGTATGCAAAGAAATTAGTGGATTGCTCATTAAAAAACGGAAAGGTCTTTTTTACAAACTCTGGTACGGAAGCGACAGAAACAACTTTGAAATTAATTGATAAATATAGAGCTAATACGAATGAAGAACGTGAAGGAATTGTAGTGCTGAAGAATAGTTTCCATGGGCGTACGTTAGGGGCACTTCATTTTACGAGACAAGAAAGTGTATATCAAAATTTCCCTAAAACATCGATTCCTGTATATGAAGTAGAGCGCGAAAATATAGACCAATTAGAGGAGACTATTATTAAAGAAAAACCAATCGCGATTATGCTAGAGCCTGTTTTAGGAAGCGGGGGGATTTATCCTTTATCGCGTGAATATTTACATGACGTTCAAAACTTATGTGAGAAATACAATCTACTACTTATCGTTGATGAAGTTCAAAGTGGTATGGGGAGAACCGGGAAACTGTTTGCGTATCAAAATTTTAATATTACACCGGACATTATTCAAATTGGTAAAGGAGCAGGAGGCGGGATACCGCTAGGAGGAATTATTGTAGGTGAAAAGTTATGTGATGTATTTTCACCAGGAGATCACGGGACAACGTTTGCTCATTCATCAATGGGAACAGCTTTAGGTTTAACGGTATTAAATACATTACTTGATGATGGGTTAATGCAAGAAGCTTATGAAACGTCACTATATTTGAATGACAAACTGCAAGACATTCAGAAAGAAAATTCTTATTATATACAGGAAGTGCGTCATGCTGGCATGATGTTTGGAATTAGTCTGAATGATACGAATGAAAATGTGAAGAAATTACAGGTTGAGCTAATGAATAAAGGAATGTTAGTCGATGTAACACAAGGGAATATTATTCGATTACTTCCGCCGTATATTATTACGAAAGAGGAAATTGACGCATTTATGAATCAGTTTATTATTTGTTTAGATAAAGTTGCTGCTGTAGTAAGTGCTTAAAAATTAAAGCTATATTTTATAAAAAGTGCACTCTAATTGTTAGAAGTAGTTTTACAATTGGGGTGCACTTTTTATAGTAGAATTTTATTTATTGATATTTGGTTGGTGAGGAAAAGAGAAAGTAAATGTGTAAAGATAGTAGATAAAACGAGTGGTACTAACAACTAATGATAGAACGTTTTGAAAATAATAGCATACGAATATATAAATAATAAGAATGAGGTGATATATTGGAAAATAATGATATTCAATTTACTTCTTTACAAATGCGAACTGATAGATTTGGGTGGGCTGGTATTCAATATACAAATAAAAAGCAAGCGATCTTATATACTCGAAACGGAGGAGTAGAATGGGATGTTGTTAACCCTCTAAATTCAATTGTGATATTTGGATATCCAATAAATGCTCGAAGCTCTTGGGCATATGGTTTAACAAAAAAGAATGATGATTTATTACCCGCTATATTTTATACAGTTAATAGAGGGGAAAGATGGAGTGAGTTTATATTACCAATTGAAGAAGAGTGGGAGAAATCGACGGATGTTCAAGTACAATTGCATGCTACGAATATGGATAGTATATGGATTGTATTGTCTAGAAAGCTTGCATCAAATAAATTTGAACATAATTTATACTATTTGAAAACGAAAGGGAAAGTTTGGAAAGTAATAAAAAATATAAGTATTAGTGATAGTATTTCAGGGATAACATTTATAAACGAGTTAGTTGGATTTATTTCATTACACAAACAATATGAAACATCAGCGGTATTTAAAACAATAGATGGTGGGGCAAGTTGGCAGCCTATAAAAGATATTCCAAGTCTTGAAGGAAGTAATAATGAGACTGCTATGGCTTATAAAGCAATCTATAAAAATAACTTGTTAGTAATACCAACTAAAATGAATAATGATGTATTTTTAATGAATTACTCATTTGATAAGGGGAATTCGTGGCATATTTCAAATAAAACAATAAATACTAGTAAAGCGGCTGTTTCTTTTTTTAGTTCCTATTATGGCTGGGTTATAAATAGTGAACATGGAAGTGTATATCAAATAATAAAAAAAGGAGCAAAATGGATAAAGGTATCAAGTAATCCATTGCTGAAAAATGTATTTTGTTTACATTTTTTTAATCGGCGTAAAGGTTGGGCTTGTAATAAAAAAGAAATATTTACTACAACGGATAGAGGTATAACATGGAAAAAGGTTGTATATAAAATTAATGATATTTATAAATTAGTGTAAAAGAGTCCTAAAGAAATTAGGACTTTTTTTATTTTTAAATGGTGAGAGTTGTAACAGACAACGATAAGAGGAGGGATACAAGTGTAGAGATTATATTTTCAAAAATAGACGTTTGTTTTCACACAGTATAATTCACTTTTGAATATGTTAATAAAGTAGCAAATTCATAGGAAATGGTAATACTTAATATTTTATGTCACATGATGTGTAAAGGGGGCGTGTAATGAAATCGTTAACGGTTATTATTTTGTACAGTGAAAGAGAGCAAATATTAGAAGAGTCAATTCAATCTATATGGAAGCTAAATCCTCTTGAAATTATAATTTTCGTTCCTAACGATAGAAGTAATTTGTATGAAATAGCAAAGAAACATAAATGCCATATTGTTTTGATGGATAAATATAGTACGTATTATGATGGGTATGAAGCTTCTGTAAAGGCAGCAAAAGGAGAAGTTTTATTATTTTTAGATGGCAATTTTTCGTTATCCACAAATGAAATGCAGAGATTTATTGAGCCAATTGTTACAAATCAAGCCGATGTAGTTTTAAATAAAATAGATAAATTGATAGAAATAGGTAAATGTCCAAATATGGATATTGTATGGAGAAAAATGTTAAATGAAATTTTAAGTCGACCAGATTTAAAAAGCAATTCAATACTTTCGTTACCATATGCGCTTACGAAGGAAGTAGTGGAAAATATCGGCTTTAATTATATGGAAGATATCGTTCTATCTCATATGAAGATTGTGAATCAAGGGTGGCGGATTAACGATCAATATGCAATCAATACGTTATCTAAAGATGAGACTATAGAGGAAGGAGGATATTTAATAAAAAAAGAGTTATCCAAAAATGAAAAAGAGAAAGTAGAAAGATATTTACGCGGTATAGCTAAATGGATAGAGAAAAAAGGAAGAAGAGTAGGGTTTACTGATGCAGGAAAAAGAAGAGATATTGTTCAAAAACTAGGTGAATGTAAGCGATACCCTTCCTATCATCAAGGGTGGGGAATGCATTCTTCAATTTATGATGGGAAGCAACTTTCTGTCATTATACCGGTACAAAATGAAGAAGAGACTATAGAACAAGTAATACTTGAGGCGAGAAAAATAGAACCACTAGAAATCATCGTCGTTGTAAATGGTTCGACAGATCAAACGGCTAATATTGCTAAAAGACTTGGTGTTACTATTATTGAATATAACGAACGACTTGGTCATAATGTTGGACGTGCTATTGGAGCGCTTGAAGCTACAGGAGATATTCTTTTATTTATTGATGGTGATTTTAGTGTTTCAGGAAGTAATTTGCATCATTTTACAAAAGCAGTTTCAGCTGGTGTAGACATAGCATTAAATGATTTGAATCCGATGTTACACCCTCCGTTTTATGTTGTAGACGTCGTAAAATATATGCTTAATTTAGCATATAATCGTCCAGAATTAAGCAATGGCTCATTAGTAGCAATTCCACATGCTATGAGTAGATCATGTTTAGATGCAATAGGCTGGGAAAGCTTACTATGCCCTAGTCTTGCACAAGTAAAAGCAATATTACAAGGGTATAGAGTAGAATGTGTACATTACGTTGATGTTGTAAAACCGAATAGAATTCGTTTAATGGAGAATGTAAGTCACAATGGGCATCCTCCGGCAGTATTAAGAATAATTGGTGATCACGTTGAAGCTCTCTCTTACTTAATAGAACATCTTGAAATAGATGGAAAGGGTGATTAAACTGTTAGACCAGTACAAAAAAATTAACATTTCATATGAACAATTATGGCAAATGGATTTTCAAATTACAGAACCATTTATACTCAAGGTTGATTGGGATAAAGTAACGTATGAATTTTTAATTCGTATTAAGCCCGATGCTTCTAACACTATTGTTTTTGGATCCGGAGCAGGTGGGTTTCAAGAACAGCCAATTGGTCCACCTATTTTTCATCGACATTCTTGGATGGATGAATTTGAAGATACTGTTATATATTATAATGACCCTACGTTATATCTTGGAAAATTATCTTTAGGCTGGGGACAGGGAGAGTTAAATAGATTTTATTTACAAGATATAGCAAATATTTTAGAAATAGTATTTGCAAAGTTAAAAGTTGATTCGAAAAATGTGTTGTTTTATGGCAGTTCCGGGGGAGGATTTATGTCTTTAATTTTAGCTGGATTCGTTAAGGGCTCCACAGCTTTCATTAATAATCCTCAAACAAATTTATTAAAATGGATACCTGTACCAATAAATCTAGTTTTCGATTTGTCTTATCCAAATTTATCAAGAGAAGAAGTTGAGGAGAAATTTGGCGAAAGAATTAATGTTGTGAAATTTTTTAATCACATTAAATATGTACCGAATATTTATTTTTTGCAAAATTTCGCATGTGAATTTGATGTGCAAAATCATTTACTACCGTTCATTTCTGAATTAGAACAACTGGATAAAGATACGGAAATAAATCAAATTGTAATAGACTTATATTTTGATAAAAAAGCAGGGCATGCAGCTGTAAGTAAGAGTGAAACAATTGAATATATAAAAAAGGTAAAACCTAATCAGACTGTAAAAGAAGAACAAAAAGAAGTGGACCTATCCGTTGTTATAGTTTTAGGAGAAGAAAAATCAAAATTGAATCAAATTTTAAATAAAGTGCAGCATATAAAACCACTAGAAATTATTATTGTAGCTGATGATAGAATGAGTGCAATACAATCTATACCAACATTTGTTGAAAGTAACGTTGTTGTGATTGAGGAGAAAAGTAAATGGAAAGCACCAGTTCATGGGGCAAAAGTCGCCAATGGTGATGTAGTCTTATTTTTAAATGGAGAAGATGTTATTTTTTCGGTAGAATTAGAACGATTTATAGAACCGCTACTAAAAAAGGAACAGGATGTAATTTTAAATAATATAGACTCGGTTTGTTTTGAAAAGATGAGAGTAGAATGGCCAAGCATTGCTATGGTGTATAGAAAAATAGTAAACGATGTATTGGGGCGTATGGATTTAAAATATGATTCGATGTTATCTATGCCATATGCTATTACTAAAAAAGCAATTGAAGACATTGGATATGATATCTTGCAGAACCCTATTCTGTCCCAAGTAACTCTTATTGAGAAAGGGTGGCGACTACAATCCTCGTCAGCCATCACTAACACCTCCTTGAATAATATGCCTGCAAACAAAACCTCTTTCTATAAAAATGGATTAACTAAATTAGAAGTATATGAGATTAAAGAAAATATAAAAGCTTTGGAGAGTTGGTTACAACGAAAAGATGATAGAGGTAATTATACAGATGGAGGAAGAAAAAGAGAAATTATAGAGCAGTTAAAAAAACAAAAGAATTATTCACGTTTCCATAAAGGATGGGGAATGAATTCCTCTATTTATAATGGAAAACAGTTATCAATTATTATACCAGCACAAAATGAAGAATCAACGATTAAAGAAGTTATTCTTGAGGCAAGAAAAATTGAACCAAAAGAAATAATTGTTGTCATTAATGGGTCAACAGATCAAACAGAAGCAATTGCTAAGCAATCAGGGGCAACAGTAATTGTTTATGAAGAAAGATTAGGGCATGATGTAGGACGGGCAATTGGTGCACAAGAAGCGACAGGAGATATACTTCTCTTTATTGATGCTGATTTTGCTATTCCAGCAAAAGATCTTCATCCGTTAACGCAAGCTGTTGCGGATGGTGTTGATATGGTTTTAAATGATTTAAATTTAAATCTTAGATTTCCTCTATACATTGTAAATTTATATAAATATATGTTGAATATTGCCTGTAACCGTAAAGATTTAGGGGTAGGATCTACAATTGCTGTTCCCCATGCTATTAGTAGAAAATGTTTAGAGGGAATTGGCTGGGACACTCTTCACACAGCGTGTATTGCACAAGTAAAGGCAATATTAGAAGGGTATAAAGTCGAATGTGTCCATTTTGTAGATGTAATGAAACCAAATCGTATTCGGCCACAAGAGCATTTTGCGACGATAGGACATCCACCAGCTGTACTGAGAATTACTGGGGATCATTTAGAAGGACTTTCATATTTATTGAAGAATAAGGATTTTAAAGATTTATTTTAAAAGGTAAATTTGTCTATTGAATGAGTAACTTAAACATTTCATTTATGCAACTTGACGATATTTAGTATTGCAATGAAACTAAAATCAAAAATTTTTATTATTTTTAGCTCAGGTACAAGTGAAGAGCATGTTTCACTGACTGATAGTAAATGAACAAGTAACTAAAAGGTAAAGGCTTCTTTATATATATGAAGAAGCTTTTATCTTTTTTATTTTAAGTATGGAAGGTAAAGAGTAAATAAAGTTGTAACGGTATTTTTATTTTTGGATAAATTGATATTAGATATAAGAAAGAAGGGAATATCTTGTCTTGCATCAATAAAAGTTGTTTTCATATTTCTTTAGAAACTAAAGTCAATCCAAATGGTGGGGCAGAAATATTCGTAAGGTGCAATGATGAATGTTTATCTAATTTTAATGTAATACCGTTTATTGCATGTGTTTCTATTTCAGTAAAGGATGATTTGAGTTTTTTAGTTGATTTAGATAGTTTAATAAAACGTTAAGTTTCTATGCAGTTAATAATAAAATAACATCTAATTTATAAGACTTAGTAAGAGAGTCGTGTCCAAATTTAATTAACTGCATATATTGTTAAAAGAAAGGAGGGAGAGTTATGGCATGTACTACGAATAATGTTTGTTTAGATGTGTGTCTTAAAATTACAATTACCCCTGGTAGTGGAATTGATGCAGTAGTCGATTGTGGAGGCACATGTGGGACAAGTCCTACTATTATAATTAGTCCTAGTGGATCAATTGTTATTACTTTACCATTAGTTGCATGTTTCTCAATTGCACTAAAAGACGATTTAAGTGTTGACTCCTCATTAACAAGCCTCTATTTTCAAACTTCTTAAGAAAGATACAGAAATGAAAAGCCTGCCTGCTACTTTTCTTTTGATCTAATGTAAAAATAAAAAAGATGGTTACAACCATCTTTTTTATTTTGCTATATATTTAAAATAAATTCATATATTATTTGGTGGTAAGAATATACAATTAAAAGCATTCAGTGTTTCTTTTTTGTTCGATGAGGTAAGAAATTGCTTCTATATGATCACCAATGATTTGTTGCGTTGCTAATGAAAGGTAGCCTTCCTGCGAGAAGTGTTTTTCTGGTCGAACTCGATTTATCTTGTCAACGTCGATAGAATGAACATTTTGTACATGCAATCCTGCTAAAATTGTTTTAACTTGACTTAAGGTTGGTGAAAGAAGAGAATCAAACCCAATTGTATCAATGCATTTTCGACTAAAAGCATGAGGGACAGCAGTTGTGGAGCCCATACCTAAATCTTTTCGATTACATGCTAAATTAACAACATGCTTACATGCAGTTACGATAGTATAAGGAACACGATACATGTAGTAGTGCTCTAATTTATTTAAAGCTAAATCGGTTCCATTTTGAACAGATTGTACAAATGGTAATAAATCAGAACTAGGAATTAAGAAATCACCATCAATAAATAATAATATATCACCTTTTGCAAAATATGCACCAACGGCACGTCCGGTATCAATGCCGAGTGCTTCTTTGTAAGTAATAACTGTTGCACCGCAATTCTTCGCCAATTCCTCTGTTTTATCTGTTGATCCATTAACAATAATGATGATTTCTAAAGGTTTTAATTTCTGCACCTCAAAAATGATAGATTCTATCGTTTTTTCTTCATTTTGAACAGGGATAATGATGGATAATTGTTTATTTCCATAAGTATTTGAATAAAACTCTTTACCTGTAATTATTTTGGATATAGCTCTTTGTTCACCGTTTTGAAGTTCTAAAATAATATCCCGCCTTCGATTATTATCAGTATAGTTTCCTCTCGAATCTTGTAATATATTTACCCAATTTTCAATTGCTTCTAGGTGATAACGAATGAGTTGTTTTGAGGGGAAGGAGGGAATTTGCGGTATAGAAATTTTGAAATGATTGCTAATGCGAAATTTATTTTTAATAATTTTCATTTGTGCTAATATCGGATTTAATAAACTTTCTGGAGTAATTGCATCAAGAATCTCTTTTGTTATTGCATAGGGAGGAAATAATAGTGAGTTAACATGTAAATCTGGACGATGAAAAAAATGATTCGTAACTTGCTGCCAAATCATTTCTATAGTTGGCTTTTGCTTTTGATAAAAAAAGTCATCTAAATTGTTTAATACTATGTCAGCTGATTCGTCTAGTAATGGTTGAAGAAATTGTGTAAGTAAGGAAGGTTGGATAATGTAATTTGCATCTAAAAATAAGAGGTACTTACCCTTTGCTTTTTTGGCACCAATTACATAACAATTAGTTAATTCTGTCGGTTCTTCTAGTGTGATAATTTTACAATTGTAAGATTGTGCAATATCAATGGAATCATCGATACATCCGTTAATAGTAAGGATAATTTCTAAAGGCTGTAGTTGTTCACAGGCTTTCAAAATTTCAGGTAAAACTTTTATGGTATGCTGTATACGAATAATAATAGAAATCGGATTTTTACACATAAGTAGTCTCCTTTTTAATCAGAGGTAGTTATTAATAAGATTAGATAAAATAGGAGATATATATTTTATTATATACGTAACGACTATTTAGTTTTCTCAGATTTAGAATTCTCATTACCTGAATTAGTACCTTTATTTATTCCAGAAGCGAGTAAATTATTGAGAACGCTCAGGTCTAATTGCATAGGGATTGAGTTTTCGGATGTAGTTTTCTCATTTTCTTTTTTGGTAGTTAATATAGTCTTTATATTTTTTATTTCTTTATATTGTTTTAAGGTAATGAAAAATCCAGAAATAATGAAGAGAAAAGAAACAGTAGCAAGTAAAAGTATTATTTCCAACATAAAACACCCTCCTTTAAATCTATAATAATACTATATTTGAATGTAATAAGACAAAATTCGAGCTAATGAGTTCACTTTTTAAATATATGCAAATCTTTAGTAAAAGTTACTAATTTCTAGGTTAAAGGAAGCAATTATAGAAACGTATAGATATAAATAAATTAAAATTTCATTTGTAGTGTAAAGGTATGTGTTATATAAGCTGAACGTCATTCTATAACAAGTTAAACAGGGTTTAATTTTATATAAAAAGAGCATTTAATTGGACAAATAATTAATTATGTGAAATAATAATAACAGATAAGGAGACGTTGCTTTTCCTTAAGTGCTTCGAATTAATTTTATTCAATAAGAGAAGGTGTGCTTAAAGAAGTTAAATTAAATAAGGAGCTGTTTTATTATATGCAACAAAATAATGATTTAAATTTTGAACCTCAAGACGTTAATATTGTTAATCCTAAACAAGCCAGGAAAGCAGTAATTGCTACTGGTATAGGGAACGCAATGGAGTGGTTTGACTTCGGATTATACGCGTATTTAGCGGTAATTTTAAGTCAATTATTCTTCTCTGGTGTTGATAATAGTGGATTGCAACTTGTACTTACATTCGGTACATTTGCAGCAGCCTTTCTCGTTCGACCAATCGGAGGTGTATTCTTTGGTAGAATAGGAGATAAGTACGGCCGAAAAATCGTGTTAAGTACTACTATTATTTTAATGGCACTTTCTACATTATTCATCGCATTACTACCAACCTATGAACAAATTGGTGTATGGGCACCAATACTACTTTTAGTTGCCCGAATGATTCAAGGCTTCTCTACAGGCGGCGAATATTCAGGAGCAATGGTTTATATCGCAGAATCTTCTCCAGATAAAAAGCGTGGTATACTCGGTAGTGGTCTTGAAATTGGAACACTCTCAGGTTACATTGCTGCATCGGTAATTGTTACCATTTTGACGTTATTGTTAACAGATGAGCAAATGCTCAGCTGGGGATGGCGTATTCCGTTCTTAATAGCTGCACCAATTGGTTTGGTCGGTTTATACTTACGCCGTCATCTAGATGAATCTCCAATCTTTGAAGAGATGGAAAAAGCACAAGAGGAATCTGAAGACAATGAACAATTTTCATTCATGGATATTATTAAATATCACAAAAAAGACTTCTTATTAAGCACAGTAATTGTCGCCTTCTTTAATATTACAAATTATATGATTCTTTCGTATATTCCTTCTTATCTAACTCAAGTACTTAAAGTCGAAGAAACAACAGGCTTATTAATTATTTCTATTACGATGGCACTTATGATTCCACTAGCACTATATTTCGGTAAATTAAGTGATAAAATTGGTAATAAACGCGTTGTGCAAATTGGTTTACTTGGTTTAACTGTATTTGCAATTCCAGCATTTTTACTAATAGGTAACGGACATATTGCAGCTATATTTGCAGGTATTTTCGTACTAGGTTTCTTCTTAAGTGTATATGAAGGAACATTACCTTCATTATTACCATCACTCTTTTTCACTGATGTACGTTATCGAGCACTTTCGATCTCATTTAATATTTCTGTATCGATATTCGGTGGAACAACACCGCTTGTATGTTCATACTTAGTTCATGCAACTGGTAACCCGCTCGCACCGGCATTTTATTTAGCAGGTGTAAGTATTATTGGATTAGTTGTATTTAGTGTACTATTCGTTACAACTTCAGGGCGTGCGCTAAAAGGTTCATATCCTACAGTAGAAACGAAAAAAGAAGCACACCAAATCGCTAAAGAAGACCCTGAAGAAACACTTTGGTGGCATGAAGAGTCATTAGAAATTGAAGCAGGGAAGAATGCTTCCATTTAAAAAGCAACGTAGAAGTACAAAAAGACTCCTATGAATATAGGAGTCTTTTTGTTACGTTATTTCTTTCGTTTCTTCAAACTTTTTTGATATGCATAAAGCTTATGAATCTCTTCCTTAAATTCATGTAGAAGTACAGTGTTTGCACCATTTGAATAACGCACCGTATTATAAGCATCTATAATAATATCACTTTGAATATTTACATCTTCTTCATCGTTTATTCTTTCTAGCCAAGCCTCAACAGTTTCTCCCCGTTTTCTATTTAAAGGAGGGGTTAACTTACTCTCTAGCTTAAAAATTTCCTTCCGAATTTCGTTATGTGGCGGTTTATTTCGTTTAAAACGATTTTGGATCATTCCTTCTTTATCAGTAATGATAGTAGATTCGAAGACGTGCATATTTGGTAAACTTAAATGTTTTCGTTTTTTTACTATTTTCCAAACGACGTAAATAGCGATAGCTGTACAGACTATTATTGTAGTGCTATTTATGAGTATTGGATCAAAATCAGGAATTTTTTTTCCGTCTTCAATTTTGGGTTTTAAGAGGTGTCCTTTATTTGCCCAAACATCTTTAGTATCTTTTAATTCCGCTGCTTTAATTAATGGCATTAAAGCATAGCCGACGCCTAATGCGACTACTTCCGTTATAAAACCAAAAATAAGTCGAATGAAAGGAAATACTTGAACAATTAATATACTCATTAAGCCAATCGTAATGATAGAAGAAAAACGTAATAGTTGTTGTTTGCGATTGGCCCCGGTTAACCAAAATGTAATCATAAGATGCAAGGCTAACATTAATAGTTTCCACAACGGTGGAAAGGGTGCATAAAATATAGCTGAAACGACAAACCATACAATACCACCTAAAGATTTTTGAACTGGATATCCAGGTCCGACCACATGTACGATAAAGAAAAATAGTGGTAATATGATTGTGCCAAATAGAGAAAAAGGTAAAAATAAAGAGAAAAGAACGATTTGAAGAACTAAAAGTATTACAAATCCTGTTGTTTTTTTCTGCATAAATTTATGAATAAGAAATACTCCAATATAGCCTGTTGTTAAAAATATTGCAATACTAATTAGTTCATCTCTTTCTGTTAATAATGAAAGCAGAAGGAGCAGAATGAAATCATGAATGTGATATAGCCAAGTTTTCAACTGGTTCCACCATCCCTTCACTAGTAATGAGAAACGTTGGCTGCGAGAGAAGAGGGAGTTCATTTCTTTGTAAACCAATGTATATCATTGTAGACGATCGTTCTCTTTTTCTCTTTACATAATGAAGGAATCCTTGTTTCGGAAGTAACGTACTATCATCTGAAATACGGGCTAATTCTTCTAAAGCTTTTGCATATTGTGTTTGTCCTTCATTTAACGGTACATGTAATGCACCGTCTTCTGCTAATACACTAATAAACAATTCAAACGGAATGTGGTGCTTCGTTGCATACTGGAAAATGTATGTTGCATATGAAATAAGTTCTTCTACATTATCTTTCCAACCAAATCCACGATCGGCAGCTAAAGAAAGACAAATCGTCCAACTATAATTTTTTACAGGTTCATATTGCTTCGCTTGTAATTGTTGCATTTTAGCAGATGCCTTCCAATGAATAGAGCGGAAAGACTCACGCTCATATCGCTTTACACCGATAATAGATGTTTCATCATTGTAAAAAGAAAAATTCGTTCGATAAGATCCATTCAAAAGTTGCTGAAGTTCTTGCAAACCTGCTACTTCTTTAGGAGAAGGATACACAATAATCTCAGTCCTTAATTTATCAAAAACAGGTAAATGTACAGTTAATAGATGAAATGGATCTTTTAATACACATTCAAATTGTTCAATTTGAAACACACCACGCTTCGTGGCGGTTAATGTTAAACCCCATTTTTGTGCCGAATGTGCAGGTTGTGAAAATGGGAAAGAGAATAACGTTTTTGATATTTGTTCAATGCCTTGCTCTTTATGCGGTATAAGGGACGAATTTAAATGAAAGTAACAAACACCATTAACGATCGGTATGCTGGCTCCATTTTTTAAATGAATAAAAAACTGTCCAGATTCCTCAGGAAAAATCCGTGTAGTTTGTTTCTCATTTATGATTTGAAACTTATTCTCTATGAAAGCGACATATTTATAAATAAAAATCGCAAATAAATAATAGAAGAAAAAGAGAAACATAAGCATTCGTTGCGGGAAAAAGAATGTGAAAAGTAATGCGATTGGAACGGTTAGTTGAATAATATGGAGTTGAAAAAATAAAGGCACAGTTACAACACGCTGTCCATTCATGCTTGTTCAATCTCCACAGGTACGTCAACTTCTTTTAAAATACTTTGCATAATATCATTCTTTGTCGTACGCAGGGCACCTTCCATTGATAAGACGATACGGTGATTCCAAACAGAAGGAACTAACAATTGTATATCTTCTGGTGTGCAATATTCTCTCCCGCGTAAAAAGGCTAAAGCTTGAACAGCACGTACTAAAGCTAATGTGGCACGTGGGCTTACACCGTTAGCGATATAATCATGATTTCTTGTAGCATGAGCAAGTTTAATAATGTAATGTTCTAACGGTTCCGAAACAAATATTTCTTTTACTCGTTTTTGAGCTTCTAAAATATCTTCTAATGAGATGACAGATGTGACACTTTCTAATGGTAAATCGTTCCGAAAACGTCGCATCATTTGTAACTCATCTTTAGGAGTTGGATGACCGATTGAAATCGTCATTAAAAAGCGATCAAGCTGTGCATCTGGAAGAGGGAAAGTCCCTTGTGATTCAATTGGGTTTTGCGTCGCAATAACAAAGAACGGTTTCGGAAGAGGAGTTGACTGCTTCTCCAGCGTCACTTGTCGTTCTTCCATCGCTTCTAACAAACTCGACTGCGTTCTCGGCATTGCACGGTTAATTTCATCTGCTAGCAAAATGTTTGTCATAACTGGTCCAATTCTTAATTCGAATTCGCTTGTTTTTGGGTTGAAGTATTCAATACCTGTTACATCACTTGGAAGTACATCAGGGGTAAATTGAACGCGAGAAAAACTAACACCAATACTTTTTGAAATGGTTTTCGCCAGTAACGTTTTCCCAGTACCAGGCACGTCTTCGAGTAGTACATGTCCATCAGCAAGAAGTGAAACGAGCAGTAGATCAATAACATTTTCTTTACCAACAAACACAGATCCGATGTTTTCTTTCAATTTATTTATCATATGTACCATTCCTTTCATTATAAAAGAGCTAATATTTCTATATTTTAACAAATTATTCAGAAAATTGGTATGATTTTTTAATTCAAAGAAATGGATATTTAATTATTAAATTACTCTTGCATATTTTGGAATATAATTATACAATATCGATATACGATGTATCGTAAGTCGATATATCATAAGGCGATGTATCGGAGGTAGTTATAATGAATGCGAAGGCGCAAAAATATATTCCGTTAACTGAGGCGACATATTACATACTGTTATCACTAGTGAAACCAATGCACGGATATGGAATTATGCAAATGGTAGAAGAGATGACAAATGGGGAAGTAAAGCTCGGTCCTGGTACTTTATACGGGAATACAACGAAATTACTTAAAGAAAAATTAATTGTTGAAGTTGCCTCTACAGATAGAAAGAAGTGCTATGAGTTAACGCCGTTTGGGAGAGAAGTGTTAGAGCTAGAATATAACAGATTGCAGAGATCTGTAAGGAATGGAAATAGTATATTAGGGGAGTGAATGGGAAATGGAGACAAAGAAGGTATTCAAACCTTTTGCGATATGGAGCTTGGAAAAAGAAGAAGCTTTTTTAAGAAAAATGCATCAAAAGGGATGGGCTTTACAAAAGTATAATGTAATGTATACGTTTAAGAAAACTGAACCAAAAGATGTAGTATATAAAGCGGATTTTAGACTGGATTATAAAGATTCAAAAGAAAAACAAAAAGAATATATTGAAATATATGAAATGTGTGGATGGAAACATGTAACGAGTTTTGCGAAGTGGAATTATTTTTGTAAAGAAGTAGACGAGGAAAATGAGTTACCTGATATTTATTCAGACAAAGAAACGAAGATACAAAAATTTGTTGAATTGATACAGTTCGTTGCAATTATGTTTGTAATGTTAATTCCAGTGTTTTACTTATGTTTTCTTGGAGTATCAGAATCAGGATTATATAAAGGTATGGTTGGGTTTTTAGTTTGTATATATTTATATGCGTTTATTAATTTATTTAGGAAGATTAAAAAGTTAAAAAATGAAATATTGTAACAAAGATTGGGTTTATTAAAGAAGATGGTTGTATATTGAATGGAAATCATCTTCTTTAATTTCTATATATCCTTGTTTTGTTGGGTATTTTTTATATAATAAAATATTGCATATTTAAGGCATAGAACTAACAGTTACAAAGATGTACCAGTAACAATACCTAAAAAAATCATAAATGAAGAAGTAATTAATAATAACGAACTTGAATATCACTTTATTAGATTTTTGTTTTTTATAAAGGAAATAAAGTAAAAGACCACAAATAGTAGAAAGTATCCATATAGCTAAACCGTAAGAAGTCGAGATTTTCTCCCAATCGAAGATCCAAAAGTAAAAGATGACTATATGACAAGTTAATAGTAGAAATATTGATGGAAGCGTTATTTTTTTATTATTTGTTTTACCTCGCTTATGTAAACATTTCCAAAAGAGTGCGAAGTTTAACATATAATAAGGAAGAAATACATTTTTAATTAACGTATTAAACGAAAAAATCCCTTATAGAAAAATCTATTTCTACAAGGGATAATCATGTTTTTATTAGAAAGACTGATTTTGCGCAGGTTTAATAAATTGTTCAGGGTTTTCAACAAGTCCGCATACAGCACATTGGACACGGTATGTAGGTCCTTGATAAGCCATATGAAAAGCATTCATCGTTTCATTTGTGTATTCTTCTTCTACTTGACCAGTTTGTGGATTTAACTTGACTGGTTTTACTTGTTGCTCAAGAATATTAAAGCGGGTACGGTTCGTTTTACAACTTGGACATAGCATTGGTTCCATATGTATACACCTCCATTTGTATCATTTCTTAAAATCTTTAATTTTATGCAAGCAAAAAACTTTCTCAATATAAATAGGTGTTTAATGTATTTAAAATTCAGAAAAAATAAAATATAATAAAAGTACGAACTGGTTATGTCCAAACCAAATCTCCTGTTTTATGCCAATAAGCTGGGGGGCCGAGAAATCGGCCTCATTTTTTTTGCTCATTACTACAAGGAACAAGGTTTTATGAGACTTTTGTCGAAATTTTAGGGATAGATACAAAGGGGGATGTAAAATGAATTTGAAAATGAAGTACATCATTTTATATGTAGAAAAGTTTGAGGAATGTTTAAAGTTCTATAAAGATATTTTACAGTTACCTATAAAAGCAGAGCACGGCACATATATTGAATTTAATACTGGAACTACCATTTTAGCGATGAATACGCGGCAAGATGTGAAAGAATTAACAGGACTACCGCTTACAGAAGGTGAATTACAGTCTTCTCATTTCGAGTTAGGATTCGTTGTTGAGAATGTACAAGAAACGATTGAGCAATTTAGAGAGCAAGGTATTAAAATTTTAGTGGAGCCAATTATAAAACCGTGGGGACAAACAATTGCCTACATTGCTGATCCAGATGGAAATTATATTGAAATTTGCAGTTCATTAGAATAGAGGGAGAAAGAGAAATGGGATTTCCGAAACTAGAAACAGAACGTTTATTCTTAAGAGAACTTACACTATTAGATGCAGAAACGATATTCCAATATTTTTCGAAAGAATCAGTTATACGTTATTTCGGAATGGATTCTTTCCAAAATATTGAGCAAGCGAAAACAATGATTCAAACGTTCAAAAATCGTTATGAAGAGGGCAGTGTATTTCGCTGGGGAATCGAGAAAAAAGGGACGGGCCAATTAATCGGAACGTGCGGATTTCATTTAATTAATAATCATCATAAACGAGCTGAAATTGGTTATGAATTAGATGATGCATATTGGGGACAAGGATATGCATTGGAAGCATTACAAGCAATTTTAGCTTACGGATTTGAAATACTGCAACTAATAAGAATCGCAGCGGTTGTATATGTAGAAAATAAAGCTTCTCAAAAATTATTAATAAAAGCAGGATTTCAAGAAGAAGGATTACTTCGAAAACATATGATTCAAAATGGAGTTGCTCATGATACCATTTTATATTCTTTATTAAAAGAAGAGTGGAAGAAGTAATGAGTACAAACGAACTTATAACGATTATGAAGAAGCATAGGGAAAATAGATTCATTTTAGGTATAGATGGTTTAAGTCGATCTGGAAAAACAACATTCGTAGCCAATTTAAAAGAAAATATGAAACAAGAAGGCATTCCGTTTCGTATTTTCCATATTGATGATCATATAGTGGAGCGTAATAAACGATATCATACTGGATATGAAGAATGGTATGAGTATTATTATTTACAATGGGACATTGAATGGCTAAGGCGGAAATTTTTTCAAAAGCTACAACATGAAACAAAATTGAAATTACCTTTCTTTCATGAAGAAACAGATATATGTGAAATGGAAAAAGTACAGATTCCTATTGTAGGGGTAATTGTTATTGAAGGAGTTTTTCTGCAGCGAAAAGAATGGAGAGATTTCTTTCATTATATGGTCTATTTGGACTGTCCAAGAGAGACAAGGTTTCTACGTGAGAGTGAGGAGACACAGAAAAACCTTTCAAAATTTGAAAATAGGTATTGGAAAGCAGAGGATTATTACTTAGAAACGGAATTGCCGAGGGATAAGGCGGATTTAGTCATTGAATGATTTGAAAATAGAAGGTGAATAGAATGAATATTTTATGGGATTTTGATGGGACGTTATTTGATACGTATCCTGCATATACAATGATGCTTTCTGAAATATTAGGTGATTCAGTAGAAAAACAAGAAATATACAAAAACTTAAAAATATCATACTCTCATGCAATTCAGTATTATAATATTTCATGTGAGCAGGAAGAAAAGATTAAAGTTTTGAAGGGGAAATTCACGCCAAAAGATATGAAACCTTTTGCAGGTGTCGAAGAGGTTTTGAAATTTGCAGATAAAAATGTGATTATGACCCATAAACATAGGGCTGGGGTTATGGACATTTTAAAATATTACGGCTGGGAAAAGTACTTTGTAGATATGGTTACAATTGACGATGGCTTTCCCCGAAAGCCCAACTCTTTAGCTTATAATCATTTACATAAAAAACATAATATTGATTTAGCTATTGGAGATAGAGAGTTAGATTTAATACCCGCAAAAGAATTAGGTATTTCAACATGTATGTTTCAAGGTAATTGTGATGTAGCGGATTATTCTTTATTACAATACTCGGAGTTTTTTAAGGTAGTGATTGATAGAGAGTTTTCTTTATAAAAAAAGTTATTAATAAAGACTGTATCTTTCATTTTAAAGGTACAGTCTTTATTTTTTAGAACTCTTTCATTTTATTCCGCATTAACGGGTAGCCCGATTGGTTCAACTAATAATCAGTGGAGGGTGAACAAAACCTCCACTGATTAAAGTTTCACTTTATTTTCTGTATATAATAATTACTAGAGGTTAAAGAATGATCGTCCATCTTTATTAAGGAAGTAGCCAGGTTAATTGTTAGATAGAAATAAACCGAAAGATAAAGTGATAGCGTCTACTTTATCTTTTTTATATTTTAACCAAATTATGGTTATTCATGTTAATATGAATTCATAGCTATATAGAAGGGGTGGGGTTAGTATGAAAACTGAAATAGTTCCTAAAAAGAAGTACAGTATAATAAGCTATGTATCTTTACTCATCGGCATTTTGTGTTTTCTATTCGTTTTTATAACGCCAACAAGGATAGCCAATGCAGGTAATATAGTTGGAGATTATATTACAATTGCCCTGACAGGTGTAGGTATCATACTTTCAATAATCACAATGACGAAAAGAACAGAGAAGAAGGGAATTGCTATTCTTTCATTAATACTGTCCTCATCATTTTTTATATTTTGGATCATAGCAATTATCCTATTGTTTACTGGTCAAATTAGTTTTGCACCGTAATGTGTAATAAAAAGAGTCCTTCTCGTATGAAGGACTCTTTTTACTCGGTATCTTCAGGTTGATATTCTAAAATATCCCCCGGTTGGCATTCTAATGCTTTACATATTGCTTCTAAAGTTGAAAAACGGACTGCTTTTGCTTTTCCATTTTTCAAGATAGAAAGGTTAGCCATTGTAATTCCAACCTTCTCCGAAAGTTCTGTTACACTCATTTTTCTTTTTGCTAACATTACATCAATATTAATAATAATTGCCATATTATTCACCTCAGACCGTTAAATCATTTTCTGATTTTATATCTATAGCATCTTTTAATAGTCTTTGGAGAACGGCAGCAAAGACCGCGATTACCATTGAAGCAAAAATCATAATCATTCCGATAATAATAATGCCAGGGGCATCATCTCTCTCTGCCACGAGATAGAAAAGTGGCATACCTAATACATATAATACACTAATTGCCAATGCGCTGTACTTAATATTTTTTAAAGCTTGAACAGATAACTCTGAGAATGCGTTGTTTTTATCAATATAGTTTAAAAGCTTAAATGTTTGATACAGTGCGAAGTAATAAGGTATTGCTGTTGCGTATAAATTGATAAATACAAGATATTTAATATATGAAATATCTGGATATAATTCTGCGGCGAAATTTCCTATTTTAGGGACTAAAAAAATGCACATAGCAAGAACGGGGATTCCGATCAGAATCACAACGGTCTTTAAAAAGAGTGTGGATCCTTGTTTCATAAAAAGCACCTCATTTATTTAATATCTTATTAATTTAACACGGAATTTATTGTTTAACAATAAATTTTTATTTCTTTTGATCGAGGATTTATTGTTAAACAAGTAATTAATGAAAAGGATGTTAAATCTTTTTTATAAGATAGATGATACATACCGATATTTAATAAAGGAAAGAAAGGGAAAGTAACTATTGCTAGCTTTATGAGAATTGGGAACTAATAAAACATATGTAGGTTTTGGTATGGAAAAGAAAATAGTGTGTATTTAAATGAATGCAAAGTTTATGGAGGAACAATCATGTTGAATTATGGTGTGAAGATGAAAAAGTTGCTATTAGTGGCAGCTATAATAGTAAGCGTATTAAGTACGGAAAGTATGATGAATTATCATGCGGCCAAAGCTAAGGTGAAAAAAGTAGAACATCAGCCTAAAAATATAATTATGATGGTTATGGACGGAACGAGTTCAACGGCGACAACATTGGCTCGCTGGTATAAAGGGGCACCGCTTACGTTAGATCAAATTGTAACAGGAGGAGTTCGTACGTTTTCGGCGGAATCAGCTATTACAGACTCAGCGCCAGCAGCAACAGCATTAGCAACTGGAAATAAATCAAATTCAGGATATGTAGGTGTATTACCTTCTATTGTAAGTTCGCCTAGCTTAGAGCTAATAAAAGAAAAGGACAAGTTACGGCCGGTCGCAAACGTATTAGAAGGTGCAAAACGTACTGGTCGTGCAACTGGAATTGTTGCTACATCTGAAATTCAGCATGCTACTCCGGCGGGATTCTCGGCTCACCATGTCAATCGCAAGCAATTTGACGTAATTGCGAAGCAGCAAGTATATCAAAATATAGATGTCGTATTAGGCGGGGGAAAAGCGGCGCTGTTACCTATGCAAAGTAATGGAATCCGAAAAGATGGTGAAAATTTAGTAAAGGTGATTCAAAACAAAGGATACGATTTTGTTGAAACGAAAGATGCGTTATTGAACTCCAAATCTAATAAAATTTGGGGCTCTTTCTCACATCATGCTCTTGCGTTTGATACGGATCGTATAGCAACAAACCCAGAACAACCAACACTTTCTCAAATGACAGAAAAAGCAATTCAAACATTATCAAAAGATAAAGATGGTTTCTTTTTATTCATAGAAGGTAGTAAGCCTGATTGGGCAGCCCATGCGAATGATCCAATTGGGATGATTAGTGATATATTGGCATTTGATGAAGCGGTAGCAAAGGCGTTACAATTTGCGAAGAAAGATGGGGATACGATGCTCATCGCTTTAACTGATCATGGTAACAGCGGCATCTCTATAGGGAATAGGAATACGACAAAAGGATACAATACTACACCGGTTTCTGCATACATTGATCCATTGAAAAAGGCGAAAATGACACTTGAAGGAACTATAAATAAACTGAAATCTGATTTATCAAATGTAGAAGATGTAGCTAAACTATACGGTTTGGATAATCTAACTCATGATGAAAAAGAAAAATTAAAAGCGGCAAAAAAGAAAATGGATGTAGGACGAATTCTTACTACATTATTGGCTAATCGTGCAAATATCGGCTTTACGACAGGAGGACATACAGGTGAGGATGTATTCTTACATTCTTATGGACCTCAAAAACCAGAAGGCTTAATCCAAAATACAGACATTGCGAAGACGATGGCGAAAGCGATGGGCTTTAACTTAGAAGAAGTAACGAATAAAATATTTTTAGAGAGTGAACAAGCCTTTAAGAAGATCGGTGCAACTGTAACAGCCAACAAAACCGAAGGAGCAAACCCGTTACTGGTAGTAAAACATAATAAAGTAGAAGCACAATTATTTGGTAACAAAAATATAATTCGTATCAATGGTAAAGGGTATGAATTAAGAAGTATTATTGTAGAGAGTAATGGAAAGTGCTATGTACCAGAAGAAGCAATTCAACTATTTGTAAAGCATTCTCGTTAAAAAATTGCCAACCAGTTAAGCTAACTGGTGGCAATTTTTTGTGTTTATTCTAAATGTAAGTGTTCGAATTGTTTTGTAAAGTTTTCCATATGAGACTGGTATCAATGTTAAAGGGAAAGTATAGTTTTTTCTTACATTAAAAAATTTCGTTTTGTAGAATAAGAAGTTATACATATAGTAAAGTCTAATGGGTTATCAATTAATATTTACGAAAAATATATTAATACTTTAGAATTTCTTTAATGTTCATTATTTTTTATTTAAGGTTATCCGTTATATTTATAATGTGTTTATTTCAATTTATTGTATTGAAGCTCAGTTTTATATAATTATAAAGCAATCATCAAAATAAAATCTCCACTAGAGTAAATTTATTATTTTTTTGCGAAAATTATTATGCAGTTAAGAAAACTGTAATTTATTGAATTAGAAATATATTAGAATTTAGTTGAAGAAAGAGAGAGGGAATAAAATGAATATAGTGCACTTACGTCCTAAACAGCGGTCTAAGTATCGCATTATGCTAGGGAAGTGGTATTACTCTACAAAGAGGCACATTCAGTGGTTAGCAGACGGAAAAACATATGCAAAAAGGTTCCAACAAGAAAAGCTACCTTGTACAGCAATTCAGCACCAAACAATATTACTTCGTAAGCTCAAAGATGTAGATATGTGGTATCAACAGAATAAGGTTGTTAATTTGAAAATTGCTGTTAAAAAACTAAATGGTATCGTCATTAGACCGGGAGAAACATTTTCTTACTGGCGTTTAATAGGTAAGCCAACGAGGAAAAAAGGGTATGTAGAAGGTATGGTATTACACTACGGATCTTTTCAAACAGGTATTGGAGGAGGTCTTTGTCAGCTTTCAAATTTAATATATTGGATGACTCTACATACACCACTGACAGTAACCGAACGATATCGTCATAGCTTTGATGTCTTTCCTGATTCTAGGCGAACTCAACCGTTTGGGAGTGGGGCAACTTGTTCCTATAACTATTTGGATTTACAAATTAAAAATGAAACGGATCAACCGTATCAACTTCACCTTTATATGACAGATGAACATTTAGTTGGTGAATGGAGAACAGTCTATCCGCAACTTTATCAATATGAAGTGTATGAGAAAGAACACTCAATTCAACCTGCATACTGGGGCGGTTATATACGACATAATGTGATTCAACGTAAAGTATATAATCTACAGAAACAGTTAATAGAAGATCAATATGTAACAGAGAATCACGCTATAATGATGTACGAACCACTATTAGCTTGTAATAATGAGATTAGTGAGTAATATGGTAACCCATAGATTAAGTAGTATAGAAAATATTTAATTCTTATTTTTACTAAAAAAGTTCACTGTTATTTATAGGTGAGTTTGTTTTTCTATCTTATGTATTTCACCCTGCATAAAAAAATATTTCTCAACATTTTATTTGTTGAAAAAGATTGAATATTCGTATTATAACGAATATTATGTTGTTATCGGCAAAAAAACGATAATTTGCAGACACTGGGGAGGAAATACATTGAAAAAGAAAAAGAAATTAAAACCATTAGCGGTATTAACAACAGCAGCAGTACTAAGTAGTACGTTTGCTTTTGGAGGTCACGCAGCGTATGCTGAGACACCAACATCATCTCTACCAATAGATGAGCACTTAATACCGGAGGAGCGTTTGGCTGAAGCGCTAAAACAACGGGGGGTAATTGATCAATCTGCATCGCAAGCTGAGACGTCAAAGGCTGTCGAAAAATATGTTGAGAAAAAGAAAGGGGAAAACCCTGGGAAAGAAATCTTAACAGGAGATAGTCTTACGCAAGAAGCTTCTGATTTTATGAAAAAAGTAAAAGATGCAAAAATGAAGGAAAATGAACAGGCGCAGCAGCCTGAAGTAGGCCCGGTAGCTGGACAAGGTGCAGCATTGAACCCTGGGAAATTAAATGGAAAAGTACCTACTACATCAGCGAAGCAAGAAGAATACAATGGAGCTGTTCGAAAAGATAAAGTACTTGTTTTACTTGTAGAATTTAGCGATTTTAAGCATAACAATATTGATCAAGAGCCAGGATACATGTATTCTAAAGACTTTAATCGTGAACATTATCAAAAAATGTTATTTGGTGATGAACCATTTACTTTATTTGATGGATCGAAGATTAACACATTTAAGCAATATTATGAAGAACAATCTGGTGGTAGCTACACAGTTGATGGGACTGTAACAGAATGGCTTACTGTTCCAGGAAAAGCATCAGATTATGGTGCTGATGCGGGTACTGGGCATGATAACAAGGGGCCTTTAGGACCAAAAGATTTTGTGAAAGAAGCATTAAAAGCAGCGGTAGCAAAAGGAATCAATTTAGCAGACTATGACCAATTTGATCAATACGATCAAGATGGTGATGGAAATAAAAATGAGCCAGATGGCATTATTGATCATTTAATGGTTGTACATGCTGGCGTTGGTCAAGAAGCTGGCGGCGGTAAATTGAAAGATGATGCGATTTGGTCACATCGTTCAAAACTAGGTTCAAAACCATATGCAATTGATGGCACGAAATCTTCTGTTTCGAACTGGGGCGGAAAGATGGCTGCATATGATTATACAATCGAGCCTGAAGACGGGGCAGTTGGTGTGTTTGCACATGAGTATGGCCATGATTTAGGCTTACCAGATGAATATGATACAAAGTACTCAGGACAAGGTGAACCTGTTGAGTCATGGTCTATTATGAGTGGTGGTAGCTGGGCTGGAAAAATTGCAGGAACAGAGCCAACGAGTTTCTCACCACAAAATAAAGAGTTTTTCCAAAAGAATATGAAGGGGAACTGGGCGAATATCCTTGAAGTAGATTATGACAAACTTAGCAAAGGAATCGGTGTTGCAACATATGTAGATCAAAGTACTACAAAATCTAAACGACCTGGAATCGTTCGTGTTAACTTGCCGGACAAAGATATAAAAAATATCGAATCAGCGTTTGGTAAGAAATTCTATTACAGTACAAAAGGAAATGACATTCATACAACACTTGAGACACCAGTATTTGACTTAACAAATGCAAAGGATGCTAAGTTCGATTATAAGGCATTTTACGAACTTGAAGCGAAGTATGATTTCCTTGACGTATATGCGATTGCAGAAGATGGAACGAAGACACGCATTGATAGAATGGGCGAAAAAGATGTAAAAGGCGGCGCGGATACAACTGATGGTAAGTGGGTTGATAAATCATACGATTTAAGCCAATTCAAAGGAAAAAAAGTAAAACTGCAATTTGAGTACTTAACAGATATTGCAGTAGCTTATAAAGGGTTTGCGTTAGATAATGCAGCATTAACTGTAGATGGAAAAGTTGTTTTCTCTGATGATGCAGAAGGTCAGCCAGCAATGACGTTAAAAGGCTTTACTGTGTCTAACGGATTTGAACAGAAAAAACATAATTACTATGTAGAGTGGAGAAATTACGCTGGTTCTGACACTGCGTTACAACATGCACGTGGCCCAGTATTTAATACAGGAATGGTTGTATGGTATGCGGATCAAAGCTTTACAGATAACTGGGTAGGCGTTCATCCAGGTGAAGGGTTCTTAGGAGTAGTAGATTCTCATCCAGAGGCAATTGTAGGGACATTAAACGGACAACCTACTGTGAAGAGCAGTACGCGTTACCAAATTGCCGATGCGGCATTCTCATTTGATCAAACACCAGCATGGAAAGTAAATTCACCAACTCGCGGTATCTTCGATTATAAAGGATTACCAGGAGTGGCAAAATTTGATGATTCTAAGCAATACATCAACAGCATTATTCCTGATGCAGGACGTAAGTTACCGAAACTAGGACTGAAGTTTGAAGTGGTAGGCCAAGCTGAAGACAAGTCTGCAGGTGCAGTGTGGCTTCATCGATAAAATAAGGTAAAACGAAGAGGAGCTGCGATAAGTCGGTGAAACTGACTTATCGCAGCTTTTTTCTTCTTGTGAAAAAACTTGCTGTTTTTTTATGTACTTATTGGAAAAATTCGAAGTTTCTTTTATAAATAAAATACTCCGCCTGTCCAATTATAGAAGCTATTTTGGGCGTAAGTAATTTGTAAGTAATGAGTAAGAAAAAAGAGATTTTCATAGTATATAATATTTATTATAGCTACTTTTAACACCTGATACTAATAGTGTGCTATAATATGAATTAGCAACAAAAAGGAAAGGAATTAGAACAATGACCTTAGAAAATACTAAAAATTTAAAAAAACAAGTTGCTCCTTTTGAAAAATCAACGATTAAAAAAAGTGTTTGGCAACTGATCAACACAATCGTGCCATTTATTATTTTATGGTATCTTGCTTATAAAAGTTTGTCAGTTTCTTATTGGTTAACATTAGTTCCAGCACTGTTAGCCGCTGGATTTATGACAAGAATTTTCATTATTTTTCATGATTGCACCCATTATTCGTTCTTTAAAAGTCGACGTGCAAATAGAATAGTTGGAACGTGTATGGGTGTTTTAACATTATTCCCATTTGATCAGTGGGGGCATGAACATTCTATTCACCACGCTACGAGTGGTAATTTGGATAAGAGGGGTACAGGGGATATTTGGACGCTTACAGTTGATGAATATGTAGCTGCACCATTTAGACTTCGTTTAGCATATCGCTTATATCGCAATCCATTCGTTATGTTTGGATTAGGTCCGATTTATGTTTTCTTGCTTAAAAATAGATTTAACCGAAAAGGTGCAAGGCAGAAAGAACGTATGAATACTTATTTGACGAATATTATAATTGTTGCTGTAGTAGCTATACTTTGCTGGGCAATTGGGTGGCAATCGTTTCTGTTAGTACATGGTACTATATTCTTAATAGCAGGTTCAGTAGGGATTTGGCTGTTTTACGTACAGCACACATTTGAGGATTCTTATTTTGAAGAGGATAAAGATTGGGAATATGTGAAAGCGGCAGTGGAAGGAAGTTCTTTTTATAAGCTTCCTAAAATTTTGCAATTCTTAACTGGTAATATTGGATTCCATCATGTTCACCATTTAAGCCCAAGGGTACCTAACTATAAACTAGAAGAGGCACACAATAATACGCTTCCGTTAAAAAATGTACCAACGATTACGCTTGCTACAAGCTTACAATCACTACGTTTCCGTCTTTGGGATGAGAAAAGTAACAATTTTGTTAGCTTTAAAGATGTCAAAAATATAATTAAAAATAATGTTTCTGTTCGAGTGAAATCTGAACTATAATTGCATCGTATATAAAACTCCCCTTAATCATTTTCGATTTAAGGGGAGTTTGTGTTTAAAGAGTAGATGCCAGATAAGAGGAAAATTTACATAATTCAAATTGTAATTGAAGCAGATTAGGAATTGCTCGTACGTAAGTACAAATATAAGATGACAGTAAATGCATTATGTTAACAAATTCATAGTAAAAGGGGGGATCGTACAACATTATATCCAAAAATAAGAAAAGACTTGAACGAAAATTCCATTCATTTTTCTTGGTGTTCCGCATTCCATACACTTAAATAGGACGCATATTCTAATTCATCTGGATTCTCATGTAGCATAGAAATGAATTCTAATTTGTTTCCATCACAATCTAGAAAGTATACACTTGCAGCAGGCATCCACCTTTGGACAATTGGCTCTTGATTTCCTTTTCCTTGACTTCCTATCACTGCTATTCCACGTTCCTCTAACCACGCTTTAGAAGTCATTAAAAACTCTAAATTTACACCAAAAGCAAAATGTCTCGGCTCAAAGTCTTCAATGTTATGTACTTCCCATAGTCCAAGCATTTGTTGTTTATTTTCTCCGACCCAAAAGAAAGCCACTCTTCTTTTGGAGAGTTTTCTTGCTAACGTTAATCCTAGCTTGTTTTGATAGAAATTTATTGCCTTCTCTAAATTTCTTACATGTAAATGAGTTTCGTATATGTTCTGTATTATTATGATCATTCCTTTCTTTATTGGTAACTACCAATTGAATAGTGAATATAATTCTAAAGTTGAAATATGTATAAGCCTAGTAATGTACATCTATATCCGATATACCTATTTACTATTATATTGAAATTGGAATGTGATAAATCCCACTGAGGTAGTAAGTGTTTAAATGAACACTCTACTACTTTTGTAGGAAAGGGGATATATTCATTAAATTAAGATGAAATCATATTAAAATAATGAAAAAAGACCACACATGAAGTGAAACGCTATGTGTGGTCTTTTATGTATAGTCAAATATTACGAAGTCTCGCTAATTTTAGTTTCACTATGAGTGTTAGTAGAATTTCTTTTCTTAACTTTAAAGTGATAGTAAGTGTAGCAAAAGATGATAAATGGGACAGTGCAATAGATTCCAAGTCGTTGTTCTGGGATAAAAATAAGACTGATTAATATAATGCCATACAATCCAAAACCAAGAATTGGTACGAGTGGATAAAGTGGCGTTTTAAATTTTAAGTCTTCTAATTTTCCGCCGTCTGCTAAATAATGTTTGCGGAAAAAGAATTGAGAAACACAAATTGACATCCAAACAATAATGGTAATAACTCCGGAAATTGAAATGAGCCACAAGTAAACAGTTTCAGCAGCTACTACACTTGTCAAAAGAGAAAAAGCAGAAATAGCTATTGTCATGATTAAAGCGTTGAGAGGAATCCCACGTGATGATAATTTCTTTAAAAATGCTGGAGCCATTTCGTTTTTTGATAAAGACCAAAGCATTCGAGTAGCAGCGTATAGTCCTGAGTTTGCGACAGAAAGAACAGCAGTAAGAATAACAAAGTTCATAATATCAGCTGCATATGGAATACCGATATTATCAAAAACAGCAACGAATGGACTCTTTGTTAATCCAGCCTCTTCCCAAGGAATTAAAGCAACAAGAACAAAGATTGCTAAGACGAAGAAAAACATTGTGCGCCATATAATATTTCTAATAGAACGAGGTAAAGTTTTTGCTGGATCTTCACTTTCACCTGCTGCGATTCCGACAAGCTCTGTACCTTGGAAGGAATAATTGACTGTAACCATTGTTAATAGAATAGCTGCAAGTCCATTCGGAAATAAACCACCATGATTTACGAAATTTGAAAGAAGTGGAGCTGGTTCATCGCCTTTTAAATCAATAAAACCGAACATAGCGGCGCCACCAAGAATTATAAAAGCTATAATGGCAGATACTTTTATACTTGAAAACCAAAATTCTGTTTCTGCATAACTACGAGCAGATAATGCGTTAATAGTGAAGATGGTAACGCCAAATATTAAACACCAAACCCAAACAGGAATATCAGGAAACCAGCGCTGCATTGTAATACCGGCAGTTGTAAATTCAAGACCGGTCGTATTCGCCCAGCTTAACCAATACAACCATCCGATTGTAAAGCCAGTTGCAGGATTGATGAATTTAGTAGCATATTCCTGAAAAGAACCTGAAACAGGCATGGCTACAGCAAGTTCACCAAGACATAGCATAACGAAATACATTAATAATCCACCAGCAATAAAGGCAAGTACGGATCCACCAGGTCCAGCCTGACTTATAATAAAGCCAGATCCGTTAAATAACCCGGTTCCAATCACACCACCGAGTGCAATCATGAATAAGTGTCTACTTTTCATCGTACGTTTTAATTCATTGTTTGTATTGCTTACTTGCGCCATTGTTTTCCTCACTTTCGTAGTTGATAGAATAATGTTTGATGTTTTTCCGTATTATGGAATGTATTCCGTGATGTGAAATCTTGTTATAATTTTCAGATAATTAAAAAGAAAAGTCAATATTTTTTTGTTTGCGTTTTCAATTCGTTGTTAGTGATATGTTTTTATTGTTAGAAAATTAAATAAATAGATTGATTTCATTTCGAATGTTTGCTAAATTGATAGTTAATTAAGCGTACTAACATATTACGAGTAAAGTTGAGGCGAGTTATGGTACAGTCCATTGATCGAGCGATAAGTATTATTAAATTATTGAATTCTACAAATGAAAAAGAGTATTGGGCTATTTCTGATATAGCTGATGGAACACATCTCCCGGTTAGTACAGTACATAGATTACTTAACTCTCTAATGGAGCATGGGTTAGTTACACAAATTACAGAGACAAAACAGTACAAAATTGGACCAATGTGGATGGAAATAGGGTTGCGTCAATTGGAGAAGGTAGACTATAGATCTGTTGCAAGAGAAGTGATGAAACGTTTGGCTTCTGAAGTGGAAGAAAGTGTCTATTTGAATATTCCAAACGGAACACATTCTATTATCATTGAAAGAATTGATAGTCCTTTAAAAATTCGAGTTATCGATAATCTAGGAGAACAAATTCCACTTTCAATTGGTGCTGCAAATAAAACGATGCTTGCCAATATGAAAACGAATGAAATGGAACATATTGTAGAGTATTTACTTCCTTCATTACCAGAACAAAAGCAAATTCTTCTTAATCAAATAAAGCAAATAAAAAATGAAGGATATGCTGTCAGTTATGGTGAAAAAACAGAAGGGACAGCTTCAGTAGCTGCACCTATTATCGGATTTAATCATAAAGTAGTAGGAGCATTAAGTGTTGGGTTAATTAGTCATCGTATTAATGATGATCGACTATCTTTTCTTATTAGCAAGGTAAAACAAGCGGCTCATGAAATATCAATAAAAATCGGCAGTACATCAGAACTATAATTTTGATAGCTGTCGTCATTTTTTATTCATATACTGGAATTAGTTTTCATAATGCGGAAAATAGGGGGATTTATATGTCAAAGTGGCAATCAAAAGAACAATTGGTTCAATTATTAAGCAGTCTTGTTGAAATTCCTAGTATTACCGGTTCAGAAGCTGAAGTAATATTGCCAGACTTTGTTGTGGAACAATTATCTGACTTACAGTATTTCAAACAAAACCCGCACCATTTGCAAAAAAATCCGACAGGGGACGGACGATATTTTGTTACAGCACTAGTAAAGAAAAGCGATAGTACAAAAAATACTGTAATTCTAGTAAGTCACTTTGATGTTGTAGATGTACAAGATTACGGAATGTGGAAAGAAGATGCATTTAATCCTAAAAAGTTAACATCTATGTTTTATTCTCATAAAGATGAACTTCCAGACCATGTACGTGAAGATATAGAACATGGAGAATGGCTGTTTGGTAGAGGAACAATGGATATGAAATGCGGCCTCGCATTACAAATGGCAATGATTGAGCAAGCTTGCGAAGAAAGATTTGATGGGAATGTTCTTTTATTGGCTGTACCAGATGAAGAAGTAAACTCTGTAGGGATGAGAGCTGCTGTTCCAAGATTACTAGAGTTAGCAAGAGAACATGATTTAGAGTATAAAACGGTACTAAACTCAGAGCCTATGTTTTCAAGACATCCTGGTGACCAAAATAAGTATATTTACACTGGCTCTATTGGTAAAGTGTTACCTGGTTTTCTTTGCTACGGAAAAGAGACACATGTAGGTGAACCTTTTGCAGGGTTAAATGGGAGTTATATGGCTTCATTAATAACAGCAGAATTAGAGTTAAACACAGACCTTTGTGATATTGTAGAAGGGGAAGCGAGTCCTCCGCCAACTAACTTACTTCAAAGGGACTTAAAAGAGGATTATTCTGTACAAATTCCGCATCGTGCAGTTACATTATTTAATTTGTTTTTATTAGAAAAATCAATGACAGATGTAGTTTCATTGTTACGTCAAAAAGTAACGAAAGTAGCAGAGAAAATAGAAGAGTCGTATGAAAAACATGCATATCGTTTTTCTAAATATAATCCATTTATACCACCTAATCTCAAAGTAAATGTATTAACTTATGAAGAGCTTATCACATATGCAATTGAGCAACATGGACGAGAAAAAATAAATCATATTCAATCTAATATTATAAAAAATAGAGGAGATAAAGATGATCGTGCGGTAACGATTGATTTAGTAGATAAATTAGCGATTTTATGTAAAGAAAAGGCACCGATGATTGTACTTTTCTTCGCTCCGCCGTACTATCCAGCTGTGAGTTCACGTAACAATCCTTTAATAAAAGAGGTAGTTGTAGAAATGGAAAAGTATGCACACTACAATCATAAAATTACATTTGAAAACCAAAATTATTTTGGGGGGATTTCAGATTTAAGTTATGTAGGCTTGCAGTATCCACTGGATTCAATGAGTTCGCTTGTAGACAATATGCCATTATGGGATAAAGGTTATTCAATTCCGCTTCAGGAATTAGAAGAGTTTGATGTTCCATTATTAAATATGGGGCCGGTAGGAAAAGATGCACATCAATGGACAGAACGTCTAGATGTAAACTACGCATTTGAAACGCTATTAGATATGTTACCGAAATGCATTGAAAAATTATTAGTTTCTAATAAAATTACACAATCATAGTAGGGAATAGGTAAGGGATAAAACAGAATCTGTAAAGAAGATTTGAATGAAATTATTTTAATATAATTAAAACTGAAACGGCCAAACTCAAGTATATATGAGTTTGGCCGTTTATCATGTAGTGAATTTCTAATTAAATTCATATGAATTCATAGCTAACGCGATCTCTTTTACAGTTTTACTTTTTAGTTTGACCAGATAGTTCAACAGATTTTTGCGTACAACGCTGCATAGCTGAAATAATCGCTGTTCTCAGTCCTTTTTCCTCTAATGTTGCTACAGCTTCTATTGTCGTTCCGCCAGGAGAACAAACCATATCTTTCAATTCACCTGGATGTATTCCTGTTTCTAGTACCATTTTTGCAGAGCCTAACACAGCTTGAGCAGCGAATTTATATGCTTGATTTCTTGGCATACCATCTAGTACAGCAGCATCTGCCATCGCTTCTATAATCATATATACATAAGCTGGTGAAGAACCACTTACAGATGTTACAACATCCATTAATTTTTCACTTACGATCTCTGTTTGACCAAAACTATTGAAAATGTTTAGTACATCTTCTAAATCTTTTTCTGTCACCATTTCATTAGGGCATAATGCAGACATTCCCTCTCCAACAAGAGCAGGAGTATTAGGCATTACTCTTACAACCTTTACTTTTTTATTAAAGGCATTTTCAGTACTTTCAATACTTTTCCCAGCAGCGATCGTTACGATGATAGCATCGTTTTTGATTACTTCTTTTATTTCATTAATTATTGACGCGTATAGGTCTGGTTTGATTGATAAAATTAAAATATCAGCATTTTTCGCTACTTCATTGTTGTCGGTAGTTGTAGTTAGTCCATATTTTTCACTAGCATTTTTTAAATTAGCAGTGTTTAAATCTGAACAAATAATTTGATTTGAAGACACTATATTTTTGTTTATCATTCCGCCAATCATAGCCATTCCCATATTTCCGCAACCGATGAATCCAATTTGTTTATCCATAATAACTCAATCTTGCTCCTTTTATAATCAATTATATCGGTTTGATATTATTTTCTTAGAATAAGAATAACATCCCTGTGCAATATAAAGAAACATTCTAAGAGAATATATTCCTTTTTGCAACACTAAAAGATAAAAATTAATTATATTCGACATTATGTAAATATATACACTATAATGTAAGGTTTTATGTTTATGAATATGAGTTAAACTTATATCATTTTGTATTTTCATTCAGTAGGGCGATAATTTCATACAAATAACTTGCGGCTCTATTTATTTTTAAAAATACCTCTTGACACCGAATCGAACTATATCGCATAATATAAAAAAATTAGATTGAAAATCGTTGAAGGGAATTAGTACATATGTCTTCTTGCGAAAGAGAGTGGAATTCACCGGCTGAAAGATTCCTCGTATAGAATATATCGAACCTATCCCTGAGTCTTAAATGAAAGTTTAGGCGTTCGCCTGCGTTATAGGCACCAAGTGGATATCTATGTATATCAATTAAGGTGGTACCGCGGAACAATGACCGTTTCGTCCTTTTTATTTTATTAAGGGCGAAGCGGTCATTTTTATTTTGCTCTTAAATACCTCATTGCAGCATTGATGAGAATAGATATAGTTACAAAGTGAATGAAGTGTAATTTATAAAAAACTTTGATTTTAGACTTGGGGGATAAAAAAGTGAAAAAACAACGAGTTGTTGTAAAGATTGGGAGTAGTTCCTTGGCAGATAGTCACGGAGGCATCTCTACAGAACAGCTTTCAGATCACGTTGCCGCATTGGCTCGGTTGAAAGAAGATGGGCACGAGGTTGTGTTAATTACATCTGGAGCCGTCGCTGCAGGTTTTTCAGCGCTAGGATATCCTAGCAGACCTGTAACGATTAAAGGGAAACAGGCTGCAGCAGCTGTCGGACAAAGTTTGTTAATGCAGGCGTACACCGAGGAATTCCGTAAATATGGCATCGTTACTGCGCAACTTTTGCTGACGAGAAGTGATTTTTCTAGAAAAGAACAATATAGTAATGCTTACGCTACGTTAGGAGAATTATTAAACCGCTCCGCTCTTCCAATTATTAATGAAAATGATTCCATCTCCTTAGAGGAGCTGACGTTCGGTGATAATGATATGCTGTCAGCTTTAGTAAGCGGGCTTGTTTCGGCGGATATGCTTATGATCTTTACGGATGTGAACGGGTTATATGACAAAAATCCTCAGAAAAATGCGGATGCAAAAAAATATTATTTTCTTCCTGAAGTTACGGAAGAAATTTCTTCTCTTGCAGGAGATGCTGGCTCAAAACTTGGGACTGGCGGTATGAAATCAAAAATCGATGCTGCAAAGACAGCGCTCTCTCTTGGTGTGAGTGTATTTATCGGAACAGGACGTGGACAGGAAAAGTTTGTAGATGTTTTGAAGGGTAAGGGTGATGGAACGTATGTTGGTAATGCTCCTCAAAAAGAAATGAAGATGAACAAGCAATGGATTGCCTTACATTCGCTTGTTAGCGGACAAATTGAAGTAGATGCTGGGGCAGCTACTGCCATCATTCAGCATGGTAAGAGTTTACTTCCAGCTGGTGTTACGAATGTATCAGGATTTTTCCAAGTGGGTGAAGTTGTAGAGGTTGTAACGCAACAAGGGCGCGTAATAGGAAAAGGACAATGCACATATAGTGCAGAGGAACTAAGAGATGTAAAAGGTATGCAAAGCCAAGATATTCAAGTAAGAGGCGAGAGACATAGTTATGAAGTCATCCATAGGGATCATTGGGTTTCACTTTAAAAAGGAGGAAATAAAAATGAATGAAGTGTTGGCAAAGGGGATAAAAGCAAAAGAGGTTGCTAGAGAGCTTGTGCTTAAATCTACAGAGCAAAAAAACGAAGCACTTTCCGCAATAGCTGATCAGTTAATATTAGAAACAGCTTATATTTTAGAAGAAAACAAGAGGGATATTGAAGAAGGTAAGGCAAAAGGATTTTCTGATTCACTCCTTGATCGTCTTCTGCTAACTGAAAATCGTATTATTGATATGACAGAGGGGATTAAGCAGCTAATTGAATTACGTGATCCTGTAGGAGAATGTGTAAGTGCATGGGAAAGGCCAAATGGACTATCTATTCAGGAGATGCGCGTACCACTTGGTGTTATAGGCATGATTTATGAGGCAAGACCGAATGTAACAGTGGATGCAGCTACAATTTGTTTGAAGACAGGAAACGCAGTCATATTACGTGGTAGTTCTTCTGCTATTCATTCTAATAAGGCCATCGTTGCCGTTATTCACAGAGCGCTCAAACTAACAAGCTTACCTCAAGAAAGCGTACAGCTTATAGAAGATACAACGCGAAATAGCGCGAAGCAGTTGTTTACAATGAAGGATTATCTAGACGTTCTTATTCCAAGAGGTGGCAAACAATTAATCGATACTGTTGTGAGAGAAGCGTCTGTTCCAGTACTTGAAACAGGTGCGGGAAATTGTCATATATTCATTGATGAAACAGCAGATAAACAAATGGCGTTTAATATTATTATAAATGCAAAAACACAGCGTCCATCTGTATGTAATGCAATTGAGACGATTGTACTTCATGAGAATTGGGCAGAGCAATATGGTAGCGAGTTGTTTTCTTCCTTGAAGGAAAGAGGAGTGGAGCTACGTGGTGATAATAAAGCAGTGGCGATTGATTCTTCTATCTTACTTGCGACAGAAGAAGACTGGGAAACTGAGTTTTTATCTCTCACACTAGCAGTGAAAGTGGTTTCCACTGTTGAAGAAGCGATTCATCATATAAATACGTATGGATCTATGCATTCTGAAGCAATTATTACTGAAAACGAGGAAAACGTCAGCAAGTTTTTTACTTCTGTAGATGCCGCGGCACTTTATCATAATGCATCGACTCGTTTTACAGATGGATCCGAATTTGGATTCGGAGCGGAAATTGGTATCAGTACACAAAAGTTACACGTAAGAGGACCAATGGGGCTTCCAGCATTAACTTCTACAAAATATGTGATTCGTGGAAATGGGCAAATTCGAAAATAATAATAAAAGACACTCAATTGGCTTGGGTGTCTTTTATTATAAAAATTAATTACCATACAAATAGCCCAACGAGCATAGCACTTAATAAAGAAACAGCCATCCCGCTAACAAGAAGCTTCCAAACATTTTTACCGATGACTGATGATTTTTCTCCGCCAAATAATGAATTGTAAGTTCCGTAAATCATACCTACTGTACTAAAGTTAGCAAAAGAAGCTAGAAATGTCGTTGCAACCGCAACCGTATGCGGTTGTAGCGACTTTAAGTTTGATTTTAAATCCATCATTGCAACAAATTCATTCGTCGTTATTTTGATCCCCATTAATTCAGCTACATACATAGCATCACTGCCTGATAAACCGAGTAAAAATGCAAAAGGACTAAAGATAATGGAGAAGATTTTTTGAATTGTTAACCCCGTTACAAAAAATCCTAAAATCCCATTTAAACATGCTGTTAAAGCTACATAACCAATTACCATAGCTAAAATAACGATAACCATATTCATCCCAACTAACATACTGTTTGAAATAGTAGAAAAGAAATCCTTTTTTTCATGTTTTGAAGGTGTGTAAACAACGTCTTCTTCTTTCGAAACTTCCACAGGATTTAATACATTGGCTAAAATTAATGCGTTAATACAGTTTAATGGGATTGCGCTGAAAATATATGTTGCTGGAACCATTGATAAATAAGCACCAAGAATGGATCCGCTAACGCTACTCATACTCATAATTCCAAAAGTTAATAATCGATTTTCTTTTAAAACAGATAATTGATCCCGAACAACCGCAAGTGCTTCGGTGTTTCCTAAAAACATCATTTGAATCGAAAAGAAACTTTCTAACTTTGGTAAACGAGAAATCTTTGAAATAACTGCACCTACTTTATCAATAATCCAAGTTAAGATTCCGAAATAAGAAAGAATATCGAAAAAAGTAATAACAAAAATGATAGGAAGTAACGCACTAAAGAAGAAATCAATGTGCTGACTTTCCATAGCTGAAGGAAATGCAAATCGAATACCTTCATTCGCGCATGCTAGTAGCCAACTGAAAAATGACGCAATTTTATTAATGATAATACTGCCGAGCTTTGTGCCTAACATAAACCACGTAATAAAAAGCTCCAATAGGATGAGAATTACAATTGGTCTCCATTTTATATGTTTTTTATTAGGCGAACATAAGAAAATGATTAATATGACAACGAAAATCCCTAACATATTCAATATGAAATACATGTCAACAACTCCTTGAGAGTTATTATTTGTATATAAAAAAGCATCTATTCTTCCAAATTTGGATTATGATTAGAAGTTATGAAGCATGTAAGTTATGTTAGGAATCAATGTATTTTAATTTGCTTTATTTTGAGCAATCGTAGTAATTATCGAACAATTAGCTGTTTTCAATTGTTTTGTTGGATATTAAACGTATGCGATTTTAAACATCGTTTATTCCGGATTAACGGGCAGTAAGATTTTTACCTCAAAATTCAAGGAAAGCAAAGAAGTGAGGTGGGGATGGGCTGCCCGCAAAATCCCGATTGGTAAGAGCTGATTAAAATTTCACTTTATAAATAAGAACGGTGAGTTGGCCATGAACCTTGAAGTTTCCGAAGCTGTATAATTTGTCCTGTATGATAAGCATCATGCAAAAGGATATTCATATATTGTTGCCAAACTGGTAGAGAAGGACTTAGTTCATCTAGTTCTGCTTCTTGAAGGGCGGTTAATGAAGATTGTAAGGCATCATGTACTTGAAGCGGTCGCTTTACGGTTTGCTGCCAAGCGGCATCATCATTAGGTCCACCTTGGATAAACGTCTCATCATTATTTTGTGGAGCAACAAATGTGTCGTCTTCATGTAAGCGGGAAAGTAGGCGTTCTTTAAAGATTAATAAATGGTTCACATTTTCCCAAATCGTATTACTGGCAGCACCTTCTGGTTGCCAACATGCTTGTTCAACCGTAAGATTCTTTAACGCTTCTGATATTGGTGGGTACCATTCTTCTTCGTAAAAAACTTGTTGGACTCCATTTTGCAACATTTCTTTTCTTCCCATTCGTATAGCCTCCTGTTCATTTTTCTTAATAAAACCAATTCTTTTTTCTCTTCAATAAACCTTTTCTATAGTTGCACAAGAGGGTGAAAGACAACTTATAACAGAGTCATTAAAAAACTTCTTTTTAATATGATACTTAATAATCAAGGCTTTAATTAAGTCAGAATGAAAAAGAGTATAAACCTTTCTCTATTTGCTCATTGATTAGAGTTTTTTTGAAGTCGCAAAATAATTCTAAAAATATAGAAGGTTAAATTCGATAAAAATAGAATTTAATATATAGCAAACAAGGAGGGGATAAAAATGGAGGTCTATCACATAACGAGTAGAAAGAGGGAAACTTATAACGTTCAAGTGAAATATTCGATACTTTTCGAATGTGCGCTTGGCATTGCAGCAATTACTCATAAGCGGTTAATTGATACTCTTGAAAAGAGTCAAAATGAATGGGAAGAAATTAAGAAATCATTAACAGAAGAAATGAGAGAGCACTTACAATTTGTCGAAGAACATAATACGTGGAAAGCATTACTTCAGGTGTTGTATGAAGAAGACATGCAGGATGTATCGCAGTTTCATGCTAAAATCGATTCACTTTCAGAAGAAGATTTGAAGTATACATGTTTACCGTTTTTAGGGGAGAAATATGAGAAAAAAAGACGTTTAGCCGCAAGTAGAGATGTAACTGCAATACATGAATTAAAGGAATTAACACATGATCATCAGTTTTTCTCTACGTACATTCGCTTTATATGTGACGTAGATGTACAAGTGCTGAAATCTCATTTAATCGCTGTAATGACAGGGTGGTATGAGAGTGTAATTAAGAGTGAGGAAGAAGAAATACTTTCTATATTAAAACGAGATTATGAAGCAAAAAATGAAATGAATAAAAAGATGAAGCCGGAAGAGTTTGTCGAGTGGGCTACAGGTGGCGTTATTTATATGCCAGAGCCAAGTGTTCATCACGTACTTCTTATTCCGCAAATGACGTACAGACCGTGGAATATTGAGGCAGATATTGAAGATACGAAAGTATTTCATTATCCAGTTGCAAACGAAAGTATCCATCCTGAAGATCCATATGAACCGAATTATTTTTTAGTTCAAAAACATAAAGCTCTTGGAGATGAAGCGAGGTTACGCATTGTAAAAATGTTGTTCGAAAAAGAACGAACATTGCAGGAAATTACAGAAAGATTGCAACTTGGTAAATCGACTGTACACCACCATTTGAAATTGTTACGTGCAGCGAAGTTAGTGGATATACACGATGGAAAATATGTATTAAGAAAGAAAGCAGTACAGTCTTTAGCGAAAGAATTAGATATGTTTTTGAATAGATAATTAACAACGAGAATGTACATAAAGGGAGGAATATAAAAGAAAAGTTGGTGTATGAAATTGAAAAATGTATTGAAAAATCGTTCGTTTTTTTTTATGTGGATTGGTAGTGCAATCTCAGAATTAGGAGGGGCTTTCGGAACGTTATGTAATTCAATTCTAGTATATGAGTTAACAGGATCAGAAATGGCTTTAAGTAGTATGTGGTTATTATATTTCATCCCATCACTCATACTGCAATTAATCAGCGGCCCATTTATTGATAAATGGAGCCGGAAGTGGATTATGATTTTTTCACAATGGATACGAGCGTCCGTATTTTTATTACCTTTAGTGATGCTAGTTTCAGGTAGTATAGAAGTTTGGCACATTTATGTTGTTCAAATAGTAGTGGGACTTATTACACCACTTTATACACCTGCAAGTCAAGCCATTACACCGAGCATTGTAAGGAAAGAACAACTTCAAGATGCGAATGCGTACATTGATGGAATGACTCGCCTTATGATGTTTCTTGCGCCAGTATTAGGTGGAGTAGTCATTCATTTCATTGGAACAGAACTTACATTATCTTTCGTATGCATTTGTTTATTTGTTAGTGGTGCTTTCTTACTTTATATAAAAGAAAATAGAACGTCGCAACCTATTCGGAAAACGTGGCTTGGACAGTTTCTTCACGGTTTTACATATTTTTTTACAAAACCAATCATCGTTTGGCTCGGTATATTTCTTACTTTCGTGCAATTTGGAGTTGGGGTAACGATGGTTACAAATCTTCCTTATATAAAAGACGAGCTGTCAGCGGGATATGCGGAATTTGGTTATTTTATGGCCGGATTCCCACTTGGCTATGTAGTTGGATCTATACTAGTCGGAAAAGTAACATATAAAAGCAGGCGTATACTTATGCTTGGAGGATTGTTTATCGGGGGACTCACATACATTTCGCTAGGTTTTAACCACAGTATTGTAATGGCGGTAATAATTGAAATAGTTGCAGGTGTTTGTATTGCCTTTTTCAATGTTTATAACACAACGATATGCCAACAATCAGTTCCGAACAATATGATAGGACAAATATTTTCGGTGCGATTATTTTTCATACGATCCGCTATGCCGTTAGGTGTGTTAGTAGGGGGCATATTGAGTGAAATGTGGGGAGTAAGAGCACTATACTTTATTATCGGTTCAATTATATGTGTCACTTCTTTAATCGGAATCTTACTCCCATATTTCAAATTTTTAGATGAGGCGATAGAAGAGAAAACAGCATAATTCGAAAAATTTAAACTTTATAATTGAAAATAATTATCATAATCAACTATAATAGAAGTATAGTAGTATTCGTATTACAATGAAGGAGTGGGATATATGTTTATCGAAACGAAAACATTTACAGTAAAAGAAGGTACATCAAATATAGTTGTAGAACGTTTTACTGGAGAAGGTATTATTGAAAAATTTGAAGGCTTTATTGACTTAAGTGTTCTTGTGAAAAAAGTAAGACGCGGCGACGAAGAAGTAGTCGTTATGATTCGCTGGGAATCTGAAGAAGCATGGAAAAACTGGGAAACAAGTGAAGAACACTTAGCTGGACATAGAGCGGGCCGTGGTAAACCAAAACCAGATCATATCATTAATGTGGATCACGCAGTTTATTATGTGAAATCATCAAAAGCGGCTTATCAGCAGTCGTAATATACAAGCAGAGGATACATGTTGTAGAAGCAATCATGTATCCTCTTTTTTATTACTGGGGGGATGGGAATGATAGGAAATCTTTCATTCATTTAAAAAACGTTCTAGGCTATGGAGAAAAGTATTAGACTTATAAAGCATAGTCTTAGACGGAACGCTTGAATATCTTACCTTGCATATTTAAGTGTTATGAAAATGAGTCTACATACTCTCTGCTTAAAAGGAGATGAGTGAATGAAGTCAAATCATTTGAATTTATGTGTTGATGATTTATCAGAAGCGAGACATTTCTTTGAAACATTTTTTGATTTTCAATTTTTAGAGCAAAAGGGAAAGGCATTATTAGTAATGAGTGATGAGAGTGGATTTATACTGGTGCTAAGCGACCCCAAAGCATTTAAGGGGAATAAGGAAGTGATGTATCCAGAAGCTTTTCATATTGGTTTTTTAGTGGATACTTCAAATGAAGTTGATCAAACATATAATCGTTTAGTAGCTGGTGGCATTGAAATAGACAAGAAACCGTATACGATGAGAGGTAGTAGTTATGGTTTTTATTTTACAGTATTTAATGGCTTATTAATTGAGGTGTCTTGTCTTGATTACAGAGAAGGTAAGAAAGTTTCAAAGCTTAATAGTAATCATCAAGAGTAATCATTTGAAGGTGTATAGAATTTAAGTATGTATCATATTAGAAGACGGATTAAGAAAGTTTCACTGTAAAGTAAAAAAGACAGACTAATAAATAGTCTGTCTTTTCACATTAATTCTTCACATCATCATAAAGTTCAAGCGCCTCTTTCACATTCAATCCATTCTTCACAATGCCATGTATCGCTTGAATCATCGCAGCTGGGTGCTCGGATTGCCATATGTTTCGGCCCATGTCTACTCCAATTGCGCCTTCTTGCAGCGCATTGTACGTAATGTTTAATGCGTCTTCAATTGAATCTAGTTTTGGGCCACCTGCGATGACGACTGGGGCAGGGCATGTGCTCGTTATTTTTTCGAATCCCTCGCAGTAATACGTTTTAATAATATCAGCACCCATTTCAACACATACGCGGGAAGCAAGTGCTAGAAAGCGAGCTTCACGTTTTTGTAATTCTTTTGCGACTGCGGTAATGCCGAGTACAGGTAGGCCGTAATCGTGAGCTTCAGAGACTACATTTGCGAGATTCGAAACAGTTTGTGTTTCATAGTCTGATCCGACAAAAACAGAAACACCAACGCCAATTGCGTTTTGCTTCACTGCTTCTTTTACAGGTGTAACAATTGTTTCATTCGCTAAATCTTTACCGACGACAGTAGCGCCGCCAGATACACGCATAACCATCGGTGTGCTGCAGTTTTCAGGAATACAGGAGCTAAGTACACCGCGCGTTAAAAAGAGGGAGTCTGTATAAGGAAGTAAGTTTTTTACTGTTTCAAGTGGTTGTTCTAGTCCGTGAATTGGTCCTAAGAAATAACCGTGATCTATTGCTAACATAACCGCTCTACCATCAGGTAAAATTGTATTTAATCGATTTTTAAATCCCCAAGTCATTCCAAATCACTCCTTCGTTAATGTTGGATTTTCCGTTTGTACAGTATCTTTATTTGGTAAATGTGGTGACTTAATAAAAACAGCTTTAAAAGGTTTGTCAGAATGGTTAATAAGATAGTGAGATTCATGAGGACGAACTTGCAGGACATCACCTTGTTTAATTGGAACTCTTTCATTATTCACATAGAAATCTATTTCACCTTCTAATGCATAAAAGACCTCTTCGCACGTCGTATGATAATGGTTTTGAAACTCCTGGCCCGGTTGAATGACAACAAGGCCAAGATCAATATTTGGACCTTGTATTAAATATTTCGGCCCGTTATCACCGAAGCGATAGGAGAAGTCATTTTCATTCGCTTTTAACATACAGTTCACTCCTTTATGTAATGTGTTACAGTGCACCAGGCGCAATCCACATATGTGAGGTGAGCCCTTTATCAGCTAAAGCGAGCTGACTGTCATATACAGTTTTCCATGTTTCATAGAACTCTTTATATAGTTCGTGATTTTCAGTAACTGGTTCGAATGTTTGCTCCCACTGTACAAACTCTTCGGCAGTTTCTTCCATAGATGAATATATGCCAGCACCAACTCCAGCAGCAATCGCAGTTCCTAAAGCAGCTGCTTCTTTCACAACAGGTACTTTTACAGGAATACCGAGTACGTCTGATAGAATTTGTGGCCATAGTTTTCCTTTAGCGGCACCGCCAGCAAAAATAACTTCAGAAGGGAATGTGCCAGTTAGATTTTTTATTAATTTTAAGTTTCCAAGTGTAATGAAGGCTGCATTTTCTTCAATAGCACGAAACAGTTCTTTTTTTCCGCATTTGTCAGCGTCTAAACTTAAATTTAAAAAAGAAGGTGCGGCATGACGCCAAGAAATGTAGTTCATAACGTTTGAAAAAGTAGGGATAATGCCATGTGAACCGACAGGTACGTCTTTCGCTTGTTCTTCTAGTAATTCATAAGCATCTACACCGAGTTTATCAGCAAGTTTCTTTTCTTCTTGGCAAAAAGCGTCTCGAAACCAGCGCATAACGAGACCTGGGAAAAAGGCGATTGTTTCATATTGCCATAGGTTCGGAACAACGTGACAATTTACTCGAATCGCAGCATGTGGATCTGTTATTGGCTCAGTAACATTCACTTCTTGTTGCCAAAAGCTCCCCCCGCATATTAACGTTTGATTCGGTTTCACGATTCCTGTTCCGAGCGATGCCATTTGAGCATCTCCACCCCCGGCGACGACAGGAATCCCTTCACGTAATCCAGTTAATGCTGCACACTCTTTTGTAACGTTGCCAATTACTGTACCAGCTTCATTTACTGTTGGTGAAAATGGCAAAGATAGGCCGCACTCCTTAGCGACATCGTTATCCCACACTCTATTTTGTAAGTCAAAAATACCTGACGTGCATCCGTTTGAGGGATCGATTTGTAGTACGCCGCTTAGTTTATATAAAATCCAATCGTTTAACATTGTAAAAGAGTGAATATTATTATAGACGTCGGGTTCATGTTTTTTTATCCAGAGTAGGCGTGGTAAAGCACCTAATGAAAAAGTTTGACCAGACTTTGTATATAAATCTTTTTCAAGATGTGACCGAATTTCTTTTAATTCACTAACTTCGACGGATGCGCGCCCATCAACATTTGCACACGCCCATATTTCTTGCCCATCTTGATCATATAAAACAAATCCTTCTCGCATACTTGTAGCGCTAATAGCAAGAATAGAAGAGGCAGGAGTGTTGCTTTTTTGAAGCACCTCTTTCGTACATTCTTGTACTAGCTTCCAATTTTCTACTACATCAAAGTTCATAGAGCCTGGATAACGAAGGTCAGATTTGTGAATCCATTCTTTTTGACTTACTGCAATTTGATTACCATGTAAATCAAAAAGAACTGCTCGAATGCTCCCTGTACCAGCATCGAAAGCTAATAAATGGGACATTAACAATCACCATCCTTTCGTAATAAGGAGAGGGCAGTTTCCTCATCGGTAATTAATGAATGAATAAACTTTCCTTTTAAGGCACCATAAATTGCATCTATCTTTTCAGTACCTCCAGCAACACCGACGACATGCTTCATATTGCGCAAAATAGAGAGGGGCGTGCCAATTAGACGATTGTGATGCGAGAGCTCTAATAAATCGCCATTTGTATTATAAAACTGTCCTAAAATATCGCCAGCACCGTTTTGACTACGAATATATGTCATCTCACATAGTGTTAATTTTTCTTCTTTTACAATCGTAGCGTCTTGAGATAATCCCCCAATACCGACAACAGCCGTATGAGCAAGTGAAGCGACTTGAAGCATATCTTTTACGCTCGGTTCTGATAGAATACTTTGTGCCATTTCGGTTGTAGACGCTAGAAACGGCGTAGGGATAATGTGAAGTTCGCCTTGCATGTAGTGTAAATAGTTTTGTTTTCTCGGGAGATAGTGATTTACCCCGCCTGTGAGCGTTACGATTGAAAGGTTGATAGAACTTTCAAAATGAATGTTTTCTAGCATTTTGCTAATTGTTTCTCCCCAGCCAATACCGAGTAAATCGCCTTGCTGGAGATGAGTTTCTAAATATTGTGCAGCAGCTTTTCCGAGAGAAGCGTGATAATTGTTTACTGGGGTAGGGATAATAAAAGCATCTTTTAAGTGGAATTTTTTCATTAGGTCACGCTCAATACTTAAACAGTGCAAACCAGTCCCTTTTACGTGAAATGTAACGATACCTTCACTCCGCGCTTTATCTAATAACCGGACGACTTTATTTCTTGAAATATGAAGAAGTGACGCGATCTCCTGTTGTGTTAATTGGTCTTTATAATAGTACCAAGCTACTTTAGTTAATAAATTTTCTTCAAAGTTTAGCTGAGTCATACTCTTCATCCCTTTCAACAATTGACCACAGCTTAAACATATGTACCATATATTTTGTTTATTCCAGTTGAAACGATTAATAGTACGTAGAAAAAAGTGTTCTAGATATAAAAAAAGGAATATACAATGCTACAAAACAAGTAGAACAAATAATCATTTTCTCAAAAAATGTTCTGGATAAAGGCAGGTGACATCATGTGGAGAACGTACCTTTATTACAAGTAAAGAAAATGAGTAAGGTGTTTTTAAATCAACTTGTATTAAAAGAAGTGAACTTACAAGTAGAGCGCGGAGATATATACGCTTTAGTGGGGGGAAATGGCGCCGGGAAATCAACATTAATGAAAATATTAACAGGGTTATATTCGTATGATGATGGAGAGATGTATGTAAAAGGAATGAAGCAACAGTTTTCAAATCCATCAGAAGCACACCGAAAAGGTATTTATTTAATACCGCAAGAACCACTCATTTTTCCGCATATGACTATTGAAGAAAATATGTGTATCGGGTTAAAAGAAAAGAAAAAGAAACTAAAAGTACAGATTCAGCAATTGATTAGCAGCTTAGGATGGGATATTGACCTTAATAAACTAGGAGGAGCATTATCGATTGCGCAACAACAGTTAGTAGAAATCGTTAGAGGATTAATAAGAGAAGCTGAGATTCTTATTCTAGATGAGCCAACATCGACATTAACAACACACGAAATTAAGAGTCTTTTTGTGTTGATGAAAAGTTTACAAGAAAAAGGAATCGGGATGATTTATATTACACATCGTTTTCCAGAAATCTTTGAAATTGCCAACAAAGTAGCAATACTACGTGATGGAATGGTTGTAAGCCAAGGTGATGTATGTGACTATACATATGACATGCTGATGGAGGGACTATTGCCAAAAGGATATAAACAGAAAGAGAAAATAGAAGTAGTTCAAGAGACAGTAAAGACGAAAAAAATATTAGAAGTGGTTGATATAAATGGTCACGCATTCGAGAATATATCATTCACTGTACATGCGGGTGAGGTTGTAGGTGTTGCTGGCATTATAGGATCTGGCAGAACGGAATTAGCAGAAGCGATATTTGGATTGAAAACTATAAAATCAGGGTCTATCTTATTGGGTGGAAAATCAATTGATACGTGTTCTTTGCATAAAAGGCTAGACGAAGGACTAGTTTATGTGCCAGAGGATAGGGCGAGAAATGGAATTTTCTCAATTGCTTCTGTTAAAGAAAATATTACAGCAGCAAGTTTATATCAAAATAATCGCTTTTTTATAAATCAAGAAAAAGAAAGCGCTTTAGTTAATTCGTTTATAGAACAGTTCCGAATTGTTGTACAGAATATGAATAAAGAACTGGCATCTTTATCAGGAGGTAATCAGCAGAAGGTCGTGCTTGCGAAGTATCTTGCATGTAATCCTAAAATTATTATTCTTGATGAGCCGACTCGCGGAATTGATGCGAAAGCAAGGCTTGAAGTGTATGAGACGATAAAAAAAATGAAAAGGGAAGGACTCGCAATTTTATTAATCTCTTCAGATGTTGAAGAAATTGTCCAATTAGTAAACCGTGTATATGTAATGAGAAATGGGCGATTTGTTTCTCATATGGAAAAAGAACAACTGAGTGTGAATGAAGTTACGCGCCTTGCATACGGAGGTGTAGCGGAATGAAACATATATTAAAAATGCATGAAACGTCTATCATACTGTTACTACTAATTTATATAGCTATTGTAGGAATGATAAACCCTAGTTTTATTCAATTTAACTCGTTATCTTTACTGATGAAATCAAGCGTTATTTTAGTCGTGCTAGCAATCGGTCAATCGTTCGTCTTATTTACGAAAAATATAGATGTATCAGTTGGTTCAAGCATGGGGCTAAGTGCAGCAGTTTGCGGAATGATGTTAACGAATGGGTATAGTGCATTCTTGTCGATATTTGTAGCTATTATACTTGGAGCCATTATCGGTTTCGTAAATGGTATTGGAGTTGCGAAGTTTCGGGTACCAGCCATTATTATGACATTAGGCATGTTAGGAATTATTAGAGGTACAATGTTAATTTTCACAGGCGGGAAGTGGATTGAAGATATTCCAAACGATTTTAAGCAGCTGTCATCTATCATCATTCTTGGTTTACCTATAACTGTATGGTTCGTTCTTATTATTTTACTACTACTATACTTCTTTTTAAGAAAAGTGCCATTGGGAAGATACTTTTATGCGGTAGGTGATAATGAAGATGGCGCGAGGCTTATTGGTATACCTGTAAATAAAGTGAAGATATATGCGTTTATGATTTCAGGCATAAGCGCTGCGCTCGCTGGTTGCATATTTGTTATGAATATCGGTTTCGTGCCAAATCAAACAGGTACAGGATTAGAATTACAAGTAATCGCAGCCGCTGTACTAGGAGGAATTCATTTAAAAGGAGGAACAGGATCTTTATTTGGAGCTGCATTAGGAGCGTTATTTTTAGAAACAATAAGTAGCTCACTCGTCTTTTTAAAAATACCAGCATTTTGGAATAATGCTATTTCAGGTTTTTTATTATTACTTATCATCATATTAGATAGTGTTATGAAAAAGTGGAAGGCAGAAAGGAGGATGAATCTATGAAGTATGTATATAGATGGGAAGGGGTTCTAATTGTATTACTTCTTGTAGAATTCATCCTTTTTAGTTTAATAAATAGTGATTTCTTAAATATTAGTAATCTCCTTTTTAGTACAAATGATTTTCTATTTATCGCAATTGCGGCGATACCAATGACTTTTGTTATAGTAACAGGAGGAATTGATGTATCGATCGGCTCAATAATGGGGCTCACTTCAATCTTAATCGGTGTACTTTGGATGAACGGAATACCTATTTTGTTTGCTGTTATAATCGCCCTAATAATTAGTTGTTTAGCAGGCGCTTTAAACGGACTCATTATAAAAATGACGGATGTAGAACCACTCGTCGTTACACTCGGAACGATGTTTTTATACGGGGGAATTGCCCTCGTCATTTCAGGAGGGGCAGGTGCTTCTGGGTACGAAGGAATAAGCGGTTTACCTGACACATTTGTACAACTGGCAAACGGTAGTTTTATAGGAATACCGAATTTATTATGGCTACTGATCGTATTAACAGTTTTATGTACTGTATTATTTCACCGAACTATATACGGGCGCCATGTAAAATTAACAGGTGCGAACGAAAATGCAGCAAAATACACCGGGATTAAAACGAAAAAAGTAGTCATTATTGCTTACATACTTTCAGGGTTAGGAGGTGGATTAGGAGGCGCTTTCTTAACTGCCTACTTCGGTTCCGCACGTGCTGATATGGGAAGTGAAACAATTTTACCAATCATTACAGCAGTCGTCTTAGGCGGTACACTTATTACAGGCGGAAAAGGAAGCATTATTGGTACTGTACTGGCGAGTATTTTCATTGGGCTCATGCAGTATGGCTTGCAAATGACGGGTTTAACAAATGAACAATCCAATGTAGTAATAGGTATTATCCTTATTCTTTCAGTTATTATGAGACATTTCAAATTACATCAATTCTTAGCGGAGAAAAGAAAGAATTTGCATAAGGGGGAAATGTCATGAAGAGAAAACTGGGGATTGTATTGATTGTATGTATTTGTTTAATCGGTTTAATTGCGTGTTCTAGCCAAACGGCAGATAAGAAAAAGGTTGATGATGTGAAATTTGCATTTATTCCGAAATTAACAGGAGTTGGTTTCTTCACATCGGGTGGTGAAGGGGCAAAAGAGATGGGAGATAAGTTAGGCGTGCAAGTGAAGTATGATGGACCGTCTGAAGCGAGTGTTTCAGGGCAAGTTAAATATATAAACAATTTCATTAATCAAAACTATGATGCGATTATGGTTTCATCTACGTCAGTGGATGGGTTATCCCAATCACTGCAACGTGCTAAGAAAAAAGGGATGACGGTGTTAACATGGGATTCTGATGTGAATCCGAAAGACCGTTCCTTTTATATCAGCCAAGGAACACCAGACCAACTTGCTAATTTATTAATAGAAATGACTTCAAAGCAAATTGGAGATAAAGGAAAAGTAGCCTTCTTTTATTCTAGCCCGACAGTAACGGATCAAAACCAATGGGTAACGAAAGCGAAAGAAATTATTAAAAAGAAATATCCGAACTGGGAAATTGTAACGACGCAGTACGGTGAAAATAATGCGCAAAAGTCTTTGTCAGTAGGAGAGAATATTTTAAAAACGTATCCTGATATTAATGCAGTCATTTGTCCAGATGCAACGGCACTTCCGGCAATGGCACAAGCAGCTGAAAATTTAAAAATGGATAAAAAGGTTGTCGTAACTGGCTTCTCTACACCAAACGTTATGCGTGATTACGTAAAACGAGGAACAGTAGCACAATTTGGTTTATGGGATGTAAAACAACAAGGTGCTCTCGCAACGTATGTAGCAAATGAAATTGTTGTAAAAGGGAAGAAGTTAAAAGTAGGGGATAGCTTCGAAGTAAAAGGAATTGGAAAAGTGAAGGTAGAGCCAAACTCCATTCAAGGATATGATTATGAGGCAGAAGGGAATGGAATTATCGTATTACCAGAACGAGTTGTATTTACGAAAGATAATATTGATAAGTATAATTTTTAGTAGACAAAAAAACGTCCGAATATATCGGACGTTTTTTTATTTCTTCATTAATTATGAACAGTTTCTTTTTCGTTTAATCCAAGTGTACGACCAGTAGAAGTGTGAAGATCTTGGAACAATCTTGGATTTTCAGTTAGTGAAATGCCATATGAAGGAATCATTTCTTTTATTTTTTCTTCCCATTCTATCATGCGGCTTGGGAAACATTTTTCTAATACTTCAAGCATGACGTGAACAGCAGTAGAAGCACCTGGTGATGCGCCTAGTAATGCGGCGATTGAGCCGTCAGCTGCACTTACTACTTCTGTACCAAATTGAAGTGTCCCTTTACCGCCAGCATCAGTATCTTTAATTACTTGTACACGTTGCCCAGCAACTACAATATCCCAATCTTCACTTTTCGCGTTCGGAATGAATTCGCGTAATTCTTCCATACGTTTTTCATGTGATAACATAACTTGCTGAATTAAGTATTTTGTAAGTCCCATTTCTTTTACACCAGCGGCTAACATCGTTAAGACGTTATTCGGTTTTACAGAACCGATTAAGTCAAGATTTGAACCTGTTTTTAAGAATTTAGGTGAGAAGCCTGCGAATGGTCCAAACAGTAAAGCTTTTTTATTGTCTATATATCTCGTATCTAGATGAGGTACAGACATTGGCGGAGCACCAACCTTAGCTTTACCGTACACTTTCGCATGATGTTGCTCTACAACTTTTTGGTTTTTACATACCATAAATAGTCCACTTACCGGGAATCCACCGATATGTTTTGATTCAGGGATACCAGTCTTTTGAAGTAGAGGTAGGCTACCGCCACCGCCGCCAATAAAGACGAATTTAGCAGTATGATGCTCAATTTTACCACTATTCATATCGTGTACTTTTACTTCCCACAAACCATTTTTCGTGCGCTTAATATTTTCGACACTATGCTTGTAGTTTAGCTCGACATTTTTTGTTTTTAAGTAATCAAACAACATACGTGTTAATGCACCGAAGTTAACATCTGTTCCAGAGTCAATCTTCGTTGCCGCCATCGGTTCATTAGATGTGCGGCCTTCCATAATGAGTGGAAGCCATTTTTTTAATGTTTCAGGAGCATCAGAAAATTCCATTCCTTGAAACAGTGGATTTTTTGAAAGCGCTTCAAAACGGTTTTTTAGAAACTCAACATTTTTTTCCCCTTGTACTAAACTCATATGAGGTAGTGGCATAATAAAATCTTGTGGATTACGAATTAATTTGCTCTTTACAAGATATGCCCAAAATTGTCTTGAAAGCTGGAATTGCTCATTCACTTTTACAGCCTTACTAATATCTATAGATCCGTCAGCTTTTTCGGAAGTATAGTTCAGTTCGCATAGCGCAGAATGCCCTGTACCTGCATTATTCCATTCGTTAGAGCTTTCTTCCCCGGCACTTGCGAGTTTTTCAAAAACTTTAATTTCCCATTCTGGTGCTAATTCTTTTAGTAATGAGCCTAACGTTGCACTCATAATTCCTGCACCAATTAAGATAACGTCTGTTTTTTGCTGCATGTTGCTCATGATAATCTCTCCATCCCCTATATTGGCAAAAAAGTGTAGGTGTTTTCTATGTCTAAGCCGTAAAAGAGAAACACCGCCTAGGCCCCACCTAGTTGTATACCTTTTTTGTCTCAATTATATAACCATCTCATACTCTATTATAATAATTAATAGACTAAAATATCTAGTGTTATCTGATAATTTTAAACTATTTAACGTTTTATTCGCTAAAAATCTTATTTAACAAGCTCTTTTAAGGTGATAAATAGAAAAAAATTACAGTTTGAAATTATCTCGAAAAAGCTTACGTATCCTTAAGTGACTAAATCGAGTACCTTTTTATGGAATTATTCTTTCTGTAATGGTAAGATTATTCTGAAAAATAAAAAGGAGGGACTCTAATGTGTACAAAAGAGCAAATTTCAAACTTATTTCGAAACTTTTCAATAAAGGAATGTAAAGGGTCAAGTGATTTATATGAATATTTATCAATGAAAATTGCTGAAGATGAGGAAGTACTTACACTATCGTCCTATGCTCAGGTAGGTCAACCAGTCCCAAACTTACTATTAGGTGCAGTACATTATTTATTGTTAGCAGGGAAAGAACATCATTTAAAAACGTATTATAGTAGTTTAGTTGAAAATGCTGATACAAATTTAGATAAAGCTTTTAATCATTTTAAAGATTTCTGTAAAGAGTACCGAGAAGAAATCATTACTTTGTTACAAACGAAACTCGTTCAAACAAATGAAGTAAGACGGTGCGCATACTTATACCCAAGTTTCTGCTACATATTTAACAAAGTGAAGAAGCCGTTAGCGTTAATTGAAATTGGGACAAGTTCTGGGTTGCAACTGTTCTGGGACCAATATAGTTATTCGTACGGGACGGATGAAATGTACGGAAATATAAATTCAAATGTGCATGTAACTTCTGAAATAAGAGGGACGAATGTGCCGCATTTTCTAAAAGAAAGCCCATCTGTCGTAGAAAGAATTGGACTGGACTTACATGTGAATGATTTACATAATAAGGAAGATTATTTATGGTTACGTGCTTTAATTTGGCCAGAACATAAAGAAAGGCTTGAGATGTTTGATCAAGCTGCATCTTTAGTGAAAAATGAATCTGTCCAATTAATAGAAGGAGACGGTGTAGAGCTATTATCATCTATTATTGAACAAATAAGTGAAGAAGCTGTTATTTGTATTTTCCATACACATGTTGCAAATCAAATACCAGAACAAGTAAAACATAAGTTAGAAAAACAAATACAAGAAATTGGCGCAAAACGTGATGTATTCCACCTGTATAACAACATGTGGGATCGTGACCTTCATATTGATTATTATATTAACGGAAACGAATATCGTGAAACGGTTGGAGAAACAGAAGGGCACGGGAGATGGTTTAGCTGGAAGATTGGAAATGAGACGCTTATTTAGATTAATAGGGGCGCCCTCACTTGTAAAAGATGGGTCCATAGGCTCAAGCATTGACTAAATGGTTAAGGAATAAATGTATTAGTAACATACAAAAAATGCTTCGGAGAAATCCTAAGCATTTTTTGAATTACATTTAAACCCCATAATGGATCATGTACTTCTGTTCTGCTGCAGCTTGTACAATTTTTGAAGCTAACTCATTCAGCTCATCAGATTTTCTGAAGAACTTTGAGGATGTAACTGTTTCATAGAAAATTGCTAATGATTCAGGCGGGATAATTGTAATACCACAATAAGCTAAACCGTATTTCTGATTTTTGACTGTATGGAAGTAGGTTTTCATAATTGATAAATTTTGATTTAAACTACTGATAATATCATCATCAACAGATATACAATGATGTTTCTCTGGTGTATAATCTTCGTAATTTTTTTGAGAAGTAAAATCGTCAATTATTCCAAAATCATGGACACATGCCATCATTATCATCCTTTCAACTTTAATAAAGTGAGTTCTATTAAAGTAAAATCGTCATTTTGTTTACGTGTAATAGAAATGATTATGTAGTTCATTAGTATAGTACTTCATAAAATATCTTCGTTTCTTCTTCGTGAAGACAGTTTACTTATCGGTAAACTCATCGGGAGCCCAAGTGGCGATTTCATTCCCAGGTGCAGCGACTACAAGCCATTGCTCACATAGGACACCAGCTTGCCAACATTCATAATAATCATGAAAACCATTTAAAAAAATAATTTGTCCACTCTCTAATGTAATAATTAAATGAGGGCTTTCTAAGCCAAGTTGTATATCGGTAACTTTTTGTCTTCTTATCTTACATATTCTTTCATATTCTTCTTTCTCAGAATAAACTTCAAATTCATCTTCATTTAATGGGTAGCTTTTTTGAGGTTTATTAAATAAACACCATTTGGATTCGATATTGATATATAATTGTCCGTCATAATCAACTGAGTCGTGAAAGTTTGTGAAATGAATCTTTATAGCGCCTGGAGAAATACCAAATTGTAATCCATCAACTTGTGATCCGATGAATAGATTTTTTAACACTTTTTCAGCGTGAATTTTATCCTCTGTATTCATTATTGAATTCCTCCTTTTCATAAAAATATACCTTATATTTTTATTGTAATAAATAAATTTTCATGTAAAATGAACCTTTTGTGAAAAACGAGCGAATATAGTGTGAAGGATTATGAGAGGGGAACGGAGCTTTGGATGAAGTACAATTAAAAGAATGGCTATATAAACGAAAGTATGTTATCTAAAAAAGACCTTGAGAAAGTGTTACTTTCGATTGTTGAATAGATATTTAGTAAAAGAAGCAACTAATAATTATATTATGTAAACTCTTTTTGTAAAACACCCATAAAAAAATGGATGTTTTATATTTTGATATATTAGGTGGAATATATAGTTTAAAAAAGCGGAATACTTTGCGGAAAGTTAAAAACATTTTTCGGATCGTATTTCGCTTTTACTTTCATTAATCGGTCAAAGCTGCAACTGAAGTATGCATCTGGCCAATTTTTAATGGAAAGGTCAGGTGTATTAACGTAGACACCCTTTGTAAAGGGGAGCATTGCCAAGCGGAAATCTTCAACCCATCGAATACTTCCACCAGCACCTTCTGATTGCCCCCAAGTAGCAAATATTGGCATGTTTGATAGTGCTTTTCGGTAAAAGTAAGCAGTTGCCTCATTTGGCACCTCAACAACAGCACCGCCTAATCTGTGGAAAAATACGGAGGTGGTGGAAAAGGGTAAGTTAAATCGTAATTTCTATTTGATTGCCTTCTGGATCGCCTATTACACTTTCATAATAGCCATCTCCAGTAAAACGTGGTCCATTTAATAAAGGATAACCAGCATCTTTTATCACCTTTGTTAGTTCATTCACACGTTCTTCACTACCGACAGAAAAAGCCATATGAGTATAGCCGGTTATGTTTAAATTAGGCTTATTTTCAATCCCTTTTTTACGCATAAGTTCAAGTCTTGCTCCAGATTCGAACGTAATAAAATAAGATTCAAATTGTTTCGTTTTATTATGATATAAAGAGTTTGCTTTACCATTAAAGTATTTCATATAAAAATCACGCATACATTCTAAGTCATTTACCCAAATTGCAATATGTTCAATTTTCATAGGTTTCACCAATCCTATCTGTATCAATTAGGCTTCCACTGTATTAAACTTGCATTTGCATTGCAACAATTTTGCTTCGCTATTAAAGCTAGTTGTTAATTTTTGATTATGTACGTACATACAATATGTAATTAAGTGAATGACCATCATAGTAATTACAGAAAAGGGTGAATGAAGCATATGAATCAATTTGAGCAAATGATGTACGTTGGTGTCATCATGTCTATTGTACTATCCGTAATGATTTTAGGGTCCTTATATTATAATCCTCGACTTTCGTTAACTGATTATCCGAAAGATATTCAAAAAGTAGTTTTTCCAAAATCGATTCATGAAAAAAAGCAAACCATTTATTTTAATATTGTATATAATACTATTCTTTTCGGTACTCCTTTCCTTTCTACATATATACTACATAAGCATGAAAAGTTAATGTATATGGATGCCTATTTACACACTTTTGGTATTTTAATGATTTGCAATTTAGTAGATTTACTTATAATTGATTGGCTAATTTTTTGCTGGATTACTCCAAGGTTTGTTGTGATTCCTAGTACGGAAGGTATGAAAGGATATAAAGATTATAAGTTTCATTTAAGAGGGGCTATTGTCGCTACTCAAATTTTAGCAATCGTAAGTTTATTTTTGGCGGGAATTGCCACAACTATTTAGTGTGAAGAAGGGCATGGAGCTTTTATAAAAGATAAGGAGATTTATAATATATAGAATTAGAAATGAGAATTTGATAGTATTGGAGTAAGGAGTTTTAATAACAGTATATTAAACAATATTAATATACTGTTGCAAATGTTTTGATATTATGTAAAATTATACAATTTTACGGAGGCATTTGATAAAATTCAAAAAAATTTAATGGAGGCTAATATGAAAAAAGTAATTGGCGCAGCAACAGCAACTGTTTTTGGATTGGGAGCGTTTACCACAACTGCTACCGCAGAAACAATCGTAACAGCAGATGTACTTAACGTACGTGAAAAACCGACTACAGAATCAAAAGTGGTCGAAAAAGTAAAGAATGGGCAAGAATTAAAAGTCATAAATACCGAAGATGGCTGGTCAAAAATTGAGTTGAATGGTAAAGAAGTGTTTGTAAGTTCGGAGTTTACAAAAGATGTATATCATGTAACGGCGAATTTGTTAAATGTACGTACTGAAGCAAACACAGATTCAGAAATTCTTGGCAGACTAAAAAAAGATGATGTAATTGAATCAACGCATCAAGTAAAAGACGGATGGTTGCAATTTGAGTATAAAGGAAAAACTGCTTATGCAAACGTTTCTTTCCTATCAAGTACAGCACCAACTGAAAAGAAAACTGAAGAGAAAACGAAGCAAGTAGCGAAAGTACAAAAATCAGTTAAAGAAAAGAAAGAAGTAAAGACGCAGAAAGTAGCAAAAGCGAAAGAAACAACGAAAGCACAAGAAATAGTAAAGCCTAAAGAAGAGGCAAAAGTAGTAAAAGTTAAAGAAGAAGAGAAAGCGCAAGAAATAGTAAAACCTAAAGAAGAGGCAAAAATTAAAGAAGAAGTAAAAGTTAAAGAAGAAGAGAAAGCGCAAGAAATAGTAAAGGCTAAAGAAGAAGTAAAATCTAAAGAAGAAGAGAAAGCGCAAGAAATAGTAAAGGCTAAAGAAGAAGTAAAAGTTAAAGAAGAAGTAAAAGCAAAAGAAATAGCAAAAGCTAAAGAAGAAGAAAAAGCAAGAGAAATAGCAAAAGC